>NZ_JAGPXU010000002.1:0-675641 GCF_018070385.1 Micromonospora sp. C97
GGGTGGGACGGGGTGGGACGGGGTGGGACGGGGAAAGGGCGCGTCGGCTCTGCCGGCGCGCCCTTTCGGTGGTTCGGGGAACTACATGCTGGAGATGTCAGCCTGCTTGGCACGGACGGCCTCGGCGGCCTCCTTGAGGCTGGCCAGCTCGTCGGCGTCCAGGTCGGTCTCGACGACCCGCTTGACGCCCTGAGCGCCGATCTCGGCCTCGACACCCAGGTAGACACCGGAGATGCCGTACTCGCCGTCGACCCAGGCGCAGACCGGCATGACGTCGCCGGAGTCCTCGGCGACGGCCTTCGCC
This sequence comes from Micromonospora sp. C97, assembly GCF_018070385.1. Lineage (NCBI taxonomy): Bacteria > Bacillati > Actinomycetota > Actinomycetes > Micromonosporales > Micromonosporaceae > Micromonospora > Micromonospora sp. C97. Next base: position 305 of record NZ_JAGPXU010000002.1, read on the forward strand.
ATCCGGGCCGCGGCGGCGGACGGGGCGTAGTACGCCGAACCGGTCTTGAGCAGGGCGACCACCTCGGCGCCACCGTTGCGGGTCTTGACGACCAGCTCCTCGATCTGCTCGGCCGGCATCACGTCACGCAACGGCTTGCCGTTGACGGTGCTCTTCGAGGGCACCGGGACCATCGTGTCGCCGTGCGAGCCCAGGGTCAGCGTGCGTACCGACGCCACCGGCACGTTCAGCGCCTCGGCGACGAAGTTGCTGAACCGGGCGGTGTCCAGCATGCCGGCCTGGCCGAGCACCCGGTTCTTCGGGAACTGGGTGGCGAGCTGGGCCAGCGCGGTCATCTCGTCCAGCGGGTTGGAGACCACGATGACGACGGCGTTCGGGGCATACTTGGCGACGTTCTCGGCGACCTGGCGGACGATCTTGGCGTTGGTCTCCAGCAGGTCCATCCGGCTCATGCCGGGCTTGCGCGGCAGACCAGCGGTGATCACGACGACGTCGGAGCCCTCGATCTGCTCGTAGCCCTCACCGTTGGGGCCGGTCGTCACGCCGACGACCTTGGTCTCGAAGCCCTCGATGGCCCGCGACTGGTTGAGGTCGAGTGCCAGGCCCGCGGGCTTGCCCTCCACGATGTCGGTGATCACTACGGTGTCGAAGACGTCGTACTCGGCCAGGCGCTGTGCGGTGGTGGAGCCGTAGAAGCCAGCCCCGACGACAGTGACCTTCTTACCCATGGTCGTCCCACTCCCTGATACCAGTCGGTTTTCCGGACCGTATCAGTCATCCTGGCACCGATCCGGCCAGGGGCGGCGGGCATCGCCGGGATGGGGCGAACGTCACCGCCGTCCTGGTTCGGTGCGCCGACGTGCGGGTCAGCCGCGCTCGGCGCGCTCCACGACATTGGTGAGCAGCATGGCCCGGGTCATCGGGCCCACGCCGCCGGGCATGGGGACGAGCGCGCCGGCCGTCTGGACCACCTCCGGGTCCACGTCGCCGGTGTAGCGGCCCTTGCCGTCCGCGCCGATCACGCGGGTGATGCCGACATCCACCACCACCGCGCCAGGGTTGATCATGTCGGCGGTGAGCAGACCGGGTACGCCGGCCGCGACGATGACGATGTCGGCGGCGCGGGTGTGCGAGGCGAGGTCGAGGGTGCCGGTGTGGCACAGGGTGACTGTGGCGTTCTCACTGCGCCGGGTGAGCAGCAGGCCGAGTGGGCGCCCGACGGTGTTGCCCCGGCCGACCACCGCGACGGTGGCACCGCGCAGCGCCACGTCGTGTCGGCGGAGCAGCTCGACGATGCCGCGCGGGGTGCACGGCAGCGGCCCGTCGTAGCCGAGCACGAGCCGACCCAGGTTGACCGGGTGCAGGCCGTCGGCGTCCTTGTCCGGGTCGATCAACTCCAGCACCCGCTGGGTGTCGAGGTGGGCCGGCAGCGGCAACTGGACGATGTAGCCGTGGCACGCCGGGTCGGCGTTCAGCTCGGCCAGCACGTCGTCGACCTGCTGCTGGGTGGCGTCGGCCGGCAGTTCGCGGCGGATCGAGGCGATGCCCACCTCGGCGCAGTCGCGGTGCTTGCCGTTGACGTACGCCTGGCTGCCCGGATCCGCCCCGACCAGGACCGTGCCGAGCCCCGGGGTGATGCCGCGTTCCGCGAGGGCCTTCACCCGAATGCGCAGCTCGTCCTTGATCTCCGCTGCGGTTGCCTTGCCGTCCAGAAGCGTCGCCGTCACGACCAGATCGTCTCACGACCGGCACCCGCGGTTCAGACGACCTCAGCTCGGGGCGGTCCGCCGCCACTGCCAGGTGCTGGTTGCCCAACGTTCGGGCCGAGCCGAACTGGCTACCGCCTGCGTGACGGTGTGTGACGTGTCGCTAGTCACTCTCGGTCACAGTTTGTGGGTTCGATCACTGTCGAACCAGACAGACCGGGTCGGCGAAACGGAGACCGGACCTTCGTCCCAGCAGGTGTCGAGCCAACCCAACCGAGCCCAATCAGCTCGCCAGCCGCCCGAATATCCGCAGGATATTGCCAGCAAACCCGGTTTCGGCTAGCAGATTCACCCGCCTTCGACAAGGAGGGAGAGCCCGGACCGTTACCCACCCGCAACCGCGTCGTTGCCGAAGGCTCGCCGCCGACCTACCGTTACCGCTTGTTGCGCAGCGTAACCCAGCGTCGGGCTTGACTGCGCAGCGTGAGGAGATGAGGAGGCTCAATGCGAGTTCGTAGACTCGCCGCCTGGACCGCCCTCCCGCTCGCGGTGACGCTGGGCCTCGCGGCCTGCGGCAGCGGCGGAGACGGTGGATCCGGTGGCAGCGACAGTTCGGTGGTCAGCATCCAGATCGCCGAGCCGAAGCACCTGGTTCCCACCAACACCACCGAGACGTCGGGTTCGCAGGTCATCGCCGGCCTGTTCAGCCCGCTCGTCGACTACGACGCCCAGAACAAGCCGTACGAGGTCGCGGCCGACTCGGTCACCTCGACCGACAACAAGGTCTGGACGATCAAGATCAAGGACGGCTACACCTTCCACAACGGCGAGAAGGTCACCGCCCAGAGCTACATCAACGCCTGGAACTACGGCGCGTACGGCCCCAACGGTCAGGACACCAACCCGTTCTTCGAGAAGATCGCTGGTTACGCGGACCTGCAGGGCAAGGAGCCGAAGGCCAAGGAGATGTCCGGGCTGAAGAAGGTCGACGACCTCACCTTCACCGTGACGCTCAACGAGCCGTACATCGACTTCAAGACCACGCTGGGCTACAACGCGTTCTTCCCGATGCCGGACGCCGCGTTCTCGGCCCCGGGCGTGCTCAAGGACTCCTACGAGCAGGCGCCGATCGGGCAGGGCCCCTTCAAGATGAAGGGCACCTGGCAGCACGACAGCAAGATCGAGGTCGAGCGCTACGACGCCTTCCCGGGTGAGAAGCCCAAGGTGAAGAACGTCGAGTTCCGGATCTACCAGCAGCTCACCGCGGCCTACGCGGACGTCCTGGCGGACAACCTGGACGTGCTGCCCACGATCCCGACCGAGAGCCTGAGCACCGCGCCGAGCGACCTGGGTGACCGGTACAAGACCAGCCCGATGTCGTCGTTCCAGTTCCTGGCGTTCCCGACGTTCGACAAGGACTACAGCAACCCGGACGTCCGCAAGGCCATCTCGATGGCGATCGACCGTGACGAGATCACCAAGTCGGTCTTCAAGGGCTCGCAGACGCCGGCGCGCTCCTTCGTCTCGCCGGTCCTGCCGGGCTACCGGGACGACACCACGGGTAAGTCGGGCGAGTTCAACCCGACCGAGGCCAAGAAGCTCTACCAGGCCGCCGGTGGTCCGTCGAAGATCGTCATCTCGTACAACGGCGACGGCGGGCACAAGGACTGGGTCGACGCCACCGTCAACCAGCTCAAGACCAACCTGGGCGTGGACGCGGTGGGTTCGGCCGAGCCGAAGTTCGCCGACCTGCTCACCAAGGTCGAGAACAAGACGCCGGTGGGTGCGTTCCGGATGGGTTGGGTCATGGACTACCCCACCATGGAGGACTACCTCGGCCCGCTGTACAGCACCAACGGTTCGTCGAACTACTACGGCTACAGCAACCCGGAGTTCGACAAGCTGGTCAAGGAGGGTGCCGCCGCCAAGACGCAGGACGAGGCGATCGCCAAGTACCAGCAGGCGGAGGACATCCTGGCCAAGGACATGCCGGTGATCCCGCTCCGCTTCGGCGAGAACGTGTTCGGCCACTCGTCCAAGGTCAAGAACGTCGAGATGGACCTGTTCCAGCGGGTCAACCTCGTCAAGATCGAAGCAGCCAGCTGAGCTGAGCATGGTGCGGGCCACCCGGGCGACGAAGCCCGGGTGGCCCAATCCGCGCCACCGGGGCCGGGCCGCAGCAGCGGACCCGGCGTCGGTGGTGCCGGCTCCCCCGGGCCGGACGGCACGTCTCCGACATTTCGGGTACGACCAGAGATGCCGTCCTGCGACCCTTTCGCACATTTCCGGAGAGACTGCTAAGCATGTTCCGCTACATCCTGCGGCGCCTACTGCAGATGGTCCTGGCCTTCTTCGGGACCACCCTGATCGTCTACGCGCTGACATTCGCCGGGCAGGGCGACCCGATCCAGGCGCTCGCCGGCGAACGCCCGGTGACGCCGGCGCAACGGGCGTACCTGACCGAGAAGTACCACCTGGACGCCACCGGCGTCGGCGGCTTCTTCTACCGCTACTTCGACTACGTGAAGAACCTGCTCCAGGGCAATCTGGGCGAGTCACTCACCGGTCGGAACATCGGCGACATCCTCCAGCAGGCCTGGCCGGTCACCGTGCGGCTCGCGCTCATCGCGCTCGCAGTGGCGATCATCTTCGGCGTCACCGCCGGTGTGCTCGCCGGCATCCGCCGGGCCAGCATCTTCGACAACTCGACGCTCGTGCTGACCCTGCTGGTGCTGGGCATCCCGACCATCGTGCTGGCCCCGCTGGCGCAGTACCTCCTGGGCGTCAAGTGGCAACTCTTCCCACCCACCGCCGGCTCCGACCCGACGTTCTACGCGCTCCTGCTGCCGGGCATCGTGCTCGGCTCCCTGTCGCTGGCCACCGCCCTGCGACTCACCCGGGCCTCGGTGGCGGAGAACCTGCGCGCCGACTACGTCCGGACCGCCCGGTCCAAGGGCCTGGTCAAGCGGCGCATCGTCATCGTCCACGTGCTGCGCAACTCGCTGATCCCGGTGGTCACCTTCCTCGGTGTGGAACTGGGCAACCTGATGAGCGGCGCGATCATCACCGAGGGCGTCTTCAACATCCCCGGCGTGGGCTTCAACCTCTTCCGCGGCATCCGCACCGAGGACGGCCCCCTGGTGGTGGGCATCGTCAGCGTGCTCGTCGTGGTCTACCTGGTCTCGAACCTGGTGGTGGACGTCCTGTACGCCGTACTCGACCCGAGGATCCGCTATGAGTGACCGCAGCGAGGTGCCGGCATGAGCGACTTTGAGACCGTGGCGGCCACCGAGAACCAGGCCGCGCGACGGGGCCCCTCGGGTGAGCCGGGAACCCCCAACCAGGTCGGCGCCGCGAACAAGCCCCGCAGCCTGGCCGGGGACGCCTGGCGCGACCTGCGCCGCAACCCGATCTTCTGGATCTCGCTGGCGCTGGTGGTCATCTTCACCCTGATGGCGCTGCTCCCCGGCGTGTTCACCGCCAACAGCCCGAACGACTGCCTGCTCTCCCGGCAGCACGCCGGGCCGTCCGGCGGGGCCATCTTCGGGTACGACTTCCAGGGCTGCGACACGTACTCCCGGGCGGTCTACGGCACCCGGGCGTCGCTGCTGGTCGGCGCCCTGGCCGCGCTCGGCACCGGGATCATCGCGCTGGTGGTCGGCATGCTGGCCGGCTACTTCGGCCGCTGGGTCGACGCGGTGCTCTCCCGGGTGATCGACGTGGTGCTCGGCATCCCGCTGCTGCTGGCCGCGATCGTGCTGCTCAAGCGGGTCTCCAGTGACAGCCAGTGGGCGCGCATCGGCGCTGTCGTCTTCGTGTTGGCCCTCCTCGGCTGGACCACCGCCGCCCGCGTGGTCCGGTCGTCGGTGATCACCGCGAAGGAGCAGGACTACGTCGCGGCGGCCCGGATGCTCGGCGCCGGCAACAGCCGGATCATGTGGCGGCACATCCTGCCGAACTCGCTGGCCCCGGCGATCGTGGTACTGACCATCGCGCTCGGCTCGTTCATCGCGGCCGAGGCGACGCTCTCCTTCCTCGGTATCGGCCTGAAGGCGCCCACCATCTCGTGGGGGCAGGACATCGACACCGGCCGGATCCACATGCGGGAGGCGGCCACCCCGTTGATCGTCCCGTCGACCTTCCTGGCGTTGACAGTGCTGGCGTTCATCATGCTCGGCGACGCGATCCGTGACGCCTTCGATCCGAAGCTGCGGTGATCCCTCATGACCATCAATCCCACGCCCGCCTCCGCCACGCCCGAGGGCGGCCACCTGTTGGAGTTGCGGGACCTGCACGTCGAGTTCCGCACCAACGAGGGTGTCGCCCGGGTGATCAACGGCGTGTCGTACCACCTGGACGCCGGCGAGACCCTCGCGGTGCTCGGCGAGTCCGGCTCGGGCAAGTCGGTCACCGCCCAGGCGATCATGGGCATCCTGGACACCCCGCCCGCGTTCGTCCGCTCCGGCCAGATCCTCTACCAGGGCGAGGACCTGCTCACCCGCTCCGAGGAGCAGCGCCGGCAGGTACGCGGCAAGGAGATCGCGATGATCTTCCAGGACGCGCTCTCCGCCCTCAACCCGGTCTTCCCGGTCGGTTGGCAGATCGGTGAGACGCTTCGTCAGCGCGCCGGCATGTCCCGGGCCGACGCTCGACGTCGTGCCATCGAGCTGATGGATCTGGTCAAGATTCCGGGTGCCGCCAAGCGGATCGGGGACTACCCGCACCAGTTCTCGGGCGGTATGCGGCAGCGCGTCATGATCGCCATGGCGTTGGCGCTGGACCCGAAGGTGCTGATCGCCGACGAGCCCACCACGGCGCTCGACGTGACGGTGCAGGCCCAGATCATGGACCTGCTCGCCGACCTGCGCCGCGAACTCAACATGGCGATGATCCTGATTACCCATGACCTGGGTGTGGTCGCCGGTGTCGCGGACCGGATCGCGGTCATGTACGCCGGCCGGATCGTCGAGCACGCCGACGTCCGCTCGCTCTACAAGGCGCCCGCCCACCCGTACACCAAGGGGTTGTTGGAGTCGATCCCGCGCCTGGACGTCCGCGGCCAGGAACTGTCGACGATCAAGGGGTTGCCGCCGAACCTGATGCGCATCCCGTCCGGCTGCCCGTTCCACCCCCGGTGCCCGTACGTGCAGCAGGTCTGCGTGGACGAGGTGCCGCACGACCTGGTCCTCGGCGACGGCCGGACCAGCGCTTGCCACTTCGCGCAGGAGGTCCGTGATGACAGCGTCGCCCGCTAACCCCACCAAGGTCCGCGGCGAGACCATCCTCTCCGTCGACAACCTGGTGAAGCACTTCCCGATCACTCAGGGCGTGCTGTTCCAGCGGCAGATCGGGGCGGTGAAGGCCGTCGACGGGGTGAGCTTCGAGCTGCGTCGGGGCGAGACGCTCGGCGTGGTCGGCGAGTCCGGCTGCGGCAAGTCCACCCTCGCCCGACTGCTGATGCGGCTGGAGACGCCCACCTCGGGGCGCGCCACCCTGGAGGGCAGGGACCTGTTCAAGGCCTCCGGGGGCGAACTGCGCCGGTTGCGCCGCAACATGCAGATGGTCATGCAGGACCCGTACACCTCGCTGAACCCGCGGATGACGGTCGGCGACATCATCGGCGAGCCGTTCGAGATCCACCCGGATGCGGCGCCGAAGGGCAGCAAGGCCAAGCGGGTCCAGGAGCTGTTGGACCTGGTCGGGCTCAACCCGGAGCACATCAACCGGTACCCGCACCAGTTCTCCGGCGGTCAGCGTCAGCGCATCGGCATCGCTCGTGCGCTCGCGCTGAAGCCCGAGGTGATCGTCTGCGACGAGCCGGTGTCGGCGCTGGACGTCTCCATCCAGGCGCAGGTGATCAACCTGCTCAAGCAGCTGCAGGGTGAGCTCGGGCTCTCGTACATCTTCATCGCGCACGACCTGTCAGTGGTGCGGCACATCGCCGACCGCGTCGCCGTGATGTACCTCGGTCGGATCGTCGAGATCGGCACCGAGGACGAGATCTACGAGCGGGCCACCCACCCGTACACCCAGGCTCTGCTCTCTGCCGTGCCGGTGCCGGACCCGGAGGCCCGGGACCAGCGCACCATGATCCGGCTGGTCGGCGACGTGCCCAGCCCGGCCGACCCGCCGAGCGGATGCCACTTCCGGACCCGCTGCTGGAAGGCCCAGGAGATCTGCGCCGTGGAAGACCCGCAAACGGTCCCCCGGGCGGCCGACCCGCACCCCTCCGCCTGCCACTTCGCCGAACTACGCCCCACCCCGGCCTGACCCACCCGGCCGACCCCGGCCCGCCGCCCACCCACGGCGATCATGAGGTTGACGGGCCGTTTCATCCGGCTTGTCGCCCGTCAACCTCATGATCAACCCATTGGGCGGTGGGCCCGGGGGGGCGGGGGGCGGGGGGTTAGTGGAAGAAGTGGCGGGTTCCCGTTAGGTACATGGTCACGTTGGCCTTCTTGGCCGCCTCGATGACCTCTTCGTCGCGGATCGAGCCGCCCGGCTGGACGATGGCACGGACGCCGGCGTCGATGAGGATCTGCGGCCCGTCGGCGAACGGGAAGAACGCGTCCGAGGCGGCGACCGAGCCGCGGGCCCGGTCGGCACCGGCACGGGTGACCGCCAGCTGCGCCGAGTCGACCCGGTTGACCTGACCCATGCCGACCCCGACGGTGGCGCCGTCCTTGGCGAGCAGGATCGCGTTGCTCTTCACCGCGCGGACCGCCCGCCAGGCGAACGCGAGGTCCCGCAGCAACTCCTCGTCGGCGGCCTCACCGGTCACCAACCGCCAGTTGGCCGGATCGTCACCGGGGGCGTCCACCCGGTCGGCGACCTGGGCCAGCACGCCACCGGTCACCTGCCGCACCTCCACCCGGGCCGGCGTCCAGGCCGGCGCCCGCAGCAGCCGGATGTTCTTCTTGCCCTGCAACACCTCGACCGCGCCCTCGTCGAAACCGGGGGCGACCACCACCTCGGTGAAGATCTCGGCGACCTGCCGGGCCAGCTCGACCGAGACCGGCCGGTTGACAGCGATGACGCCACCGAACGCCGACACCGGGTCGCAGGCGTGCGCCAGGCGGTGCGCCTCGGCGATGTCAGCGCCGATGGCGATGCCGCACGGGTTGGCGTGCTTGATGATCGCCACCGCCGGCTGGTCGGCGAAGTCGTTCGCGGCCCGCCAGGCGGCGTCCGCGTCGACGTAGTTGTTGTACGACATCTCCTTGCCGTGCAGCTGCTCCGCCTGGGCCAGCCCCGCCGGGGCGTCCGGGTCGACGTAGAGCGCTGCCGGCTGGTGCGGGTTCTCGCCGTAGCGCAGCACCGCCGACTTACGCAGCGCCGAACCGGTGAACGTCGGCCAGGAGTCGTCGGCCGGCGCCAACTCCCGGGCGCACCACTGCGCGACGGCCACGTCGTACTCGGCGATGTCGGCGAACGCCCGCGCCGCCAGCGCACGACGCTGGGCCAGTGTGAAGCCACCCTCGCTGAGCGCGTCGACCAGCGCCGGGTAACCGGCCGGGTCGGTGAGCACGGCGACCGAGGCGTGGTTCTTGGCGGCGGCCCGCACCATCGCGGGGCCACCGATATCGATCTGCTCCACGCACTCCTCGACGCCGGCGCCGGAGGCGACTGTCGCCTGGAACGGGTAGAGGTTGGAGACCAGCAGGTCGAACGCCGCCACGCCCAACTCGTCGAGCTGCGTGACGTGCGTGTCCTTGCGCAGGTCCGCGAGGAGACCCGCGTGCACCTTCGGGTGCAGGGTCTTCACCCGGCCGTCGAGCACCTCGGGAAACCCGGTCACCGTCTCCACCGGCGTCACCGGCACCCCGGCGGCGGCGATGGTGCCCGCGGTGCTGCCGGTGGAGACGATCTCCACGCCGGCCGCGTGCAGGGCCTGAGCCAGCTCGACCAGCCCGGTCTTGTCGTAGACGCTGACCAGCGCCCGCCTGATCGGGCGGCGCCCGTCCTGAGTGGGACTCACGGAACCGTGACCTTCCTTCCGGTGATGGTCCAGCCTTCGCGGACCAGGCGACCGACCTGCTCGACGAGCTGGCGCCGCTCGGCTTCCTTGATGCGCTCGGTGAGCGTGTCCACGTCGTCGTCGTCCAGCACCGGCACCGCGACCTGCGCGACGATCGGCCCGGTGTCCATGCCGGCGTCGACGAAGAAGAGGGTGGCCCCGGTGAGCTTCACGCCGTAGGCGAGGGCGTCACGCGGGCCGTGGATGCCGGGAAACGCCGGCAGCAGCGTGTTGTGGGTGTTCAGGTAGCGGTCGCCGAAGGCGGCGAGAAAGTGCGGCCCGACCAACTTCAGGAAACCGGCCGAGATGACCAGGTCGGGTTGATGCTTCGCGACGTGCGCGGTGAGCGCACGGTCCCAGGCCTCCCGGGTGTCGTGGTCGCGGACCCGCTCCACGAACGTCGGCACCCCCGCCGCCTCGGCCCGGTCCAGGCCCGCGATGCCGTCGCGGTCCGCGCCGACCGCGACGACCTGCGCGCCGTACGAGGGGTCGGCGGCGGCATCCAGCAGCGACTGAAGGTTGCTCCCGGAGCCGGAGATGAGGACGACGATGCGGGCGACAGACGCGGGCTCGGTCACCGGGTCACCCTATCGGCAGGTCAGGGATGCCCATCGGCTGGGCGGTGCGCCGTCATCACCAGCGACCACGTGCCTCGACCCGGTACGCTGCCGCTCGCTCGGGCTGAACGCCGCACCGGCCCACACACCGCCCCTGATCCGGCACAACGAAGCGGCCGACAAGGGCTGTTCACGTGCTTTAGGAAAGAATGTCCTCCGGCCGCATCACTGGGCATTGGGAGGACTGACCGCGATCATGGATGGAAACAAAGAGCACCAACTGACGGAACCCAGTTCAAGGAGCTTCTCGAATGCAGCCCGGTAACCCCGGTCAGGACCCGTACGGCCAGCAGCCCAACCAGGACCCGACCGCTCCCCAGCCGCCGGCCGCCCCGTACGGCCAGCAGCCCACCTCCGGCCAGCCGTACGGCCAGCAGCCCAACCAGGACCCGTACGCCGCACCGCAGGCACCGTACGGTCAGCAGCCCACCTCGGGGCAGCCGTACGGCCAGCAGCCGCCGTACCAGGACCCGTACGCCCAGCAGCAGCCCCCGTACGGCGCCCCGACGTACCCGAACGCCGGGTACCCGCAGGCGCAGGGGCAGAACAACACCCTCGGCCTGGTGTCGATGATCCTCGGTATCGCGTCGATCCCGCTGGTCTGCTGCCTGTACCTGGGCATCCCGGTCGGCATCGCGGGCATCGTGACCGGTTATCTCGCCAAGCAGAAGGTGGCGCAGGGCCAGGCCAACAACGCCGGCCAGGCCAAGGCCGGTCTGATCTGCGGCGCGGTCGGCGTCGGGCTGGGCATCCTGCTGCTCATCCTGAGCGTCGTGGCGCAGGTCAACCTGCCCACCCAGCCCTGACGGGCTCGGATTCGACGGGGCGTTCCGGGGTTCACCCGGGGCGCCCCGCGCTCGTCTACTGTGCCGGCCTGCGGGTCAGCACGCGGGTGGCGGCGGCGCCCAGGAGCGCGCCGGCCGCGATGACACCGGCCGCCACCGCACCGACCTGCCAACCCACCGGCCCGACCTGGGCCAGCCGACCGGCGCCGAGCGGCCCACCGGAGACCGCGGCGGCCGCACCGAGCACCACCCCGGCCACCGGCCCGGCCAACGCCGCCGGCGCCAGCAACTGGGCCCAGCGTCCGGCGGCCCGCTCCGGCCCGGCGAGTCGAGCCACCCGACGGGCGAGCAGCCAGCCGGCGACCATTCCGGCCAGCACCGGCACCGCGAGCAGCAGCGCGCCGAAGCCGTCCACCGGGCCGCGCGGCAGGCCAGCGAGCAGCGGCACGGCCGGCAGCGCGCCGACCGACACCTCGCTGGTGCGCACCGCGGTGTCGGTCCCGACCGCGAAGCCCGGCCCCAGCAGGTAACTGGTCGACCAGACCGCCGCGTTGGGCGCGTAGGCGACGCTGACCAGTGTGATGCCGGCCTGCCCGGCGACCCCGGTCCGGTACGCCCCGATCATGTCGGCCGCGTCGCCGCCGCCGGTGGCCACCGCCAGGCCGGCCGCGCCAGCGCCCGCGCCGAGCAGCAGCAGCCCGGCCACCAGACCGGTGCGCACACCGTCGCGCACCGGGCCGGGCAGCCCTGCGACGAGCAGCCGGGTCACGGCGGTGATCCGGACCGCGCCGACCAGCGCGGCGAGTGTGCCGACCACCGCGAACGTGGCGCCCGCCCGGATCAGCGACACCTCCGGTCCGCCGGTGCCGACCAGCACCGCCGCGAGCGCGCCGAGCAGCGCGTACGCGATGCCGACCGCAGCCGCGGCGAGCAGTGCCCGACGGGGCGAGCGGGTGTCGCGGGCGCCGATCGCCCGACTGACGTGCACGCCGGCACGGGTCAGCCGCCAGAGCGCGAGCACCGTCAGCGCGAGCGGGGCGAGCCCGAGCGGGCCGGACTCGGTGCGCAGGGGCACACCGTGCCCGAGCAGCCAACCGGCCAGCGCGGTGCGCAGGGTGCCGGTCAGCGTGGTGGAGTCCGTGCCGAGCTGCACCAGGCCGAGCACGATGGCGACCGGCAGGTAGGAGGTGAGCGCGGCCCAACAGGCGGCCACCCCGGCGGCGACGGGCAACGGCGCACGCCCGCGCGGCGACCCACCCGCGCGGGGCGCGGGCACCCGCCGGGCCGACGCGGCACGGTCGACCGGCCGGTCGTCGGCGCTCACACCGCCGGGACGGCTGGGACGATCAGGGGTGACGGGGGACATCAGCTCTACTCTGGCACGTCGCGCGGGCGGTGGCAGTCCGTTAACCCCTCCTAAGGACCGCGAGTTCACCGAACCGGCGTCCTGCCCACCCGGGCCGGTCTAGCCTCGGCCCAGAGGGGGCGCGAGTCGCCGCCACCCGGGACGGGTCCGCCGGCCGGCGTCCGGGCCGGCACGTCGCCCATGAGCGTTCGGAGGAAGTTGTGACGACGCCATACCCGCCTCCCCCGCCACCACCGGCGCAGGGACGCGACCGGACCACCCTCTGGGGCGTGCTGGGCATCGTGCTGGGGCTGATCTGCTGCGGCATCCTCGGCATCATCTTCGGCTACCTGTCCATCCGCGACGCCCGGCGGTACGGGCAGTCGCCGTTGCTCGGTTACCTCGCCATCGCGTTCGGCGTGATCAACATCATCGGCGGCGCGATCCTGCGGGCGACCGGCAACTACCCGTTCTGGAACAACGACTGACCGGCGGCGAGCACAGGTACGCCGAAGGGGGCCGACCGCGACCGGTCGACCCCCTTCGTGTTGCCTGACCGGCTCAGCTGCCGGACATGATCTCCCGCATCAGCTTCGCCGTCTCGGTCGGCGTCTTGCCGACCTTGACGCCGACCGCCTCCAGCGCCGCCTGCTTCGCCTCGGCGGTGCCGGCCGAGCCGGAGATGATCGCCCCGGCGTGACCCATGGTCTTGCCGGGAGGCGCGGTGAAGCCGGCGATGTAGCCGACCACCGGCTTGGTGACGTTCGCCTTGATGAACTCGGCGGCCCGCTCCTCGGCGTCGCCACCGATCTCACCGATCATGACGATGGCGTCCGTCTCCGGGTCGGCCTCGAACGCCGCGAGGGCGTCGATGTGGGTGGTCCCGATGATCGGGTCGCCGCCGATGCCGACGCAGGTGGAGAAGCCGATGTCGCGCAGCTCGTACATCATCTGGTAGGTCAGCGTGCCGCTCTTGCTGACCAGACCGATCCGGCCGGAGCCGGTGATGTCGGCCGGGATGATGCCGGCGTTGGACGCGCCCGGCGAGGCGATGCCCGGGCAGTTCGGCCCGATGATCCGGGTCCGCTCGCCCTGCGCCACGTTGTACGCCCAGAACGACGCGGTGTCGTGCACCGGGACGCCCTCGGTGATCACGACCGCCAACGGGATCGCGGCGTCGATCGCCTCGACCACGGCGGCCTTGGTGAACTGCGGCGGCACGAAGATGACGGTGACGTCGGCCCCGGTCTCGGCCATCGCGTCCGCCACGGACGCGAAGACCGGCAGCTCGGTGCCGTCGAAGTCGACAGTCTGGCCCGCCTTGCGCGGGTTGACGCCGCCCACCACGTTGGTGCCGGCGGCCAGCATCCGCCGGGTGTGCTTGGAACCCTCGGAACCGGTCATCCCCTGGACGATGACCTTCGAGTCCTTGGTCAGCCAGATAGCCATGATCAGACCCCCGCAGCTGCCAGCTCGGCGGCCCGCTCGGCCGCACCGTCCATGGTGTCCACCCGCTGCACGAGCGGGTTGTTCGCGCTGTCCAGGATCGCCCGGCCAGCCTCGGCGTTGTTGCCGTCGAGCCGGACGACGAGCGGCTTGGTGACCCGCTCGCCGCGCTGCTCCAGCAGGGCCAGCGCCTGGATGATGCCGTTGGCGACCTCGTCGCAGGCGGTGATGCCGCCGAAGACGTTGACGAAGACGCTCTTCACGGCCGGGTCGGAGAGCACGATCTCCAGCCCGTTCGCCATCACCGCGGCGCTCGCGCCGCCGCCGATGTCGAGGAAGTTGGCCGGCTTGACGTTGCCGTGCCGCTCACCGGCGTACGCGACCACGTCGAGGGTCGACATGACCAGACCCGCGCCGTTGCCGATGATGCCGACCTCGCCGTCGAGCTTGACGTAGTTGAGGTCCTTGGCCTTGGCGGCCTGCTCCAGCGGGTCCACAGCGGCCTGGTCGACCAGGGCCTCGTGGTCCGGGTGCCGGAACGCCGCGTTCTCGTCCAGGCTGATCTTGGCGTCGAGCAGCAGCATCCGACCGTCGCCGTTCTTGGCGAGCGGGTTGACCTCGACCAGAGTGGCGTCCTCGGCGACGAACGCCTGCCACAGGCCGACGGCGATCTCGACCACCTGGTCGGCGACAGCGGTCGGGAAGCCGGCAGCGGTCACGATCTCGCGGGCCTTGGCCTCGTCCACGCCCTTCACGGCGTCGATCGGGGCCTTCACGACCTTGTCGGGGGTGTCGGCGGCGACCTGCTCGATGTCCATGCCGCCGGCGACGCTGGCGATGCAGAGGAAGGTGCGGTTCGCCCGGTCGAGCAGGTACGAGAAGTAGTACTCCTCGGCCACGTCCGCGGTCACGGTGATCATGACCTTGTGGACGGTGTGACCCTTGATGTCCATGCCGAGGATGTCGGTGGCCCGAGCCACCGCCTCATCCGGGCCCTCGGCCAGCTTGACGCCGCCGGCCTTACCTCGGCCGCCGACCTTTACCTGCGCCTTGACGACCACACGGCCGCCGAGGCGTTCGGCGATCGCGCGGGCCTCTTCCGGGGTAGTGGCGACGCCGCCGGCCAGCACGGGCAAGCCGTGCCGCTCGAACAGGTCCCGCCCCTGGTACTCGTACAGGTCCACGATTGCGCGTCCCGTCCCGTCTCCGCGGCGCGCCGTCGCGCCGCCACCAGCGTTCAGAAAACAGTTTGACGCCTGTCATCAGTTGAAACAGGCCATTGGCCGCAGCCTAGCGAGGTCGGCACCGCCGGCAACCGAGCGGGTGCACGGTGTGCGGTAATGCACAACCGGACATCAGGTGTGGCCGGTTTCCGGTCATCACCCGGGTGACATCCACCGTCCGAGCGATGTTGTCCGGCTTGCGTAACCCTGCCGTGGGGGCGTCGTTGAGTCAGATGTCGGAGCGCTGAACAGCGCAATGACGGGAGACGGCCGATGCCCTGTCGGTCGAGGGGTGGCGGCGGGGCATCGTGCATAGAGGGGCCGGACGTGTGAGGGGTGCGTCCGGCCCCTCCCCCGTGCCCAGATCCGGTCGCCTGGCGTGTTTCTCAGGAAACCGGCTGGGCCACGTTCTGCCGGACCCAGTCGACAATCGCCTGAGTGGTGGCGCCCGGCGTGAAGATCTTCGCCACGCCCAGCTTCTCCAACTCGGGAATGTCGCCGTTCGGAATGATGCCGCCGCCGAACACGACGATGTCGCGGGCGTCCCGCTCAGCGAGCAGTTCCAGCACCCGCCGGAAGAGCGTCATGTGCGCGCCGGAGAGCACGGACAGGCCGACCGCGTCGGCGTCCTCCTGGATGGCGGTTTCCACGATCTGCTCGGGAGTCTGGTGCAGGCCGGTGTAGACGACCTCCATCCCGGCGTCCCGCAGGGCGCGCGCGACGACCTTCGCGCCTCGGTCGTGGCCGTCCAGGCCAGGCTTCGCGACGACGACCCGGATACGAGAGCTCATCAGCGCACACCTTTCACCGGCTTGACCGCCTTCACCTTAACGAACGGTAACCCGGCGGGCCCGGCCCGGGAAATCCGGGCTCCGTCACCGGCCGTTACCCGGCGCAGCCGCCCGGCAACCCCGGGTGCTCAGGCCGCGAACCCTCCCGCCACCTCCTGGACAGTGCCGTCGACACGATCCCGGCGCGGTGCGGAGTCAAGCCGGACGAGTCCGCCGGAACGGTCACGCTCGGCGACGAACGGGCAGCGACGGGGGCACCGTTCGGCGTCGCGATGCATGACAATCATGGACGCAAACGGACAGATCGACACGCCAATTTCTCGCTCTAGCTTGTGACTCGCCTGGCGAATGGCTAACGTGTCCACGGTTGTCATCAGGTCCATGGACGGGTGACGACGCGGTCAGCGGACGTTCACTGGAACTTCAGAGGACGCCCACCGGCCGCTTCGGAACCCCGACAACGGAGGGTGTGCGTGCGCCAGCGCCTGTCGTCTGAGCCCGATCGATATCGCGGTCGCCGCCGCGTACCCACCCCACCCCGCAGCCGTTACGCCGCTGTCGTCACCACCGCGTTCGTCGGTGCCGGCATCGTGGCCCTCGGCGCAAGCGCCCTGCCGGACGCCAAGGACGTCAGCCCGTCGGTCCTCGACGAGCTCAAGCAGGCGTCGGTCACCAGCCAGGATGCCGCTGCCCGTTCGGAGAACGCCGACCGCGCCTCCCGGGACAGCCGCAAGGAGGACAGCGCCGAGCCCGAGGTCTGGCTGCTGCCGCTGCAGGGCTACGACTTCAACTCCCCGTACGGGATGCGCTGGGGCAAGCTGCACACCGGCGTCGACCTGGTCGCCGCCGAGGGCACTCCCTATGTGGCGATCCACGATGGCCTGGTCACCAAGGCCGGCTGGTTCGGCGGGTACGGCAACGCGGTGATCGTCCAGCACGCCGACGGCAGCGAGGCCATCTACGGCCACTCCTCCGCGGTCAGCGTGAAGGAAGGCCAGCAGGTCAAGGCGGGCGACCAGCTCGGCCTGGTGGGTCAGACCGGCCACGCGTACGGCACCCACCTGCACCTGGAGATCCATGTCAAGGGGCAGCCGAAGGACCCGGTGCCGTTCCTCCAGGAGCGCGGAGTGGACATCAAGCTGCAAGTCGAGGCAATTTACAGCGAGGTAGCCGCCTCCTGACGCTTCGTCACGACCGTTGACCGCCCGGATCTGTCGATCCGGGCGGTTTTTCGTGCGGCGGCTCTGGCTGATGTATCCCGGGTCACAGCGGCGATTGTGACCGACGCCACGGGCAAACATGATCACTTTTCCGGAAGTAGCGCACCAGAGCGGGTCATATCCGGGCAGCCGGCCGTCCGTTGGTGCTCCGACCGTTCGGTCCCCGCGCCTGCCGCAACTCGGCCCGACACCAGTATTTCGAGGTCAAGTGCCCCTCGACTGTGAAGGTCCGCCGTGCAGGAAGACAGCCCCGTCCAGAACGAGAACACCCCCGACACCAGCCAGACCGCGCAGCCGCGGCGCACCGGCCGACGGAACCGCCTCATCGTGCTCGGGGCCGCCGCCCTGGTAGCCCTCGGCCTCGGTGGGGTCGCCGTCGCCACCAGCGGCACCGACCACCCGGCACCCGCCGCCGTCTCCCTCGACACCCAGTCCCGGGCCGAGGCCGCGGGCCGGGCCGACCGCTCGGTACGCGAGTCGAGCGCGCCGGCCACCCCCTCGATCAGCCCGACGCCGAGCCCGTCCGCGGTCAGCGCCAGCCCGACCCCCACCAGGACGGCCGTCGCGAAGGCCAAGCCGAAGCCGAAGAAGACCACCAAGCCCGCGCCTGCCTGGGTCAACCCGATGCCGGGAGCAGCCGTCACCTCCTGCTACGGGCAGCGCTGGGGCACCCTGCACGCCGGTATCGACCTGGCGCTGCCCTCCGGTACGCCGATCCGCGCCGCCGCCGCGGGCACCGTGACCCAGGCCGGCGACGCCTCCGACGGGTACGGCAACTCCGTCTTCGTCGACCACGGCAACGGCTACCTGACCCACTACGCCCACCAGAGCCGCATCGCGGTCACGGTCGGGCAGGCGGTCAAGGCCGGCCAGGTCATCGGCTACGAGGGCGCCACCGGCGACGCCACCGGCCCGCACCTGCACTTCGAGGTGCACCAGGGCATGTGGAACCAGATCGATCCGGCCCCGTTCATGCGGGCGCGCGGCGTCGACCTGGGCTGCTGACGCCTGCACGTCTCCGGAACAACATCAGGGAAAGAGTGGCCTCAGACAGCGCTGAGACCACTCTTTCCCTGATCTGGTGCGATCTCCGGCGTGCCGGGTCAGAGCTTGTCGACCGGGGCGTGCCGAAGCACCAGCCACATGGTCTGGTCGCCGAAGTCGATCTGCGCGCGGGCACCCGGGCCGTGGCCCTCGACGGCGAGCACCCGGCCCAGCCCGTACCGCTGGTGATTGACCCGGTCGCCCGCTGACACCTTCGGCCCCTGCGGCAGCTCGCTGGCCGTGGTCAGCCGGCTGGCGTCCACGCCGAGCCGCTGGGCCAGCTGCGCCGCCTTCGGCGTGCCACCGGTGAAGGTGCCACGGCCGCCGGGCGCGCGGTCCGCACGGCCGCCGACGCCGCCGCCCCCGCCGGCCCACGAGGTGTACGACCCCTCGGTGCGCTCCCAGTGCACCAACTCGGTCGGCAACTCCTCCAGGAAGCGCGACGGCGGGTTGTAGGACGGCTGCCCCCAGGCCGAGCGGGTCACCGCCCGGGAGAGGTAGAGCCGCTGCCGAGCGCGGGTGATGCCGACGTACGCCAGCCGGCGCTCCTCCTCCAGCTCGCGGGTGTCGCCGAGCGAGCGCAGGTGCGGGAAGACGCCGTCCTCCAACCCGGTCAGGAAGACCACCGGGAACTCGAGCCCCTTGGCGGTGTGCAACGTCATCAGGGTGACCACGCCCTGGTGGTCGGGGTCGTCGGAGGGGATCTGGTCGGCGTCGGCGACCAGCGCCACCTGCTCCAGGAAGCCGGCCAGGGTGGCCCGCTCCCCGTCGGCGCCGAGCGCCTCGATCCGCTCGGTGTACTCGCGGGCGACGCTGACCAGTTCCTGGAGGTTGTCCACCCGACCGGCGTCCTGCGGGTCCAGGCTCTCCTCCAGCTCGGTGAGGTAGCCGGAGCGGGTCAGCAGCGCCTCCAGCACCTCCTCGGGGGTGCCGGTCTCGGCCAGCTCACGGGCGCCGTCGAGCAGCGCCACGAAGTCGGCGATGCCGTTCGCCGCCCGGCTGGAGATGCCCGGCGCCTCCCGGGCCCGGCGCAGGGCCGCGCCGAAGGAGATCCGATCACGGCTGGAGAGCGCCTCGACACACGCCTCGGCCCGGTCGCCGATCCCCCGGCGCGGGGTGTTGAGCACCCGCCGCAGGCTCACCGTGTCGTCGTCGTTGACCACCGAACGCAGGTACGCCAGGGCGTCGCGGACCTCCTTGCGCTCGTAGAAGCGCACCCCGCCGACCACCTTGTAGGGCAGGCCGACGCGGATGAACACCTCCTCGAAGACGCGGGACTGGGCGTTGGTGCGGTAGAAGACCGCCACATCGCCGGGGCGGGTCTCGTCGGCGTCGACCAGCCGGTCGATCTCGCGGGCCACCCAGTCGGCCTCGGCGTGCTCGGTGTCGGCCACGTAGCCGACGATCTGCTCGCCGGCGCCGGCCTCGCTCCACAGCCGTTTGGGTTTGCGGGAGGTGTTGCGGTCGATCACCGCGTTGGCCGCGTTGAGAATCGTCTGGGTGGAGCGGTAGTTCTGCTCCAGCAGGATCGTCCGGGCGTCGGTGAAGTCCCGTTCGAACTCCAGGATGTTGCGGATCGTCGCACCCCGGAACGCGTAGATCGACTGGTCGGCGTCGCCGACCACGCACAGCTCGGCGGGCGCCAACCCGTCGGTGCCGGAGACCAACTCCTTGATCAGGACGTACTGGGCGTGGTTGGTGTCCTGGTATTCGTCCACCAGCACGTGCCGGAACCGCCGCCGGTAGCTCTCCGCGACGTGCGGGTGGGACTGGAGCAGGTGCACCGTGGTCATGATCAGGTCGTCGAAGTCCAGGGCGTGCGCCTCACGCAACCGGCGCTGGTAGAGCGTGTACGCCTCGGCCAGTGCCCGCTCGTTGGGGCCGGTGGCCCGCGCCGCGAACTGCTCCGGGTCGACCAGCTCGTTCTTGAGGTTGGAGACCTGGGCGGCGAGCCCTCGCGCCGGGTAGCGCTTCGGGTCGAGATCCAGCTCGCGGGTCACCAACTGCATCAGCCGGCGGGAGTCGTCCGCGTCGTAGATCGAGAACGTCGACTTGAGGCCGGCGTGCTCGTGCTCGGCGCGCAGGATCCGCACGCAGGCCGAGTGGAACGTCGACACCCACATCAGGCGGGCCCGGGGGCCCACCAGCGCGGCGACGCGCTCCTTCATCTCGCCGGCGGCCTTGTTGGTGAAGGTGATCGCGATGATCTCACCGGGGTGCACGTCCCGAGCGGCGAGCAGGTAGGCGATCCGGTGCGTGAGCACCCGGGTCTTGCCCGACCCGGCGCCGGCCACGATCAGCAGCGGCGAGGCGGCATGACTGACGGCGTCGCGCTGCGGCCCGTTCAGCCCGTCGAGGAGCTGCTGCGGATCGAGACGCGCGGCGACCGCCCCGGGTCGGTGCGGGCGGGCCGGCGCGGACTCCGGCGCAGGCGGGGACGCGGGGATGTCGAAGAGAGGATGCATCGCCCGACAAGTCTATGCCGCCGGCCCGACACTGTGCCTTCGGCGCTCAGCGGCTCGTGCCCGACACCGCGCACCACCACCGGGTGCGCCCACCGTCGGGAAAGCTGCCCTTCTCGACCCGGACTGCTTGCGCGCCGGGCAACGACGTGGGCATACTCGACGGCGTGATCGCTGCGCGCTACTACTTTTACTATGGCACCGGGAGTCCGGCTGTCGTAGGTCGCGCCTGATCGATTCAGACCTGCTAAAGCCCCGGGCTCCTGGAGTCCGGGGCTTTTTCCGTCCCAGGTTCCGGGCACCGGGCACCACACTGCGAGAGGTACCCGATGATGACAGACGTGATGGAGCAGAGCGGCGGCCCGACCCGACCGGGGCAGCCCGCAGCGCAGGGCGCTGGGCCGGTGGCGGCCACACCGCCGACGGGTGGGCACACCGAACCGGCCGAGCAGCAGACCGGCACCGAGGAGCCGTCCGCCTCCGCGCGGATCGTGCAGATCAGGGAACGGATCGACGAGATCGACAACGCGTTGATCACGCTCTGGCAGGAGCGGGCCGCGTTGTCCCAGGAGGTCGGGGCGACCCGGATGGCGTCCGGTGGGACCCGCCTGGTGCTCTCCCGGGAACGGGAGATCCTGGAGCGGTTCCGGGTCGCGCTCGGCGCCGACGGCACCCAGCTGGCCCTGCTGCTGCTCCGCGCCGGCCGCGGCCCGCTGTGAGCCACACCGGCCGGCCGTCGGATCACCCTACGCGCTGAACCATGGCCGCGTGCAGCACTCGTCCAGGGGTCTCTGACAGACGAAACCGCCTGCCGTCGTCGCGATGACGGCGGCAGGCGGTTTCGGTGACTCACACCTCGTGGGTGGCGACGATCTCGCGCTTCTCGGCGAAGTGGCAGGCGCTCGGGTGGTCCGAGCCCGGCCGGACCTCCAGCAGCGGGACCTGCTCGGCGCAGACGTCCTGCGCCTTCCAGCAGCGGGTCCGGAACCGGCAGCCCGAGGGCGGGCTGATCGGCGACGGCACGTCACCCGTGAGCCGGATGATCGTCTTGTTGTGCCGCTGCGTCGGGTCCGGCACCGGCACCGCGGAGAGCAGAGCCTGGGTGTACGGGTGGGTCGGCCGCTCGTAGATCTCGTCCTCGGTGCCGATCTCCACGATCTTGCCGAGGTACATCACCGCGACCCGGTCCGAGAGGTGGCGGACCACCGACAGGTCGTGCGCGATGAAGACGTACGACAGCCCGAACTCGCCCTGCAGCTGCTCCAGCAGGTTCATGACCTGGGCCTGGATGGAGACGTCGAGCGCCGACACCGGCTCGTCGCAGACGATGATCTCGGGCCGCAACGCGAGCGCACGGGCGATGCCGATGCGCTGACGCTGACCGCCGGAGAACTGGTGCGGGTACCGGTTGATGTGCTCGGGGTTGAGCCCGACCAGGTCGAGCAGCTCCCTGACCTTCGCCCGGCGGCTGCCCTTCGGCGCCACCTCCGGGTGGATCTCGAACGGCTCACCGAGCAGGTCACCGACGGTCATCCGCGGGTTCAGCGAGGTGTACGGGTCCTGCATGACCAGCTGGATCTGCCGGCGCAGGCGCCGCAGCGCACCACCGGACAGCTTGGAGATGTCCTGACCCTTGTAGAGGACGCTGCCTTCGGTCGGCTTCTCCAGGTTCATCAGCACCCGGGCGAGCGTCGACTTGCCGCAGCCGGACTCGCCGACCACGCCGAGCGTCTCGCCGGCGCGCAGATCGAAGGAGACCCCGTCGACCGCCTTGACCTGACCGACGGTCTTCTTGAACACCACACCCTGCGTCACGGGGTAGTGCTTGACCAGGTCACGGACCTCGAGGATGTTCTCAGACACGGTTCACCAGCTCCTCGGCGAAGTGGCAGGCGCTGGCCCGGGCATTGCCCACCTGCAGCAGCGGCGGGACCTTCTCCCGACACACCGGCTGAGCCATGGGGCAGCGCGGGTTGAACGGGCAGCCCGGCGGGATGTTCATCAGGTTCGGCGGGAGGCCCTTGATCGTCCGGAGCTGCTGCCCCTTCTCGTCCATCCGCGGGATCGAGTCGATCAGACCCATCGTGTACGGGTGCGCCGGCTTGGCGTACAGGTCGTACACGTCCGCTTCCTCGACGATCCGGCCCGCGTACATGACCGCGATCCGGTCCGCGACGTCGGCGACCACGCCGAGGTCGTGGGTGATCAGGATCATGCCCATCTGCCGCTCACGCTGGAGCTCGGCCAGCAGGTCCATGATCTGGGCCTGCACGGTCACGTCGAGAGCGGTGGTCGGCTCGTCCGCGATCAGCACCTCCGGGTCGAGCGCCAGCGACATCGCGATCATCGCGCGCTGCCGCATACCGCCGGAGAACTGGTGCGGGTAGTTGTTGAACCGACCCTTGGCGTTCGGGATCTTGACCTGGTCGAGCATGTCGATCGCGCGCTTCTTGGCCTCCGCGCGACCCATGCCCCGCCGGACCCGGAACTGCTCGGCGATCTGGAACCCGACGGTGAAGACGGGGTTCAGCGCGGAGAGCGCGTCCTGGAAGATCATCGCGATGCCCTCGCCGCGGATGCGGCGGCGCTCCTCGTCGGACATGCGCAGCATGTCCTTGCCGTGGAAGCGGACCTGCCCACCGGTCACGAAGCCCGGCGGCGTGTCGAGGATGCCCATGATGGTCTGCGCCGTGACGCTCTTACCGGAGCCGGACTCGCCGAGCACGGCGAGGGTCTCCCCCGCGTCGACGTGGTACGTGACCCCGTTGATGACCTTTGCGACGCCGTCCCGGGTACGGAACTCCACCCGCAGGTCGTCGACCTCGAGCAGCCGGCCGGAGGGACGCCCGGAGCCGCCGGATCCCGGCGCTGACTGCTCGGACACGAGAATGTCGGACAACTGGATCTCCCCTAGCGGAGTTTCGGATCGAGGGCCTCGCGGACCGACTCACCGAGCATCACGAAGCTCAGCACTGCGGTGACGAGGAACGCGGCGGGGAAGAACACCAGCCCCGGCGCGACCCGGACGAACTGCTGCCCATCACTGATCATGATGCCCCAGGACACCACCGGCGACTTCAGACCGACGCCCAGGAACGACAGCGTGGCCTCGGCGCCGATGAACGAGCCGACCATGATCGTGCCGTAGACCAGCAGTGGGGCCAGGCAGTTCGGCAGCAGGTGCTTGAGGATGATCCGGCCGGTGCCGGCACCCAGTGCGCGGGCCGCGACGATGTAGTCGGCCTCCTTGGTGGCGAGCACCGAGGAGCGCATCAGCCGCATCACGACCGGCCAGCTCAGCACGATCAGCGACGCGATCACCAGGCCCATGATCTGGGCCTTGCTGTTGCCGGAGCCCGACCCGTTGAACGTGGTCAGGATGACGATCGCGCCGAGCACGAAGGGCAGACCGAAGAAGACGTCGGCGATCCGGCTCAGCAGCGCGTCCACCCAACCACCGCGGTAGCCGGAGATGATGCCCATCGTTCCGCCGATGAGCAGGGTGCCCAGCACGGAGAGCACGGCGACCACGACGGAAGCCCGTGCGCCGTAGATGACCCGGGCGTAGACGTCACGGCCCTGCACGTCGTAGCCGAACCAGCCATTGGCCGACGGCTTGTCGAGGCTGCGGGACAGCGAACCGTTGACCGCGTCGCCCGGGGCGAAGAGCGCCGGGAAGGCCGCCATCAGCAGGAAGATCAGGATCAGCGTGGCCGAGATCCAGAACAGCGGCTTGCGCCGCAGGTCACGCCAGGCGTCGGCGAGCAGGCCGCGCGGCTTCTCGTTGCTCTGCGGCTGACCCGCGGTGGCGGGGGCGGCGGAGTCGGTCGGGTGTGCGCCAGGGGTGCTGACGATCGATGCGGTACTCGGGTCACTCATAACGGATCCTCGGGTCCAGGGCGGCGTAGAGCAGGTCAACCAGCAGGTTCATCACGAGATAGACCAGCACCAGGACGACCACGATTCCTACCACCGTGGCGCTTTCCTTGGTGATGATCGCCCGGAAGACCTGGCGGCCGATTCCGTTGATGCCGAAGATTCCCTCGGTGACGATCGCGCCACCCATCAGGGCGCCGAGGTCGGTGCCGAGCAGGGTCACCACTGGGATGAGCGAGTTGCGCAGCAGGTGCACGCCCACCACCCGGCGCATCGGCAGGCCCTTGGCGATCGCGGTACGCACGTAGTCCGCGCGACGGTTCTCCGCGATGCTCGTTCGTGCCACCCGGGCGATGTACGCCACCGACGCGCTACCGAGCACGAAGCCCGGCACGATCAGCTCGGACCACCGCATCTCCGAGGAGACGGTCGGCTTGATGATGCCCCACTGCACACCCAGCAGCCACTGCAGCACGAAGCCGACCACGAAGACCGGCAGCGCGATCAGGAAGAGGGTGGAGACCAGGACCAGGTTGTCCAGGAAGCCGTTACGCCGCAGGCCGCTCAGCACGCCGGCACCGAGGCCGATGATCGCCTCGATGGCGAGCGCCACGAGCGCCAGCTTCAGCGTGTTCGGGTACGAGGTCATGATGATGTCGCTGATCTCGCGCTGCGAGAAGGTCTGACCGAAATCGCCCTGGAGCAGGTTCTTCATGTAGCTGCCGTACTGCACGAAGACGTTCTGGTCGAGGTGGTACTTCTCGGTCATGAAGGCGATGTACTGGTCCGGGCAGCGGCGCTCACCGCACTTGCCGGCGAACGGGTCGCCGGGGACGGCCCAGACGAGCCAGTAGATCAGGAACGTCGTACCGATGAAGACCGGCACGAGTTGGAGCAGCCGTCTCAACAGATAACGGCCCATGGGGTGGTCCTCCAGACAGGGGGCGCGTCGGACGGCCGACACGGTGGTGACAACGTGCGAGTGGAGCGTTGTAACACCCACTCGCGGAACGGCCCCGGGTCGGGCTCACCGGATGTGGCGAGCCCGACCCGGGGTCAGACCGTTCGGATCAGAGCTCGACCGAGGTGATGTCGATCTCGCCGACGTTGTTCAGCTCGAGCTTCTTGATCTTCTCCGAGTGGCCGGACTGCTGGCCGTAGAAGTAGACCGGGATGCTCGGGACGTCCTGGTCGACCTTCTCGACGGCCTTGGCGAACGCCTCGTGCGAGGCCTCCAGGCTCGGCGCGCCGCTGGCCTGCTTGGCCAGCGCGTCGACCTCGGGGTTGCTGTACAGACCGTCGTTGGAGGAGCCGTTGGTGACGAACAGGGGGTTCACCCAGTTCTCCACGTCCGGGTAGTCCTGCTGCCAGGCGGCGCGGTACGGGCCCTTCATGGTGTGGGCGTTGATGTTCTGGCGGAAGACCGCGAAGGTCGGCACGCCCTCAGCCCGAGCGTTGATGTTGAGGTTGGTCTTGATCTGCTGCGCGACGGCGTCCATCCAGTCCTTGTGGGCGGAGTCCGCGTTGTAGTAGAAGACCATCTCACCGGTGAAGCCACCGGCCTCGGCGAGCAGCGTCTTGGCCGTCTCCGGGTCGAACTTGCAGGCGGTGCAGTTGCCCGGCTTGGCGCCCGGGGTCAGCGGGTTCGCCCAGCTGTCGGCCGGCTTGCGGGTGCCGAAGAAGATCTTGTCCGAGATCTCCTGCCGGTTGACCGCCAGCGACACGGCACGACGCAGCTTCGGGTTCTGGAAGCGCTTGTCGTAGATCGGGAACGCGATGAACGCGGTCGACGGCGTGACGGTCGAGCGGCCCCGGTCACCGAGGTCGGTCTTCCACTTGTCACCGGCGAGCGCCGAGGTGGGGACAACCTCCATGAAGTCGAGGTTGTTCGCCAGCAGGTCGGCGTAGGCGGCGTTGTCGTCCTGGTACAGCTTGACGTCGACGTCCTTGATCTTCATCTTGTCGCGAAGATTGTAGTCGTCGAAGCGCGTCAGCTTGATGAGGGAGTTGTCCTCCCACGACACGAACTTCACCGGGCCGTTGGCGATCGGCTTGCGGCCGAACTCCTCGGGCTTCATGGTGAAGAACACGTCCGGCAGCGGCATGAAGGCGCTG
Source organism: Micromonospora sp. C97 (assembly GCF_018070385.1). Classification (NCBI taxonomy): domain Bacteria; kingdom Bacillati; phylum Actinomycetota; class Actinomycetes; order Micromonosporales; family Micromonosporaceae; genus Micromonospora; species Micromonospora sp. C97. Next base: position 26,952 of record NZ_JAGPXU010000002.1, read on the forward strand.
TAGCCGAGCTTGGTCGGGAAGACCGCGGTCGGCGCCGACAGCGTGACCTCGAAGGTCTGCTCGTCGATGACCTTCAGGCCGGACATCTTGTCGGTCGTCGGCGTCGGGGCCTTCTTCGGGCCGTCCGGGCCGTCCGGGTCCGTGGTGTAGGTCTGGTCGAAGCCCGCGATGTCGGCGAAGAAGGTGCCGTTCTGCGCGCCGTTCGGCGAGTAGGCGGCCCAGTTCCAGGCGTCGACGAAGTTCTTCGCCTTGACCTCGGTACCGTCGTGGAACTTGGTACCGGCCTTGATCTTGATCGTGAAGACCTTGGAGTCCGTGGTGTTGATGGACTCCGCCAGCGCGTTACGCGGGGCCCCACCGTCGTTCGGGTACTCGACCAGGCCGGTCCACAGCCAGTCGACGATCTTCCCGCCGCCGGTCTCCGTGGTGTTCGACGGGACCAGCGGGTTCTCCGGCTGGACGCCGTGCACAACGATCGAGCCGTCCGCGCTGGCGGCAGTATCGCCGTCGCCGCCGCTCGAGCAACCGCTCGCGACAAGCGCGGCAGCCGCGCTGAGCGCGATGGCGCTCGTCGCCCGCTTCGAGACTCTCATTCCGAGGGGCCTCCTCTTTCTAACCAGGTTCCGTCGTGGGTTTCACGCACGTTTGGGGGTGACACCGCCCGACCACCCCGGGGCGCGGGTCGCCGGGACCACAGGGAAGTTGGGGACACCCCTGATGTTCCGATCCGCCGGGCTCCCTCACCAACGAGGCGCGACACGACGCAACCGACACAGCCACGGGCCGCCGTGATCGGCAGATTCGTGGTCGTGGGGCGTACGGAGTGCCACACACCGATGGTGAGGTGCTGCCACTGTGACACCCACTGGCCGCTTCCGTGAAGGTGCCGTTATCAAGCCGTTAGTTGCCCGCCACGTTGCCGATACTTGAAAAATGATCATAAAACGGTCGCCGCAGGCAGCGTTGAGCAGGAAATACGTTGCGCCGCCCGAACACGAGGCCTCAGCCCGTGCGCGTCCCCGAGGTCACCCGGGCCCGGTGGGACGTCCGTCACCACTCACGTTTCGAGCCATCCGGATGAGGGTGCCCAGGACTACCCGGCCACGATCACCGGCTGGGTGGACGAGGGTGCGCCGGACGTTTCTCTGATCCTCGCCGCTGGCGACCCACGTCAGACGAGCCGGCGATCCGCCGCCCACCGGGAGAGCTCGTAACGGTTGGACATCTGGAGCTTGCGCAGCACGTTGGACACGTGCGTCTCCACCGTCTTGATGGAGATGAACAGCTCCTTGGCGATCTCCTTGTACGCGTACCCCCGGGCCAGCAGCCGCAGCACCTCCCGCTCACGGTTGGTGAGCTGGTCCAGCTCCGGGTCGGCCACCGGGGCGTCCGGCCGGGCCGCGAAGGCGTCCAGCACGAACCCGGCCAGCCGTGGGCTGAACACCGCGTCGCCGTCGGCCACCCGACGGATCGCGGCAGCCAACTCGTCCGGGGAGATGGTCTTGGTGACGTACCCCCGGGCACCGGCACGGATCAGCCCGATCACGTCCTCCGCCGCGTCGGAGACGCTCAACGCCAGGAACTTGACCTGCGGATGGGTACGCCGCATCGCCTCCAGCACCGCGCGACCGCCACCGTCGGGCATGTGCACGTCGAGCAGGACCACGTCCGGGCCGACGGCGGCGATCCGGGTGACCGCCTCGGCCACCGTGCTCGCCTCGCCCACCACCTCGACGTGGGCGCCCAACTCCGCGCGCACCCCGGCCCGGAACATGGCGTGGTCGTCCACCAGGAACACCCGCAGCCGCTCGGGGCGGGCATCCGCCGGGTCGAGGTGCTCGGTCGACTGCTCGGCCATGGTCATCTGTTCCTTTCCGCTGCGGACGAGTCCCGGGAGATCGGCAGGATCAACCGGACCTCGGTCCCCTCCCCCGGGCCGGACCGGATTTCGGCCCGTCCGCCGTGCCGCTTCATCCGCCCGATGATCGAGCCGCGTACGCCGTGCCGGTGGTCCTCCACGGTATCCGGATCGAAGCCCTTCCCCCGGTCCCGAACGAAGACGCTGACCTGATCCGGCTCCACCTCGGCGTAGAGCGACACGGTCTGCACGCCGGCGTGCCGGGCCGCGTTCACCAGAGCCTCGCGGGCGGCCGCCACCAGTGCCCCGACCTTCTCGTCGGTCTCCCGATCGCCGACCACCACCGTCTCCACGCTGATCGCGAAGGTGTCCTCGACCTCGGCCGCGGCCTGCTCCAGGGCGGCGGCGAAGCGCTCGCTCGGCGAGGCGGTGGGCTTGTAGAGCCAGTTGCGCAGCGAACGCTCCTGCCCTCGGGCCAGCCGCTGCACGGTCTTCACGTCACCGGCGTTGCGCTGGATCAGGGCCAACGTGTGCAGCACCTGGTCGTGCACCATGGCGGCCAACTCGGCCCGCTCCTGCTCGCGGATGCGCCCCTCGCGCTCCGAGCGGAGCTGGCTGTACGTCCGCCAGAGCACCGGCGCGGCGACCACGCCGACGCCCGCCAGCCCGACCAGCGCGAAGATCACGCCGTTGATCACCGCGTCGAAGTTCTGTGCCGGCGAGTAGACGGCCGCGACACCGATGATGCCGACCGCGACCAGCACTCCACCGCCGATGAACCGGAGCACGAAGGCCCGGCGGTCGCTCTCCTCGACGACTGCGCCGAGCCAGGGCACCGGCATCGCGTCGCCCCACTGCCGCCGCCGCTCGGGCGCGGACTGGTGCCAGATGACCCCGGCGCCGACCGCGATGATCGCCACCAACCAGCCGGCGGTGCCCGCCGCGCCCACCGAGTCGAAGACCATCACCTGGATCAGCAGGACACCGAGCCCGATCCCCACGAACGGCAGGAGTTGGGCGACATCCCGCCGGGGCGGCACCGCAGTGTCACCGGGACGCAGCGGCACCACCGCCCAGAAGGCCGCGTAGAGCAGCAGACCGAGCCCGCTCAGCCCGAGCAGGACCATGAACGCGACGCGCACCCGCAGCACCGAGATGCCGAGGTGGTCGGCGATACCGGCGGCGACGCCGGCGGCCATCCGGTGCTCGGGGGCGCGGTAGAGCCGCGGGGGTGGGGTCACGGTGCTGCTGATCGGAGGCTCCCTGGTCACGGTGGCGGACAGGTCGAGGTCGGTGACTCGATCGTCACACGCTGCGGCGTCGGTGACCACGGGGACGCCCCCGACATTCCGGCCGCCGGATCTCAGGGTGGGGTCAGGGTCGGGTCCTGAGGTCGTTCGGGTGCGCCGGGCAGCAGGATCGAAGCATGACCGAGGAAGCTGCCCCGCCGCCCCGACCGGGGTCGGCACAGTCGGGCGGTTCAGCACCGCCCCCGCCCGCCACCACGCCCACCGAATGGACCGAGCCCCGCACCTTCGGTCCGCACGCTGGCACCGACGCGCCCGCCGACACCGCACCCGGCGATCCGGCCGACGGCTACGCGCCGCCCGCTGCGGGCTACGGTCCAGGCCCGGGGTTCGCGGCGGGCACCGGCTACGGTCCGGGCGGCACGCCACCCGGTGGTCCCGGACCGTCCGCACCGCCACCGCCGCTGGGCGGCACCAGCTTCACCTCACGGTACGGGCTGGTCCGACCGCGCGACGGGCGGTATCTGGCCGGGGTCTGCGCGGCCATCGGGCGCGCCACCAACACCGATCCGGTGCTCTGGCGGGTGCTGCTCGCGGTGCTCGGCTTCTTCGGGGGCATCGGCATTCTGGTGTACGTCGCCGCCTGGCTGATCATCCCGAACGAGGGCGACACCGCCTCCCCTGTCGAATCCATGCTCGGCCGCGGTCGCTCCAGCATGTCGCCGGTGACCGTGATCGTCCTGGGCATCCTGGTCGCGGCCAGCTTCGCGTACATCGTCACCGACGCCTTCCGCGCGGTGCTGCTCGGCGCCGCCATCCTGGTCGCCGGCGCGCTCCTGCTCAACCGGGACGGCCGCAACCCACGGCCCGGCAACCCGGGCGGTCCGCCACCGGCCGGCAACCCGGCCGGCCCGATCGTCCCACCGGTGGCCTGGCCCGCACCGTCGTACGGCGCGGCGCCGTCGACCAGCCCGGCGATGACGCCGCCGATGTTCGGCACCGGTCCGGGGTACGCCACCGCGACCACGGGGGCAGCCCCCACCGCCACCATCCCGGGGTACGACACGCCGCCGACCAGCGGCCCGCAGCCGGCCACCGCGACCCAGCAGGTGTCCGGGATGGGTCCGGTGTCCGGGCAACCGGCCGGCACGACGGCTGCCCAGCCCGGCTGGCCGAGCACCGCCATGCCCAGCTCCGGTTGGCCGTCGCCACCGGTGAGCAGCGCACCCGCTGCCCCGGCCGGCTATCCGACCGCCCCGCCGCCCTCCGGTTACCGCCCGCCGTTCGCGCCGCACGGCCCGTACGCTTCGCCGACCCCGGCCGCGCCGCCTCCGCCCAAGCCACCGAAGCCGCCGAAGCGCCCGAAGGAGCGGTCACCACTCGGCGCGGTGACCTTCTCGCTGATCTTCCTGGTGCTCGGTCTGGTCGCCCTGCTCGACCTGCTGGACGTCTTCGCCATCAGCGCCTCGGCGTACTTCGCCGCCGCGTTGGCCACCATCGCGCTGGGTCTGCTGGTCGGCACCTGGTTCGGGCGGGCCCGCTGGCTCATCGCGCTCGGCCTGGTGACCGCCGCGGCGCTGGGCACGGCTACCGTCGCCGAGTCCTACGACCGGATCCGAGGGGTCGACGGCGCGGTGACCTGGGCGCCCACCGACTACCGCGACCTGGCGGACCGGTACGAGAACAGCTTCGGTGACGCCGTGCTCGACCTGCGCGGGATCGACTTCGCGAAACGGGAGAGCCAGGTGACGGTGGCCGTCAACTTCGGCCAGGCGACAGTGGTCGTGCCTCCGAACGTCGACGTCACGACGGTGGCCGACGTCAACGCGGGTGACGCCACCGTCTTCGGCAACCGCTCCGGTGGCCTGGACGGCCGTCTGCGGGAATCCACCGACCTCGGCGCGGACGGGCCCGGTGGCGGGACCCTGCGCCTCTACATCCACGTCAACGCGGGCAACCTGGAGGTGACCCGGTGAAGGCTCACCGCACGGATCTGGTGTCGTTCGCCTTCGGGCTCGTGTTCCTGGCGCTGTCCGCCTGGTGGCTGCTCGCCCAACTGCTCGGGCTGGCGCTGCCGCCGGTCGGCTGGTTCCTGGCCGGCGCACTCATCCTGATCGGGGTCTTCGGGCTGGTCGGCGCGCTGCGCTCGGGTCGACCGAGCCAGCCGGAGCCGACCGCCGGGGTCGCCGAGGCCGTCGTGCCCGTTTCCGGCACGTCGGTCTCCGGTGCGCCCAGCTCCGGTGCGCCCGCGCCGGTCTCCGGTGCCGCCACGTCGACCTCCGGTGCGGCCCTGCCGGTCTGGGAGGCCGAACGCTCCACCTGGGACACCCCCTCCCCGGACCCGACGCGCATCTCGGACCCGACGTTCGCCTCGGACCGGTCGCTGGAGACGCCGACCGCCGAGGTGCGGGCGGAGGATGCGCCGATCACCGATGTGATCCACCCGGCCTGGCTGGCACATCCGCCGTCGGAGCCGCCGACCGAGCCGATCCCGGGCCGGTCCGGCGGCGCGGACGAGGAGCCGACTCTCGGGGTCCTCGCCCGCCCGGTGACGTCCGACGGGGACGAGCCGACCCGGTCCGACCAACCGGTCGCGGCCGGCGGTGACCACCCGGGCACGGCCGCCGCCGACGATGCGGCAGCCAGCGGCGGCGACCAGACCCGCGACGAGCGGGAGGGTCCGCGCCGGGAAGCCTGACCCCGGGCGCCTGACCCGCGTCGGTCCACCACAGCCGCACGGCGGTGGGACCGGCGCGGACGGGCGCATATGCTGGCCGGTGGAGATCTCGCCTCCGCCGGCCGGCCCGTCCCGCCCATGGCGGTCCCGCCGCGATTCCCGTCTCTACCCCCGTCAGGAGCCCGCCCGACATGACCCAGTCCCCCGCCGTGCGTACCACCGGCCGGTCCGGTCCGGTCCGCATCGGCGAGCGAGCCTCCCGTACCCTCGTCGCCGAGCTGGCCCGGATCAACGACGCCAAGGCCGCCCTGCTGGTCGGGGTGCACCCGGCCTCCGCGGTGCTGGCCGCGGCGATCGAGGCGCTGCTCCCCGGTGACCGGCTCACCGTGGTGCCCACCGAGCCGTTCGGCGCCGCCGCGCTGCGCGAGCACGTCACCGCCCAGGGCCGCTGGGTCGCCGACCGGGTGAACGTCGTCGACTCGCTGGCCGAAGCCGAGCCCGCCGCGGTCGTCATCGCCGGTGAGGTGTTCACCGGCACCGCCGAGGCGACCCGCGGCGGCGTCGAAGGGCTGGCCAAGTACCTGACCGACGGGGCGGTGCTGAGCGTGGCGACAGTCGCCACGCCCGGCCGGACCGAGGGCGCCGCCGCCGAGCTGGCCCGACAGGACGCCCTCTACGGCGTCGGCGCCGACCTGGTGCTGCGCAACTCGCCACCGGTGCGGGTCTACCGACTGCGGTTCACCCCGGCCAGCCCGGCCACCGCCGACAGCCTGGCCCCCGCGTACCGGCCGTCGAGTGTGCCGGTGACCCGAAGCATGCACATCGACTCCAACGGTGTGGCGGCGGCGGGCATCGCGCTGGGCCTCGCCGCGCTCACCCGGGTGGCGCGTCCGTCGTCCAAGCTGTGGCTGCTGCCGGCCCTGGCCGCCGGGCCGGTCGCCGCGTTCTTCCGGGACCCAGAGCGGGACGTGCCGGAGGACCCGAGCGCCGTGGTCGCCAGCGCGGACGGAAAGGTCCTGTCGGTTCAGCGGCTGCACGACGAGCGCTTCGGCGACGGCGAGTGGCTGCGGGTCGCGGTGTTCCTGTCGGTGCTGGACGTGCACGTCAACCGCGCACCGGTCGCCGGCAAGGTGGTGGACTACTTCGTCGCCGACGGCGGCTTCGTCAACGCGATGAAGCCGGACGCCGAGCACAACGTCGCCGCGTACACCGTGCTGGACACCGCGCGCGGCACTGTGGTGGTCGCGCAGCGGACCGGGCTGATCGCCCGTCGGATCGTGCAGCGCGCGCCGATCGGCGCACTGCTGGCCAAGGGCGAGCGCTTCGGGCTGATCCGGTTCGGCTCCCGGACCGACGTCTACCTGCCCGCCGAGGCCGCGGACCCGCTGGTCGGGCCGGGCGACAAGGTGGTCGGTGGGTCCACGGTCATCGCCCGCTGGCGCTGACCCGCTGACGACGAACGGGGCGCCGCGGTCCGCGGCGCCCCGTTCCGTCTGCTCAATCAGGCGGTACGACGCTGCCGCAGCCAGAGAACCGGCCCGCTGACCAGGTAACCCACCACGATCAGGGCGAACGTCAGCCGGATGTCGACCAGTGCGCCGATCACCGGAGCCAACCAGAGCCACGGCGGCAGCTTCACCAGGCGGGCGAGCTTGGCGTACGGGAAGCTCGACACCATCGCGAACGCCAGCAACGCCACCCCGGCGACCAGCACGGCACCGGGCACCGGCAGGCCGATCGCCACCGTCACGGCGAGCACCGCGGCGGCCATGGTGGTGGGCACACCGCAGAAGAAGCGGCCGTCCTTCGGCGAGACGTTGAACCGGGCCAGTCGGATCGCGGCACACGCGGCGACCAGGGCGCAGGCCACCGCCGCCGCGGCCGTGGAGACCGAGCCGGCGAGCGACGCGTAGACCACGACCGGCGCGGCCAGGCCGAACGAGCACATGTCGGCCAGTGAGTCCATCTGAGCGCCGAACGGGCTGGCCACGCCGAGGCGTCGGGCCAGCGCGCCGTCCAGACCGTCGAAGCCGACGCAGGCGATCAGGCAGAGCGCGGCCATACGCACCTCACCCTGCATGGCCAGGAAGATGGCCAGCATGCCGAGCATCAGGCTGGCCAGCGTGCAGGCGTTGACCAGGCCGAACTTCATCCGGCGCGCGATGGTGCGCTCGCCGGGAAGCAGCGGGATCGAGCGGGCCTCGTCGACCTGCGCCATCGGCGGCATCGCCGGGCTGACCGGTACGACCGCGTCGATGTCCGCCCGGTCCAGGCCCAGTGTCGGGTCCACACCCAGCGTCGGTCGGCTGAGCCGGTCCAGGCCGTAACGACGGCGCTGCCGGTCGGCGTACCGGTGCTCGGTCGGGGTCAGGTCGGTCGGGTGCAGGTCGCCGTCGCGGCGACCGACCCGGACCAACAGCACCTGGCGGGCGAACGTGCTGCTGCGGCGCAACCGGCCCGCCCAGCGACGCCCTGCGGGGCGCGGACTGTCAGTAGTACGACGCCGGCGCCATGGGGCTCTCGGCACGTTTCCTCCATCACCGGATCTGCTGGCCGCCGTGGGGCGGTGTCCGGCTGTCTCGTGCCGGACCTTGCATGGCCCGGCAGCCGTTTTGCGGAGTACACCATCGCATAGGGGAACATGGCTTGGCGATAGCTGCCGGCGGTACTTATAACTGGCTTAAACCGCTCGAACCGCTCGCTTGTTCCCATCCCGGGCCTCATCGCCCGTTTCCTCCATCATTCCCGCCTTTGACTGTACCGGAGGGTCACCAACTCGGCTCAGTGAGCCGAGTGCTATCGGCCACTCTGTCCGATTGCCACGGCAGCGATGTCGCTCAACGGCAGGTCAACCGCCTCGGCCCGGGTGAACCACCCCGCCCGGGCCGTCGACCCTCCGGCGGCTTCGGTGACCGTCGCGTCAGTAGGTACGTCCACCAACACCCGATAGATCACCCGTACGCCATGCCAGTCCAGCGGACGGCCCTCCGGGCCGTACGCGGCCGGATTGTGCAGGTTGTTGACGCCGAGGAGCTCCACCACCCGGCCCACCTGCCCACCCTCCTCGACCAGCTCCCGGAGCAACCCGGTGGCTGGCTGCTCACCGTGATCGGTGCCACCGCCGGGCAGATGCCAGAGACCGGCCCCCGGATAGCCCTGCGCGATCTGCGTCAGCAGAATCCGCCCAGCAGGGTCGGTGACCAGCCCGTACGCCCCGAAGCGCAGCCGACGATCGGGGTGTGGCGGCGCAGCCGGATGCCGCAGCCGGTGCGTCCCGGGCGGCAGTGGGGTGACCGGCACACCGAGCGCCTCGGCGGTGAACGGGGTCAGCGGCACCTGCGCCACCTCCGCCGGGGAGAGCCAGCGAGACTGATCAACCAGACCAGCCCCGGCCTCGGGCTGCGCGCCTTGGGGCTGCGCATCCTGCGGCTGAGCCGCCTGGGGTCGCGGGGCATCGGACAGAGCGCCGTGGGGCGTGCTGAGTTCAAACAACAGCCGGTCGGTGTGCAGCGAGATCCTGCCCTCCGAAGAAGTGGCCACATCGGCGACCACCGCGAGCAGTCGAGACACCGTCACCGTCAACCCGACCTGTTCGGCGACCTCGCGGACCACTGCACGCTCCGGGTCCTCGGCATGCCCGACGGCACCGCCCGGCAACCGCCAGAGACCCGGGAATTCGCCTTCAACCCCGTCCCGAACCACCAGGACACGGCCCGAATCCCTGATGAGCCCGTAGACCCCGACCCGCCGCATCAATTGCACCTTTGCTCGCCCCCGCTTCGCACCCCATGCCGTTGATCATGAAGTTATCGCCATCCATCTCGCACTCTGACAATAACTTCATGATCAACGCGAGGTGGCGCATGGGAACCCACGGAGCTGGCGAACCGGCGTCACTCAGGACGAAGCGTGATCCACTCGGGTTCACGGAAGGCGCGGTGTCCCGCGCGCCGGGATACCGCGCCTTCAAGGAACCCGAGTTGATCAAGGGGGTGAGGCCAGTCGATCACAGGGCGAGGCCACTGCGCAGCGGCGGGGCGCGACCACGGGCAGCCGGCGGCAAGCCGGCAGGTCGTGCCGGACGGGGGCGCGACCGTTGGGCCGTCTCCTCGTAGACCGGCCGGGGTCAGGTTAGCTGGGCCGCCTGCACCGCCTCGGCGGTCACCTCGGTGAGGCGGTCGGTGGGGAGCGCGCCCAACTCCTCGCGGCCGAACCAGCGGGCCTCGCAGGTGGAGCCGCCCACGTCAGCCACGGTCAGCGGGTTGGGCTGGTCGACGACGACCCGGTAGAAGGCGCGTACGCCGTGCCAGTCGATCGGGTAGCCCTCCGGGCCGAGCGAGGCGGCGTCGCGGTGGCTGGCGACGCCGAGCAACTCGACGAGGCGGCCGGTCTGGCCGGTCTCCTCGACCAACTCCCGGATGAGGGCCGCGCCGGGCTGCTCACCGTAGTCGGTGCCGCCGCCGGGCAGGTGCCAGCAGCCGGCACCGGGGTAGCCGTCGGAGACCCGGGTGAGCAGGACGCGACCGGCCGGGTCGGTGCAGACCGCGTACGCGGCGAAGCGCTGGGCCCGGTGCAGCCCGTCGGGGCCGGGCACGGCGTAGAAGGAGGGGAACTCGGGTGCCTCGTCGGGCACCACGTCGGCCGAGGAGGCGGGCAGCCCGAGGGCGCGTGCGGTGAACGAGCGCAGCGGCAGTTCGCGCGCCTCGTCGAGGGTGTACCACCGGGCGAGGTCGGTGGGGCGTTCGCCGGCCCGGTCCGCGAGGGTGCCGCCGCGCACGGCCACCCGGTAGATCAGCCGGTCGGTGTGGATGGTGATGCCGCGATCCGGGAGTGCCCGCATGTCGGCGAGCACGTCGGCCAGGCCGGAGACGGCGACCGAGAGGCCGGTTTCGGCGGCGGTCTCGCGGACGACGGTGTGGTTCGGGTCCTCGCCGTGGTCGACGGCCCCGCCGGGCAGCGACCACGCCCCGGGGGTCCCGGAGTGCTCCGATGCGCGGACCAGCAGGACGCGGCCGCTTGAATCAGCACAAACTGCGTATGCCGCGATCCTGCGGAGCGGCTTGAGCAAGGTGGTCACGGAAGCAAATTCTCCCCGGGCCGGGTTACCGGAACGGAAAAGAGTCGGATTCCTGACTGTCCGGCCCCGATCAGGGATTGGTCAGGGTAATGATCCGGGCGGTCACCGAGGGCGGGGCGGACGCCAGCGCGGACCGTGGGGGTATGACATCGACCACCGCACCCCACGCCCCGTACAAGCAGCTTCGGCGACCCACCACCGACCGCATGGTCGCGGGGGTCGCCAGCGGCATCGGCCGCTACTTCGACATCGACCCCACACTGGTCCGGGTGATCTTCGCGGTCACCGGCCTGCTCACCGGCGGGCTCGCGCTGTTCGCGTACCCGATCATGTGGTTCCTGATGCCGGAGGAGCCCGCCGGCGCGCCGGCCTGGCCGCACGCCGCGGGCGTCACGCCGCAGAACGGCCCGCCGCCCACCGCCGGGCCCGCGCCCGGCGGCCCACCGCAGGGGTACGCCCCGACGCCGCCCTACCCGCCGACGACCCCGTCCAGCCCGCCGCCGGCCGCCTGAGCGGCGCTCACTCCCACTCGATGGTGCCCGGCGGCTTGCTGGTGACGTCCAGGACCACCCGGTTGACCTCGGCGACCTCGTTGGTGATCCGGGTGGAGATCCGGGCCACCACGTCGTAGGGCAGCCGGGACCAGTCGGCGGTCATCGCGTCCTCGCTGGAGACCGGGCGCAGCACCACGGGGTGCCCGTAGCTGCGTCCGTCTCCCTGCACACCGACGCTGCGCACGTCGGCGAGCAGCACCACCGGGAACTGCCACACGCCCCGGTCGAGGCCGGCGGCGGTCAACTCCTCGCGGGCGATCAGGTCGGCCTGGCGAAGCAGGTCGAGGCGCTCCTGGTCGACGGCGCCGATGATCCGGATGGCGAGGCCGGGGCCGGGGAACGGGTGCCGCCAGACCATCGCCTCGGGCAGACCCAGCTGGAGGCCGAGCGCTCGGACCTCGTCCTTGAACAGGGTGCGCAGCGGCTCGACCAGCGCGAACTTCAGGTCCTCCGGGAGGCCGCCGACGTTGTGGTGGCTCTTGATGTTGGCGGTGCCGGTGCCGCCGCCGGACTCCACCACGTCGGGGTAGAGGGTGCCCTGGACGAGGAACTCCACGTCACCGTGCGCGGCGATCTCGCGGGCCGCCGCCTCGAAGACCCGGATGAACTCCCGGCCAATGATCTTGCGCTTCTGCTCCGGGTCGGTCACCCCGGCGAGCGCGCCGAGGAACCGGTCGGCGGCGTCGACCACCTTCAGCTTGATGCCGGTGGCGGCGACGTAGTCCTTCTCCACCTGCTCGGCCTCGCCGGCGCGCAGCAGGCCGTGGTCGACGAAGACGCAGGTGAGCTGGTCACCGACCGCCTTGTGCACCAGCGCCGCGGCGACCGCCGAGTCCACCCCGCCGGAGAGGCCGCAGATGACCTCCTTGTCGCCGATCTGGGCGCGGATCCGGGCGACCTGCTCGTCGATGATGTTCTCGGGCGTCCAGGTCGGCTCGATGCCGGCGATGTCGTAGAGGAAACGGGTCAGCATCTCCTGGCCGTGCGCGGTGTGCCCGACCTCCGGGTGGAACTGCACGCCGGCCCGCCGGCCGGCCAGGTCCTCGAATGCCGCGACGGGGGCGCCCGCCGACTCGGCGGTCACCGTGAAGCCCTCGGGCGCCTCGGTGACGCAGTCGCCGTGGCTCATCCACACCGGCAGGTCGGCCGGCAGGTCCCGCAGCAGCACACCGGGGTCGAGCAGGCGGGGGCGCAGCGGGGTGCCGCCGTACTCACGGTTGCCGGTCCTGGTGACCGTGCCGCCGAGCGCCTGGGCCATCGCCTGGAAGCCGTAGCAGATGCCGAAGACCGGCACGTCGGCGTTGAACACCCCCGCGTCGATCTGCGGCGCGTCCGGGGCGTAGACGCTGGCCGGGCCACCGGACAGGATGATCGCGGCGGGGTTCTTCGCCAGCATCTCGGCGATCGGCATCGAGTGCGGCACGATCTCGGAGTAGACCTTCGCCTCACGGACCCGACGGGCGATGAGCTGGGCGTACTGGGCTCCGAAGTCCACCACGAGGACAGGGCGAGGCAGGCTCATGTGCACAAAGCCTACCGAGTGTCACCCCCGCTCCCGGCACCGGCTCGCCAGCAATCCACTCTCCCCGCGATCTTGCACTTTCTGTCCCGACAAAAGCCACGAATGCCGCGTAACGACGACCGAAAGTGCAAGATCGCGGAAGTGGCGGCGGGTCACTGTCGCAGCGCGCCTGGGGCGCCCGGGGGGACCGCCGGGTTCCTCGGGGGTACGGGGGCCAGCCGGCGGTACGGGCCGCCGAGCGGCGGTCGGGGATCTTCTTCGCCCTTGTTCGGCCAGAAGGACATGGCCCGTTCCGCCTGGGCGGTGATCGTCAGGGAGGGGTTCACGCCCAGGTTGGCCGAGACCGCCGCGCCGTCGACCACGTGCAGCCCGGCGTGCCCGTACACCCGGTGCCAGGGATCGATCACTCCGTCGGCCGCTGTCGCGCCGATGACCGCCCCGCCCAGGATGTGCGCGGTCACCGGGATGTCGAACGGCTCGGTGAGCGAGCCGCCGGCGGTGCCGCCGATCTCGTCGGCGAGCAGCCGGGCCGCTGTGTTGCCGGCCGGGATCCAGGTCGGGCTCGGGGTGCCGTGACCCGGGCCGGTGACCAGCCTGCGGCCCAGTGGGCCACGCCGCCACCGGGTGGTCAGCGAGTTGTCCACCGACTGCATGACCAGGGCGATCACCGTCCGTTCCGACCAGCCCCGGACCGACACCATCCGGGCAGCCAACCTGGGCTGCCGCACGATGCTGCCCAGCCAGCGGCGTACCCGGTGCGGGCCGCCGTCGACCAGCAGCGACTGGAGCAGCCCCATCGCGTTGGAGCCGCGCCCGTAGCGGACCGGCTCGATGTGCGTCTGCGGATCGGGGTGGAACGAACTGGTGATGGCCACCCCCTCGGTGTAGTCCAACCGCTCGGAGCGGGCGCGCTGTCGTGGCACCGAGGCGCCGAGGATCGCCTCCGAGTTGGTTCGGGTCAGCTCGCCGAGGCGCGGCGAGAGCCGGGGTAGCGCCTCGTCGGCGCGCATCGCGTGCAGCAGCCGCTGGGTGCCGAGCGCCCCGGCGGCGAAGACCACCTGGTCGGCGTGGATGACCTGCCGCCCCCGGCGCAGCCAGGCGCCGGTGCGTTCGGTGTGCACCTGGTAGCCGCCGCCGTCGGCGGGCCGGACGGCGGTCACGGTGGTCAACGGGCGGACCGTGACCCCGAGCCGCTCGGCGAGCCAGAGGTAGTTCTTGACAAGCGTGTTCTTCGCCCCGTGCCGGCAGCCGGTCATGCACGAGCCGCAGTGGGTGCAGCCGGTGCGCTCCGGGCCGGCGCCACCGAAGTACGGGTCGGCGACCCGCTGGCCGGGCCGGCCGATGTGCACGCCCACCGGGGTGGCGTGGAAGGTGTGCCCCACCCCCATCCGCTCGGCCACCGCCCGCATGGCCCGGTCCGCACCGGTGTGCACGGGGTACGTGGTGACGCCGAGCATCCGTTTCGCCTGGTCGTAGTGGTGGGCCAACTCGTCGCGCCAGTCGGTGATGTCCCGCCACTGCGGGTCGTCGTAGAAGGCCGGCAGCGGTTCGTAGAGGGTGTTCGCGTAGACCAGCGAACCGCCGCCCACCCCGGCGCCGGAGAGCACCAGCACCCCACCGCCGGATCGTCGGTCGGCCGGGCGGAGCAGGGTGAGTCGTTGGATGCCGTAGCAGCCCAGCTTCGGTGCCCAGAGGAACCGGCGGACCCGCCAGGACGTCTGCGGGAACTCCTCGTCGGTGAAGCGGCGGCCGGCCTCCAGCACCGCCACCGAGTAACCCTTCTCGGCGAGTCGGAGCGCGGTGACGCTGCCACCGAAGCCGGACCCGATGACGACCACGTCGTACCGCATGAAGGCATCATTACTCGTGAGTAGCGCTCGCGCCAGCGGCACTTTTCGCGCGATCATGCTCCGGCCGACCGACCCGGCGCCTCCCGGCCGCAACCCGGAGCACCCGTCGGAGCGTTGTTCACCAGACGGGTGGGAGGAATCCACATGGTTCTCGGGTCGATGGCACCACGCCGACGGTGGCTGCTGCTGGGGCTCACGGCCCTCGCCGTGGTCGCGCTGATCGCGGCCGGCGCCGTGGTGGCCACCCGGCTGACCGGTGACAACACGCCGGGCGGCGCTCCGGTGGCCGGCTCACCGACCCCGTCGCCGGTCGGCACGCCCACCCCGAGCCCCAGCGGTCCACCGCCGGGCGCGGACATCACCGGCCCACTCAACCTGCTGCTGGTCGGTGTGGACACCCGGGTCAGCGTGCCCGGATGGGAGCCGCACTCGGACGCCGTGCTGGTGCTGCACGTACCCAAGGGACTGAACCGGGCGTACCTCTTCTCACTCCCCCGCGACCTGCTCGTGGACATCCCGGCGTTCCCGAAGGCCGGCTACAAGGGCGGCAAGACCAAGCTCACCCACGCGATGAGCTTCGGCAGCCGGGTGCCGGGCAAACCCAAACAACCCAGCACCGCCCAGGGGTACGAGCTGCTGCGCAGCACGGTCAGCGGTTACACCGGGCTGCGCATCGACGCTGGCGCGGTGCTCACGTTCAACGGGTTCGACCGGCTGGTCGACGAACTGGGCGGGGTGGACATCTACGTCGACCAGCGGGTCGAGTCGCTGCACCGTCGACCGGACGGCAAGTACCGCGAGCCCGCGCCGGGCGGGTACAAGGGGCCGCAGCAGGTCTACGAGAAGGGCGAGCGGCACCTCAATGGCTGGCAGGCGCTGGACTACGCGCGGCAGCGCTACATCACCGGCGGCGACTACGCCCGGCAGCGTCACCAGCAGCAGCTGATCCGGGCGATGACCCGCAAGATCCTGGACGAGGGCCTGGCCAAGCAACCGGAGCGCGTCGACAAGGTGGTCTCCGCGCTGGGCGACACGTTGGTCTACGTCGGCGGACGCCGGATCGTCGACATCGCGTACGCCCTCAGTGGCCTGCCGGAGAACCGTTTCACGCTGGTCGGGCTGCCCGGTTCCGGTGTCGGCAAGGGCAGCGCCTACCGGGGTGAGCAGCTGACCGCCGAGGGCCGCACGTTCCTCACCGAACTGCGCGCCGGTCGCGCCGACGCGTACCTGGACGCCCACCCCAAGCTGGTCGTCAAGAACTGACCGGCGCTCAGAGCCGCTTGGGCGGGGCGGGCTTCTTGGTGCCGTACAGCCAGGCGTCGAAGAGCGCGTCGAGCTTCTTGCCGGAGACCCGCTCGGCGAGGGCCACGAACTCGGCGGTGGTGGCGGTGCCGTCGCGCTTCTCCGCCGCCCAGGTCTTGACGATCTCGAAGAACGCCTCGTCGCCCACGGCCACCCGCAGGGCGTGCACCGTCATCCCGCCGCGCTGGTAGACCGACTCGCTGAACAGCTTCTCCGCACCCGGCTTGCCCGGCGGTGTCTGCCACACCTGCGCGGACATCTCGACGTAGCGGGTGTCGAACGCCTCCTTGGCGGTGTACTCGTCGGTGTGCTCCGCCCAGAGCCACTCCGCGTACGTCGCGAAGCCCTCGTTGAGCCAGATGTCCTCCCACTTGGCCAACGCGACGCTGTCGCCGAACCACTGGTGGGCCAACTCGTGGGCGACGACCTCGGTGTTCTCGCCCTGCCGGAAGAAGCTCGCCGCGTACACCGGTCGGCTCTGCGTCTCCAGGGCGTAGGAGATCCGGCTGTCGGAGACCACCACACCGCCGTACGCGTCGAACGGGTACGGCCCGAACACGCTCTCCAGGTAGTCGGCCACGTCCACGGTCCGGGCGATCGACGCGTCCGCGCTCCCCTTGGCCAGGTTGGTGGTGACAGCGTTGTAGACCGGGCGGCCCTTGTGCTCACCGGTGGTGATCCGGAACTTGCCGATCACCAGCGTGCTCAGATAGCTGGCCATCGGCGACTTCTCCGACCACTTCCAGGTGGTCCAACCGCCCGAGCTGACCTTCCCGCCGGGAACGCCGTTGCTGATCGCGGTCAGCCCGTCCGGAACGGTGACCTCGAAGTCGTAGGCCGCCTTGTCCGACGGGTGGTCGTTGACCGGGAACCAGGTGCTGGCCGATTCGGGCTGACCCAGCGCGATGGCACCGTCGGCGGTGTGCAGGAAGCCGCCGTCACCGAGCGTCTCGTTCTTCAACGGCTTCGGCTTGCCGGCGTAGGTGATCTCGACGACGAACCCGTTGCCGTTGATCAGGCCGGACGCCGGCTTGATCACCAGCTCGTTGCGCTTGCGGCTGTGCGTCGCCGGTGCGCCGTCCACGGTGACCGCGCTGACGGTCAGGCCGGCCAGGTCGAGGTTGAACGTCGACAGGTCGGTGGTCGCGGTGGCCCGCACCGTGGTCGTACCCGTCAACTGGTCCTTGGCCGGGTCGTAGCGCACCTTCACGGTGTACCGGCCGACGTCGTAGCCGCCGTTGCCGTAGGTCGGGAAGTAGGTGTCGCCGACCCCGTCGGCACCCGCCGTGAACGTCCGCGCCGTGGCGGAGGACGTGCTCGGTGACGGTGCCGTCTCCGGGCCCGTCGAGTCGCATCCGGACAGTGCCAGCGCACCGGTCACCACCAGAGCGGCACCCGTCCGCAGTCTGTGCCGCGTCCCCCGCATCCCACACCCTCTCCGCACGGTGGCCGGTCACGGCCTCCGCCGCTCCGCACGAACGGGCGCCTACCCGCCGTTCACCGGCGGCAGCATATCGACCGGGCGGCCGGGCCGGGTCACGGCAGTGTGGGGGCCGACCCACCCACCAGCCAGGCGTCGAAGAGCGGGCGCAGTTGCCGCTGCGCGACCCGCTCGGCCAGCGAGACGAGGTCCGCGGTGGTCGCGTTGCCTCCCGCCCGCTCGGCGGTCCAGGTGCGCAGGATGCGGAAGAAGAGGTCGTCACCGACGGTGCGGCGCAACGCGTGCACGGCGAGCGCACCCCGCTTGTAGACGGCAGTGCCGAACATCTGCTCCCGGCCCGGCTCGACCGACGGCTGCCTCCAGTCGGTCGCCGCGTACTGCATTTCGAAGTTGCGCTGGGCGGTCCGGCCGCCGTCGTGCTCCTCCCACAGCCACTCGGCGTAGCTGGCGAAACCCTCGTTGAGCCAGATGTCACCCCACCTGGTCAGTGACACGCTGTCGCCGAACCACTGGTGCGCCAGCTCGTGTGCGACGACGCTCGGGTTCGGCCGGTCGTCGGCGAAGAAGGCCGGCCCGTAGACCGGTCGGGACTGGGTCTCCAGGGCGTACCCGACCCGGTCGTCGGCGATCACGATCCCCCCGTACGAGTCGAACGGGTACGGGCCGAAGCGGCTGGCCAGGAAGTCGGCGATCGCGCCGGTGCGGGCCAGCGAGGTGGCCGCCCCACCGGTCGCCGGCAGGCTCGCGGCCACCGCCGTCACCATCGGCCGGCCGGCGTGCGTGCCGGTCACCACCCGGTAGTCACCGATCACGAGGGTGCTCAGGTAGCTGGCCATCGGGGTGCGCTCCGACCACCGCCAGGTGGTCCACCCGTCGGCGCTGCTCCTCGGCAGCGGCACGCCGTTGCTCAGCGCGGCCAGGCCGTCCGGGACGGTCACCGCCAGCTCGTAGGTGGCCTTGTCCGAAGGGTGGTCGTTGACCGGGAACCAGGTGGCGGCCGAGTGGGGTTGGCCGAGCGCCACCGCGCCGTCGCTGGTGTGCAGGAAACCGCCGCTGCCCAATGCCCCGTCGTCGACGGCAGTCGGTACGCCCGCGTAGTCGACGGTCACGGTGAACTGCCGCCCCCGCGGTACGCCGTCGCGGGGCGTCACCACCAGTTCGCCGTCGCCGCGCCGGTACTCGGCCGCCGCGTCGCCCACGCTGACCGCGCCGACCTCCAGGCCGGCCAGGTCCAGGTTGAACCGGGACAGGTCCTGGGTGGCGGTGGCGGTGATGACGGCCTTCCCGGTCAGCCGGTCGGTCGACGGGTCGTAGCGGACGTCGAGACCGTAGTGCGCGACGTCGTAGCCGCCGTTGCCGCGCCCCGGCACGTACGGGTCGCCGACGTCGGCCGCGCCGGGCCGGAAGCCGTCGCGCTCATCGCCCGTACAGCCGGCCGCCGCGACCAGCCCGAGGACGCAGGTCAGCGCGGCGGCGACCCGCAGTCTCCGTCCGGTCAGGACCATGCGCACTCCTCCTGCGGCACTCCGCTCAGGCCGAGCCTAGCCAGCATCGCGGGCCGCGCGGCCGGTATCGACGATCATCAGTAACTTTCGTTGAATCAAACAAAAGACGACGTCGATCGAACCTTTCTTTCGACTTAGACCGACGTTAGTGTCTGTTCCCGACCACCGTCGCGAAAGGTGGAACCATGCCCGACCACACCGCCCCCGACGCCACCCCCACCGGCCGACTCAGCCGTCGGTCCCTGCTCGCCGCGTCCGCCGGCGCCGCCGCCGCGATCGGCGCGGCCGGCCTGCCCGTCCTGGCCACCGGCACCCCCGCGCTCGCCAACCCCAAGAGCAAGCTGCGGGTCGAACCGCTGATCCCGGCGAAGAACCGCGGCATCATCCTCTACAGCGTCCGCGACCGGATCACCGCCGCGCCCGACGACAGCGGAGTCCCGTACGGCTTCGAGCGCGTCCTCGCCCGACTCGCCGAAATCGGTTACAAGGAGATCGAGTTCGCCGGCTACACCCAGAGCACCGAGATCCTGGGCCGGCAGATCACCCCCGCCGAGATCCGCAAGATCCTCGACGACAACGGCCTGGTGGCCAACGGCACCCACGCCACGATCCAGCCGGCCACCTTCCAGCAACAACTGGACATCGCCGAGGAACTCGGCATGAAGAACATCGGCACCGGCAGCGACCCGACCAACAGCGCGTACAAGGCCGAGTGGGACGCCGCCGCGGACATCTGGAACGAGCTGGGCCGGCAGGCCAGGGCCCGGGGCATGCGGCTCTACACGCACAACCACGACGCCGCGTACAGCTTCCTGATCGACCGGGGCCCGCGCGACGCGCAGGGCCGGCAGACCCGGTCCTCCGGCATCCGCCGCCTGGAGTACTTCTTCGAGATCACCGACCCGCGGTACGTCTTCTTCGAGCTGGACATCTACTGGGCCTACGTGGCCCGCTACAAGCACCAGAAGTACATCAACCCGGCCGGCCAGGAGGTGACCGACCTGTTCGACCCGATCCTCACCGTGGCCGACCGGACCACCCGGTTCCCGCTCTTCCACGCCAAGGACGGCGACCGGGACACCACTGTCCCCAACGGGTACCAGATGACCCCGCTGGGCGACGGCGACCTCAACTTCCAGCAGTTCTTCCAGACCATCGGCGAGCGCAACTTCCACCACGCCAACTGGGAGATGGACACCGCCCCCGGCGGCGCTGACAACAAGGGCCAGTCGCTCGACTTCGCGGCGACCAGCTACCGCAACATGTCCGACCTGACCATCTACCTGGAGAAGTGACAGCCGGCTGAACACGACGAAGGCCGGCCCGTGCGGGCCGGCCTTCGGACGTCAGGAGCGGTCAGCGGTCGAGGACCAGACCGACCTTCTGGAACTCCTTCAGGTCGCGGTAACCACACTTGGCCATCGCCCGACGCAGCCCGCCGAACAGGTTCAGCTGACCGTCGGCCTCGTCGGCCGGCCCGAAGAGCAACTGCTCCATCGACCCGAGCGGATCACCGGAAACCTCGAAGGCACCCCGGGGCAGCGACGGGTGGCTCGCCGCCGAGTGCCACCAGGCACCACCGGCGGGGGCCTCCTCGCACAGCGACAGCGGCTCACCGAGCATCACCGCGTCAGCGCCGCAGCCGAGCGCCTTGGCGATGTCACCCGAGGTCTGGATGTCACCGTCGGCGATCAGGTGCACGTACCGGCCGCCGGTCTCGTCCAGGTAGTCACGGCGGGCCGCCGCGGCGTCGGCGATCGCGGTGGCCATCGGCACCCGGATGCCCAGCACCGACTCGGTGGTCGACCACTCGTCACCACCGATGCCCACGATCACCCCGGCCGCGCCGGTGCGCATCAGGTGCAGCGCCGTCTTGTAGTCGGTGCAGCCACCGACGATCACGGGCAGGTCGAGGTCGGCGATGAACTCCTTGAGGTTCAGCGGCTCGTCAGTGGTCGACACGTGCTCGGCCGAGACGATGGTGCCCTGGATGACCAGGATGTCCACACCGGCGTCCAGGATCACCGGCGCCAGCGCCAGGGTGTGCTGCGGGGAGACCCGCACCGCCACCGTGCCGCCACCGGCGCGCAGCTCACGGACCCGCTCCGCGATCAGGTCCGGGCGGATCGGCTCCGCGTACACCTCTTGGAGCCGCTTGGTGGCGCGGGCGTCCTCGTCGAGGCCGGCCAGCTCGTCCAGCACCTTCGTCGGGTTCTCGTAGCGGGTCCAGAGCCCCTCCACGTTGAGCACGCCGAGGCCGCCGAGCTGACCGAGACGCACCGCCGAGGACGGGCTCATGGTGGCGTCGGAGGGGTGGCCGACGCACGGAATGCCGAACGGGTACGCGTCGAGCTGCCAGGACGTCGACACGTCGTCGACGTCCCGGGTGCGGCGGCTCGGCACGATGGCGATGTCGTCCAGGTGGTAGCCGCGCTGCGCGGTCTTGCCCAGCCCGATCTCGACCACGTCACGCATGGGGGACTCCAGGTGGTTGGGGGTGGTGGGTCAGCGGGTGTGGTAGTTGGGCGCCTCGACGGTCATCTGGATGTCGTGCGGGTGGCTCTCCTTCAGGCCGGCCGCGGTGATCCGGATGAGCTGGCCCCGGCGGTGCAGATCGGGGATGTTCTCCGCACCGGCGTACCCCATGGCCAGTCGCAGACCGCCGACCAGCTGGTGGGCCACCCGGGAGAGCGGCCCCCGGTAGGGCACCTGGCCCTCCACGCCCTCCGGGACCAGCTTGTCGTCGCTGAGCACGTCCTGCTGGAAGTAGCGGTCCTTGCTGTACGACTTGGCCTGACCCCGGGACTGCATCGCGCCGAGCGACCCCATCCCGCGGTACGTCTTGAACTGCTTGCCATTGACGAAGATCAGCTCGCCGGGGCTCTCCTCGCAGCCGGCCAGCAGGCTGCCGAGCATCACCGTGTCGGCGCCGGCGACCAGGGCCTTGGCGATGTCACCGGAATATTGAATGCCGCCGTCGCCGATCACCGGCACGCCGGCCGGGCGGGCGGCCCGGGCCGCCTCCATGATCGCGGTCACCTGCGGCACGCCGACCCCGGCGACGATCCGGGTGGTGCAGATCGCGCCCGGCCCCACACCCACCTTGACGCCGTCGGCGCCGGCGTCGACGAGCGCCTTCGCGCCGGCGTACGTGGCCACGTTGCCGCCCATGACGTCGACCGCCACGTCGGCCTTGAGCCGGCGGACCATGTCCAGCACGGCCCGCTGGTGACCGTGCGCGGTGTCCACGATCAGCACGTCCACGCCCGCGTCGACCAGGGCACGGGCCCGCTTGTAGGCGTCCTCACCGACACCGATGGCGGCGGCGACCCGCAGACGACCGGCGTCGTCCTTGCTGGCGTCCGGATACTGCTCGCTCTTGGTGAAGTCCTTCACCGTGATCAGGCCGCGCAGTCGGCCCGAGTCGTCGACGATCGGCAGCTTCTCGACCTTGTGCTGACGCAGCAGGGCCAGAGCGTCGTCCTTGCTCACCCCGACCCGGGCCGTGATCAACGGAGTGCGGGTCATGATCTCGCGGACCGGGGTGTTCGGCTCGGAGACGAAACGCATGTCCCGGTTGGTGACGATGCCCACCAGCTGGCCGTCGCCGTCCACCACCGGAACGCCCGAGATGCGGTACCGCCCGCACAGCTCGTCGACCTCACGCAGCGTGTCGTCCGGGCTGGCGGTCACCGGGTTGGTGATCATGCCGGACTCGGAGCGCTTGACCAGGTCGACCTGGAGGGCCTGGTCCTCCATGGAGAGGTTGCGGTGCAACACACCGATGCCGCCCTGACGGGCCATGGCGATCGCCATCCGGGCCTCGGTCACCGTGTCCATGGCGCTGGACAGCAGCGGAATGGACAACTCGATGTTGCGGGTGAGCTTCGTCCGGGTGTTGACCCGGCTGGGCACCACGTCCGACTCGCCCGGCTGGAGCAGCACGTCGTCGAAGGTCAGACCGAGCGGAACCACCCGGGCGGAGCCGGCCGGCAGCTCAGGCAGGTGGCCGCCCAGGTCGGCGTGCTCGACGCCGGCCGGAAGATCGGTGCTGGGCGAATTTTCCACGATTGCTCCCCTGAGCTGCTCGGATGGGCTTCAGCGAGGTGGCGCGGGCGGGCACCGGAGCGCGCCACGGTGCCGGCACGTCGCCTCATCGTACCCAGTGAGCTGGGCGACCCGTCCGTGGCAGGCCGGCCCGGCGCGGAGGCCGGGGGGCGGACGTTCGCGCCGCGTTGGGTCTACGGTGAGGGGGTGCACGACGAGCCCATCGACCCGTTCAATGGCGACCCGGCCGATCCGACAGCGGGTCTGGATGACCCGGGCGATGACGCGACGCCGGATCCGCTGACCGACGTCGAGCGGCAGGATGTGCTGGAGGACCTCGCCGACCTGGAGATCTACCAGGCGCTGCTGGCCCCGATCGGGGTCCGCGGGCTGGTGATCGAATGCGAGGACTGCCGGGAGCCGCACTACTTCGACTGGGACCTGCTCCGCGGCAACCTGCGGCACCTGCTCAACTCCGGCCGACCCCGGGTGCACGAGCCCGCGTACGACCCCGACCCGGATCACTATGTGACCTGGGACTACGCCCGGGGGTACGCCGACGGGGTGCACGACACCCTGTCCGAGGGCACCGAGGACGAGCCGGGCGCCCCGACCGCCACCAAGTGACGACACCGGCGCGCGGCGTACCCCTGCTCTCGGGTGCCGTGCGGGCGTGCCCCGCTTCCGCGCGGCGTGCCCTGCGGCGGCGCTGCGCGGACGTCAGGCCACCAGACCGGCGCGGAACCCCGCCGCCACCGCGTGCGCCCGGTCCCGGGCACCGAGCTTGCGGAACAACCGGCGGGCGTGCGTCTTGACGGTGTCCTCCGACACGAACAGTTCCCGGCCGATCTCCGCGTTGCTCTTGCCCTCGGCCATGCCCAGCAGCACCTGAAGCTCACGCTCGGTGAGGCCGATGGACGCCCGACTGGGTCGCGCGTTCGGGACGGGACGGCCCGGGTCGGTCTGCGCCGCCGGCTCACCGGTCCCCGCCTCCGCCTCGTCGTCGCCCCGCTGCACCGGCACCGACGCCAGACCGGCCGACCCGTCAGCGGCCGTCGCCGTCCAACCGGGCTCACCGGAACCGCGCGGCGCCGGCCCGGAGCGACCGGAACCACCCACCGCCGCCGCGTCGCGGGCCGGATCGGTGCTTCGCTGCCGGGAGGCTCGACCGGGCGCGGTGAGCAGCAGTAGGGCCTTCGCCACCGCGCTGGTCAGGTCGTGGTCGACATTCTGGATGAGCCCCCGGGCGCCGGCACTGATGGTGGCCGCCGCAGCCTCGGACTCCTCGGTGCCGAGCAGCAGCACCGCTGCCTGCGGGGCCCGCGCCAACACCCGGCGGACGAAGCCGGCGCTGTCCGGCCGGGTGAGGGCGGTGTCCGCCAACACCACGTCGGCCGGCCGCTCCGCCAGCCGCAGCATCACCTCGGGATCAGAGACGGCGGTACGAACGATCGCGGACAACCCCAGCCGCGCGGCAGCAGAAGTAAGGTGCTGGGCCGCGAGCGGTGTCCGAACGCACACAAGGACGGTACGCACTGTGGTCTCCTCTCCGCCAACGAGCAGACCATGACGCGGTCGGCTGGGGAGGTGGTTCCGGGCAATCGTTCGAACTTTTCCGACAGATAGGGCGAAAGCCGCAATTTCCCGGAGGTTTTCGATCACAGACGTGTGAGTTGACGAAAGCCCGGGTACCGGAGATCCAGGCCGGGAACGGTGCGCCTGCGCGGCCCGCCGCCCGGACGCCGGCCATCAAGGATTCTCGCGGAGCCGCGCGGGAGGAGGGGTGCTGATGTCGAACGTACGTAGACTGCCCGGACCCATCGTCGATCTCTGGGACTGGCAGCGACTCGGTGCCTGCCGAGGACGCGACAGCGCGCAGTTCTTCCACCCCGACGGTGAACGAGGCTCGTCCCGGCTGCGCCGCGAATCCTCCGCCAAGGCGGTCTGCCGCACCTGCCCCGTACGCGCCGAGTGCGCCGCCCACGCACTGTCAGTGCGCGAGCCGTACGGCGTGTGGGGCGGCTTCAGCGAGTCGGAGCGTCTCCGACTGCTCGCCGTCGGCTGGGAGGACCTCGCAGACCGCCGGCACGCCCGAGTCGACGTCGCGCGACTGGAAGCCCGCCTGGGCCGCCCGCACAAGTCGACGGTCCCGGCCCAGCGCAAGGTCGCCTGACCCGACCGTCCCCAACATCCGCGAACCGCGCCCCCGACCTGGGAGCGCGGTTCGCGCGGTTGTGCGCGGTCTCGCACCAACGCGCGGGTCCACCCGGCCTGCGCGGCGCGCCGCCTACGCAGCTCCGCAGGTCTGCGCGGCCTTGCCGGGCTTGCGTGGCTTCGCAGGGTCCGCGCCGCGTTGCGGGCTCGCGTGGCTTCGCGAGGTCTGCGCGGTCCTTGCGGGCTTGGGTTGCTTCCCGAGTTCTGCGCGGCCTTGCAGGCTTGGGTTGCTTCGCGGTCTGCGCGGCCTTGCGGGCTTGGGTTGCTTCCCGGTCTGCGCGGCCTTACGGGCCTGCCTGGCTTCGCGAGGTCTGCGTCACGTTACGGGCTCGGGGTGGCTTCGCGAGGTCTGCACGGCTTCAGGCAACTGGCAAACCCGCGACCATCGCGCTCGATGCCGACCCCGTTACGGCCGTGATCAACACGAGGTCCTTGATATCGGGGCGTCCCGCTCGCCCGGACACCCCGATTTCACTGAAGACGAGTGGATCAAGCCCTGGTGCGCACGGGACCAGCCGGCGGGGGATGATCTCAGGGGAGATTTGTCCGGTCTGGGCCGTTGCAGGGTGACGTACCGTTAGGCTATGCACGGTTTGGGGCTTTTGCCTGGTTACCGGTCTCACCGGTGGGCCGGAATCGTGGCCGGGCCGGGGTCGTTACACACCCTGACGATCGCAGCAGCACCTCCCGCCGCCCGGTCTTCACGGGCGCGGGATCCGAGGTCCGGCAGGGTGGAATGCCCGCCGCCACCCGGTCGTTATGGTCCCCACGATCGACCGCAGGCACCGCCGTGATGGGGGTGCCGGCAGGTTGGGCCACCGGGGAATGACCCCGGCCCCCCGGTCGTTGTAATCCCCACGATCGACCGCAGGCATCGCCTCCACCTGGGTGCCGACGGGATGGGCCACCCCCGGAATGACCCCGGCCCCCCGGTCGTTACACCTGGACCCCGGCGCCACGAGCCCCGCTCGCAGGCCGCCGACCCCTCAGACTTTTCCCGGTTTGTTTGTGCAGCGCCGGACGAGGTGCTCACACCCTGCCGCCGTTCCCCCCTTTGGCGGTTCGGGTGTTCCTACCCCCGAAGGAGCTACCCCCATGAACACGATCTTCCGTAAGAGCATGCTGTCCGTTGCTGGTCTCGCGTTCGCCGGTGGTGTCTTCGCCGGCCCGATCGCCGCCCACGCCAACCCGGCCGTGGACGCCAAGCCCGCCGCCGCAGCGGTGGCCGTGCAGGCGGCGAAGCCGCAGGGCGAGCAGTCGCACATCACCCTCAACGACGAGCAGACGGCCAACGTCAAGGCGATCATCGCCGCGACGAAGAAGGCCGGCCTGCCCGAACGGGCCGCGGTCATCTCGATCGCGACGAGCCTGCAGGAGTCGAAGCTGGAGAACCTGGGTCACCTGGGTGACAGGAACGATCATGACTCGCTGGGCCTGTTCCAGCAGCGCCCGTCCAGTGGTTGGGGTACGCCGGAGCAGATCACCGACCCCGAGTACTCGACGACCGCGTTCCTGAAGGGTCTGAAGCAGGTTGACGGGTGGCAGGACATGCCGCTGACCGTGGCCGCGCAGACGGTGCAGGTCTCGGCGTACCCGGACGCCTACGCCCAGTGGGAGCAGCAGGCCACCGACCTCGTCGCCCAGCACTGGAACAGCTGACCCGCACCACCGCACACCAGCACCACCGCACGGTAAGACCCAAGACCACCGACCGCTGGCCGGCACCCGCAACCCGGGGTGCCGGCCAGCGGCCTTTGCATTGCCGCCGGCCCGCCGGGACGCCCGCCCCCGGGACGCCGACCACCGACCGCCGCAGCGGGCCGCAACGGGAGATGCCGCGCTGAAGGGCTCCTCGGCGGAGGCGGATGGCGTCATCAAGCGGCGTGCGTTTCCAGATCTTGGACAGTTTCCGTTAGCACAGAACGGAAACTGTCCAAGATCTGCATGTACGGTCCGAGCATCGCCGGTCCATCAGCCGCCGGCCGCGCCGAAGGACAGGCACGGACCCGCAAGCCAGGTCGGTAGGCAGCCGCGGTAGATCACCCACGGACCCCGCGGTCAGGTGGGGCCCTCCCCGCTGTCGACCGGAGGGGCCGTGGTGTGTCGGGGTCAGCGGACGGTGACGGTGACGGTATGCCAGCCGGTGGCGCCGTCCGGGACGACGCCCTGGGTACGGTCGGTTTGGGTTTCACCGGTCGCGTCTGTCGCTCGGACCTGGAGCCGGTGTTCGCCCGGTGTGGCGTCCCAGCGCCAGGACCACTGGACCCAGGTGTCCACCGACACGGTGGGGGCCAGTTCGGCCTCCTGCCACTGGCCGTCGTCGACGCGTACCTCGACTCGGCGGATGCCTCGGTGCTGCGCCCAGGCCACCCCGGCGACGGTCACCGGCCCGGCGGTCAGCCGGTTGCGTCTGCGGGGCGTGTCGATCCGCGACTGGGTCTTGATCGGCCCCTCGCGGGACCATCCGCGCGGCACCCAGTACGCGTCGAAGTCGGCGAACCGGGTCAGCTCAAGTTCGGTCACCCATTTGCAGGCCGACACGTAGCCGTAGAGGCCCGGCACCACCATCCGGACCGGGAAGCCGTGCTCGACCGGCAGCGGCTCGCCGTTCATTCCGACGGCCAGCAGCGCGTCCCGTCCGTCGCGCAGCGCGGCGGTGGGGGTGCCGCAGGTCCAGCCGTCGACAGACCGGCCGACGACCTGGTCGGCGTCGTCGTCGGGCTCGACCTCGTCCAGCAGTTCCCGCAGGGGTACGCCGAGCCAGCGGGCGTTGCCGATCAGGTCCCCGCCCACCTCGTTGGAGACGCAGGCCAGGGTGACGTACCGCTCGACCAGCGGTCGGGCCAGCAGATCCGCGTAACTGTAGGTGCGCTCCTTACCGACCCGTCCGTGGATCCGCAGCCGCCAGGTGTCCGGGTCGACCTGGGGCACCACCAGCGCGGTGTCGATCCGGTAGAACCCGAAGTTCGGGGTGACGTACGGCGCCAGTTGGGCCAGCGAGAGGTTCGCGCCTGCCGGCACGGCCGGTGCGGGGGCGACCGGCGCGGGCAGGCGGATCGCGTCCCGGGCTGCGGACACGCCGCGCCGACCTGCCAGCCAACGCCCGCCGAGACCGGCCACCACTGCCGTTCCGAGCAGCACCCCGCTCCCGGTGAGAAATCGCCGCCGCGACTCCGGGTCCACCTCGGCGGGCTCAACCGGCTCAACCGCCGGCGTCGGCCCCGCCGAAGGCACCGGCACCGGCGCGGCCGGAGACACCGGCCGACGCTCGGATGCTGAGGAGGCTCCCGTCGGCAGCTCGTCCCGCGACTCCGACCCCGGGCCGGTGGACGACACAGGCCCGGCAGGCGGCACCGCACCGTCAGGCCGCGCCGCACCGGCAGGCGGCACAGGACCGTTGGACGGCGCCGGGCCGGCGGACCGCACGGTCGGCGTGGGTGGTGACCAGGGCCAGGGGTTCAGTTCGAACGGGCCGGCGATGAACAGCCAGAGCACCAGGGCGCCGAGACCCGCGCCGATCACTGACGGCAGTGCGTCGGCGAGATCCGCGCCGGAGCGGGTCAACGCGGCGGCGACGCCGATGGCGCCGAACACGCCGATGCCTGCCAGGCCGAGTGCCAGCCGACGAACCGCCAGTACGCCGAGGAGCGCGGCGAAGCCGCCCAGCAACACGGCGGTGCCGACCAGCAGCGCGATCTTGTCGGCGGTGCCGAAGAGGTCGATGGCGAGTTGCTTGAGTGACTCGGGGACGGCGTCGACGATGACCCCGCCGACCGCGACCAGGGGTGCCGACCGGGGGCCGGTCAGCACCGCTACCGGTTCGGCGATCCCGATCGCGACGGCGGCGGCGGTGATTCCGGCCAGCGCGGCGTACCGCCGTGACGTGGTGCTCATCGGCCCAGTGTGCGCGATCATCTCGGCCGGTCGCCAACAACGTCAGCGTTCGGTAATGACCTGCCAGCCGACGGAAACGGGCCGGGGCGCACCGCCGTACGGCGGTGCGCCCCGGAACGGGTGTCGCTACCGGATCAGAAGCCGGGGCCGTGCTGGTGGCCGTGACCGTGGCCGTGCCCGCCGGCGGCGGCCGGTTCGGCCTGCTCCGGCTTCTCCACCACGAGGCTCTCCGTGGTGAGCAGCAGACCGGCGATCGAGGCGGCGTTGGTGACCGCGTTGCGGGTCACCTTCACCGGGTCGATGATGCCGGCCTTGACCAGGTCGACGTACTCGCCCTTGGCGGCGTCGAGGCCGTTGCCCCAGCTGAGGTCGGCGACCTTCTGCGTCACGACGTAGCCGTCGTGACCGGCGTTCTGGGCGATCCAGCGCAGCGGCTCGACGAGCGCCTTGCGCACGACCGAGACGCCGACCTTCTCGTCACCGGTGAAGCCCAGGTCGTCGTCGAGCACCGAGAGGATCTGCACCAGGGCGGCGCCGCCGCCGGGCACGGTGCCCTCCTCGACCGCTGCCTTGGTCGCCGCGATGGCGTCCTCGATGCGGTGCTTGCGCTCCTTCATCTCGACCTCGGTCGCCGCGCCGGCCTTGATGACGGCGATGCCACCGGAGAGCTTCGCCAGCCGCTCGGCCAGCTTCTCCCGGTCCCACTCGGAGTCGGAGGCCTCGATCTCCTTGCGGATCTGGGACACCCGGTCGGCGACGTCGGCCTTCTGGCCACCGCCGTCGACGATCGTGGTGTTCTCCTTGTCGACCACGACGCGCCGGGCGGTGCCGAGCACCTCCAGGCCGACCTGGTCGAGCTTGTAGCCCAGCTCCGAGGCGACCAGCTCGGCGCCCGTGGAGATCGCGATGTCCTGGAGCATCGCCTTGCGCCGGTCACCGAAGCCCGGGGCCTTGACCGCGCAGACCTTGAGGGTCTTGCGCAGCGAGTTGACCACCAGGGTGGAGAGCGCCTGGCCGTCCACGTCCTCGGCGATGATCAGCAGGGGCTTGCTGTTCTGCAGGACCTTCTCCAGCAGCGGCAGCAGCTCCTCGATCGCCGAGATCTTCTGGGTGGTGACCAGGATGTACGCGTCCTCGAGGACGGACTCCTGGCTCTCCAGGTCGGTGACGAAGTTCGGCGAGATGAAGCCCTTGTCGAACTGGAGACCCTCGGTCACGTCCAGTTCGGTGGTGAGCATCGAGCCTTCCTCGACGGTGATGACACCGTCGCGGCCGACGCGCTCCATCGCCTCGGCGATCAGATCGCCGATCGTGGAGTCCTGCGCGGAGATCGTCGCCACGTTCGCGATCGACTCCTTGCTGGTGACCTCGGCAGCCTTGCCGAGCAGCGCCTCGGAGACCTTGGTGGCCGCCGCGTCGATGCCCCGCTTGAGGCCGGCCGGGTTGGTCCCGGCGGTCACGTTGCGCAGACCCTCCCGGACCATGGCCTGGGCCAGCACGGTCGCGGTGGTGGTCCCGTCGCCGGCGACGTCGTTGGTCTTGGTCGCCACCTCCTTGACCAGCTGCGCGCCAAGGTTCTCGTACGGGTTGGTGAGCTCGATCTCCTTGGCGATGGTCACACCATCGTTGGTGATCGTCGGCGCACCGAATTTCTTGTCCAGGACGACGTTGCGCCCGCGCGGGCCGAGGGTGACCTTGACCGCGTCCGCGAGGGCGTTGACACCGTGCTCCAGCAGGTGTCGGGCGTCGTCCGAGAAGCTCAGGATCTTCGCCATTAATGTCCCTTCGAAGCGCCATTGCCCCGGCCCGGCGAGCCGGACCGGGGCAGTGGCACTGATCGGTTGCTTACTTCTCGATGACCGCGAGGACGTCGCGGGCGGAGAGCACCAGGTACTCCTCGCCGGCGTACTTGACCTCGGTGCCGCCGTACTTCGAGTAGAGGACGGTGTCGCCGACCTGCACGTCAACCGGAACCCGGTTGCCGTTGTCGTCGACGCGCCCCGGGCCCACAGCGAGGACGGTGCCCTCCTGCGGCTTCTCCTTGGCGGTGTCGGGGATCACGATGCCCGACGCCGTGGTGGTCTCAGCCTCGTTCGCCTGGACCACGATGCGGTCCTCGAGCGGCTTGATCGCAACCTTGGTCGCGGTAGTCACGGGCATACCCTCCTGGGGTACTGGTTTCGTTGCTGACCAGCGGGGCTGGCCAGCGTCAATCTGCCTCATGCCACCGGGCGGTGCCGTCGTCGCGGGTGCCGGTCCGCCTGGCGTGCGCACCCGGGTCGCGAGACCCGGAAGCTGGCACCCTCAGGGTGAGAGTGCTAATCGCAGGTTATTCCGTGGCTAGCACTCCGTCAAGGAGAGTGCCAGCGCGTCGCGCCCCGCCAGCCAGGATTTCCGGCTCGGCCGGGACAATGACCGGGTGGATCTCGATCAGCTGGCGGCGCTGCGTACCCCTGAGGGGTCGGCCGCGC
Source organism: Micromonospora sp. C97 (assembly GCF_018070385.1). NCBI lineage: Bacteria > Bacillati > Actinomycetota > Actinomycetes > Micromonosporales > Micromonosporaceae > Micromonospora > Micromonospora sp. C97. The sequence goes on from NZ_JAGPXU010000002.1 coordinate 58,611, forward strand.
TCACCGCGGCGGCCGGGCTGGCCGGCGGTGACCCGCTGGCCGCGGCCTCGGCGCTGCGCGCGGCCGGGGTGCCGCCCACGCTGGCCGCGGCAGCCCTCACCCAGGCCGAGCTGCGCCACCGGGCGGTCGGCAAGTTCGGCTCGGCCGCCGCTGGGATGTTCCTCACCCGCCCCGGCCTGGAGCAGGCCACCCGCCGGGTGGTCGCCGACCGTCGGGCCGCCCGGTTGTCCGCGGCCGGCGTGCGCACCCTGGCCGACCTCGGCTGCGGGCTGGGGGCCGACGCGCTGGCCGCCGCCCGTGCCGGCATCCGGGTGTACGGGGTGGAGGCCGACCCGGTGACCGCCGCGATGGCCGCCGCCAACGCCACGGCGGCCGGCCTGGCCGAGCTGTTCACCGTCGAGTGCGGCGACGCGACCGGGTTCGACGTGTCACGGGTCGACGGCGTTTTCTGCGACCCGGCCCGCCGCACGAGCGGCACCGGGCGGCGAATCTTCGACCCGCGCGCCTACTCGCCGCCGTGGGACTTCGTGACCGGGCTGGCCGAGCGGGTGCCGCGCACTGTGGTGAAGGTGGCGCCGGGCCTGGACCACGGGCTCATCCCGGCCGGGGCGGAGGCCGAGTGGGTCGGCGTCGACGGTGACCTGGTCGAGGCGGCGCTCTGGTGCGGTGAGCTGGCGGAGGTGCCCCGCCGCGCCACCCTCTACCGGCAGCGGGGCAGCGAGATCCACCGTGACCAGCTCACCGGCTCGGGTGCCGCCGAGGCGCCGGTCGGGCCGGTACGCCGCTACCTGTACGACCCGGAGCCGGCGGTGGTGCGCGCGCATCTCGTCGCCGAACTGGCCACCGAGCTGGACGCCACCCTGGCCGATCCGAGCATCGCCTACCTCTATGCCGACCAGCCGACCCGCACCCCGTACGCGCGCTGTCTGGAGATCACCGACGTGTTGCCGTTCTCGCTCAAGCGCCTGCGGGCGCTGCTGCGGGACCGGCGGGTGGGCCGCGTGGAGATCCTCAAGCGGGGTTCGGCGCTCGTCCCGGAGCAGCTCCGCAAGGACCTGCGGCTGGCCGGGGACGAGGCGGCGAGTCTGGTGCTCACCCGGGTCGACGGCGCACCGACGGTGCTCATCGGCCGGCCGGTCCACTAACGTCGTCGCCGTGGCGGGACAGGGCACGCCGGCGACGGCACTGTTGGTCAAGCGCGGGATCGCGCATCGCACCCATCCGTACCGGGTGTCGCCGGACGCCCCGAACTACGGCGCGCTGGTGGCGGTGGCGCTCGGCGTGGCGCCGGAGCGGGTGTTCAAGTCGCTGGTGACCGCTGTCGACGGGGCGCTCACCGTGGCGGTCGTGCCGGTGACCGGGGAGCTGGATCTCAAGGCGCTCGCGGCGGCGGTCGGCGGCAAGCGGGCGGTGCTGGCGGATCGGGCGGTCGCCGAGCGTGCAACCGGCTACGTACGCGGTGGGATCAGCCCGCTCGGGCAGCGTCGGCGGTTGCCCACGGTGCTGGACGAGGCCGCGCTGCAACTGCCGACGATCTACGTCTCGGCTGGTCGGCGCGGACTACAACTCGAACTGGCAGCGGCGGATCTGGTGGCGCTGACCGACGCCCGTACCGCGGTGTTGCAGAGCAGCTGACGACAGTCGTTACATCGCTCTCCCCGTGGGATACCCGCGGAGTAACAGTCGCGTTGCTGAATTGTTATCGCTCCCAACAAACTAGGCACCTGCGCGGTCTTGTGTAGCCGGTGTGACGCGAAATACGTTGCCGGACACAACAAAACAACACCTCCCCCACCTCCGAAAGGACCCTGCACATGCGTAAGGGGATCCTCACCATCGCCGCCGTGGGCCTGCTCACGACCGGCGGCTTGACCGCTTGCAGCGACGACTCCGGCGACGGCGGCGCCGCCGCCAAGACCCCCAAGATCGGCGTGATCCTCCCGGACAGCAAGTCCTCGGCCCGCTGGGAGACCGCGGACCGTCGGTTCCTGGAGGAGGCGTTCAAGGCCGCCGGCGTCCAGTACGACATTCAGAACGCCCAGAACGACAAGACCGCCTTCCAGACCATCGCCGACCAGATGATCACCAGTGGCGTCACCGCCCTGATGATCGTCAACCTGGACTCCGGCACCGGCAAGGCAGTGCTGGACAAGGCCAAGTCGCAGGGCGTCGCCACCATCGACTACGACCGGCTCACCCTCGGCGGCTCCGCCCAGTACTACGTCAGCTTCGACAACGAGACCGTCGGCAAGCTCCAGGGCGAGGGCCTGTCGAAGTGCCTGACCGACAAGGGCGTCAAGAACCCCGTCGTGTCGTACCTGAACGGCTCCCCCACCGACAACAACGCCACCCTGTTCAAGGCCGGCTACGACTCGGTGCTCAAGCCGAAGTTCGACTCCAAGGAGTACGTCAAGGGCCCCGAGGACGCGGTGCCGGCGTGGGACAACGCGCAGGCCGCGACGATCTTCGAGCAGCAGCTCACCAAGGCCAACGGCAAGATCGACGGTGTGCTGGCCGCCAACGACGGTCTCGGCAACGCGGCCATCTCGATCCTCAAGAAGAACAAGCTCAACGGCAAGGTGCCGGTGACCGGGCAGGACGCCAGCACCGAGGGCCTGCAGAACATCCTCGTCGGTGACCAGTGCATGACCGTCTACAAGGCGGTTCGGGAAGAGGCCAAGGCCGCCTCCGACCTCGCCATCGCGCTCGCCAAGGGCGAGAAGAAGGACACCGGCCAGACGGTGAAGGACCCGGAGGGTGGCCGCGACGTCCCGTCGGTGCTGCTCACCCCGAAGGCCATCTACAAGGAGAACGTCAAGGACGTCATCGCCGACGGCTACGTGACCAAGGAAGAGGTCTGCGCCGGGGCGTACGCCAAGCTCTGCGCCGACGCCGGCATCAGCTGACCGACGCCGCAGTACCCGCCGGGACGACCATCGCCGCCCGGCACGGGAGCACCCTCCCGTGCCGGGCGGCGCCCGCCGGACGGGCCCCGACCCTCCCTTAAGAAGGAGACCCCCGTGTCCGCGACTCCCCTGCTGGAACTCCGCGGGATCGACAAGAGCTTCGGTCCCGTCCAGGTGCTCCGCGACGTCGCCCTGACCGTCCACCCGGGCGAAGTGACCGCACTGGTCGGCGACAACGGCGCCGGCAAGTCGACCCTGGTGAAGTGCATCAGCGGCATCCACCCCATCGACGCCGGAGAGTTCCTGTTCAACGGTGAACCGGTACACATCGGCAGCCCCCGCGACGCCGCCACGCTCGGCATCGAGGTCGTCTACCAGGACCTCGCGCTCTGCGACAACCTGGACATCGTGCAGAACATGTTCCTCGGCCGGGAGAAGCGCAGCGGCATCGTCCTGGACGAGCCGACCATGGAACAGCTCGCCGCCGAAACGCTGGCGGGGCTCTCCATCCGCACCGTCACGTCACTTCGCCAGCACGTCTCCAGCCTCTCCGGCGGTCAGCGCCAGACCGTGGCCATCGCCAAGGCGGTGCTCTGGAACAGCAAGCTGGTCATCCTGGACGAGCCCACCGCGGCGCTCGGCGTGGCACAGACCGCCCAGGTGCTCGAACTGGTCCGCCGCCTCGCCGACAACGGCCTGGCCGTGGTGCTCATCTCGCACAACATGAACGACGTCTTCGCCGTCTCCGACCGGATCGCCGCGCTGTACCTCGGCCAGATGGTCGCCCAGGTGAAGACCACCGACATCACCCACGCCCAGGTGGTCGAGCTGATCACCGCCGGGCGCTCGGGCGGGCTCGGCCTCGCCACCGACCCGGGCAGCAACGGCGACGGCCCGCAGCCGGCCGACTCGATCTCAGGAGGCGTCCGATGACCACCACCGCCGTGCGGAAGGACGGCCCCGCCGCCGTCACACCCCCGCCGACCGTCGGAGGCCACGCCCGCACCTACCTGAGTCGGGTACGCGGTGGCGACGTCGGCGCGCTGCCGGCCGTGCTCGGCCTGATCGTGCTCTGCACCGTCTTCGCCATCATGCGGCCGTCGTCGTTCCTGTCCGCCGGCAACTTCGCCAACCTCTTCACGCAGGGCGCGGCGGTCACGCTGATCGCGATGGGTCTGGTCTTCGTGCTGCTGCTCGGCGAGATCGACCTCTCCGCCGGCTTCGCCAGCGGCGTCTGCGCGGCGGTACTGGCCAATGTGGTCACCGTGCTCGGCTACCCCTGGTGGGTCGCCGTGCTCGCCGCGATCGCCACCGGCGTGGTCATCGGCACCACGCTCGGCATGCTGGTCGCGAAGATCGGCATTCCGTCCTTCGTGGTCACCCTCGCCGGTTTCCTCGCCTTCCAGGGCGTCGTGCTGCTGCTCGTCAAGGAGGGCACCAACATCTCCGTCCGCGACGAGGTGCTGGTCGCCATCGCCAACCGCAACCTCGCCCCCACGGTGGGCTGGGCGCTGACCGCCGTCGCGGTCGTCGGCTACGCGGCGGTGCAACTGCTGCGTCACCGCACCCGGGTGGCCCGCGGTCTGATCACCGACCCGATCGCTGTGGTGGCGCTGCGGATCGGCGGGCTCGCCGTCATCCTCGGCACCGCCGTGTACGTGCTCAACCTGGAGCGCAGCCGCAACGTCCTGATCAGCTCACTCAAGGGCGTGCCGATCGTGGTGCCGGTCATCGCGGTGCTGCTGGTCATCGGGACCTTCGTGTTGCAACGCACCAGCTACGGCCGGCACATCTACGCCGTGGGTGGCAACCGGGAAGCCGCCCGGCGGGCCGGCATCGAGGTCGACCGGATCCGGATCTCGGTCTTCATGATCTGCTCGTCGATGGCCGCCATCGGTGGCATCGTGGCGGCCAGCCGGGCCAACTCGGTCGACCCGAACACCGGGGGCAGTAACGTACTGCTCTACGCGGTCGGCGCGGCGGTGATCGGCGGCACCAGCCTCTTCGGTGGCAAGGGCCGCGTCCTCGACGCCGTACTCGGCGGCGCGGTGGTCGCGGTCATCGAAAACGGAATGGGCCTGATGGGGTACAGCGCGGGAGTCAAGTACGTGGTCACCGGCGTCGTGCTGCTGCTCGCGGCCAGCGTCGACGCGCTCTCCCGCCGCCGCGCGGCAGCCACCGGCACCCGCTGACCGCGCGGGAGGTAGCACCAGCATGCGCCCAGGACCAAGCCAGGATGACGTCCGACGGCAGAACCTCGGTGCCCTGCTGCGGCACGTGCACGTCCACGGGGCGACCACCCGCGCCGAACTGACCACCACGCTGGGCCTCAACCGCAGCACCATCGGCGCGCTCACCGCCGACCTGTCCGCAGTGGGGCTGGTCAGCGAAGGGGCACCGAAGGAAACCGGCCGGGCCGGACGACCGTCACTCGTCGTCCGGCCCGAGTCGGCCCGGGTCTACGCGTACGCGTACTCGGTGGAGGTGGACCGCCTGCGCGCGGCCCGGATCGGGCTGGGCGGCGCGGTCCTGGACCGCCGGGATCTGGACCGGCCACGCGGCCTGCTGGCCGCGGAGGCCGCGCCGCTGCTGGCCGGCGCGGTCAAGGAGATGCAGCAGACGGTTCCGGCGGACGCGATCTGCGTCGGTGCCGGCGTCGCGGTCTGCGGCATGGTCCGCCGGGACGACGGTCTGGTCCGGCTCGGCCCCACCACCGGTTGGGTGGACGAGCCGATCGGCGCGGCTCTCGCCGACGAGTTGGGCATCGCCGTGCCGATCACCGTGGGCAACGTCGCCGACGTCGCCGCGTTCGCCGAGCACGCCCGAGGTGTGGCGGCGGGCTGTGACAACGTCCTCTACCTGTACGGCGACGTCGGCGTGGGGGCCGGCATCATCGCCGGTGGACGTCGACTGACCGGCCACGGTGGATACGGCGGCGAGGTCGGCCACATGAAGGTGGTCCGCGACGGCAGGCAGTGTGAGTGCGGCTCCCGGGGCTGCTGGGAGACCGAGATCGGTGAGCACGGCCTCCTGCACGCCGCCGGACGCTCCGACGCCCGGGGCCGCGACGCACTGTTGGAGGTCTTCGACGCGGCCGACCGGGGAGACGCCCGGGCCCAGACGGCGGTCCGTCAGGCCGGCGACTGGCTCGGCTTCGGGGTGGCCAACCTGGTGAACATCTTCAACCCCGAGATGGTCATCTTCGGTGGGACCATGCGTGACCTCTACCTCGCGGCGGCGGCCCAGATCCGCAGTCGGCTCAACTCCAACGCGCTCGGCGCCTGCCTGGAACACGTCCGGCTGCGCACCCCGAAACTGGGCGCTGACGCGCCCCTGATCGGCGCCGCCGAGCTGGCCTTCGAACGGCTCCTCGCGGACCCCCTCGACGTGGGCTGATCCGCGTACGCTGTCCGGCGTGGATGTCGAGCTGCGCGCCTCCGACGACGACCGCAACCGCGTGGTCGCCGCGCTGCACCAACACACCGCGGCGGGCCGGCTGACCTTGGACGAGTTCTCCGAGCGGGCCGGTGCGGTGTGGACCGCGCGCACCCTCGGCGACCTGGCCGCGCTGACCCGCGACCTACCGGCCCTGCCGGACCCGGTCGTCGACGCCGACCCGGTCGGGCGCGGGCGTCAGGAGTTGCTGATGGTCTTCGCCGCCGCGGCGCTCACCCTGCTGCTGCTCGGCGGCCTGCTCGCCGTCACCCGCTGATCCGGGCCGCCCGACGGTGAACTGATCGCGCGATCAGTCCGTACCAGTGGGCGGACGGGCAACCGGCAGGTACGGCTGCCCGGTCCAGACGCGATCCGGTCCGGACCGAGGAGGCACCACAGACATGGCACCGCTCAGATCCGCCCATCGCCGACTGGGCAATCGGACCCACCGAGCGGCGTTGCTGCTCATCGCGATCATCGCGGGGGTCGGTGTCCTGCCCGGAGTGGCCGTCGCCGCGCCCGCCGGTGGTCAACAGCTCAACGCCGCCGACATGACACTGCTCAACGGGGTACGGCTGGCCGGACTGTGGGAGATGCCAGCCGGCCAGATGGCCGCCGAGAAGGGACAGTCGGCGAAGGTCCGGGAGATCGGCGCCGGCATCGCGAACGAGCACCAGAAGCTCGACGAACTCGTCGTGGAGGCGGCCAACAAACTCGGCGCGACCATCCCCTCCGAGCCGACGGCCGAGCAGAAGGGCTGGCTGGCGGAGATGCAGAAGGCGTCCGGCGCCCGCTTCGACCAGATCTTCGTCACCCGGCTCCGGGTCGCCCACGGCAAGATCTTCCCGGTGATCGGGGCGGTCCGGGCCAGCACCCGGGACGCCACGGTCCGCAAGCTCTGCGAGGACGCCAACGGATTCGTCCAGCACCACATGCAGATGCTGGAGAGCACCGGCCTGGTCCGCTGGCCGGAGCTGCCGCCGGCCGCGCTGCCCGCCCCGGGTGAGGACGGGCTGCTGGCCGCCGCCTCCGCAAACACCGGCCCGCAGGTCGGGGTCAGCAGCACCGTCGTCTGGCTGGTCTTCCTCGCCGCGCTGGGCACTGGCGGAATCGCCACGTACCGGATGTTGCGCCGCAACTGACGGTCAGCGGCGGCGGCGGTTGGTGGCTCGCGTCAGCGGTCTACCTGGGTGAAGTCCCAGGAGTGCGGGGCGCGGGCCACCAGCAGGGCGGGCGGGTCCGGCAGCGGGCGAGGGTTGCTGCGCCACTTGGAGATGACCACCACGCGGTGGTCGGTGGAGGAGAAGACCTCGCTGGAGACGTGGAGCGGGTCGTGCTCCACCTCGGGCAGGGCGGTGTCGCACACCCAGGTGATCAGGTCGGCGACGCCGTACGCCTCGGCGCGCGCCTCCCACATCCGCACGATCATGTCCGCCGCTCCCGTCACACGCTGACTGTGGTCAGCGGCAGCGCCGAATCGGCCGGCAGGTCCAGTCTGCTCGGCGCGACCCCGGCGGCGACCAGGTGCGAACCGAGCGCGGCCACCATCGCACCGTTGTCGGTGCACAGCTTCGGCCGGGGCACCCGGACCTGGATGCCGTACTTCTCGGCCCGCTGCTCGGCCATCGCCCGCAGCCGGGAGTTCGCCGCCACTCCCCCGCCGATGACCAGGGTCTCGATGCCCTGGGCGCGGCAGGCGGCGAGCGCCTTGCTGGTGAGGACGTCGCAGACCGCCTCCTGGAAGGACGCGGCCACGTCGGCCACCGGCACCGGCTCGCCGGCGCGCTGACGGGCCTCCACCCACCGGGCCACCGCCGTCTTCAGACCGGAGAACGAGAAGTCGTACCGGTGGGCGGCGAGGTCCTTGGCGGCGGTCAGGCCCCGGGGGAAGGCGATCGAGGCGGCATCGCCGGCCCGGGCCTCCCGGTCGATGGGCGGACCGCCCGGGAACGGCAACCCGAGCAGCCGGGCGACCTTGTCGAACGCCTCGCCGGCCGCGTCGTCGATGGTGGCGCCCAGCGGGGTGACACCCCGGGCCAGGTCGTCGACGAGCAGGAGGGACGAGTGGCCGCCGGACACCAGCAGCGCGATGGCGGGCTCGGGCAGCGGGCCGTGCTCAAGGGTGTCCACCGCGACGTGCGCGGCGAGATGGTTGACGCCGTAGACGGGTTTCTCGGCGGCGAGCGCGTACCCCTTGGCGGCGGCGACACCGACCAGCAGCGCGCCGGCCAGTCCCGGCCCGGAGGTGACGGCGATCGCGTCGATGTCGGCAAGCGTCACGCCGGCCTCGGTCAGTGCCCGGTCCATGGTCGGCACGATGGCCTCCAGGTGTGCCCGGCTGGCCACCTCCGGCACCACACCGCCGAACCGGGCGTGTTCCTCGACGCTGGAGGCGAGCGCGTCGGCCAGCAGGGTGTGTCCCCGCACGATGCCGACGCCGGTCTCGTCGCAGGAGGTCTCGATACCCAGGATCAGTGGTTCGTCAGCCATGGTCGCGTGGTCCGTCCCCGGTCAGCTCGGCGTCGCGCCGCATGACCAGCGCGTCGGTGTTGCTTGGTTGGTAGTAGCCGCGGCGCACCCCGATCGGCTCGAACCCGTACGTCGCGTAGAGCCGCTGTGCCGCGGCGTTGTCCACGGCGACCTCCAACAGGGCGCTGCGGGCGTCGCGCCGGGCCGCCTCGGCGAGCAACTCCTCCAGCAGGGCGCGGCCCACACCGCGCCGCTGGGCGTCCCGGCGCACGGCGATGTTCTGCACCCAGACCTCGTCCGGGGGTACGCCGGCGAGTCCGGCGTAGCCGAGCACCGAACCATCCGGGTCGACGGCGACCCGGTAGTGGTGGCCGTTGGCGAGTTCGCTCCAGAACATGGCGGGCGACCACTGCTCGGCGCCGAAGAGGTCCGCCTCGATCGGCAGCACGTCGTCGATGTGCCACCAGCGGAACGGTTCGAGCCGTACCGCCGTCATGGCAGGACCGGTTTGCGGCCGGTCGCCGCCACCGCGTCGGGGCGGCGCAGGTAGAGCGGAGTGAGCCGCTCGCTGGGCGCGCCCGCCCGGATCCGCTCGGCGGCGAGCAGCGCCAGCACTGTCGCATCCGGGTAGCGCGGCTCGACCCGGACGGGCAGGTCCAGGACCTCGGCGTACCGGTGCGCCCCGTCACCGACAGCGATCGTCGCGCCCAGTTCGCGGGCGCGCGCGGCGGCGACCGCCGGTGCGGACACCTCAGGCCCGACGATCCGCTGACCGGCGCCGTCGTAGACGGCCCAGTAGAGCTCCTTGCGCCGCGCATCGCTGCCCGCCAGGACGGGCGCGCCGGACGCCGCCGGGTAGCCGATGGCGTCCAACGAACAGACACCGTACGTGGGGATGCCGAGCACCTGACCCATGGTCGCGGCGGTGACCAGCCCGACCCGCAGCCCGGTGAACGGTCCCGGGCCGAGCCCGGCGACGATGGCGGTCAGGTCACGCGGACGCGCGTCGGCGTCGGCGAGGACCGCGTCCACCTGGGGCGCGAGCAGCTCACCGTGCGCGCGGGCATCGACGGTGCACCGCTGCGCCCGCGACGCCACGCCGTCTGCCGAGACCTCCACCAGCGCCGCGGTGACCGCGGGCGTCGAGCTGTCCACCACGAGTACGAGCACGGTAAGCCAGCCTAGCCGCCCCGCCCCGCGCCCCGGTCACGCCCCGCCCCGCCACCGCCTTCGGCCCTCGCCCCGCCCTCGCCTCACCGCCCGCCTTCGGCCCTCGCCCCGGCCCGCTCGCCCCGCTCGCGCTGCCCGCCGCCGTAGCCCGTCCGGCGGTCGGGCCCACCGCGTAGTTACTTACGGACGAGCGCTGGAGCCACATCCGCTATTGAGCGTGATGTCTGTGAGTCATCGTGATGACGCACAGACATCACGCTCAATGAAGTGAAGCCCGCCATCCCGCGAGCCTGCCCATGAGCTCGGCGATTCTCGGCGTCAGATCGGCCGTTAGCCGCCGATCTGCCGTACCGGGATCGCGGGCATCTCGCCCGCGGCCCACCATGCCGGGATGTCATCGACTCGCCTTGCCACCCTTCTCGGCACTGCCGTGCGGCAGCAACGACATCTGCGCGATCTGAGCCAGCGTCAGTTGGCCGCGCTCGCTGAGGTCGACCAGGCGGTGGTGGCCCGGCTCGAACGCGGCAAGCGAGCGCCCAGCATCGCGGTGCTGGAGCGGTTGCTTGCCGCGATGGACGTGCAGTTGGTGGTCGGGGTCGAGCCGTTGGACGCGCACCTCGACGCCCAGATCGACGACCTGGCCGCCCGGCCGATCGCCGAGCGGATCGACGGGTTGGGGCTGAATCGGCTACTGGATCGACTCACCGACTTCCCGCAGGTGATCACCGGGTGCACCGCGGCGTTGCTACAGGGCGCGCCGGTGCCGGTCGACGCACTGGAGATCGCCCTGCGCTGGCAGGACGCCAAAGCGTTCACCCGGTGGCTGGAGGCGAACTACGGCCAGCGGTGGAACGCCCGCTGGGGTGAGTTCGGCGGAGTGTGGTTGGAGCCCGAGGAGCCGGGCGAACACCTGTGGTCGACCCGCTACGGGGAGGTCAGGGCCACGATGTGCGACGAACTGCCCGAGACCATCGAGGTATGCCACGGCGGGCGGAGTTACCGGGTGGTGCCGCTCGTCGAACTGGAGCTGAGCGAGCCACGCTCCGCCGAACTGTTACGCCGCTACCGGCGCCGGCAGTTGGCCAGCGACGGCTGAGCCAACTGCCGGCCGAACCAGCCGCCGGCCGAGTCACCGGTCAGCCGGCGGTGCGCTCCCAGTCGATGGTGGGCAGGCCGGCGTCGGCGAGCGCCTTGTTGGCGGCGCTGAACGGACGGCTGCCCAGGAAGCCACGCGGGTTCATCGGGCTGGGGTGGCCCGCCTCCAGCACCACGTGCTGCGGATTGGTGACCAGCGCGGCCTTCTTACGGGCGTAGCCACCCCAGAGCAGGAAGACCACCCGCTCCGGTGCCGCGTCCAGCGCACGGATCGTCGCGTCGGTGAACTCTTCCCACCCGGCGTTGGCGTGCGAGCCAGGGGTGGCCTGCCGGACGGTCAGCACCGCGTTGAGCAGCAGCACACCCTGCGCGGCCCAACCGTTGAGGTTGCCGCCACGCGGCTTGGGAACACCCACGTCCTCGCCCAACTCCTTGAAGACGTTGCGCAACGACGGCGGAACCGTCACCCCGTCACGGACGCTGAAGCTCAACCCGTGTGCCTGCCCGGCCCGGTGGTAGGGATCCTGCCCCAGGATCAGCACCCGGGTGCCCTGCGGCGGGCAGAGCCGGTAGGCCGAGAACAGGTCCTCCAGCGGCGGGAAGACGGTCTGCGTCGCGTACTCCCGGGCGACGAACTCGCCCAGCGCGGCGGTGCGGGCCGGGTCGAGGTGCGGGGTGAGCACGGCACGCCACTGCTCCGGCAGCAGGGCCAGCAGATCCAGGGCGGGAGCGTCGTCGGGCATCAGGAACCTCTCACAGCGCGGGTCGGACCCCCGCACTCTAGGCATCGGGTACGACACCCGCCGAGCTAGCCCAGATCGGCGAGCCGCCGGGCCCAGTCGCCGCCGACCGGGTCCAGCTCCACGATGCGGGTGTCGTCGTCGCGGCGGTCGATGCGAACCCGCAGGTGCGCGTCCACCAACTGCTCCACCAGGCCCTCGCCCCACTCCACCACGGTCACCGAGTCGTCCACCGACGCGTCGAGGTCCAGGTCGTCGATCTCGGCGCGCGGATCGGTGGCGTCACCCAACCGGTACGCGTCGGCGTGCACCAGTGCCACCCGACCGCCCCGGGCCGGATCGGGTCGGTGCACCCGGGCGATCACGAAGGTCGGCGACGTGATGTCCCCGAGGACACCGAGCCCGGCGCCGATGCCCTGGGTGAGCGCGGTCTTGCCGGCACCCAACGGGCCGGTCAGCAACACCAGGTCGCCGGCGCGCAGCAGCCCGGCCAGCCGTCGGCCGAAATCCCGGGTGTCCTCGACAGCCGGCAGCTTGACGACGTGACTCACCGTTCCTCCCCGCTCTGCAATGACTCCAGGAACCGCGCCAGGGCGGCGTTGACCTCGTCCGCGTGCTCCAACATCACCACGTGACCGCTGTCCTTGATCTTCACGAACTCGGCGTGCGGCAACCGGCGGACGATCTCCTCGGAGTGGGTCACCGGAGTGATCATGTCCTTGTCGCCGACCACCACCAGCACCGGAGTCGCCGCCAGCGCCGCCAGGGCCGGGAAGCGCGAGTGGGTCGCCAGGGTCCGCAGGTAGCGGGTCACCGTGTCGGCCGACGTCCGGGAGTTCATCGCCTCCACGTAGGACACCAGCGACGGGCTGGGCTTGCGGGTGCCGAAGCCGTACTTGCGGGTCAACAGCCAGGCCACGTTCGAGGTGGACTTGCGGGCCTTGTCGATCACCGGCCCGCCGTAGCGGGTGGCGTTGCTGACCATGTAGAGCACCGGGCCACCGACCCGGCCGAGCAGCGCGGGAGCTACCAGCTTGGTCTCCGCGATGAGCCCGCCCGACGTGGCCATCAGAACGGTCCCCACCACCCGGTCGCCGAACAGCTCCGGGAACAACTCGGCGAACGCCATGATGGTCATGCCGCCCATCGAGTGGCCGACCAGCACCAGCGGCCCGTCCGGGGCGGTCCGGTCGATCACCTGGCGCAGCGTCCGGCCGAGCACCGTGAGGTCGTACTCCCCGGTCTCCAACCGGCCGGACCGGCCGTGACCGGGCTGGTCGTACGCCACGATCCGGTAGTCACCGCGGGCGGCGAGCATCTGACGCTGGAAGTGGAACGTGCCCATGTCCAGGCAGAAGCCGTGCACCAGCACCACCGTCGGGCGCCCCGGCACCGGCCGGGTCGGCTCGACCACCTCGACGTGGATGTCGGTGCCGTCCGGCAACTCCAGCCGGAACGCCTCGTCGTACCGTTGCTCGTCGAACGTCTCGTGCGCGTAGCGGTCGGCCGGGTCGGCCTTGAGCCGGCGGACCAGGGTCCGCTCGGTCGCCACCCCGGCCGCCAGCCCCGCCGCGGCCACCCCCACCGCCGCGCCGACGATCCCCGCGACCCGACCAGCTGCCGTGCGCGGACGCGGAATGCGATAACTCATTCTCTTTCGCCGTCGTAGACGCGGGGCACCCGTGTGCCGCCGAACCGGGTGACGATCTCGTAGTTGATGGTGCCGACCGCCTCGGCCCAGTCGTCAGCGGTCGGCTCGCCGTCGACGCCGCTGCCGAAGAGCGTCGCCACGTCGCCGTCGGCCACCGGGTCGTCGCCGCAGTCGAGCACGAACTGGTCCATGCAGACCCGCCCAGAGATCGTCCGGCGTACGCCGCCGAGCTGCACCGGGCCGGTGTTGGACGCGTGCCGGGGGACCCCGTCGGCGTACCCGAGCGGCACCACGGCCAGGTTCGCGTCGGCTTGCGTCGTGTAGGCGTGCCCGTAGGAGATGCCGGTGCCGGCGGGCACCCGTTTGGTGAGCATCACCCGGGCGCGGGCGCTCATCGCCGGCCGCAACCCGTACGTCTCGCCGGCCACCGGGGAGAGCCCGTAGATGGCCAGGCCCGGACGGACCAGGTCGAAGTGGGTGTCCGGGCGGGTGAGGGTGGCGGCCGAGTTGGCGAGGTGCCGCCAGCGCGGTCGCAGCCCGGCGCGCTCGACCATGGCCAGCCCCTCGTGGAAGACGGCCAGTTGGCGGTCGGTGGTGGGATGGCCGGGCGAGTCGGCGTACACGAAGTGGCTCCACACGCCGACCACCTCGACCAGGCCGTCGGCCTGCGCCTTCGCGGCGGCGTCCAGCAGCGCCGGCCAGTCGGCGACTGTCGCGCCGCCCCGGGACAACCCCGTGTCGATCTTGAGGTGGAGGCGGGCGGGACGCCCGGCGAGGCGACTCGCCTCGATCATCTCGTCCAGTTGACCCAGGCTGGCCGCGCCGAGGTCCACCCCCGCGCTGACCCCCTCGTGCAGCGGCAAACCGGGCGCGAGCAGCCAGGCCAGCACCGGCACTGTCACGCCGGCCCGGCGCAGGGTGAGCGCCTCGTCGAGGGTGCAGACGCCGAGCCAGTCGGCGCCGCCGTCGAGCGCCGCCCGGGCGGCCGGAAGCATGCCGTGGCCGTACCCGTCGGCCTTCACCACCGCCATCAACTCGGCGGTGGTGCCGGAGCGGAGCCTGCCCACGTTCTCGCGGATGGCGTCAAGATCGACGCGTACCTCGGCCTGCCACATGTGCCCAGCCTACTTTCCGCCGTGATCACGGCGGGCGGCGACGCACGTCCCGGCGCGGCGATCCGCCCAGCACGGCTGGAACGGCCCGTTCAGCCCAGCCGGGCCAACACCGGACGCAACGCGGTGGCTACGTCGGGCGCGGTCACCGGCCCACCCCGGGCCGCCTCCCGCCCGGCGAGCCCGTGCAGGTACGCGGCCGCCGCCGCAGCCCGATCGGCGGGCACCCCGGCCGCCAGCAGCGAGCCGAGCAACCCGGCCAACACGTCGCCGGTGCCGCCGGTGGCCAACGCCGAAGTGCCGGTCGGGTTGACGTACGCCCGACCGTCCGGCGTGCCGATCACCGTGCGGTCACCCTTGAGCAGCACCACCGCGTTCATCCAGGCGGCCAGCCGCAGCGTTGCGCCGACCCGGTCGGCACCGGGTTCCTCACCGCAGAGACGCGTGAACTCCCGATCATGCGGGGTGACCACGATGGGCGCGTCCCGACCCCGCAGCCGGTCGGCGAGTGAGCCGTCCACCAGCAGGGTCAGGGCGTCGGCGTCGAGCACCACCGGCACCGGGGCGGCCAGCACGGCACGCAGCTCGGCGGCCGCGTCGGCGCCGGTGCCCAGCCCGGAGCCGCAGACCCAGGCCTGCACCCGGCCCGCGTCGGCGACCCGCTCACTGGCGATCACCGAGGGGTGCTGGTGCAGCACCTCGGCGCGGGCGCTGCCGGCGTAGCGGACCAGCCCGGTCGGGCCGGCCAGCGCGCCGCCCACGGAGAGCACCGCCGCGCCGGGGTAGGTCGCCGAGCCGGTCGCGACGCCCACCACGCCCCGGGTGTACTTCTCCGACGCGGGGCCCAGCTCGGGCCACCAGTCGACCAGGTCGGACCACTCGGTGACCCGCAGCGCCGGGGTGCCGCGCAGCCACGGCCGCAGCCCGATGTCGACCAGCTCGACCTGCCCGGCCAGGGCGGCGGCCGGCCCGACCACCAGGGCGGGTTTCAGCGCGCCGAAGGCCACCGTCACGTCGGCGCGCACCGCTGTGGGCCGGCCGGACGCGGACAGCGGTACGTGGCCGGTGTCGACAGCGACGCCGCTGGGCACGTCGACCGCCAGCACCGTGGCCCGTTCCCCGTCTCGTCCGCGCAGTTCGTCGAGGCGCTGGACGATCTCGTCCGCGTTCGCCCGTAGCCCACCGGTGCCACCGATGCCGACGATGCCGTCGAGGACCAGGTCGACCGGGCCGGCCGGACCCGGCACCACCCGTCCGCCAGCGGCGCGCAGCGCGGCCAGGCCGGCGGCGTGCGCCCGCCCGGGGGTGACCAGCATCGCGGACACCTGCACACCCCGGCGGGCCAACCGCTCCCCCGCGTACAGCGCGTCGCCACCGTTGTCACCGGAGCCGACCAGCAGCAGCACCCGGCCGCCGTAGACCCCGCCCCGCTCGGTGAGCACGAGCGCCGCCCGGCGGGCCAGGCCGGCGGCGGCCCGCTGCATCAGCGTCCCCTCCGGCAGGGTGCCCATCAGCCCCGCCTCGGCCGCCCGTACGTCGGCCACCCGCCACACCGCTCTCATGCCACCGTGTCCCATTCCGTTCGCGGGCGGGCCCGGTCGGCCCTCCCGGCCGACGTCATCGTTCCGCGACCACCATCGCCGACGCGATCCCGCCGTCGTGCGACAACGAGAGATGCCAGTGGTTGATCCCCCGCGCGTCGGCCGCCTCGGCGACCGTGCCGGAGACGGCCAACCAGGGGCGACCGTCCGGGTCGGCCACGACTTCGCAGTCGTGCCAGCTCAGCCCGGCCGGAGCGCCGAGCGCCTTGGCCACGGCCTCCTTGGCCGCGAACCGGGCGGCGAGCGACTCGGGCGAGCGCGTGCTGCCGGAGCGGGTGTGCCGCTCGGCCTCGGTGAAGACCCGGTCGGCCAGCTGCGGCGTCCGGGCCAGGGCTCGGGCGAACCGCTCGACCAGCACGACGTCGATGCCGACAGCGACGATCACCACACCACCCTACCGGCGGTCGAGGCCGCAGATTAGCCGTCGGGCTCGCGCTGGGCAACGCCTGTGGACACCCAGGGGTACGCCTCGACGCCGGCTGTCCACAGGGCACCACGCGACCTGTGGTGCGCGCCTAACGTCAGCGCGTCGATGCCGATCGTCCACGGGGGTGTGGTCATGACCGACGAGCCGTTCACGGTCCGGCCGGAGGAGTTGCGGGCGGTCGCCGTCCTGCTCGACGAGGAGGCGCACCGGTTGGCGGCTGGCCTCGCCGGGTTGCCCGGGCTGGTGGTGGCGGCCCCCGAGTGGCGAGCTGGCGCGGCGCTGGCCGCGTTGGAGGCGGCCGGGCACGCCTGGTTCTGCCGGCTGGGCGCCCAGGTCGCGGCGGCCTCCGGCGGGGTCCGCGCGGCGGCCGAGGCGTACGAGACGGTGGACGAGCGGGCCGCCGACCGGTTCGCCGCGGTGCCCCGGTGAGCGGCGTCGGCTACCGGCAACTGTGGGCTGTCGACCCGCGGGAGTGGCGGGCCGCCGGGGCAGCGTGGGCGGGGTTGACCGGGCCGCTCGATCGGCACGTCGGTGGGCTGCGCGCGTCCGGCGGGCGGCTGCGGGACGGTTGGTCGGGTGCGGCGGCAACGGCGGCGGACCATCGGCTCGCCGTGCTGCGTGCCGAGCTGGCCTCGATCGCACCCGCGCTGATCGAGGCCGACCAGGTGCTGGCCGAGCTGGCCGGTCGGCTGACGGCGGCTAAGGCACGGCTCACCGAGGCGGTCGCCCAGGCCGACGCGGCCGGCCTGCTGGTGGACCGCTCGGGTGGGGTGCGGGTCGATCCGGCCCGCGCCCAGCCCACCGAGCGGGCCGGGGTGGCAGCGGCCGGAGTCGCCGCGGCCCTGCGCCGCGCGCTCGACGGGGCGGCCACTGCCGACCGGGTCGCCGCCGCTCGGTTGGCCGAGCTGGCCCGGGCCGCCGGCACCGGCTGGGCGTCCCCGCCACCTCCCGGCCGGCCGGCCCCCGGTGCCGCGCCCGCGCTGGTCAGCGCCTGGTGGTCCGGGTTGACCCCGGCCCAGCGACGGTGGCTGATCGGGCGCGAACCGGCGCTGGTCGGCCGGTTGGACGGGGTGCCGGTGGCCGCCCGCGACCAGGCGAACCGGTTACAGCTCGACGGGTGGCGAGCGGAGTTGCTGGCCGAGCGTCGACGGCTGCTGTCCCGGGTGCCGCCGGGGCCGCTCGCGTCGTTGCGGCTGCACGCGGTGGCCGGGCGGCTGGCCGGCCTGGACGCGCTGGTCGACCGGTTGACCTCCGGCGGGGCACCACGGGCGTACCTGCTCGGGTTGGATCCGGGCGGTGAGGGCCGGGTGGTGGTGGCGCTCGGCGACCCGGACCACGCCGACCGGGTGTTGACCCACGTGCCGGGGATGACCGCCGGGCTGGACGACGCAGCCGGCGAGCTGGGGCGAGCGGCCCGGGTGCTGGAGCGGTGCGCCGCGCTCGCCCCGGGCGAGCGCAGCGCGGCGGTGCTCTGGTTGGACTACGACGCCCCGGACCTGCTGACCGAGGCCGCCTCGACGGGTCAGGCCCGGGACGCCGGCGGGGCGTTGCACCGTTTCCAGGAGGGGCTGCGCGCCAGCCACGACGGGCCACCGGCTCGGCAGACGGTGCTCGGGCACAGCTACGGGTCGGTGGTGGTGGGTGTGGCCGCCCGGGAGCACGGGCTCGACGCCGACGCGCTGGTCTTCGTCGGCTCGCCCGGTGTCGGCGCGTCGCACGCCGGCGAGCTGGGCGTGCCAGCCGGGGAGGTCTGGGCGAGCACCGCCCCCGACGACGTGATCCGGGCGGCCCGGCCACCGGAGGAGCTGGGCCGCAGGGCCCTGCTGCGTACGGTGCCGCTGGCCGCCGTGGTGGGCTGGCCGGGGCAGAGCGGGCACGAGCTGTGGTTCGGGCACGACCCGTCGGATCCCGGGTTCGGCGGCCGGGTCTTCGGCAGTGGGCGAGGCGGTCACGCCGGTTACTGGGACCCGGGCAATCCCGCGCTGGACGGGATGGCCCGGGTCGTGCTGGGCCGCTGAGGCCTACTCGACGGTGACCGACTTGGCCAGGTTGCGGGGCTGGTCCACGTCATGCCCCCGGGCGGCGGCGATCTCGGCGGCGAGCACCTGCAACGGCACGGTGGTGACGAGCGGGGCCAGCAGGGTGGGCGTACGCGGCACGTAGATCAGGTGGTCGGCGTACCGGACGACGGCCTCGTCACCTTCCTCCGCGATGACGATGGTCCGCGCGCCACGAGCCCGGACCTCCTGGATGTTGGAGACGACCTTGTCGTGCAGCATGCCCCGGCCGACCGGCGAGGGCACCACGCAGATCACCGGGGTGCCCTTGTCGATCAGGGCGATCGGGCCGTGCTTCAGCTCACCGGCGGCGAAGCCCTCGGCGTGCATGTACGCCAGCTCCTTGAGCTTCAGCGCACCCTCCAGGGCCACCGGGTAGCCGACGTGCCGGCCGATGAACAGCACTGTCGGCTCGGACTTCAGGTCCCGGGCCAGCTCGCGGACGGGTTCGATCCGGCCGAGCAGCTCCCGCAGCTTTCCGGGAATCTCCTGCAGCTGCGCGACCACCGCGCCCACCTCGTCGGCGAACTTGATCCCGCGCACCTGGGCCAGGTGCAGGCCGATCAGGTAGCAGGCGACGACCTGGGTGAGGAACGCCTTGGTGGAGGCGACGGCGATCTCCGGCCCACCGTGGGTGTAGAGCACGGCGTCGGACTCGCGGGGGATGGTCGAGCCGTTGGTGTTGCAGATCGCCAGCACCCGGGCCTTCTGCTCCTTGGCGTGGCGCAGCGCCATCAGGGTGTCCATCGTCTCGCCGGACTGCGAGATCACCACGATCAGCGTGGACCGGTCGAGGACCGGGTCGCGGTAGCGGAACTCGCTGGCCAGCTCCACCTCACAGGGGATCCGGGTCCAGTGCTCGATGGCGTACTTGGCGACCATGCCGGCGTGGTACGCCGTGCCGCAGGCCACGATGAAGATCTTGTCGACGTCGCGCAGATCCTGGTCGCTGAGGCGGACCTCGTCGAGGCCGATCTCACCGGTCTCGGTGAGCCGGCCCAGCAGCGTGTCGGCGATGGCCTGCGGCTGCTCCTCGATCTCCTTGAGCATGAACCAGTCGTAGCCGCCCTTCTCCGCGGCCGAGGAGTCCCAGTCGATGTGAAAGTCCTTGCCGGCGGCGGGCTGGCCCTCGAAGTCGGTGATCTCGATGCTGTCACCGGTGATCAGTACGATCTGGTCCTGGCCCAGCTCGACCGCTTCCCGGGTGTGCTCGATGAACGCGGCCACGTCGCTGGCCAGGTAGTTCTCCCCGTCGCCGCGGCCAACCACCAGCGGCGAGTTGCGTCGGGCGCCGACCACCGCACCGGGCACGGCGGCGTCGACGGCGAGCAGGGTGAACGCGCCCTCCAGTCGCTGGCAGACCACGCGCATGCCGGCGGCGAGCAGCTGCGGGCTGTCCGGCTGGCCGGCGGCGCGCAGGTCGGCCAGCGCGGCGGCGAGCAGGTGCGCTGCGCACTCGGTGTCGGTGTCGCTGGTGAACTGGACGCCGTCGGCCTCCAGCTCGGCGCGGAGCTTGGCGAAGTTCTCGATGATGCCGTTGTGGATCACCGCGACCCGCCCGTCCGGGGCGACGTGTGGGTGGGCGTTGCGGTCGGTCGGGCCGCCGTGGGTGGCCCACCGGGTGTGCCCGATGCCGGTGGTGCCGTCACCGATGCCGATCGGGCTGGCCGCGCAGGAGGTCGGGTCGTCGGCGGCCCGCTCGGAGAGCACCTTCTCCAGGTTGGCCAGCTTGCCGGCCTTCTTCTCGGTCAGCAGCCGGTCTTCGCAGACGATCGCCACGCCCGCCGAGTCGTAGCCGCGATACTCCAGTCGCCGCAGCCCGTCGAGGACGATGCCGAGTGCGGGGCGCGCGCCCGCGTATCCCACGATTCCACACATGGCCCGCAGCCTAACCCAGTTTCACTCATGATGGGTGCTCGAAAGTCGGGTAAACGAACATCAAGTTTGAGCAAACCGCCGAGGCGGCAACGACGACCGACGCGGAAACCCGACCTGAGGTGCCGCGATGCGCCCGACGCCCCCACCTACCCGTACAGCGAGACCGCAAGCAGCGACCCGCCAGCTGCTTCGGCCGAATCTCCGAGGTCGAGCTGACAGGGCAGGCCCCGTAGGCTGGCGGCGTGACGACGAGCACCGATGTCGACCCGCTGGTGGCCCGGATGCGGCCGTTCGGCACGACGATCTTCGCCGAGATGTCCGCCCTCGCCGTACGCACCGGCGCGGTCAACCTCGGGCAGGGGTTTCCGGACACCGACGGCCCGCCGGAGATGCTGGCCGCCGCCGCCGAGGCGCTGCGCGGCGGGCAGAACCAGTACCCGCCCGGCCCGGGGATCCCCGCCCTGCGCGCAGCCGTCGCGGCCCACCAGCGGCGGTTCTACGACCTGGCGTACGACCCGGACGGCGAGATCGTGATCACGGCGGGTGCTACCGAGGCGGTCGCGGCGAGCATCCTCGCCCTCTGCGAGCCGGGCGACGAGGTGGTCTGCTTCGAGCCGTACTACGACTCGTACGCCGCCTCGATCGCGCTGGCCGGCGCGGTCCGCCGGCCGGTGACGCTGCGTCCCACGGCCGACGGCCGGTACGCCTTCGACCCGGCGGCGCTGCGCGCGGCGTTCGGCCCGCGCACCCGGCTGGTGCTGCTGAACTCACCGCACAATCCGACCGGCAAGGTCTTCACCCCGGCCGAGTTGGCGCAGGTCGCCGAGTTGTGCCAGGAGTTCGACGCGTACGCGGTCACCGACGAGGTGTACGAGCACCTGGTCTTCACCGACGCGGCGAGCGCGCACGTGCCGTTGGCCAGCCTCCCCGGGATGCGGGAGCGGACGCTGCGCATCTCGTCGGCGGGCAAGACGTTCTCCTGCACCGGGTGGAAGATCGGCTGGGCGAGCGGCCCGGCGGCGCTGGTCTCGGCGGTGCTGCGGGTGAAGCAGTTCCTCACCTACGTCAACGCCGCACCGCTGCAACCGGCGGTGGCAGTGGCGCTGGCGCTGCCGGACGACTACTACACCGGCTTCCGGGACAGCCTCCAGCAACGACGTGACCAGCTCGTCGGCGGTCTCACCGACGCCGGGTTCGAGGTGCTCGGCTCGGAGGGGACGTACTTCGTCACCGCCGACATCACTGCCCTGGGCGGTCGGGACGGGGCGGAGTTCTGCCGGTCGTTGCCGCAGCGCTGCGGTGTGGTGGCGGTGCCCACCCAGGTCTTCTACGACGACACCGACGCGGGCCGGCGGCTGGTCCGGTTCGCCTTCTGCAAGCGCCCCGAAGTGCTGGCCGACGCTGTCAC
The DNA here is from genome assembly GCF_018070385.1 of Micromonospora sp. C97. Classification (NCBI taxonomy): domain Bacteria; kingdom Bacillati; phylum Actinomycetota; class Actinomycetes; order Micromonosporales; family Micromonosporaceae; genus Micromonospora; species Micromonospora sp. C97. The sequence continues at coordinate 80,560 of NZ_JAGPXU010000002.1, forward strand.
CCGGCTGCGCGGGCTGGCCGGGCACCGCTGAGGGTCGGTCACCCGGCTGCGCGCGCCGGTCCGGCGCCGTCCGTCGCTGGTGGCGACGACGCGTCGGCGGCGGACGCCGCGATCTCCGACGGTGAGCCGGCCAGGGTGGCGAGCAACGCGCCGCCGTCGGCCAACAGCACCGCCTCGGCATCGTTGACGAAGGCGAGGTCGGCCTCGACGTGTCGGCACGCCGCGGCGAGCAGCAGCCCGACCACCGGGTCGGCGGCCTTGCGACGCAGCCCGTCGAGATTGCGCAACTCGCGAAGCAGGTGCCCGCGTTGGTTGCTGAGCACGGTGCGGACGATCTGCGCGGAGCCCGATCGGGCCGCGGCGGTGACCTTGAGGAAGAAGTCGTCCCGGAAGCCGCCACTGCGCGGACTCGGCTCGTCGAGCCAGCGGCCGAGTTCAGCCCGCCCAGCGGGAGTGATCTGGTAGACCACCCGGTCGGGTTTGACCTGCTGGGCCTGCCGCTCGGCGATCACCAGGCTGTCCCGGGAGAGCCGGTCGAGGATCTGGTACAGGTGGCCGATGTTGAGCGGCCCCCACTGTGGACCGGCGGCGGCCTCGAAGGCGCTCTTCAACTCGTAGCCGTAGCTCGGGCCGCGTGCGAGCAGCGCCAGGACCGCGTGCTGGATCGCCACTGTCTCCTCCATGTCCGCTGACCGACTGGGCCAGGTCTTGCATTGTGACAATGTAACGCGCAGAGTGTGGGGAGCACACGGGGAGGCGCGACATGCTCGGGTTCATCTGGGCGCAGCTACGCGGCCGTGCTGGTCGGTCGGTGGCGCTGCTGGCGGGCGTGCTGGTGGCGACCACCGGCTTCGTCGTCCTGACCGGCGCCACCACCACCTCCCGCCTCGAGGTCACCGGCGCTGTCGAGCGCGACACCCGGGCCGCCTACGACATCCTCGTCCGTCCGCAGGGAGCCCGCACGCCGCTGGAGGTCGAACGGGGACTGGTCCGTCCGAACTACCTCTCCGGCCTCTTCGGCGGCATCACCCCCGCGCAGTACGAGCAGGTGAAGCAGGTCGCCGGCGTCGACGTGGCCGCGCCGATCGCCATGCTGGGTTACTCGACCTCGTCCGTGACGGTCCGGTTCGACCTGACCGACGCGGTCGATCGTTCCCTGGATCAGCAGGTCATCCGGCTCGACCCCACCTTCACCGCCGAACGCGGGCTCACCACGGCCCCGAGCCGTCCACGCTACGTGTACGTGACCAAGCGCCCGCTGCTCTACCCCGAGGGCGGCGACCCGAACGCCCCCTCCATCCCGTACTCGGACGGCCGGATGTATCCGTACGACCAGGAGTGCGGGGATGTCCCACGGGAAGTGCTTCCGGACGGGCGGAGCCAGCCGATCTGCGACCCGCACCTGATCCCAAGGTCGGCGAACGATGGATGGACCTCCGAGCGGGAGAACTGGAGCGTCGACACCGTTCGACTATTACCCGATGGGCGCTTCGAAGAGAACAGTTGGCAGTCCGGTCGCGCCAAGCGCGTCGCCACCGACCAACTGGTGGCCACCTACCGGGTGACGGTGCCGTTCCTGCTGGCCGCCGTCGACCCCGAGGCGGAGCAGCGGCTCGTCGGCCTCGACGACGCGGTGATCGAGGGCCGCGCTCTTCGACCCGACGACACGGCCACCGACACCCACCTCCCCATGCATATACCCGAACGGTTCATCCCGGTGTTGAGCACCAGCCGCCCCTACCTCGATGTCACAGTGCGGTCCGCCCTCACCCGGCTGCCGCAGGCGCGCCCCGCCGGGTTGAGCATCCCCGACCTGGAGCAGGCGCTGTCCGGCGCCACCGGGGTCAAGGTCGGGACCGAGGAGTACGCGATCGCCGACGGGTACCGCGACCTGCTGGCCGCGGGGATCTCCCCGACCGGCTGCTGCCGGGGTGAGTTGCAGACGATGATTCAAGCGGGTGCCCCGGAGTACGACCGACTCGCCGACGGCACTCTCCGTGCTGGCACGCGACCGCCGTTCGATGCCAAGGCCTTCGGCACCGACAACACCTACAACTTCGACGGACGTCCGTGGTCGGCCGACGACAACGGCTTCCGCCCGCTGACCGCGGTCCCCATGCAACCGCCAGGCCCGATCGTCCAGCTGCGGGACTGGCGGACCGTCGGCATCTTCGATCCGGAGAAGCTGAGCGGGTTCAGCGACCTGTCCCGGCTCCCGCTGGAGACGTACGAGCCGCCACGCCTCGACGGCGCGGACGAGCGCAGCCGCCAGGCGCTGGGCGGCCGGCCGCTGGAACCGAGCGGCAACCCGGCCGGCTACGTCTCCGCACCGCCCCTGCTGCTCACCAGCCTGGCGGCGGTGCCGAAGCTGATGGAGGGCAGCCCCAGCCCCAGCCGGACGGCGCCGATCAGCGCGATCCGGATCCGGGTCGCCGACGTCTCCGGCTACACCGAACGGTCCGCCGAGCGGGTCCGGCTCATCGCCGAGCGGATCGCCGACACGACCGGGCTGGACGTCGATCTCACCATCGGCTCGTCTCCCGCCCCGCAGACCGTCGAACTACCGGCGGGCCCGTTAGGCCGGCCCGACCTGCGGCTGACCGAGCCGTGGTCCGCACTCGGGATCGCCTCGGTCATCATCAAGGCGGTCGACCGTAAGAGCCTCGTTCTGTTCGGGCTGGTGCTTGTGGTCTGCGCGCTGTTCCTTGGCAACGCGGTCTCCGCCGCCGTCCGGGACCGCCGCCCCGAACTGGCGGTGCTCGCCTGCCTGGGCTGGTCAGCCCGGCGGATCGCGGCGCTGGTCCTCGGCGAGGTGGCCGCGCTGGGGCTCGCCGCCGGTCTGCTGGCCCTCGGGCTGGCGTTCCCGTTGGCCGCCGCGCTGAACATCGAGATCGGCTGGCATCAGGCAGCGCTCGCCGTACCGGTGGCTCTGCTGCTGGCGCTGGTGGCGGGCGTGGCCCCGGCGCTGCGGGCTGCGGGCGCGCACCCGGCCGCCGCGCTGCGGCCCGTCGTCGCCCCGGCCCGGTGGGTGCGGCGGCCGCGCAACCTGTTCGGGATGGCAGTGGTCAACCTGGTCCGCACCCCCGGGCGCACGCTGCTCGGGGCCGGAGCGCTGGCCATCGGGCTGACCGCGTTGACAGTGGTCAGCGCCGCCGCCTACGCCTTCCGTGGCGCGATCGTCGGCAATCTGCTCGGCGACACCGTCTCGCTGAACGTACGGGGTGCGGACACCCTGGCCGCAGTCGTCACCGTCCTGCTGGGCGCGGGTGCCGTCGCCGACGTGCTGTACCTGAACGTCCGGGACCGCGCCGCCGAGTTGTCCACGCTGCGTGCTGTCGGCTGGACGGACACCGCGCTGAGCCGCCTGGTGGGTTACGAAGGGTTCCTCATCGGCGCGCTCGGGGCGGTGGCCGGCGCGGGGTTCGGGCTCGCCGGGGCCGCCTGGCTGGTCGGCGCGCTGCCGGCCGCCCTGATCATGGTCGCGGCCGCGGTGGCCCTCGGCGGGGTGCTGCTCACCTGTCTGGCGGCGCTCGTGCCGGCCGCGTTGCTGCGCCGGCTCCCGACCGCACGGCTACTCGCGGAGGAGTGACGATGGAGGCAACCACCGGCAGCACGGTCCGGACTGTCGGGCTGAACCGGCAGTTCCGTACCGGCACGGAAAAGTTGACAGCTGTCGACGACGTCTCGTTGGAGATCACGGCCGGGTCGGTGGTGGCGCTGACCGGTCCCAGCGGCTCGGGCAAGTCCACACTGCTGCACCTGATCGGCGCCATCGAGCAGGCCGACAGCGGCACCGTCACCGTCGACGACGTGGAGATCACCTCGCTGCGCCGTGCCGCACTGGCCCGCTACCGGCAACGGGTCGGGTTCGTGTTCCAGCGCTACCACCTGCTGCCCGCGCTCACCGTGTTGGACAACGTGATCGCGCCGGTCCTCCCCCGTCGAGGCCGGACCGATCACGCGACGCGGGCCCGCGAACTGCTCGACGCGGTGGGCCTGGCCGGCCGAGAGCGCGCCCTGCCCGCGCAGCTCTCCGGTGGCCAGCAGCAACGGGTCGCCATCGCCCGGGCCCTGATGGGCGCGCCGGGCCTGCTGCTGGCCGACGAGCCCACCGGCAACCTCGACTCCACCACCGGTGGGCAGATCCTCGACCTGCTGCTCGACCTCCGCGACCGGCACGGCATGACGATCCTGCTGGCCACCCACGAACAGGCCATCGCGGCCCGCTGTGACCGGCTGGTCCGGCTGGCCGACGGACGCGTCACCGAGGACCTCGACCTCACCGACGGCGAGGACCCGGCCGACACGTACGGGCGGGCGACCCAACTGCGGTTGTGAGGCCGCCCGGAGGTGGCCTCAGGCGACCGGGCTCGCGGTGCGGACCAGTTCGGCGATCCGCTCGGCGACCGACCGGGCGGTCGCCTCGGTGGCCGCCTCGACCATCACCCGGACCAGCGGCTCGGTGCCCGACGGGCGCAGCAGCACCCGACCGGTCTCCCCCAGCTCCGCCTCGGCCCGCTCGACCTCGGCGCGGACGGCTGGCGCGGCCGCGCCGATGGTCCGGTCGCCAACCGGGACGTTGATCAGCACCTGGGGCAGCTTGGTGACCACCGAGGCCAGCTCGGCGAGGGACTGGCCGGTGGCCGCCATCCGGGCCATCAGGTGCAGGCCGGTGAGCACCCCGTCGCCGGTGGTGGCGTGCGCGGGCATGACGATGTGGCCGCTCTGCTCACCGCCGAGTGCCAGCCCGGAGGCGCGCAGCTCCTCCAGCACGTACCGGTCGCCGACCTTGGTCTCGATCAGGCGGATGCCCTGCGCGGACATCGCCAGGCGCAGCCCGAGGTTGCTCATCACGGTGGCCACCAGGGTGTCCTGGGTGAGCGTGCCGGCGTCCCGCATGGCCAGCGCGAGGATCGCCATGACCTGGTCGCCGTCCACCTCGTCACCGTCGGCGGTGACCGCCAGGCAGCGATCGGCGTCGCCGTCGTGGGCGATGCCCAGGTGGGCGCCGTGCTCGACCACTGCGGCACGCAGCGCGTCGATGTGGTTGGAGCCACAGTCGTCGTTGATGTTCAGGCCGTCGGGCTCCGCGTAGATGGCGATGACCTCGGCGCCGGCCTCCCGGTAGGCGACCGGGGCGACCTCGGCGGCGGCGCCGTTGGCGCAGTCGACCACGACCTTGATCCCGTCGAGCCGGTGCCCAACGGTGCCCACCAGGTGCTGGACGTAGTGGTCGGCACCGTCGAGCAGGTCGTGCACGCGGCCGACGCCGGCGCCGATCGGCCGGTCCCAGGCGGTGGTGGCGTTCGTCTCGACGGCCGCCTCGATCCGCATCTCGATCTCGTCGGGCAACTTGTGCCCACCGGCGGCGAAGAGCTTGATGCCGTTGTCCGGCATCGGGTTGTGTGACGCGGAGAGCATCACACCCAGGTCGGCCTTGGCCTCGGCGGTGAGGAACGCCACCGCGGGGGTGGGCAGCACACCGACCCGGACGACGTTGGCGCCGGCGCTGGTCAGCCCGGCCACCACGGCGGCCTCCAGCATCTCGCCGCTGGCGCGGGTGTCCCGGCCGACGACGGCGAGCGGCGGGTGGCTGCGGTCCGTCTCGGCGAGTGTGTGCGCGGCGGCCACCGCCACCGCCAGTGCCAACTCCGGGGTGAGATCCGCGTTCGCCCGCCCGCGTACGCCGTCCGTGCCGAACAACCGACCCATACCCGCCAACCTCCGAATGAGCACTGCCTGTGAGGAGAAAGCGGAACGGCCGACCCGCCTCCCTCGACGAGGGGGAGGCGGACCGGCCGTCCGTCAGAAGTACAACGCGCTGGGAAAGATCAGCGCTTCGAGTACTGGGGAGCCTTACGGGCCTTCTTGAGGCCGTACTTCTTGCTCTCCTTGACCCGGGCGTCACGGGTGAGGAAGCCGGCCTTCTTCAGGGCCGGGCGGTCGTCCGGCTCGTTGACGATCAGCGCGCGGGCGATGGCCAGCCGCAGCGCACCGGCCTGGCCGGTGGTGCCGCCGCCACGCAGGTTCGCGATGACGTCGAACTGCTCGGGCTTCTCGGCGGTGACCAGCGGGTCCTTGATGAGCTGCTGGTGCACCTTGCTCGGGAAGTACGCCTCAAGGTCGCGACCGTTGCAGGTGATCTTGCCGGTGCCCGGGACGATGCGGACCCGGACGATGGCCTCCTTGCGGCGGCCCACGGTCTGGATCGGCCGGTCACCACGAGGCGCGCGGGCGACGGGCGCCGGCGCCTCGGTGGCCTCGGGGGCTTCCGGGGCGACCTCGGTCTCGATGATGTCGGTCATGCTGCTTCCTTCGCCCGCGCTCACTGCGCGATCTGCTTGATCTCGAACGGCACCGGCTGCTGCGCGAGGTGCGGGTGCTCGGCACCGGCGTAGACCTTCAGCTTCTTGATCAGCTGACGGCCGAGCTTGTTGTGCGGGAGCATCCCCTTCACAGCCAGCTCGATGGCCCGCTCGGGACGCTTGGTCAGCAGCTCGTCGTAGCCGACCTGCTTCAGACCACCCGGGTAACCGGAGTGGCGGTAAGCGACCTTGGTCTGGCGCTTGTTGCCGGTCAACGCAACCTTGCCCGCGTTCACGATGACGACAAAGTCGCCCGTGTCGACGTGCGGCGCGAAAGTCGGCTTGTGCTTACCACGCAGCAACGTGGCGGCGTGGGTGGCCAGGCGGCCCAGCACGACATCAGAGGCGTCGATGACGTGCCACTGACGCTCGATCTCACCCGGCTTCGGGCTGTACGTACGCACAGGTCTACCTTGTCTCGTCGTCGGTCTGGGGTCGCGCGCCGAGGTGACCAGAGTTAGCAGGCCGGACCAGCGCGCACGAACGACCAAGCGTACCTGATGGGGCACGCCTCTGGATGTCGTACAACAGCAGGCAACGATACCCGGCGCCCCGTCCGCAGGTCAAAACGGGGGTACGGTCCCGCACGATGACGCGCCGAGGGTGGCTCAGCTCACACGTTGGCGAGACGGCCGGCCCTCGGCCGACGGTAGACGACCCAGGTGGCCACGAAGCACAACGCGTACCAGCCGATGAAGGCCAGGTAGGCGGCGTCGGCGTTGCCCGAGCTGAGGAACGACTGGCGGAACGCGATGTTGACCAGCACGCCACCGGAGGCCCCGATCGCACCCGCGATGCCGATCAACGCGCCGGTCATCCTTCGGGCCCACCGCGCGGCCGCCTCCGGATCGCGCTGGCCGCTGGCCATCGAATCCGCCGCCCGGGCCCGGAAGATCGCCGGGATCATCTTGTAGGTGGAGCCGTTGCCGATGCCGGAGAAGACGAAGAGGGCGAGGAACCCCGCCAGGTAGAGCCCGAACGAGCGCTCCCGGGCGGCGTACAGCACGGTGCTCGCGCCGGCCGCCATCGCGACGAAGTTCCAGAAGGTCACCCGGGCACCGCCCAACCGGTCGGCGAGGTGCCCGCCCAGCGGCCGGATCAGCGAGCCGATCAGCGGGCCCAGGAAGGTCAGCCAGGCGGCGTCGACAGGGGTGGGGAACCGCTCGGCGAACTGGAGCTGAAGCACCTGACCGAAGGCGAAACCGAAGCCGATGAACGAGCCGAAGGTGCCGATGTAGAGCAGCGACATCACCCAGGTGTGCGGGTCGCGGGCCGCCTCGCGCAACGCCCCCGGCTCGTTGCGCGCCCCGGGCACGGTGTCCAACCAGCGGGCCGCCGCCAGCGCGGCCAGCACGATCAGCGGCAGGTAGACGGCCGGCACCAACCGGGGGTACGCGGCGCCCGCGGTGGCGAGGACCGCCAGGCCGACCAGTTGCACGGCGGGTACGCCCAGGTTGCCCCCGCCGGCGTTGAGCCCGAGCGCCCGCCCCTTGAGTCGCTGCGGGTAGAACAGGTTGATGTTCGCCATCGAGGAGGCGAAGTTGCCGCCGCCGACCCCGGTGAGGCAGGCGAGCACCATCAGCGTGGAGTAGGACACCCCGGGTTCCAGCAGTACCGTCATCGGCACCGCGGGCACCAGCAACAGCAGTGCGCTGATGATCGTCCAGCGTCGTCCGCCGAAGCGGGCCACCGCCAGCGTGTACGGCAGCCGCAGCACCGCGCCCAGTGCGGCCGGCACGGCGGTGAGCAGGAACTTGCCGGCCGGATCGATGCCGTACGCGGGGCCGAGGAAGAGCACGGTGACCGACCAGAGGCTCCACACCGAGAAGCCGACGTGCTCCGCGAAGATCGAGACCCAGAGGTTGCGTCGGGCGATCGGCGCGCCGGTGGTCTGCCAGAAGTCCGGGTCCTCGGGGCGCCAGTCGTGCAGCGGTTGCCGGCGACCGGTGACGGCAGGCGGCTCGGCGGTGACTGCGGTGCTGGTGAGCGTGCTCACGGCGGCTCCTCCTCGTCGATGTGACGAGGGGAAACGCTAGGAACGCCCGGTTACCTGGCAGTGCCCGTCGCGGGTCGGGCCGGAAACGGGGATCGCACCACGGGCCGGCGGCGGTGGTGAGCACGCGGTGGTGAGCACGCCACCGGGCCACGTGCTCAGAGCTGTTGGAGAATGCGCAGCGCGCGGCCGACCCGGAGCATGGTGTCGGCGTCGGCGACGTCCACGCACCCGGTGAACCACTTCTTCATCGGTGAGGAGATCCGGTCGGGCATCACCACGTACCGGCCCATCGGCACGGCGAGCGGTGAGTCCCGCAGCAGCGACTCCTCGACCACCTCGACGACGATCACGATGGGTACGTCTGTGGAGTTGTAGACGTCCGAGCTGATCACCAGGCCGAGGCGTTCCCGGGCGCCCTCGATGCGCCAGATCTCACCCCTACGCAGCACGCGGCCGTCCGTCGGAGAACAGGTCGTTGACCATGCCCACCTCGCGGGCGTCGGCGAGGGCGGCGGACTCCAGATCCAGGCTGGCGCGGCCCACGGCGGCGGCGTGCGCGGTGAAGACCTCGCGCAACGCCTTCTCCCGGGCGGCCTGGTCCATCCACGCGGAGAGCGACAGCCCTTCGCGCTTGGCGAACCGCCGCGCCTCCTCGATCGTCTCGTCCGTGAACGAGAGAGTCACCTTGGCAGTCATGCCGAGCAGATTACCCAGCGGTGTGACCGACAGTCATCCCGGCGCTCACCGGCTCGCTCCCGGGCGACGAAAGGCACATTCCGCCGAGGCTCACCCGGCCCGACCACCGAACACCGCGAAACGCCACTCCTTGAAGTAGCAGTCGACGTCGACCAGGCCCGCCTCGGCGAGCCACCGGCACTGGTCGGCCACGGTCGCCGGGCGGTCGTGGCGCATCCGCTCCCGGGACCCCGCGATCTCGTCGGGGGACGCACCCAGCTCCGTGATCCGCTCCAGCCACACCTCGTCGTAGCGCCGGTCCAGTTCCGGGGTCGGGCCGGCGACCTGCTCGGCGTTGACGAACACCCCGCCCGGCGCCAGCGCGGCGGCGGCCCGCCGGTAGAGCGCGCGCTTGCCGCCGTCGTCCAGGTGATGGATCGCCAGGGCGCTGACCACCGCGTCGTACCGGCCGGGCGGCAGCTCGTCGGCCAGGTCCGCCCGGACCGCGCGGTGCGGCACGGACCGCGCGGCCAACTGGTCGGTGGCGCGGGCGAGCATCGCCGGAGCTCCGTCCACCACTGTTAGCCGGACTCCGGGCACCGCCGTGGCCAGCAGCAGCGAGAGCAGGCCGGTGCCCGCGCCCAGATCCAACACCTCCGGGGTACGCCCGGCGGCGAGCGCGGCGCGCAGCGGCGGCGCGGCCACCTGGACGGCGGTGCCGTAGAAGGCGTCGAAGCAGGGCACCAGCCGCCTGCGCGCCTCGTCGTAGGTGCCGGCCACCGCGTCGAAAACGTCCGTCACGCCCATCGCAGCCTCCCAAAGTATGAGACAGATTTCCCACATTATAGGCGGTACGCGATGAACGACGCTGACCCTGAGCACACCGAAAGGACGACCCGGGTGAACACGTGCAAGACAAGCCGCCCGATCGGAAGCGCGCGCCGGAAATCGAACCGACGCCCGAACCGAAAGCCGAACCGAGGCCGACTTGCGCTGACGGTCCCCGCGCGATGAGGTGCGCTGCCGCTTTGGAGCTGATGTCGCGAACGAGTCAACCGCCGCTGTCGTCAGCGGTTCAGCTCCACACGTCAGCGGTTCAGCTCCACAGACTCCGACTCGCACCCTCCAACGCGCCCGCTGCCCATGTGCGGTGTGAGCCCCACTTGACAGGACCGAAACAGAAGGGACCCGGACCGGAAACCGCCCGACGGCACGCTTTCCCGACATGACAGACGGTGCACGGTCGGCAACTCCACCGGGGCTGACGCCCCGGGAAGTGGCGACGCACTGCCCGTACTGCGCACTGCAGTGCGGAATGACGCTGCGCGCGGGCGACACCGGGGTGACCGTCCACCCGCGCCAGTTCCCCACCAATCGGGGCGGGCTCTGCCAGAAGGGTTGGACGGCCGCCGAACTGCTCGACCACCCGGACCGACTGACCACCCCGCTGGTGCGCGACCCGGCCACCGACACACTGCAACCGGCAAGCTGGGACACCGCGCTGGACCGGGTGGTCGCCGGCATCCGCGCCGTCCAGGCCGACGCCGGTCGGGACGCGGTCGCCGTCTTCGGCGGTGGCGGCCTGACCAACGAGAAGGCGTACGCGTTGGGGAAGTTCGCCCGGATCGGGCTGCGTACCCGGCACATCGACTACAACGGACGGTTCTGCATGTCCTCGGCGGCAGCCGCCGGGATGCGCGCCTTCGGCATCGATCGTGGGCTGCCGTTCCCGCTGGCCGACCTGGGCCGGGCCGACACACTGCTGCTGGTCGGGGCGAACCCGGCGGAGACCATGCCGCCGCTGGTGCGGTGGCTCACCGAGCAGCGCGGCAACGGCGGGAAACTGATCGTCGTCGACCCCCGGGTCACCACCACCGCCCGCCAGGCCGACCTGCACCTGCAACCACTGCCGGGCACCGACCTCGCGGTGGCCAACGCGCTGCTGCACATCGCGCTCACCGAGGGGTGGGTCGACCGGGCGTACGTGGCCGAGCGCACCACCGGATTCGACGCGGTCCGCCGCGGCGTCGCCGCCTGGTGGCCGGCCCGCGCGGAACAGCTGTCCGGGGTGCCGGTGGCCGACCTGGAGGCGACCGCCCGCGCGCTGGGCACCGGCGGTCGGGTGATCATCCTGACCGCGCGCGGCGCCGAGCAGCACGCCAAGGGGGTGGACACCGTCACCGCGTACGTCAATCTCGCCCTCGCCCTCGGTCTGCCCGGCCGCGACGGTTCGGGGTACGGCTGCCTCACCGGCCAGGGCAACGGCCAGGGCGGCCGGGAGCACGGGCAGAAGGCCGACCAACTCCCCGGCTACCGCAAGATCGACGACCCGGCGGCCCGGGAACACGTGGCCGGGGTCTGGGGCGTACCGGCCGACGAGCTGCCCGGCCCGGGGGTGCCGGCGTACCAACTGCTCGACGCGCTGGGCACCCCGGGCGGGCCGCGCGCGTTGCTGGTGTTCGGGTCCAACCCGGTGGTCTCGGCACCCCGGGCGGCCCGGATCGAGGGCCGGCTGCGCGACCTGGACCTGCTGGTCGTCGCCGACCTGCTGCTCTCCGAGACGGCCGCGTTGGCGGACGTGGTGCTGCCCACCGCGCAGTGGGCCGAGGAGGACGGCACCATGACCAACCTGGAGGGTCGGGTGCTGCGTCGGCGCGCACTACGGCCACCCCCGCCCGATGTCCGGACCGACCTGGCCATCATCGCCGGCCTGGCGGCGCGGCTGGCAGTCGCCGAAGCGACCGACACCGCGCCGGCCGGCACGGCGCCGACAACCACCAGGACGCCCGGCACCGCACCGGCACCCGCCGAGACGGCCGGGCGACCGGAGGCTGCCGTCTCGGCGGGGCGTTTTCCCACCGACCCGGCTGCCGTCTTCGCCGAGCTGCGCCGCGCCTCCGCGGGCGGGGCCGCCGACTACGCCGGCATCAGCTGGGACCGGATCGACGCCGACGACGGCGTCTACTGGCCCTGCCCGACCGAGGACGGGCCGGACACGCCACGACTCTTCGCCGACCGGTTCGCCACCCCGGACGGCCGGGCCCGCTTCCACGCCGTCGACCATCGGCCGGCCGCCGAACAGGTCTGCGCCACGTATCCGCTGCACTTCACCACCGGTCGGGTGCTCGCGCAGTACCAGTCGGGAACCCAGACCCGACGGGTGGCCGCGCTGCGCCGCGCCGCGCCGGAGGCGTTCGTCGAACTGCACCCCGACCTGGCCGCCCGGTTGGGCATCGACGACGGCGACCCCGTGCGGGTCACCTCGCGCCGAGGTGAGTTCCGCGCCCCGGCCCGACTCAGCGCCGGGATCCGACCGGACACCGTGTTCGCCCCGTTCCACTACGCGGGGGCGGAACGCGCCAACTCGGTGACCAACGACGCCGTTGACCCGATCTCCGGGATGCCCGAGTTCAAGATCTGCGCCGTCCGGGTGGAGAAGGCATGACCGCCCGGGTGGTCATCGTCGGCAACGGCATGGCGGGCGCGCGCCTCGCCGGTGAGCTGCACGCCCGGGAGGGAGACCGGAAGGTCACGGTGCTCGGGGCCGAGCCGCACCGCGCGTACAACCGGATCCTGCTCTCCACCCTGCTGGCCGGCCGGATCGGCGAGCCGGACGTGGAGCTGACCGAAGCCGCCGGGCACGGCGTCGACCTGCGCAGCGGCGTACCGGTGACCGCCATCGACCGGTCCGCCCGGCAGGTCCGCACCGACGACGGCGAACGAATCGGGTACGACCACCTGGTGCTGGCCACCGGCGCCCGCGCGGTGGTCCCGTCGCTGCCCGGCCTCGACCCGGCGAACCTGCCGGAGCGGGTGGTCCCCTTCCGGACCCTGGACGACTGCCGGCGGATCCTCGCCGCGGCGGACGGCGCCCGCAGCGCGCTGGTGCTCGGCGGCGGGCTCCTCGGCCTGGAGGCCGCCCGAGGACTGGCCACCCGGGGCCTGGCCACCACAGTGGTGCACCCGAGAGAACACCTGATGGAACGGCAACTGGACCCGGCGGCCGGTGCGGTGCTCGCCGGCACACTCGCCGGTTTCGGCGTCACCGTCCAACTGGGAGTGTCGGCCACCGGCGTGGCCACGGACGCCAACGGTGTCCGCCTCGACCTGGCCGACGGCCGGTCGCTTCACGCCGACCTGCTGGTGCTCTCCTGCGGCGTACGACCGGACACCGCCCTCGCGCAGGCCGCCGGCCTGACCGTGCGGCGCGGCGTGGTGGTGGACGACCGGCTCCGCACCAGCGACCGGTCCATCTCCGCGATCGGCGACTGCGCCGAGCACGACGGCGTGCTCACCGGGCTGGTAGCGCCCGCCTGGGCCCAGGCCCAGGTGCTCGCGGACGTGCTGACCGGCACCGACCCACTCGCCCGCTACCGGCCCCGGCCGGTGGTGACCCGGCTGAAGGCCGCCGGGATCGACCTGGCCTCGATGGGTGATGCGGCCGGCGGCGAGCCGGGCGAGGAGCTGACCTTCGCCGACCCGGCCCGGGGCACGTACGCCCGGTTGCGGATCCGGGACGAGCGGTTGATCGGCGCGATCCTGCTCGGCGACAACCCGGCGGTCGGCACGGTGATCCAACTCTTCGACCGTGGCCACCCGGTGCCGACCGACCGGCGGGCGCTGCTGCTGGGCCGGGCACTCGGTGCGGTCGGCGCGACCCCGGCCGCCTCACCGGCGCTGATGCCGGACGCGGCCACGGTGTGCCAGTGCAACACGGTGAGCAAGGGCGCACTGGTCAGAAGCTGGCGCTCCGGCGCCCGGACTGTCGATGCGGTGGTGGCCGCGACCCGGGCCGGCACCGGATGCGGCGGATGCCGGGACGCGGTGAGCGGCATCGTCGCCTGGCTGAGCCAGGCGGAATCGGTGGAGGTGACGCGATGAGCGGCGGCGATCTGATCGTCATCGGCAACGGAATGGTCGGGCAGCGGTTCGTGGACGCGCTGCGCGCCCGCGACCCCCAGGGCAGCTGGCGGGTGACGGTGCTGGCCGAGGAGGGGCGCCCGGCGTACGACCGGGTGCGGCTCTCGGCGTACTTCGACGGGGTGACCGAGAGCGAACTCAACCTGCACACACCCGACGACGGGGTGCGGCTGCGCCTCGGCGAACCGGCCACCGCCGTCGACCGGGACCGACAGGTGGTGACCACCGCCGTCGGCGAGTACCGCTACGACGCGCTGGTGCTGGCCACCGGGTCGTACCCGTTCGTGCCGCCGGTGGCCGGCACCGAACTGCCCGGGGTCTTCGTCTACCGGACCCTGGACGACCTGGCGGCGATCCGGGCGTACGCGCGGGGTCGGCGGGTCGGCGCGGTGATCGGGGGCGGGCTGCTCGGTCTGGAGGCCGCGAACGCCCTGCGACTGCTCGGCCTGAGCACCGACGTGGTCGAGTTCGCTCCCCGGTTGATGCCGGTGCAGGTGGACCAGGCCGGCGGCGCGATGCTCCGTCGCTACGTCGACGATCTGGGCGTACGGACCCATCTCGGGGTGGCGACCACAGCGATCCGTCCCGGCCCGGACGGCGGCGTCGCGGCCCTGGAACTCTCCGACGGCAGCACCATCGACGCCGAGCTGGTGGTGGTGGCCGCCGGCATCCGGCCCCGGGACCAGTTGGCCCGCGACGCCGGTCTGCCGCTGGGCCCGCGCGGCGGGGTGCTCGTCGACGCGACCTGCCGCACCGTCGACGAACGGATCTGGGCGGTCGGCGAGTGCGCGGCGGTCGACGGCACCTGCCACGGTCTGGTCGCGCCGGGCTACGCGACGGCCGAGGTGGTGGCCGACCGGCTGGTCGGCGGCGCGGCGACCTTCCCGGGTGCGGACACCGCCACCAAACTCAAGCTGCTCGGCGTGGACGTGGCCTCGTTCGGTGACGCCCACGGCGCCACCGAGGGCTGCCTGGACGTCACGTTCACCGACCCGGCCACCCGGGTCTACGCGAAGCTGGTCCTCTCCGACGACGCGCACACCCTGCTCGGCGGGGTGCTGGTCGGCGACGCCAGCGCGTACCCGACGCTGCGCGCGAGTGTGGGCGGCCCGCTGCCGGCCGCGCCGCTGGCGCTGCTCGCCCCCGACGGCGGCGGCGCGGACGCCGGGGCGCTGCCGGCCACCGCGCAGGTCTGCTCCTGCAACGCGGTGACCCGGGGCGACGTGGACGCCGCCATCGCCGGTGGTTGCGCGGACGTGGCGGCGGTGAAGGCCTGCACCCGGGCCGGCACCAGCTGCGGTTCGTGCGTGCCGATGCTGAAGCAGCTCCTGGACGCGGCGGGGGTGGCGCAGTCCAGCGCGCTCTGCGAGCACTTCGACGTCAGCCGGCGGGAGCTGTTCGAGATCGTCCGGGTGCGCGGCATCCGCACCTTCTCCCGGCTGGTCGCCGAGCACGGTCGGGGCCGTGGCTGCGACATCTGCAAGCCGGTGGTGGCCTCGATCCTCGCCTCGCTGGGCAACGGGCACGTGCTCGACGGTGAGCAGGCGTCGTTGCAGGACACCAACGACCACTTCCTGGCCAACCTGCAACGCGACGGCAGCTACTCGGTGGTGCCCCGGATACCGGGCGGCGAGATCACCCCGGAGAAGCTGATCGTGATCGGCGAGGTCGCCCGGGACTTCCAGCTCTACACGAAGATCACCGGTGGGCAGCGGATCGACCTGTTCGGGGCGCGGGTGGAGCAGTTGCCGCAGATCTGGCGGCGGCTGGTGGACGCCGGCTTCGAGTCCGGTCACGCGTACGGCAAGGCGCTGCGCACTGTGAAGTCGTGCGTGGGTGAGACGTGGTGCCGGTACGGGGTGCAGGACTCGGTGGGGTTGGCCGTCGCGTTGGAGCTGCGCTACCGCGGGCTACGCGCCCCGCACAAGCTCAAGTCGGCGGTCTCCGGTTGCGCCCGGGAGTGCGCCGAGGCCCGCAGCAAGGACTTCGGCATCATCGCCACCGAGACCGGCTGGAATCTCTACGTGGGCGGCAACGGGGGTTTCCGCCCCCGGCACGCCGACCTGTTCGCCACCGACCTGTCCACTGACGAGCTGATCACGCTGATCGACAGGTTCCTCATCTACTACATCCGCACCGCCGACCGGCTGCAACGCACCGCCGGCTGGATCGAGGCGATGGACGGCGGCCTCGACCACCTGCGCGCGGTGATCGTGGACGACTCGCTCGGGCTCTGCGCCGACCTGGACGCGGCGATGGCCCGGCACGTGTCGTCGTACTCCGACGAGTGGCGTGACGTCCTGGACGACCCGGACCGGCTGCGCCGCTACACGTCCTTCGTCAACGCCCCCGACGTGCCGGACCCGTCGATCACCTTCACCCGGGAACGCGGCCAGCCGGTTCCCGTACGCGCTGACGGTCCGGCCGGCGGTCACCGTCCGCAACCCGTCACCCTTGGCCTACCGGAGGTACGGCGATGACCCAGACCCTCGCGCTCACCTGGACCACCGTCTGCCTCCTCGACCGGTTGGAACCGGACCGGGGCGTCGCCGCCCTGGTCGACGGGGTGCAGGTCGCCCTCTTCCGGACCGCCGACGGGCTGTTCGCGATCGACAACCGCGATCCGGTCTCCGGGGCGTACGTGCTGTCCCGGGGCATCGTGGGCAGCCGCGGCGGGGTGCCGACGGTCGCCTCACCGCTGCACAAGCAGGTGTACGACCTGCGCAGCGGGCACTGCCTCGACCTGCCCGGGGTGACGGTGGCCCGACACGACGTGCGCTGCCGAGACGGGCTGGTCGAGGTGCGGCTGCGACAGGAGGCTTGATGCGGGAAGAACTGGCGGGCTTCACCATCGGGGTGACCGCCGACCGGCGGCGCGACGAGCTGGCCGCGCTGCTCGAACGACGGGGCGCCCGGGTGGTGCTCGCCCCGGCGTTGCGGATCGTGCCGCTCTCCGACGACACCGAGCTGCGTGAGGCGACCCGCGCCTGCCTCGACCAGCCGCCGGACATCCTGATGGCCAACACCGGCATCGGTATGCGCGGTTGGCTGGAGGCGGCCGAGGGTTGGGGGCTGGCCGAGCCGCTGCGTTCCGTGCTGGCCAGCTCGTACGTGGTGGCGCGCGGCCCGAAGGCCCGCGGCGCGATCCGGGCGGCCGGCCTGCACGACCAGTGGTCGCCGGCCTCGGAGAGCTGCGACGAGGTGGTCGACCACCTGCGTCGGCGCGGCGTCGCCGGGCAGGTGATCGCCATGCAGCTGCACGGCGAGCGGCAACCCGAGTGCACGCTCGCGCTGGAGGCGGCGGGCGCCACCGTCATCGAGGTGCCGGTCTACCGCTGGGCACCGCCGACCGACCCGGCGCCGCTGCACCGGTTGATCGACCTGATCGCCGGCCGGCTGGTGGACGCGGTGACGTTCACCTCGGCGCCGGCGGCCGAGGCGTTGCTGCGGGCCGCCGGGGACCGCACCGACGCGGTGCTGTCCGCGTTGCGCGGTGATGTGCTGGCCAGTTGCGTTGGCGCGGTGACCGCCGAGCCGCTGCTGCGACGCGGGGTGCCGGTGAGCGCGCCGGGTCGGGCCCGGTTGGGCGCGCTGGTACGGACCATCGTCGACGAGCTGCCCCGCCGGACCGTGACGTTCAAGGCCGCCGGGCACCTGCTCACGTTGCGCGGGCACGCCGCGGTGATCGACGGCGAGCTGCGGCCGCTCGCGCCCGCACCGATGGCGGTGTTGCGGGCGCTGGCCCAGTCACCGGGGCGGGTGCTGTCCCGCACGGCGTTGCTGCGGACCCTGCCCCGGGGCGCCGACGAGCACGCCGTGGAGATGGCCGTCGCCCGCCTGCGGGCCGGCCTGCGCGCGCCCCGCGTGGTGCAGACCGTGGTCAAGCGCGGGTACCGGCTGCGGGTGGACTGAACGCGTCACGGCCGGCCGTCGCGCGCCGGCCGTGACGCGGTGGTTCAGCCGACCGGCGTCGGGAAGCCCCGCCCGTGCTCCGACTGGAGCCGGAGCATGGCGTGCTCGACCACCGTCACCAGCACCTGCTTGACCGAGTCCCGCTGCCGGGCGTCGGTCATCACCAGCGGCACCTGCGGCGAGATGGCCAGCGCCTCGCGGACCTCCTCCGCCTCGTACTGCGGAGCGCCGTCGAACTTGTTCAGCGCCACCACGTACGGCAGGTTGCGGTTCTCGAAGTAGTCCAGCGGGGCGAAGGCATCGGTGATCCGGCGGGTGTCCACCAGCACGGCGGCACCCACCGCCCCCCGGATGATCTCGTCCCACATGAACCAGAACCGCGTCTGACCCGGTGTACCGAAGAGGTACAGGATCAGGTCCTGGGCCATGGTGATCCGGCCGAAGTCCATGGCGACCGTGGTGGTCTCCTTGCCCGGCACCTTGGACGGGTCGTCGATGCCGACACCCGCCGCGGTCATCAACGCCTCGGTGGTCAGCGGTGTGATCTCGGAGATCGCCCCGACCAGTGTCGTCTTACCGACGCCGAAGCCGCCCGCGACGACGATCTTCGCGGATACGATTCCCCGGCCCGGCCGCCCCCCTGCGGGGTCATAGCCTGCGAAGTCCACTTAGCACCCTTCCAAGCAGTTCCATCCGCTCCTCGAACCCCTCGGCGGGAGCAGCAGTGTGTAACGTCAGCAGGCTCTCGGCCACCATGTCGGCGACCAACACCCGGGCGACGCCCAGCGGCATCCGGGTGTACGCGGCGATCTCCGCCAGCGACTGTGCTCGGCCCTCACAGACCGTGGCGATGCGGTGCTTGTCGTGCCCGGCGAAGCGGGACTCCGCGACCTGGGTCGGCGAGGCGGTGAGGACGGCCTCAAGGGCGATGTCCTGCCGGGGCTCGGTACGACCACGGGTGACCGCGTACGGACGCACCAGCGCGCCGCGCGGGTCAGCGCGTCGTTGGTCCATTCCCGGTCACCTCCTCGTCCCTTGCGGAGCCGGCCTGCGCCGCCTCTCGTCCCTGGTCCGGCACTCGAAGTGAGCGCCGTCCCCCGGTGTTAAGAGCGCACCGCGTCGCGCGGCAGCGGCACCAGCGCGGCGCCCACCCGTTCGACCAGCAGCGCCATCTCGTAGCCCACCTGACCCACGTCGCAGCTGCGCGCGGCCAGCACGGCCATCGACGAACCGTCGCTGATCGACATCAGGAAGAGGTACCCGCTGTCCATCTCGATGACTGTCTGCAACACCCCGCCCGCGCTGAACATCCGGGCCGCGCCCTCGGTCAGGCTCACCACCCCGGAGGTGATCGCAGCGAGCTGGTCCGCCCGGTCCGCCGGCAGGTCCCGGGAGGACGCGAGCAACAGCCCGTCTGCGGACACCGCCACCACGTGGGCGATGCCCGCCACGCTGTCGGCGAAGTTGGTGAGCAGCCAACCCATGTCCTGCATGGCAGCTGGCCTGTTCATCGGCTCTCCTTGGTCGAGGTGCTGTTCAGGTCCGTTCCGGCCGTACGACCGCGCTGCACACCGCGGTGGTAGGCCGACAGCAGACCACGTACTTCATCCGGGGTCCGCCGGCTGCGGTCCCGGCCGCTCTTGGGCTCGATGCCACCCGGCACGAGCTGTGCCTGCGGCACCCGCTTGGGCAACCCGGAACGGGTGGTCCCGGCGGGGGCCGGCTCGGCAGCCCGGCTTGCCCGCGACCAGCCCTCGTCGGCCGCCGTACGCCAGGCCTCCGGGTCGGGAGCGGGCGCGGCCGGAGCCGTCCGGCCAGCCGGTGCCGGGCTCGGGGTCGGGGTGTACGACGGTGGCGCCGACGACCGGGCGGCGAACCCGTCCATCGTCGCGCCGCCGTTGCCCCCGGTGCCCGGCGCGGTCGTGCCGTCGGAGCTGCCCGGGGTGCGGGTCGGCAGCTTCGGCCGGGCCGGCGGCGCGGCCGGCACGGACGCCGCGCTGTTGCCGCTGCGCAGCCCGGAGTCGGCGGCGGGTGCGGGCGGCTCGTCGAAGTTGGGCCGGGTGAAGATCGCGGTGGCGTCGTCGCCGTGGGACCGGAACCAGACCGCTTCCATCTCCCGGAAGATCGGCGCTTCGGCGGGGAAGTCGGGCCGGGTGCTGACCGGTGCGGCGGGCACCGACGGCACGGCAGGCACCGGCGGTGCGGCGGGGACCGGCGGTGCGGCGGGGACCGGCGGTGCGGCCGGTGGTGCCACCGCACCCGGCCCGGCGACCGGCCCGACCGGAAGGCCCTGGCCGCCGCGCCCGTCCGCGCCATCCGCGGTGGCGCCCCGACGTGGCAGCGGGTCGACCGTCGGGTAGGCCACCGTCGGGCTGCCCATCGAGGCGCCCGCGCCGTTGCTGTACGCCGGACGTGCCGGCGGGAGCGGGGCGGCGGGTGCCGGAGCGGCCGGTGCCGGGTCGGCGGGTACGGGTGGCATGGTCGAGCGCGGGCCGGTGTAGCCACCCGCCTGTACGGCCGGGGTGGTGTCCCGCGAGTCGAGCGGTGACTGCCACTGGGCGGGTGCCGGCGTGCTGGTCCGCCACTGGTCGGGCAGCGTCGCCGCCGACGTGGCGGCACCGGCGAACTGCTCGGCGTGACCGACCGGGGTGAGCGGCGTCTGCTCCACGGCCATCGGCTGACGCGGCCGGGTGAGCACCTGCTCCCGGCCCCGGTTGCTGGGCAGCACCACCGTGGTGGCGGGCAGCGTCACCTGGGCTACGGTGCCGCCCTCGACGTTGCGGCGCAGCTCCACCCGGATGCCGTAGCGGGAGGCGAGCCGACTCACCACGGCCAGACCCATCAGCCGGAACGCGGCGACGTCGACGCTCGGCGGGGCGGCCAGCCGCCGGTTGAGCGAGTCGAGCTGTTCGTCGGTGAGGCCGAGCCCACGGTCCTCGATCTGGATCAGCACGTAGTCGCGGATCCGGCGACCGTCGGCGACCACAGTGGTGTTCGGCGGTGAGAATCGGGTGGCGTTGTCGAGGAGTTCGGCGACGAGACGTACCACGTCGTTGACCGCGTGGGCGGCCACCGAGATGTCGGTGTCCACGGTCCCGAACTCGATGCGGTTGTACAGCTCCACCTCGGACTGGGCGGCGCGCAGCACGTCCACCACCAACGCGTCGTCACGACGCGGTACGGCGGAGTCGGCGCCGGCCAGGACCAGCAGGTTCTCGTCGTTGCGGCGCATTCGAGTGGCCAGGTGGTCCAGTTCGAAGAGCTGCGCGAGCCGCTTCGGGTCCTCCTCGCCGCGCTCGATCGCGTCCAGCTCGCCGATCATCCGGTCGACCAGGGTCTGACTGCGGCGGGCCAGGTTGAGGAACATCGCCGAGACGCTGGTCCGCAGTGCCGCCTGCTCGGCGGCGACCCGCACCGCCTCCCGGTGGACGACGTTGAAGGCCAGCGCCACCTGACCGACCTCGTCGCGACTGTTGAGCTGGATGGGGTCGCGGACCTGGCGGACGATCTCGTCCACCCCGCCGTCGCCCACGCTGCCCATGTTCTGCAGCCGCTGCACGGCGTCGGGCAGGTCGTGGTTGGCCACCGAGAGGGCGCCCTCACGCAGTCGGCGCAGCGAGTGGTTGAGCGAGCGGGCCAGCACCACGGCCAGCGACACGGCGATGATCAGGGTCAGCAGCACCAGCACCGACTCGACCACTGCCTGCCGGATGACGTCCGAACGCGCCTGGTCGGCCTGCTGGAGCAGTCGGTCCTGCAGTTGGATCTCGGCCCAGCGCATCAGGTCGTTCACGGCGCCGATGGCCGCGGTGGCGTCCTGCGCGCTGACCAGCGGGCGCTGCCCGACCGAGCGGGTGATGTCGGTGGCCACCCGGTCGGACAGACCGACCGCGTCGCCGGAGACGGTGCTGTTGACCAGGCCGCGCTGCACCGGGTCGGCGGCCAGCGAGAAGGCGACCAGGGCCTCCTGCTGACCGGTCAACGTTGCCACGAAGGACGAGAACTGCTCCGAGTCGAGCTGGCCGGCCGTCAGCGCGGTGAAGGCGACCGCCTCTTCCTCGGCGACGGAAGCCTTGGCGCGGGCGAACGCGGCGACGGCGCGGCGGCTGTCCGCCAGGCTCTCGTCGCCGGGCAGCTGGGCCAGACCGTCACCGTACGAAACCAGGTCGGTGAGGATGACCCCGTAGCGGAGCACCGCCTCGGCGACCGCCATCTGCCGGCGGTCCAGCACCTCCTGGCGGGTGCCGTCCAGAGTGGCCAGGTGGTCGTCGATGGCGGCCAGCCGGTCCCGTAGGGCGGCCGGCACGTCGCCGATCCGGCCTCGCTCGGCGCGGTACTCGTCCACCTTCTGCTGCGTCTGGCGGACCCGCAGGTTGTACGCGTCGGCCGGCTGCTGCGGGGTGGCCAGGTAGGCGGCTGCGGCCATCCGCTCGGCGTGGAGATCCTGGGTGAGAGCGCTGACGTCGATGGAGAGGGCGGTCAGCGACCGGGCCCGGGTGGCGTCGAAGGCGCCTTCGCCGACGGAGATCAGACGGACCGTGGCCAGCGCGATCACCGCCGCCACCGGGACGACCAGAATCAGCGCCAGCTTGGACCGGATCCGGGCGTCGCGCAGTCTCGGCATCCGTCGGCGTTCACGCCGGTTGCTGTCGCCGAGCGCGGGCAGGGTCGTCGGTCCGGTGCTCACGACATCGCCTCCGTCGTTTCTTCCCCGCCTGAGCCGCCGAGCCATGCCGTAAGCGGAGGGGACCACGCGCGGCACGGCCGCGATTTCATCAGAGATGATCGTGTTTGGGAAGCCGCAGTGAGGTAGGAAACGGTCGGACGGAGCGCATCCCGTGATCCGGTCAACTGATACCTTCATTTCCGCAAGCCCCTGAACAGGGCATGTAACTCCAGAGTGGTCACGCGTGTATGCAAAGTGAGCTTTTGCAAACATTGCGTTACCCCAGCATGTGGGATGGCCGTCCCGAAAATGCCACCGGGGTCCGCGCTTGACCACAGCGCCGGCCATTGGCAAGGTTTTGCAGGCTTCGCGCACACCGTACGGCAGAGAAGATCCCGCCCTCCACTGAGGACGGATTAGCGGCGGTGACCGGGCAGCGCCCGCGCCCGCACCTGGAGGACTGAGTTGAGCCCCATCCGCTCCGCGACCATCGCGGCGCTCGCATCGGCCGTAGTGGCCACCACGCTCACCGGCTGCCAGTTCGGCGAGGCAGAGCAGGACACGAGTCCGATCGTGATCGCCGCTGATCTCGAACTGTCCGGCGCCGCAGCCACTGTTGGCCGGACATACCAGCGAGCCCTCGAACTCAAGGTCGAGCAGTTGAACTCCTCCGGAGCACTGAACGGCCGGGAGATCAAGCTGACGGTCAAGGACAACCGTTCCGACTCCGCCGAGTCACTTCGCAACATCGTCGACTTCAGCAACGATTCGCGGGTCAGCGCCATCATCATGGGCGGCTGCAACGAATGTGCGGTCGGTGCGGTCGGCACCATCAACGAGAAGCGGATTCCCACCATTGCGCTAGCCGCTTCCGGCGCGATCGCGGCACCGGTCGCCGAACGGCGTTACGTGTTCAAGCTGGGCCCTAACGCCCCGGACAGCGCCGCCGCGCTGACCACCGAACTGCGCCGCAACAACATCCGCAAGGTGGGGATGCTGGTCAGCGACGACGACTACGGCCAGGAGGGCGCGACCGCCCTCAAGAGCGAGCTGGACAAGGCAAACATCTCGCTCCGGCAGCAGCGGATCAAGACCACCGACACCGACGTGAACCGGCAGGTGCAGCAGCTCGCCTCGGGCAAGCCCGACGCGATGGTCTTCTGGACCCCGCCGGAGCAGGCGACCCTGGCCGCCGCCAGCGCCCAGCAGACCACCTTCCGTGGGTCGATCTACTTCGACGCGGGAGCGGCCGGGGACCTCTTCCTCGGCGCGGCCGCCAAGGCGACCGAGAAGGCGACGCTGATCTTCACGCAGACGATGGTGATCGACGACGTGATCGCGACCACGCCGGCCAAGGCCGCGCGGCGGCAGTGGTTCCAGGACTACACGGCACGCTTCGGCGGCTACAACGGGTCCTCGTCCTTCGCCGCGGACGCCGTCCAGCTCATCGCCGACGCCGAACTGCGCGCCGGCGGCGAGATCGGGAAGGTCGACCGCAACGGCATTCGGGACGTGCTGGAGACGTCCCAGATGGACGGTCTGTCCGGCCCGATCCGCATGACTCCGGACAACCACAGCGGCCTGATGCCGCAGGCGCTCACCACGCTTGTCGCCCGCAATGGTCGCTGGCGGCTGGCGGGGTAGACGCTTGGGCCTTTCATCTGGCAGGGCTTGTCGGGGTGCCGGGTGGGGGGTGTGGCCGACCGTGCCCGGCTCCGGGCGGTCAGGCTTGATCCCTGCGCCGGGCACGGTCGGCCACACCTGACTCGCCTGCGGCTTCGACGCGACAAGGGCCGGCCTCCGATGGGAGGCCGGCCCTTCGCGTTTTCTGGGATTGATCTCTTCTGTTGTTGGTTTGCCTTCAGCGGCTGCTGGTGGTTTCTCGGACCCAGGGCAGGGCGATTCGCTCGATCAGCAGGAGCGCCGAGTAGAGCAGGATGCTCACCAGCGCCACCAGCATGATCGCCGCCCAGGCGGTGGCGGCGTCGCCGATGCCCGCGTACTGCGTGATGACGTAGCCCAGGCCACTCTCACCGGCCTGGAACTCACCGATCACCGCGCCGATAGCGGCCAGCGGCATGCCCACCTTGAGCCCGACGAAGATCTGCGGCAGCGCGGCCGGGAAGCGCACCTTGCGGAACGCCTGCCAGCGGGAGGCGTTCCAGGAGCGCACCAGTTCGGCCAGGTCGGCCGGCGTGGTGGTCAGCCCGGTCGCGGTGGAGAGCACGATCGGGAAGAAGCAGAGCAGGAACACCATGGTCAGGATCGGTTTCTGGCCCCAGCCCAGCGCCACCACCAGCAGTGGACCCAATGTGATCTTGGGCACCGCGTTCACCGCGACGAGCAGCGGGGTGAACATCCGCTCCACAGTGCGGGAGCTGGCCAGGGCGAGCCCGATCAGCACACCGGCGACCACCGAGAGGGCGAAGCCGGTCAGGATCTCCAGCGTGGTGTCCCAGGTGTGCTCCAACAACTGGACGGGCTTCTCGACGAACGCGTTGAGCACGTCACCGGGCGGCGGCAGGGCGACCGGGTGAACCAGTTCCAGCCGGGCGACCAGCCACCACGCCGCCAGCGCGGTCAGGATGCCGACCGCGGGCAGCACCGCATCGGCACCGGCGCGCAGGCCGGCGCCTCGACCCGCGCGCCCCGCCTCGGGGCCGGCGTTGGGAGGCGGGGTTTCCGCCACCGCCGGGTCCGCTGACCGGACGTCGGTCATCTCTGTCCTCCTCGAAATCCCACGGCCCGCCGGGGGCCGACGAGCGTCGGGGGTACGCCCCACCGGGATCGGCGGAACGTACCCCCTGATGACGACCGGACGATCAGGCCTTCGGCGCGAGGCTGAAGTCGATGATCTGCTCGGGGGTGATGTTCTGCTTCAGCGCGCCGGCGCCCTGCAGGATGGCGATGCTCTTGGCGACCCGGCCGCTGTCCAGGGTGCCGATCGCGGTGCCGGTGTTGCCGGAGCGGACGTACGCGGCCATCAGGTCCAGCTCGGCGGCGGCGGAGACCGGGTTGGTGGCGTCGACGTTCTTCTTCAGGATGTCGGCGGCCTCCTTGGAGTTCGCCAGGCTGTACTCGAGGCCCTTGAGCAGCGCCGCGGTGAACCGCTTCACCATCTCGGGCTTCTCCTTGGCGATCTTCGAGGAGGTGATCAGCACGTTGCCGTAGAGGTCCTGCATCACGTTGCTGTACGGCAGCATGACGGCCTTCTTCTTGGCCGCCGCCTCGATGGTCGGCTGACCGACGACGAACTGACCGATGCCGTCCACCGAGCCGGAGGCCAGCGTGCCGATCAGGTTCTGCGCCTCACCGTTGACCCAGGTCACCTTGGTCGCGTCCACACCGGCGAGCCGGGCGTACGTCGGGAAGAGGTTGCGGACCACGGACCCGGGGGTGTCGGCGAGCTTCTTGCCCTCCAGGTCCTTCGGGGAGCTGATGTTCTTGCCCTCGACGGTGGCGATGCCCGCCATGGTGCGCTGCTGGATCGCGGCCACCGCGGTGAAGTCCTTCGCCTGGCCGTTGCCGAGCTGGAGCAGACCGCCGGTGAGGTCGATCGGGCCGAAGTCGGCCTGGCCGCCGACGACGGTCTGGATCACGCCGCCGGTGCCCTGGCCGGCCTTGATCTCGACGTCGAAGCCGGCTTCCTTGAAGAAGCCCTTGTCCTTTGCCACCCAGGCGTAGGAGTCACGGCCGAAGTTGCCGAACGAGGTGAGGTAGGTCACCTTCTCCAGCGCCTTGCCGTCGCCGCCCTTGACGTCGTCGGCCGAATCCGACCCGCTGCTGCAGGCGGAGACAAGGGCGAGGGCGGTGGCCAGCGCGGCCGTAGCGACCGTACGGGTCAGCCTTCTCATCAGTGCACCATGTCCTTTCCGACCGGGGCCGGCAGGCCACCGGAGGGGGTTGTTATGACGGGCCGGCGAGAGGGGTGGAAGCCGGGCTCCGCCGTCGTGAGGGGACTCTTCGCGGGCACAGCGTACGAGAAACCCACAGTTGTGACGCCAGGCGTATCGGGTTGCGGAACGGAAACAACATGACGACCACCCCAGCCGGTGCCATACCTCGACACGGCGGTTAGCCTTTGTCGGATTCCTGACCCTCGACTCAGCGGAGGTACGCCGGAGATGATCCGACTGTCCGGGGTGTCCCGAACCTTCGAGGGCCGGTCCGGCCGGGTGGAGGCGCTGCGCGGCATCGACCTCGACGTCGCCGAGGGCGAGTTCGTCGCCGTGCTCGGCCGCTCCGGCTGCGGCAAGTCCACTCTGCTGCGGCTGATCGCCGGCCTGCTCCCGCTGAGCGCCGGTGAGATCACCGTCGCCGGTACGCCAATCACCCGCCCGCGCCAGGACATCGCCATGCTGTTCCAGAAGCCGGCGCTGCTGCCCTGGCGCACCGTGCTGGACAACGTCCTGCTGCCCGTGGAGATCTTCGGCTGGAGCCGCGCCAAGCACCGGGAACGGGCCCGGCAACTGCTCGACGTGGCTGGGTTGGCCGGCTTCGAGAAGCGGCTGCCGCACGAGCTCTCCGGCGGCATGCAGCAGCGGGTGTCACTGTGCCGGTCGCTGATCGGCGAGCCCCGGGTGATGCTGATGGACGAGCCGTTCTCCGCGCTGGACGCGCTCACCCGCGAGGAACTCTCCGGCGAACTCCAGCGGGTGCACATGGAGAACAAGCCGACGATCGTCTTCGTCACCCACTCGATCGACGAGGCGGTGCTGCTCGCCGACCGGGTGGTCGTGCTGAGCCCCCGTCCCGGCCGGATCCGCAAGGTCGTCGAGGTGGCCATCCCCCGGCCCCGCACCCTGGGCCGCAACGCCCACCTGGCCGACGTCGCCCAGGTCAGTGCCGACCTGCACGAACTGCTGATGGAACGCGAGCAGCCGGCCTCCGTCGGCGCGGAAGGACACTGACCATGCGGGTGTCGGTCTTCACCGAGCCGAACCGTGGCGCCAGCTACGACACCCAGCTCCGGTTCGCCCGGCTGGTTGAGGCCTGCGGCTACGAGGGCTTCCTCCGCGCCGATCACTACCAGTCGATGGGCGCGGACCCGGGCCTGCCCGGCCCGACGGACGCCTGGCTGACCCTCGCCGCCCTGGCCCGGGAAACCGAACGGATCCGGCTCGGCACCCTGGTGACGTCGGCCACGTTCCGCCTGCCCGGCCCGCTCGCGGTGATGGTCGCGCAGGTCGACCAGATGAGCGGTGGCCGGGTCGACCTGGGCATCGGCGCCGGCTGGTACGAGCGCGAGCACACCTCGTACGGCATCCCGTTCCCGGCGGTCGGCGAGCGCTTCGACCGGCTCGCCGAGCAGCTGGAGGTGATCACCGGTTTGTGGGGCACCCCGCCCGGCCAGACGTACACCTTCACCGGCGACCACTACCGGCTGGTGGACGCTCCCGCGCTGCCCAAGCCGGTGCAGGTTCCCGGCCCGCCGATCATCGTGGGCGGGCGCGGCCCCAAGCGCACACCCGAACTGGCCGCCCGGTACGCCGACGAGTTCAACATGCCGTTCAAGTCCGTGGCCGTCACCGCCGAGGCGTACGACCGGGTGCGCGAGGCGTGTGAGCGGACCGGACGGGCGGAGTCCGGGCGCGACCCGTTGGTGCTCTCCGCCGGCATCGTCGTCGCCATCGGCCGCACCGACGCGGAGGCCCAGCGTCGGGCCGCGCCCCTGCACGAGAAGAGCGCGCTGCCTCCGGAGGACCCGGTGGTCGGCTCCCCCGCGCAACTCGCGCAACGGATCAACGAGTTCGCCGCCATCGGCACCACGCGGGTCCACCTGCGCCTGATCGACTTCGATGATCTCGACCACCTTGAGCTGATCGCCGCCGAGGTGCTGCCCCAACTGGACGGAGCACGATGACCGACGTGATCGACGGAACCGAACTCGGACCGGTGGGTCAGGAGATCGTGTACGAGAACGACCGGGTCCGGGTCTGGCACATCCGCCTCGAACCGGGCGAGCGGCAACCGCTGCACCGGCACGACCACCCCTACCTGGTGGTGGCGATCGAGGGCGCCAAGAACGTCGTACAGACCGTCGACGGCACCCGGATCGACGCCGACGAGCCCACCGGCGGGGTGGTCTACCGGGACCCGGGCGCGGTGCACATGCTGACCAATGTCGGGGATACGACTTACCTGGCCCGGCTGGTCGAACTCAAGTAGACCCGCCGGTGGCCACCGGCGTGCCGCGCGGCGCGCCGTTGGCTATCGGGTGTACCAGGTGCGTAACGTGCCGGACATGGCCTTTCGGACCTGGGGCAAACTGCTGCTCACGGCGCTCGGGGTGAGCGTGCTGGCCGGAGCCGGCCAGCTCGGCGTCGCGTACGGTTTCGGCATCGTCCGCCTGACCGGCGCATTCACCGGTACGACAGTCAACCAGTGGCCGGCCCAGCTCGTCTGGGTGGGCTGGTTCGCCGCGAACGCCGCCGTGGCCGGTGCCGTCCTGACCGGACGCCTCGCCCGCCGCGACGTTCCGGCGGCCAGCACCGGCCGGCAGTTGGCGGTCGGTGGCGCGGCGGCGCTCGGCGCCACAGTCATCGCCCCGCTCTGCATGCAGCCCGCCCGCGCCGCGGAGCTGATCTCCGTCGACCCGGTCTGGGCGGTGGGCATCTGCGCCATGGTCGGTGCGGTGATCGGGGCGGGCGCGGCGATCGCCGTCCTGTTCCGGCCCGAGCTGGGCTGGAACATGACGGCAGTGGCCGGCGCGGTCTGGCTGCTGGCGCTCATCTCCGTCCTGCCGTCGCTCGGCACTGTCGGCCCGCTGCCGACCGTCCGGCTCGGCGTGCTGGAGCCGAGCTGGCTCGGCGACGCCGCCGCCCAGCGGCTGGCGCTGCTCCTGCTGCCCACCGTGGCGCTGCTGGCCGGCGCGGCGACCGCCGGGCTGGCTCGCTGGCGCGGCCAGGCCCCACTGGTCAGCGGGGCCACCGGGGTGGCCGGTCCGGTGCTGGTGGCGTTCGCCTACCTGACCGCCGGTCCGGGTGACGCGGTGGACCGCTACCAGGCCACCCCCTACTACGGCTCGTTGATCGCGATCCTCGCCGGAGCACTCGGCGCGGCCGCCGCCGCGCTGCTGCGCTGGCCGACGGGCACCCGTACCACCGATCCGCAGGCGATCAAGCCCACCGCCATCCTGCGCCCACTGCCCGCCGGCCCGGCGTTGCCCGACGCCACGCCGGCGAACGATCGGGACACCGCCGAGCGCGCCGACCCGGAGTCGGCCAACGCCGAACTGTCCACCCGCGCGCAGCCGGGCGTCGTCGCCGGCCCGTGGCCGACGGGCGACCCCGAGGGCGTACGCACCGTCCCGGCCCACTGGGACTGGCCGGGGACCACAGCGAGCGGCCAGCACGGCCCGACTCCCGCCGCTGCTCCGTCCGCCTCCACCCCGCCGTCTCCGGCGGATCCGCTGTCCCCCGCCGGCCCGTTGTCCCCCGCTGGCCCGGCGTCTCCCGCTGGCCCGGCGTCTCCCGCTGGTCCGTTGTCCCCCGCTGATCCGCTGTCTTCCGCTGGTTCGTTGTCTCCCGCCGGTCCGACTCAGTCCGCTGCCTGGCTGACCGCGCCGACCGGGGAACTCGCCGCGGCAGCCCAGACGCCCTCGGTGCGCGACGGTGACGCCCCGGCCACGACCGGGCCCTCGGCCAGCACCGACGCCAGTGCCGCCACCGCGACCAGCAGCGCCGCCGGACGCACCGACGCCACCAACCCGGCAGGCGGCCGAGCGGCCGACGGGCCGACCGACAGCGTGGCGACGGGCACGAGCGGCAAGCTGACCGGTCGGCGCACCACCCGCAAGGCCGCCACCCCGACCAGCACCGACGCACCCGGCACGGACACGACCGGCACGCACACGACCAGCACCGACGCACCCGGCACGGACACGACCGGCACGCACACGACCGGCACGGGCGCATCCGGGACGGGCACGACCGGCCACGGCACGCCCGAGCCGCCGCAGACGATCAAGCCGCGGCGAGCCCGCAAGCCGAAGACCGACCCGGACGCCGTGGCTGACGGCACGTCCCTCACCGACACGACGGCCACCCCCGAGACGAGCACCCCCGAGACGAGCGCCGACGAGACGGCCACCGGCCGCGCCACGAGGGCGACCGGGCCGGGCAGGTCCGCCGACAGCGTTGGCTCCGACGCGGCCACCGCCACTGCGGTGCCCGGCCAGGAGAGCCCGGGTGAGCGGTCGAGCGCGACGTCCGAGCCCACGTCGGCTGCTGACGCCGGCACGGCAGCAGCCCGCAGCACCGCTCCCGGCGGGCGGCGAGCAACGGCCACCGGCTCGAAGCGAACGCCGGCCCGCTCGACGGCCGCCGGAGGCGGCACGACGCCGGTGCCGGCCGACGCCGAGTCACCGGCCACGGCAACCGCCGAGGCACCGACCACCACCGCCGGGGCGACACACGCACCGACCGCCCCAGCTGACGCGGCGCGAGCACCGGCGAAACCGACAGCGACCGGCGACTCTGCCGCGGCGGCCACCGCCTCCCCACGCGCTCCGAAGACCGGCACGGGCAGCTCGACAGCACCGGCCGACCCGACCAGTGACTCGGTGATCGCCGGGGGCACCGACAGCGCCGGGCCCGCCCCCGAGGTTCCCGCCGCCGGGTTGTTCGGGGCCACCGCCGCCGATGACCCGGACACGGACCGCTGGACGCCCGCACCGTCGGCCTGGCCGGTCACCTCGGCGTGGACGGTGCCACCGCAGGCCGCCGAGCCCGAGACGACGGCGTCGGACGGTTCGAGGGGGCCCGACGAGCCGACCGAGCCGACGCCCAGGCCCCGGCATCGGGCACCGTTGCCGGATCTGAGCCGGGCCGGCACCTGGAACGCGTTCGACACCTCCCGGCGCGCCAGGTCGACGGAACCGCAGGACAGCTCGTCGGCACGGACGACCTCGACCGGCACCAGCGAGCCGACAGTAGCGGCCCAACACCCGAAGCCGACGGAGTTGCCGGGGACGGTGGGCGCGCCCGCCGGTGCGACCGACAGCGGCACCGGCGATCCGGCGGGTGCCGACGCCACGTCACCGGCACAGGTGGCGGAGCAACCCTCCCGGCGAGGACGACTCGGTGGGCTGTTCCGCCGCAACCGGTCCCGTGCCGACGAGGAGGGCCCGAAGACGTCGGATGCGGCCGAGCCGCTGGCCACCCAGGACGAGGAATTCGTCGACTGGGTCGCCGGGCTGAGCAAGCCGGTGTCGGACAACGAGCCCGAGCAGGAGAACGGCCGCCGGTCGTTGCGCTCCAGCGGCCGACACCACCGCGACTGACCGATCGACTCGGGTCGTCCGGGCTGACACAGTCACCCGGACGACCCGACATTCATGAACCCGAGTCGATCAACCCACGGCAACCCGCGCACCGGACCACTGACGGCCCGGCCCAGCGGGCAGGTCAGGCGAGCGGCAGGTAGACCCGGCTACCGCCGGAGATGAACTCGTCCGACTTGTCCTTCATGCCGCGCGCCGCGTACTCCTTGAGCTCTTGGGTGATCTTCATGGAGCAGAACTTCGGGCCACACATCGAGCAGAAGTGCGCGGTCTTCGCCGGCTCGGCGGGCAGTGTCGCGTCGTGGTACGAGCGGGCCGTCTCCGGGTCCAGCGAGAGGTTGAACTGGTCCTCCCAGCGGAACTCGAACCGCGCCTTCGACAGGGCGTCGTCCCAGGCCTGCGCGCCGGGATGCCCCTTGGCCAGGTCCGCCGCGTGGGCCGCGATCTTGTACGCGATCACGCCCGCCTTCACGTCGTCCCGGTCCGGCAGGCCGAGGTGCTCCTTCGGCGTGACGTAGCAGAGCATCGCGGTGCCGAACATGCCGATCATCGCGGCGCCGATCGCCGAGGTGATGTGGTCGTACGCCGGCGCGATGTCGGTGGTCAACGGACCGAGCGTGTAGAAGGGCGCCTCGTGGCACCACTCCTGCTGAAGGTCCACGTTCTCCTTGATCTTGTGCATCGGTACGTGACCGGGGCCCTCGATCATCACCTGGACGTCGTGCTCCCAGGCGACCTTCGTCAGCTCGCCGAGGGTACGCAGCTCGGCGAACTGCGCCTCGTCGTTGGCGTCGGCGATGGAGCCGGGGCGCAACCCGTCGCCGAGGGAGAACGTCACGTCGTACTTCGCGAGAAGCGTGCACAACTCCTCGAAGTAGGTGTAGAGGAAGTTCTCCTCGTGATGCGCCAGGCACCACGCCGCCATGATCGAACCGCCACGGGACACGATCCCGGTCACCCGGTTCACGGCCAGCGGCACGTACGGCAGGAGCACACCGGCGTGCACTGTCATGTAGTCCACACCCTGCTCGGCCTGCTCGATCACGGTCTCCCGGAACACGTCCCAGCTCAACTTCACCGGGTCGCCGCCGACCTTCTCCAACGCCTGGTAGATCGGCACGGTTCCGATCGGCACCGGGGAGTTCCGCACGATCGCCTCCCGGGTCTCGTGGATGCGCTTACCGGTGGACAGGTCCATCACGGTGTCCGCGCCCCAGCGGGTGGCCCAGGTCAGCTTCTCCACCTCCTCCGCGACCGACGAACTGACCGCCGAGGTGCCGATGTTGGCGTTCACCTTGACCAGGAACGCCTTTCCGATGATCGCCGGCTCGCACTCCGGGTGGTTGACGTTGAGCGGGAGCACCGCCCGGCCGGCGGCGATCTCGGACCGAACGAGTTCCGGGTCGACGTTCTCCCGGATCGCCACGAACTCCATCTCCGGCGTCACCACACCGGCCCGCGCGTACGCCAGCTGCGTCGGCCGGCGACCGTCCATTCCGGCCAGCGGGGTGCCCGGCCCCCGCACCGGCGCCACATCACCCCGCTCGGCGATCCACGGCCCCCGCAACGGCGGCAGCCCCACCTCCGGGTCCGAACCAGGACCCGACGTGTCGTAGAGCCGCACCGGTGGCAGATCACCAGTCAGCCCCACCTCCGCGAACGGCACCCGGACATCCGGCCGCGAACCCTCGACGTACACCTTGCCTCGTGCGTGCATGACAGCCTCCTGGTGATCAGGCGGACCAGCCGAAGTGGTTCAGCGGCCCGCGCCCCGCGCCCAGCTCCCAGCCCCGCGCGCCGGACAGCGCACGGAGCACGTACTCCTTGGCGGCCCCCACGGCGACCGGCACCGCGTCGCCCCGACCGAGCCGCACCGCGATGGCCGCGGAGAACGAACACCCCGTGCCGTGGGTGTGCCGGGTGTTCACCCGGGGTCCGCGCAACACCGTGGTGACCCCGGCGCCGTGCAGCACGTCGACCGCCTCGCCCCCGTCGAGGTCACCGCCCGTGACCACCACGTACTCCGGGCCGCCGGCCGCCAGAGCCTCGGCGGCCACGACCATCGCGGCCACGTCGTCCACCGGGCGTCCGGTGATCGCCGCCGCCTCCGCGCAGTTCGGGGTCGCCACAGTGGCGTACGGCAACAGCCGCTCCACCGCGCCCACCACGCCGAGCCGGTGACCGCTCGTGGCGACCAGCACCGGATCGACGACGAGTTGCGGCAACCGGCCGTCCCGGGCCGCCTCGGCCACCACGTCAGCGATCGCCGGGGTGCCGAGCATCCCCGTCTTCACCGCGGCGACTGTGAAATCGGTGAGCACGCTGTCCAACTGCTCGGTGACAGTGCGCGGGGGCAGCGGCAGTACCGCGTCGACGCCCCGGGTGTTCTGCGCGGTGACCGCCGTGAGGACGCTGGTGCCGTACGCGCCCAGCGCGGCGAAGACCTTGAGGTCGGCCTGGATGCCGGCGCCGCCGCCGGAGTCCGAGCCGGCGATGGTGAGGATCGTGCTCGGGGTCATTTTCCTGAGTCTCTGGTTGCGGTTTGGGGCTGCGGCGGGCCGTGGTTGGTTGCGGTTTGGGGCTGCGGCCGACCGTGCCCACTCCGGGCGGTCAGGCTTGATCCCTGCGTGGGCACGGTCGGCCGCAGCCCTGACGTGGGGACCTGGGTGACCCCGTGCCGGGTTTGGGTCAGCTTGGGGGTGACCGCCTTGGCATAGGCGCTGGTCAGGGTGGCGGCTGTTTCGGCGGGGTCTTTGGCTCGCATCAGTGCGCCCAGGACTGCTACTCCGACGGCTCCCGCCTCGACGCAGGCGGTTACCTGTTCTGGTGTCTCGATGCCGCCCAGTGCCAGCACTGGCACGTTGCTGACCTCGACCAGATTGCGCAGTCCCGCGACGTCCAGGGGTGGGCCGTAGCCCGGTTTTGTCTTTGTGAGGTGGACCGGGGAGATGGTGGCGTAGTGCTCGGTGGTGAGGCGGGTCAGCTCGGTCTGGTTGTGGCAGGAGCGGCCGACCAGCTGGTGGGATGGCGGTGGGTACGGGCCGGCGGCGGGCAGGTGCACGGCGTCGCCGCCGAGCGGGTCCGGGCCGGCCACGACGAGGGTTCCGCCGACGTCGGCGAGGATCGCGCGCAGGTCGGCGGCGAGGGCGGCGCGTTCGGCACGGGGCAGGTCCTTCTCCCGCAGCACCACCCAGCGCACTCCCCCGGCCACCGCCGCGGCCACGACCCGGTCGAGCCCGCCCCGCGCGACGAGCCGATCGGTCAACACGACAACCCCGGACGGCGCTGTCACAGCTCGGGTCTTCCCTCGTCGGGGGTGGAGGCGAGCGCGTGGAAACGGCGCTCGATCCGGCCGGCCCCGGCGGCCAGCCGGCCCGCCTCGACCGCGTACCGCATGGCGGTGGCCATCGCCACCGGATCGGCCGCCCGGGTGACCGCACTGGCCAGCAGCACCCCGTCACAGCCCAGCTCCATCGCCAGGGCCGCGTCGGACGCGGTGCCGATGCCGGCGTCGAGGATCACCGGCACGTCCACACCCTGCCGGATGAGCCGAATGTGGTGCGGGTTGCCGACGCCGAGCCCGGAACCGATCGGCGAGCCGGCCGGCATGACCGCGGCGCAGCCCACGTCGGCGAGGCGGCGGGCGAGCACCGGGTCGTCACTGGTGTACGGCAGCACGGTGAAGCCGTCGGCGACCAACTCCTCGGCGGCGCGGAGCAACTCCACCCCGTCGGGCAGGAGGGTCCGCTCGTCGCCGATCACCTCCAGCTTGACCCAGTCGGTGTCGAACGCGTCCCGGGCCAGCCGGGCCACCTTCACCGCCTCGGTCGCGGTGTGGCAGCCGGCGGTGTTCGGCAGCAGGCGTACGCCGCACCGGTCCAGCAGTTCCAGCAGTCCACCGGTGGAGCCCGGCGCGGTGCCCACCCGGCGCAGCGCCACTGTGACCAGCTCGGTGCCGGACGCCCGGATCGCCTGCTCCAACACGTGCAGGTTCGCGGCGCCGCCGGTGCCGAGGATCAACCGTGAGGTGAAGGTCTCCCCACCCAGCTCGAACGGCACGCCGCTCACCCGCCCTGCGCCGCGGTGAGCACCTCGACCCGGTCACCGTCTCGCAGCGCCCGGGTAGGCCAGCCGGTGCGCGGCACCACCTCGCCGTTGACCGCGACCGCCACCCCCCGTGGGTGCGGCACGATGTCGCCGACCAGGTCCGCCACTGACGCGCCGGCGGGAACGCTGCGCCCGGCCCCGTTCACCGTCAACTCCACGGGTCCCCCTCCATCGTCGGTTCAGGTCCGCCCACGACGGCACCGGTCGGGCCGAAGCGGTCCGCCCGCAAGGGCGTGAGCAGTGGGTCGGGTCCGCCGCCGAGCACCAGGTCGGCGATCAGGTCGGCGGTGATCGGGGTGAGCACGATGCCGTGCCGGTGATGCCCGGTGGCGGCCAGCACGTCCGGCCGGTCGGGCAGCGGGCCGAGGATCGGCGCGTTGTCCGGGGTGCCCGGGCGCAGCCCGGCGACGGCCTCGACCAGGTCGTACTCGGCCAGTTCGGGCAGCAGGTCGACCCCGGCGCGCAGCAGCCGCTGCACCGCGCCCGCGGTGACCGTGGTGTCCGACCGCTCCTCGACAGTCGCGCCGAGCACCACCTCGCCGTCGTCGCGGGGCACCAGGTAGACGTGCTCGCCGTCGGCGTACCCCCGGATCACGTGCCGGAAGCCCGGCGCGAGGCCGTCGGGCGCGCGGAGCCGGAGGATCTGACCCTTCACCGGCCGCACCGGCAGGCCGGTGAGCGCGGCGGCCCCGCAGCCGGCGGCGACCACCGTGACACCGGCGTCCAGATCGGACAGCTGCCGGACCGGTTGCGGCACGAGCACCACGCCGGCCCGCTGCGCGGCCGTGCGCAGCGCCGGCACCAGCAGCCGGGGGTCGACCTGGTGGTCGGTGGGCGCGAGCGCGCCGCCGCGCACCCGGGGGGCGAGCGCCGGTTCGCGGTCGCGCAGCTCGCTGGGGCGCAGCGGCGTCACCGGCAGGCCCAACCCCTGCTGGTACGCCCAGAGCCGGCGCGCCTCGGCCAGGTCGTCGCCGGTGAGGCCGACCATCAGTGTGCCCTCGGTCCGGTAGCCGATCCCGACTCCGGTCGCCTCGGTCAGCTCGGCGGCGAACGCCGGCCAGCGCTCGGCGGACGCCACCAGCAACGCGGTCAGCTGCCGTTCGCCGAAGTACGCCTCGGCGACCGGGGAGAGCATCCCGGCGGCCACCGACGACGCCCCCGAGCCGGGTGCGGGATCGTGCACCGCCACCCGCAGCCCTCGCGCGGCGCAGCGCCAGGCGATCGCGAGCCCGATCGGCCCCGCCCCCACCACTGCCACGTCCGGCCGGACCCGGTCGCTCGACGGCGCTGACGGGAACCGGCCGGTCAGCACGTCAGGGCCTCGATCAGCGCGGCGGTCGCCAGTGCCGGGTCGGCGGCGGCGGAGACGGCACCGACCACCGCCACCCCGTACGCCCCGGCGGCCCGCAGCGCCGGCACCCGGGCGGCGGTCACTCCACCGATCGCGATGACCGGCACGTCGACGGCGTCGACGACGGCACGTACCCCGGAGGGCCCGATGGGATCCGGCAGACCGGTCTTGGTGCTGGTGGTGTGGCACGGTCCGACGCCGAGGTAGCTGGCTCCCGCCGCGACGGCCTCGCCCGCGGTGCCCGGCGCGCGGGCGGTGGCGCCCAGCACGCCGGTGGGGCCGAGCACCCGGCGGGCGGCGGCGACCGGCAGGTCGTCGGCGCCGACGTGGCCACCGGCGGCGCCCACCGCCAGCGCCACGTGCAACCGGTCGTTGACCAGGCAGGACGCCCCGTACGAGGTGCACAGCGCCAGCACCCGTCGGGCCAGGTCGTACGCCTCACGGTCGGTGGCGGAATCCTCCACCCGGACCTGCACCACCAGCTCGGCACGGGCCGCGCTGAGGGCGGCCCGGACCACGGCGAGTGGGTCACGCCCGGGTCGGGTGTCGGTGATGAGATGCAATCGCCCCAGGGACGGCACGGCAACACTCCTCCCTGCGCCGGCATTACCCGGATCAGGTTCGACGGTCGGGGGCTGTCAGCCCCCCTCTCAGCCCGGTACACCGGGCTCCCGTGGGTTACTTGCGTGTCACCGTACGACAGATCCGCCGGCCTGCCAAGGTGCCGGGTCGGCGGCGGCCGGCGGGCCGGACCACATCAGAACGATCAAGATCCATGGGGCACTTCATGCGGTCCTGTTCGGAATGTCGCCCGCCGTTGCAGAACCGTTACCCGTCCGCATCTTGCCCGACATCGAGCCAGCCGAATTAATTTGTTCAGCGATTCGACAAAATGTCGGTGGGGGCACCCTGGCACGGCGTCACCACCGGCTCCATCAGGGACGGCCTTCGGCGAGCCGACTCCCGCGAGCTCTGTCACTACGACACAGGAGGCGGCGTGTCCCGTTCTCGTCGTGCCCGCGTACCCATCACCGCAACCCTGATCTCCCTGGCCATGGCCTCGACCACCCTGTTCGGCACGCCCGCCCAGGCGGCCGCCCAGGTCCCCCCACGGGATGCGAAAGCCGCAGCCCCGGTCAGCCAGGTGGCGCCGAAGGCGCCAAAGGCCGCAGCCGATCCCTACTCCGTCCTCGTCTTCTCCAAGACCGCCGGCTTCCGGCACGACTCCATCCCCACCGGCATCGCCGCCATCCAACAACTCGGCGCCGCCAACGGATTCACCGTTGACAACTCCGAGGACGGCGCCGCATTCAACGACGCCAACCTGGCGAAGTACAAGGCGGTGATCTGGCTCTCCACCACCGGTGACGTGCTCAACGCCGAGCAGCAGGCGGCGTTCGAGCGCTACGTGAAGGCCGGCGGTGGTTACGTCGGCATCCACGCCGCGTCGGACACCGAGTACAGCTGGGCCTGGTACGGCGACCTGGTCGGCGCGTACTTCGCCAACCACCCGCAGAACCAGACGGCCACCGTCAAGGTGGAGGACCACGCCCACCCGTCCACTGCGGAGTTGCCGGACCGCTGGTCCCGCTTCGACGAGTGGTACAACTACCAGAGCAACCCCCGGCCGGACGTGCACGTGCTGGCCAGCCTGGACGAGAAGAGCTACACCCCCGGCGCCGGCGCGATGGGTGCCGACCACCCGGTCGCCTGGTGTCAGGACTACGACGGTGGCCGCTCCTGGTACACCGGTCTGGGGCACACCCGGGAGTCGTACGCCGAGCCCGGCTTCCTCTCCCACCTGCTCGGCGGCATCCAGAGCGCCGCCGGTGTGGTGGACGCCGACTGTGGCGCCTCGAAGACCTCCAACTTCGAGAAGGTCTCCCTGGACAGCAACACCAGCAACCCGATGGAGCTGGACATCGCCCCCGACGGGCGGGTCTTCTACATCGAGCGCGACGGTCGGGTGCAGATCATCAAGCCGGACACCGGCAACACCGTCACCGCCGTCGACCTGGACGTCTTCACCGGCAACGAGGACGGCCTGATCGGCATCCGGCTCGACCCGGACTTCGCCACCAACAAGTGGGTGTACCTGTACTACGCCCCGAACGACGGGGTCACCCGCAACCTGCTGTCCCGCTTCACGGTGACCGGTGACACCATCGACCCGGCCAGCGAGAAGCAGGTGCTGCGGGTCGACACCCAGCGCAACACCTGCTGCCACGCCGGTGGCAGCATGACCTTCGACGGCGAGGGCAACCTGTACCTGGCCACCGGCGACAACACCAACCCGTTCGAGTCGAACTCGTACTCGCCGATCGACGAGCGGGCCGGCCGCCAGGACTACGACGCGCAGCGCACCTCGGCCAACACGAACGACCTGCGCGGCAAGGTGATCCGGATCCACCCGGAGGACGACGGGACGTACACCGTTCCGGCCGGCAACCTGTTCGCGCCGGGCACCGAGAAGACCCGTCCCGAGATCTACGCGATGGGCTTCCGCAACCCGTTCCGGATCGGCACCGACCCGAAGACCAACACGCTGTACGTCGCGGACTACGGGCCGGACGCCAACTCCGACAACCCGAACCGCGGCCCTCGGGGCCTGGTCGAGTGGAACATCGTGACCCCCGGCAACTACGGCTGGCCGTACTGCACCGGGACGAACGAGGCCTACAACGACTACACGTTCCCGTCCGGCCCGAGCGGCGCGAAGTTCGACTGCGCCGCGCCGGTGAACAACTCGCCCAACAACACCGGCCTGACCAACCTCCCGCCGGTCGTCCCCGCGACCGTCGACTACGGGTACGCCGGTGACGCGCGTTACCCGGAGATCGGCGGCGGTGGCGCCCCGATGGGCGGCCCGGTCTACCGCTACGACGCCGACCTCAACTCGACGCGCAAGTGGCCGGCGTACTACGACGGCAAGGCGCTGCTCGGCGAGTGGAACCAGAACAAGATGTACACGATGCAGCTGACCCCCGACGGCAAGTCGTTGGTGGACATCAACCAGCTGCTCACCGGGATGACCATGGTCCGGCCGATGGACTTCGAGTTCGGCCCCGACGGCGCGCTGTACCTGATCGAGTGGGGCAGCGGCTTCGGCGGCAACAACGACAACTCGGGCGTCTACCGGATCGACTACACCGCCGGGGACCGCGCACCGATCGCTGCGGCGTCCGCCACCCCGACCTCGGGTGCGGCGCCGTTGACGGTGACCTTCTCCAGCGCCGGATCCCGGGACCCGGACGGTGGCACGCTCACCTACGCCTGGGCCTTCGGCGACGGGCAGACCTCCACCGAGGCGAACCCGACCCACACGTACGCCACGGCGGGCAACTACACCGCCCAGCTCACCGTCACCAACCCCAAGGGCCGTACCGCGGTGGCCAACGTTCCGGTCACCGTGGGCAACACGTCCCCGACGGTGACCATCGAGTTCCCGCCGGACGGCGGGTTCTTCGAGTGGGGTGACCAGGTCCGCTACTCGATCAAGGTGACCGACCCGGAGGACGGGGAGATCGACTGTGACCGGGTGAACCTCCAGGTGCTCCTGGGTCACGACGAGCACGCCCACCCGTTGGAGCAGCACACCGGCTGCACCGGCACCGTCCAGACGTCGCTCGCCTCCGGGCACGGCGCCGAGGCGAACGTCTTCGCGGTCTTCGAGGCCACCTACACCGACGACGGTGGCGCCGGCGGCGCCAGCCCGCTCACCGGTCGGGTCATCGAGGTGCTGCAGCCCAAGCGCAAGCAGGCCGAGTTCTTCACCGCCACCGGGCGGGCACCGGTGAGCACCGGCGGCGGCGACGCCGGCGTGCAGCGGGAAACCGGCGCCGACACCGCCGGCGGCGGTCAGAACATCGGGTTCATCGAGGACGGCGACTGGTGGTCGCTCGCCCCGGCGGACCTGACCAACATCACCGAGATCCGGTTCCGGGCCGCCTCCGCCGCCGCTGGCGGTCGGATCGAGGTTCGCGCCGGTGCGGTTGACGGACCGGTGGTCGCCACGGCCACCGTGCCGGCGACCGGCGCGTGGCAGACGTACACGGACGTGAGCGCACCGGTCACCGGCGCCGCGAGCGGCTCGCTGTACTTCCTGGCCCGCGACCCGAACGGCGGATCGGGTTCGCTGTTCAACGTCAACTGGATGGACTTCGTCGGCCGCGGTGTCACCGAGAACGGGCCGCCGGTGGTCAGTGCCACTGCCACCCCGGCCACCGGCACCGCACCGGTCACCGTCGCCTTCGACGGCACGGCCACCGACGCCGAGGGCGACACCCCACTGACGTACGCCTGGGACTTCGGTGACGGCGGTACGGCGACCACACTGGACGCCAGCCACACCTACACCAGCGCGGGCACCTTCACGGCCACCCTCACGGTGACCGACAGCAAGGGCGCCAAGTCGTACGCCACGGTGCCGGTGCGGGTCGACGCGCCGGACACGTCCTGCTTCGGGGCGCGTTCGGACGACTTCAACGGCAACACGCTCGACAAGGACCGCTGGACGAGCGTGATCCGGGAGAACCAGCTCTACTCGCTCAGTGGCGGCGCACTGCGGCTGCCCACCGGCGTGGGTGACCTCTACGGCGCACGCAACGACGCCACCAACCTGGTGCTCCAGGCGGCTCCGACCGGCGCGTGGGAGATGACCACCAAGGTCACCCTGCCGGTGACGGCCAACTACCAGCAGGCCGGCCTGCTGGTGTACGGCGACGACGACAACTACGCCAAGCTGGACCTGCTGTACAACGGCAGCCGGCGGGTGGAGTTCATCCGGGAGACGGCGGGCACGCCGCGCAACGAGTCTGCCGACGCCACCAACGCACCGGCGGGTGACACCGTGTACCTGCGGGTCACCAGCGACGGGACGAACCTGACCGCGTCCGTTTCGGGCGACGGCCAGACGTTCACCCCGGTCGGCCGTTCGGCCGCGCTCGCCGGCATCACCAACCCGCGGATCGGGGTCTTCGCGCTCAACGGTGGCACCGAGGCACCGGTTGTCGACGCGGCCTTCGACTCGTTCCAGGTGACGCCGGACGCCCCGGCCGGGCCGGTCGACCCGTCGGACGAGTTCAACGGCAGCACGCTGGACAAGTGCCGGTGGGACGCGATCCTGCGGGAGGACCCGACCGGTTACCGGGTCACCGGTGGCGCGTTGCGGATCGACGTGCCCAACGGTGACATCTACGGCACCGACAACACCGGGCCGAAGAACTTCATCCTCCAGACCGCGCCTTCGGGCGACTGGACCCTGGAGACGAAGGTCGACGGCAGTCTGCTGAACGAGCAGTACCAGCAGGCCGGTCTGCTCGTGCAGGCCGACGACGACAACTACCTGAAGTTCGACTTCATCGCGGACAACCAGGCCGGCTCGGCGGTGACGCGGCGGATCGAGTTCCGCAGCGAGATCGCCGGTACGGTGCAGAACCCGCAGCCGGAGGTGACCAACCTGACCAGCGCCGTCTGGCACCTGCGGTTGGCGCGCGTCGGCAACACGTTCACCGCGTCGTACTCGGCGGACGGGACGTCCTGGACCGCGTTGGAGGCGTTGACCAACACCGCGGTGGGTGCCACCCCGAAGGTGGGGCTGTTCACCCTCGGCGCCAACCAGACGGCGTCGAAGACCGCCTCGTTCGACTACTTCCGGCTCAGCACGGAGGTGGCCGACGAGACCGCACCGGTGACCACCGCGGCGGTTTCCGGCACCCCGACCGACGGGTGGTACACCGGACCGGTGACGATCACGCTCACCGGCGCCGACGAGGCCGGCGGTAGCGGGCTCGCCAGCACCGAGTACCAGCTGGACGGGGCCACCACCTGGACGGCGTACACCGCTCCGGTGGCGGTCAGCGGGGACGGCGAGCACGAGCTCCGGTTCCGCTCGACGGACAAGGCCGGCAACGTGGAGGCGACCAAGACCGTCTCGGTCAAGATCGACGCCACCGCGCCGGTGACCACGGCGACGTTCGCTCCGGCGAACGACGCCGGCTGGCACAACGGGACCATCCCGGTCGTGCTGGCCTCCACCGACGCCGGTTCCGGCGTCAAGACGGTGGAGTGGTCGTTGGACGGTGGCGCGTGGACGCCGTACACGACGCCGGTCGAGGTGACCGGTGACGGGCAGCACGAGCTGCTGTACCGCTCGACCGACAAGGCGGGCAACGCCGAGACGCTCAAGTCGGCGGTCTTGAAGATCGACGGCACCAAGCCGACGCTGCTGGTCTCCGGTCTCGCCGACGGCCAGCTCTACGGTGACAGCCAGGACGTTCGGGTGTCCTGGCAGGCCGTCGACCCGACCTCGGGCATCGCGACCGTGGTCGGCCAGCTCGACGGCCGGGCGTACGCCAGCGGCACGCTGCAGGCCATGTACGACCTGTCGCTCGGCCTGCACGAGCTGACCGTGACCGCGACCGACAAGGCGGGCAACAAGACCACCTCGACGGTCCGGTTCTTCGTCACCACCTCGTTCCGGGACATGCAGAGTCTGCTGGACCGGTTCAAGGCGACGGGGCGGCTCTCGACCAAGGCGCACAAGCAGCTGTCGAACAAGCTCGACGCTGTGCGGGCGTCCGAGGCGGCCGGCGACGACAAGGCGGCCGTACGGCAGCTGACCGCGTTCCGGACGCTCGCCTCTGACACCACGCTGGTGCCCGAGGCGGAGGTCCGGGACGTCCTGATCCGGGACGCCGACGCCATGATCGTTCGGCTCGGCGGCGCGGCCAGCAAGGCCGGGGTCAAGGCGAACGACGGCGACTCGGTCAAGGGCACCGGACGGCTCGGTGGCGACGCCACCCGGCTGGCACCCGGTCGCCAGCTCTGATCCGACGAGGCCCCTCCCCGG
Source organism: Micromonospora sp. C97 (assembly GCF_018070385.1). Taxonomy (NCBI): domain Bacteria; kingdom Bacillati; phylum Actinomycetota; class Actinomycetes; order Micromonosporales; family Micromonosporaceae; genus Micromonospora; species Micromonospora sp. C97. The sequence continues at coordinate 124,685 of NZ_JAGPXU010000002.1, forward strand.
CGCTGCGGCGTCGGGGAGGGGCCTCCCTCATCGGTAGGGAGGGGATGTCCGTGACGGGTATCCGCAAGGTGTTGGCCGCCGGGTCCGTCGGACTGGCCCTGACCCTGTTCGCCGCCGCCCCGGCGGCGCACGCCGCCCAGGCGGCCCAGGCGGCCCAGGCGGCGCAGGCCGCTCAGGTCGTGAAGGTCGCTCCAGCGGCGCAGGCGGCCCGGGTGGTGCAGGGCGCCCCAGCGGCGCAAGCCGCTCCGGCGGCCCGGGTGGTGCAGGCCGACAAGCTCAAGCTCACGGTGGCCGGCGACGGCGCTCAGGGCGTCACCATCCAGGCCAGCTACACCGATGGCCGCCGGCTGGAACAGGTGGTGCGGCTGGTCCTCACCGCCACCGGCCCGGACGGGCAGAAGGTCGGGCCGGTGCAGTTGGAACCGCAGCCCGAGGGGCACGGCTTCTACAGCAGCGGCCCGGTCCTCTCCACCGGCACCTGGAAGGTGACGGTGAACTCCCCCGCCCCGTTGCCGGGCAAGGCCACCGCCACGGTGCAGGCCCGGGCGGCGCAGTCACCGCCGGCGCCCGAGCCGGTCGCGGTGACCAAGCCAACGGACGGGGCAGGCGAGGCGGGCGCCGGCTGGTGGCCGTTCGCGGCGGCCGGCCTGGTCCTCGTCGCCGCGGCGATGGGGGTGGCCATGCTGTTCGGCCGCCGCCGCACCGACTGACGAAGACGACCTCGCCGCCGCGCCGACGGATCACCACGATCTCGCCGCCGCGCCGACGGATCACCACGATCTCGCCGCCGCACCGACAGACCACGACGATCTCGCCGCCGCACCGACAGACCGCGACGATCTCGCCGGGGCTGCCGACTGACCGACACTGACGACGAAACGGGCCGGGCCGCAACCAGCGGCCCGGCCCATCGTCATCTCACCCACCGAGCCGGGTTGGTCGGTCACCGCCAGCCCGCGCTGGCGTCACCGGGCCGCGGTCATGATCGACTCGACTTTCATGAAACCGCGCCTTCCCCGGCCCCAGGTCACCGCGACTTCCAGGAACACGAGTGGATCAAGGCGCCGCGCCGCACCGAGAGCCAGGCCGCACCGAGAGCCCGGCCGCGCCGCTCAGAGGACGGCGCGCAGCGCCGCCAGGTCCTCGTCGCTGGGCTCCCAGGTGCCGGCGGCGGCGTTGGCGCGTACCTGCTCGGGCGTGGTGGCACCGGCGATCACCGAGGTCACCGCCGGCTGGGCGGCCAGCCCACCGATCGCCACCTGGAGCATGCTCAGACCCCGCTCGGCCGCGTACGCCTCGATCGCCTCGATGGTGTCCCAGTCGGCGGCGGCGAGCCGCTCGGCGTACCGGCCACCGCCGGAGAGCCGGCTGCCGGCCGGGGGCTGCTCGCTGCGCTTGTACTTGCCGGTGAGCAGGCCGTTGGCGAGCGGGAAGAACGGCAGCATGCCGAGGCCGAACCGCTCGCACGCCGGGATCACCTCGGCCTCCACCGAGCGTTCCACCAGGCTGTAGTGGTTCTGCGCGCTGATGAAGCGCGACCGGCCGTTGGACGAGGCGACCCAGTCCGCGTCGGCGATCTGCCAGCCGGCGAAGTTGGAGTTGCCCAGGTAACGCACCTTGCCGTCGCGGACCAGGTCGTCCAGGGCGGCCAGGGTCTCGTCGATCGGGGTGCCCGGGTCGGGCTCGTGCATCTGGTACAGGTCGATGTGGTCGGTGCCGAGTCGGCGCAGCGACGCCTCCACCGCACGGGCGATGTAGCGCCGCGCACCCCGCGCGCCGTAGTCCGGCCCGTTGAGGCCGTTCATGTCCATGCCGAACTTGGTGGCCAGCACCACGTCGTCCCGGCGGCCCTTGAGCGCCTGCCCGAGCAGCTCCTCGGAGCCGCCCTGCGGCTCGCCGTAGATGTCGGCGGTGTCGAAGAGGGTGATGCCGGCGTCCAGTGCGGCGTCGACCACCGCCCGGGTGCCGTCGAGGTCGAGCTTGCGGCCGAAGTTGTTGCAGCCGATGCCGACCACGGACACCACGAGCCCGGAGTCGCCCAGCCGGCGATAGGTCATGTCAGTCACGAGATCCACCCTATGCCGGCGCGGTGCGGGCCACCTCGGCGGCGGCTCAACCGACGACCTCACTGACCAGCTCACGGGCAGCGTCGATGGTCGCGGCCAGTTCGGCGGGGCCGTGACCGACGGCTCCCAACAGCGCGTGCGCCCGCCGCGCGAAGTCCGGCGGCGCACCCGGCAGCCGCCCCGCGGCGTCGATCATCCCTTTCTCGTTGACCAGCCACCGGCCCGCCCGGGCGTGCAGCACCTGGGCGAGCACCCCGATCGTCCGGAACAGGCAGCCCGCGACGTACCCGCTGTCCCCGCGAGCGCTGGCCTTGGCCGCGCCGGCCAGCAGGAAGCCGGCCTCCCAGCCGCCCGCCACCAGCGCGTCGGCCAGCGCGGGCGGGTAATCCCGGGTCTGCTCCTTCAGGCGGGTCAGCTGGCCGGTCGGGTCCGCGAGCACCTGACACAGCGCCACCTCGCCGACATAGGCCGACGAGTAGAACCCGAGGGGGTGCCCGGCCTGCACACCGACCTCGTACCGGCCGGCGCGGCAGTCCGTCCAGACGCGGCGCACCCGGTCGAGGTCCCGGTAGATCCAGTCCACGGCGACCCCGCCGATCCGCAGCCAACCACCGCCGTCGACCCACTGCCCCCAACCACCCGGTGCGGTGAGTACCACCGCCGGGTCGTCGGCGACGGTCGCGGCTATCGCCCGCAGCGCCGGTACGTCCGGCTCACCCTGGTAGTACAGGCCGAGGTCCCAGTCGGAGTCGGGGCGGTGCTCGCCGCGTGCCCGGCTGCCGCCGAGCGCCACGGCGACCACGCCCGGCACGGCGCACAGCCGGTCGGGCAGGTCGGCCGGGATCACCCGACGTCCCAGACCGGTTCCGGGGTCTCCACCACCTCGCTGTCGCCCCGGAACAGCACGAACCGGTCGAAGGAGCGGGTGAACCAGCGGTCGTGGGTGACCGCGATCACCGTCCCCTCGAACGCGTTCAGGCCCGCTTCGAGCGCTTCCGCGCTGGCCAGGTCGAGGTTGTCGGTGGGCTCGTCGAGCAGCAACAGGGTCGCCCCGGACAACTCCAGCAGCAACACCAGGAACCGGGCCTGCTGCCCGCCGGAGAGCGTGCCGAACCGCTGGTCGCCCTGCGCGGCCAGCTCGTAGCGGCTGAGCACGCCCATCGCCGCGTGTCGGTCCATCCCGGTGCGGTGTTCGTCGCCGCGCCAGAGAATCTCGACGAGCGTCTTCGACATCAGCTCCGGCCGGTCGTGGGTCTGGGAGAAGTGCCCGGGGCGTACCCGGGCACCGAAGCGGGCCACGCCGTCGTGCGCCACCGGTGCGAGCGCCCCCGCTCCGTCGACCGGTCCGTTCGCCGGGTCGGGGTCGGTGCCGCCGCGCGCCAGCAGCCGCAGGAAGTGCGACTTGCCGGTGCCGTTGGCACCGAGCACCGCCACCCGGTCGCCGTACCAGATCTCCAGGTCGAAGGGGTAGGTCAGGCCGTCGAGTTCAAGCTGCTCGCAGACGACCGCGCGCTTGCCGGTCCGCCCGCCGGCCAGCCGCATCCGGATGTCCTGGTCCTTCGGGGGTACGGGCGGCGGCCCGGCCTCCTCGAACTTCCGCAACCGGGTCTGCGCGGCCTGGTAGCGCGAGGCCAACCCGTCGTTGTACGCGGCCTTCTGCTTGTACATCAGCATCAGCTCACGCAGCTTCTGGTGTTCCTCGTCCCACCGTCGGCGCAGCTCGTCGAGGCGGGCGTGCCGGGCCACCCGTGCCTCGTGCCAGCTGGCGAAGCCGCCCGGGTGCACCCAGGCACTGCCACCCTCGACGGCGACCACCCGGTCGGCGCTCTGGGCCAGCAGCTCGCGGTCGTGCGACACGTAGAGCACCGACTTGGTCGACTCGCGCAGTCGCGCCTCCAGCCAGCGTTTGCCGGGCACGTCGAGGAAGTTGTCCGGCTCGTCGAGCAGCAGCACCTCGTCCGGGCCGCGCAGCAGCAACTCCAGCGCGAAGCGCTTCTGCTGGCCGCCGGAGAGGGTACGCACCGGCCGGTCCCGGACGGCGTCCCACGGCTGGCCGAGCACGATCGTCGCGACGGTGTCGAAGAGCACCTCGGCGTCGTACCCGCCGGCCTCGCCCCAGGCGCCGAGCGCATCGGCGTACGCCAGTTGGGCCTTGCCCGCGGCGTTGCTGAACGTGCCGTGGGCCTCGGCCGCCCGCATTGCCGCCTCGGTCTCGCCGAGTCGCCGGCCGGCGTCGCGCAGGGCCGGCGGGGCGAGCGACAACGCCAGGTCGGCGAGGCTCGACTCGTCGCCGATCATGCCGATGAACTGGCGCATCACGCCCAGCCCGCCGGCCCGTGCGACGACGCCGGTGCGCACCGGCAGGTCGCCGGCGACCATCCTCAGCAGCGTCGTCTTTCCCGCGCCGTTCGGCCCGACCAGGGCGACCTTGCTGCCCTCACCGACCCGGAACGACACGTCGGCGAAGAGTTCCCGACCGTCGGGCAGGATGTGCCCGACCGCTGCCACGTCCACGTATCCCACGCCGGGATCCTGCCCCAGTGAGGGTCGGGGGGTACATCCAATTACCGGGTGACGCGCAGCACCCGGAAGCCCTTCTGGCTGGCGTACCGCTCGACCTGCCAACTCTGCTCGGTGAGCCAGCGTTGCAGCGAGTCGCCGCCGAGGTGTCGGGCGACGACCAACCAGCCGACACCGTCCGGGGCGAGTCGGGGCAGCCAGCGCAGCAACAGCTCGTGCAGCTCGTCCTTGCCGATCCGGATGGGCGGGTTCGACCAGAGCTGGGCGAAGCGGAGGTCTTCCGGGACGTCGTCCGGTGCGCTGACCCGGACCCGGTCGGCGGCGCCGATCCGAGCCGCGTTGGCGGCGGTCAGCTCGCGGGCCCGGGCATTGACGTCGACGGCCCAGATGGTGCTGGCCGGCGCGAGGTCGGCCAGGACGCAGCTGATCGGCCCGAACCCGCAACCGAGGTCGAGCAGGTCGCCCACGGTGTCGGCGGCGGGCAGCTCGGCCTTGCGCAGCAGCACGGCGGTGCCCGGGTCGAGTCGGCTGGCGGAGAAGACTCCGCCGGCCGAGGCGAGCCGGTAGTCGCGGTCGGCGACGGAGAACTCGACCTCGCGCACCGGGGCGTCGCTGGTGGGCTGAGCGGTGAAGTAGTGGTCGCCGGTCACCGGGCAATTCTCGCACCGGCCCGGGAAGGACCGCCGGGGCGATCGGCCTTCTCCACGGACCTGGCCCGGCCCACGCGCGCATTTCCCTGAAATTACCCCCTAAAGGGACAATCGCTCCTACTCTGGGCGACATGGTGTATCGGTACGAGTCCGATGAGGACGCTTTCGAGGATTACCCGGAGCCCGGGTCCGACCTGTCGGTGCTCGGCACCGGCCCGCCCCCGCCGGCCGGGCCGTCCCCGTCGCGCTTCCCGACGCCGTCACTGCCCCGGCCGAACCAGCTCTCGCTGCCCTCGTCGTCGCCCGCGCCGAACCGTGCCGACCCGCCGCAGTCCGCGCCGGTACGGGCCGACCTGCCGCAGTCCACGCCGACTCGTGCCGACATCCCGCCCGCGCCGCCGCGCAGCCAGATCTACACGTCGGCGACCCCGGTGGAACCGAACGCCCGGCGCGGCGGCGGCCGGCTGTGGCAGGTACTGATCGGCGGTGCCGCCGTCCTGGTACTGCTCGCCCTCTGCGGCCTCGGCGCCGCCGCGCTGCTCATCGACCGCAACGAGCAGCAGCCGCAGAGCAACCCGACGTACCAGCCGAACGCCGCCGCGCCGTCGGCCACGCCGGAACGGGTGGCCCTCGACTCCCGGGACACCGACCAGGCCCCGCTCACCGCCAAGGAACTCTTCCCCGGCAAGGAACTGAAGCTCACCGACGGCCAGCCCAGCTACCGGGTGCTCAAGACCCAGTCCAGCGGCAGTTGTGCCGTCGCCGCCACCGACGAGGTCGCCGACCTGCTGGTCCGGCTCGGCTGCAACCAGATCGTCCGGGCGACGCTGAGCACGCCCGACGACGGGCACCTGGTCACCGCCGGCCTGTTCAACCTCACCGACAAGGTCAGCGCGGAACGAGCCCGGGACCGGCTCCGGCAGCTGCTCGACGAACGGCAGGGCCGTTTCCGTGGCCTCACCGGCGACGACGGCGACGGCACCGACGTCCTGACCAGCGCTCCGGCACGCGTCGGCTGGCAGGTCCGCGGCCACTACCTGGCGTACGCCCTGGTGGTTCGCAAGGACGGCGCGGCGGTCAAGGCGGGTGACGCCAAGGTCCGCGAGATCCTGTTCGACATGATCGAGCTGCACCTCAGCCGGGGCGTGCTGCAACAGCGCGCCGACGGTGGCACGGCCGCGCAACCGACGGCCGGGCCGACCGACAACAGTGGAAGCCAGGGCGGCAACGGCGAGCTGCCAGGCGACTGACCGGTTCCCCGATGACGGGTGTGCTGCCGACAGGTGGCACACCCGTCGTCACTGGCGGTCCGGGCGGTCAGCCTTCGACCGGAACCCGCAACCGGCGGGTCAGGTCGGCGCGGCGTGCGTACTCGGTCGGATCGGACGGGTAGCCGACCGCGACCAGGGTCAGCCCGTGGGCGGGCGCCACTGTCACCTCGCTGGAACGCTCCTGACGGGTGAGCAGGCTCCCCGGCCACTCGACCGGGCGACGGCCGTCCCCGGCCACCAGCATCGCCCCCACGAGGCTGCGCACCATCGCCTGGCAGAACGCGTCGGCCTGCACGGTGGCGACCAGAATGCCGTCCGGGTCGCGACGCCAGTCCAGCCTGGTCACCTCGCGCAGCGTGGTCGCGTGCTCCTTGCGCCGGCAGTACGCGGCGAAGTCGTGCTCCCCCACCAGCCCGGCCGCGGCGGCGTTCAGCGCCGTCAGGTCCAATGGTCTCGGCCAGGCCAGCACCTCGTGCCGGCGCAGCGGCTCCGCGCCGAAGGGCGCATCGGTGACCCGGTACTCGTAGCGCCGGAAGGTTGCCGAGAACCGGGCGTCGAAGTCGGCCGGCACCTCCGTCATCGCCCGTACCCGCACGTCGGTGGGGAGCAGCCGGGCCAGGCGGCGCAGCAGTCGCCCCTCGTGCTGTCGCCACACCTCCACCGGCAGGTCCAGGTGGCACACCTGCCCGGTGGCGTGCACCCCCGCGTCGGTCCGCCCGGCCACCGTCAGCCCGGTGGCAGTGCCGACGCCGAGAACCAGGTCCAGGGTGTCGACGAGCACCCCCGCGACGGTGCGCCGGGCCGGCTGGGCGGCCCAGCCGGAGAAGTCGGCGCCGTCGTACGAGACGTCCAGCCGCAGCCGGATCCGCTCGTCCACCTCGTACCTCCTGTTACGGGTCGGGCCCGACACCCCGATGGGGTGCCGGGCCCGACAATGCCCTTGATCAGGCCTTGTTCTCGGTGGCCTCGTCGCTGTCCTCGCGGGCGGCGGCGGTGTCACCGGACGCCGACACCGGCGCCTCGGAGTCCTGGTCGGCCGGAGCCGACTTCGGGGCCTCGTCGGCCGGGGCGAGCGCCTCGACCTTGTCCTGCTGCGCGGCCTTGCGGGCGGCGGTCTTCTTGTTCGCCTTCGGCTCGGCGACCTGAAGCTCCTCCACCAGCTCGATGATCGCCATCGGAGCGGCGTCACCCTTGCGCGGACCGGTCTTCACGATCCGGGTGTAACCGCCGGGGCGGTTGGCGTACCGGGGCGCGATCTGGTCGAACAGGGCGTAGACGACGTCCTTGTCCTTGACGACACCCAGCACCCGACGCCGCGAGGCGAGGTCACCGCGCTTGGCCTTGGTGATGAGCTGCTCGGCCAGCGGGCGCAGCCGCCGGGCCTTCGTCTCGGTGGTCTGGATCTTGCCGTGCTGGAACAGCGCGGTCGCCAGGTTGGCGAGCATCAGCCGCTCGTGCGAGGGGCTGCCGCCGAGGCGGGGGCCCTTGGTGGGCGTGGGCATTTTTGGTGCTCCTCAGTTGTGGCGGCAGCGCGGACTAGAGCTGCTCGGTCTCGCGGTAGTCGTCGGTGTCGTAGTCGGCCTCGCCGAAGGTGTCCACGACGTGCGCCGGGTCGAAGTTCGGAGCCGAGTCCTTCAGCCCGAGACCCATCCCGGCGAGCTTCATCTTGACCTCGTCGATCGACTTCTGACCGAAGTTGCGAATGTCGAGGAGGTCGGCCTCGGTACGCCCGATGAGCTCACCAACGGAGTTGATGCCCTCGCGCTTGAGGCAGTTGTAGGAGCGGACGGTGAGGTCCAGCTCCTCGATCGGCAGAGCGAGGTCCGCCGCCAGCTGGGCGTCCTGCGGGGACGGCCCGATGTCGATGCCCTCGGCGGTCTCGTCCAGCTCCCGGGCGAGCCCGAACAGCTCCACCAGCGTCGAACCGGCGGAGGCCAGCGCGGTACGCGGGCCCATCGACGGCTTGGTCTCGACGTCGATGATCAGCCGGTCGAAGTCGGTGCGCTGCTCGACACGGGTCGCCTCGACGCGGTAGGTCACCTTCAGCACCGGCGAGTAGATCGAGTCGACCGGGATGCGGCCGATCTCGGCGCCGGACTGCTTGTTCTGCGCCGCCGTCACGTAGCCCCGGCCCCGCTCGACGGTCAGCTCCATGTCGAGCCGGCCCTTGCCGTTCAGGGTGGCGAGCTTCAGATCCGGGTTGTGCACCGAGACGCCGGCCGGCGGCTGGATGTCGCCCGCCGTCACGTCGCCCGGGCCCTGCTTACGCAGGTACATGCTGACCGGCTCGTCGTGCTCGGAGCTGACGCACAGCTCCTTGATGTTCATGACGAGCTCGACCACGTCCTCCTTGACACCGGGGATCGTGGTGAACTCGTGCAGCACACCGTCGATCTTGATCGAGGTGACGGCCGCGCCCGGGATCGACGACAGCAGCGTACGCCGCAGCGAGTTGCCCAGGGTGTAGCCGAAGCCCGGCTCCAGCGGCTCGATGGCGAACCGCGACCGGGTCTCGTTGATCGACTCCTCGGAGAGGGAGGGTCGCTGGCTGATGAGCATCTTTTCTCTTCTCTTCCGGGACGCCCGCTATTTGACGCCCACGACACAAACTGTTCCGGTGGCCCGCCCAAGCGGGCGGGCCACCGCAACGAGCCCGACTACTTGGAGTAGAGCTCGACGATCAACTGCTCCTGGACCTGCGTGTCGATGACCTGCCGGGCCGGGAGGGAGTGCACGAGCACCTTCATCTGGCTCGGGATGGCCTCAAGCCACGCCGGAACCGTCTTCGAGCCGGCCTGAGCCTGCGCGACGATGAACGGGGTGAGCTCCTTGCTCTTGCCCCGAACCTCGATGATGTCGTGCTCCTTGACGCGGTACGACGGGATGTCGACCTTCTTGCCGTTCACCGTGAAGTGACCGTGCTTGACCAGCTGGCGGGCCATGTCCCGCGAGTGGGCGAAGCCGGCCCGGTAAACGACGTTGTCCAGCCGCGACTCGAGGATCTGCAGGAGGACCTCACCGGTCTTGGCCTGCTTGCCGACGGCTTCCTCGTAGTAACCGCGGAACTGCTTCTCCAGCACGCCGTAGACGCGGCGGGCCTTCTGCTTCTCGCGGAGCTGGAGCAGGTACTCCGTCTCCTTCGTGCGGCCGCGGCCGTGCTGCCCGGGCGGGAACGGCCGGGACTCGAACGGGCACTTCGGACCATCGCACTTGCTGCCCTTGAGGAACAGCTTCATCTTCTCCCGCCGGCAACGGCGGCAGTCTGCACCGGTGTAACGAGCCATCTCTCTCTACCTCTCAGACCCGGCGACGCTTCGGCGGACGGCACCCGTTGTGCGGCTGCGGGGTGACGTCGGCGATCTGCCCGACCTCAAGGCCCACTGCCTGCAGCGAACGGATGGCGGTTTCCCGGCCGGAGCCGGGGCCCTTGACGAACACGTCGACCTTGCGCATGCCGTGCTCCATGGCGCGACGCGCGGCAGCCTCGGCGGCCAGCTGCGCAGCGAACGGAGTCGACTTGCGGGAGCCCTTGAAGCCGACCTGGCCGGCGGAGGCCCAGGAGATGACCGCACCGGTCGGGTCCGTGATGGACACGATGGTGTTGTTGAACGTGCTCTTGATGTGCGCCTGCCCGTGGGCGACGTTCTTGCGTTCCTTGCGCCGGACCTTCTTTACAGCGGCTCCGGCACGAGCCTTCGGTGGCATAAGTCTGTGCGCTCCTAGTTGACTTTCCGGACTGGGTTGCGGTCTGGCCCGCCTCGGCGGCGACCGACCCCGTCATCCGGTTAAGAACTACTTCTTGCCGGGCTTCTTCTTGCCGGCGACGGTCCGCTTCGGGCCCTTGCGGGTCCGGGCATTGGTCTTGGTCCGCTGGCCACGCACGGGCAGGCCCCGGCGGTGCCGGATGCCGGCGTAGCAGCCGATCTCGACCTTGCGGCGGATGTCAGCGGCGACCTCGCGGCGCAGGTCGCCTTCAACCTTGTAGTTGCCCTCGATGTGGTCGCGGAGCTGCACGAGCTCCTCGTCCGTGAGGTCCCGAGCGCGCTTGTCCGGCGAGATGCCGGTGGCGGCGAGCGTCTCCAGGGCGCGGGTGCGACCGACCCCGAAGATGTAGGTGAGCGCGATCTCCAACCGCTTTTCGCGGGGGAGATCCACGCCGACTAGACGTGCCATGTGCGGGCGTACTCCTCGTGATGTGTGGCGGAGGTGTGGACCCGTCCCACCCCGCTACCGGCCGTCCCGTCCTTCCGACGCGATCAGCGCCGGCGACCGGGATCGGTCGCTGCCCAAGCGGGCCCCGGCCTCCGACCGGGGGTCAGCCACGAGGGAGTACGCATCGCGTACCGCTCGCGGCTGGGACGAGCATGTGTGATGTGTGTGTCGCTGGGGATCTGCCGGGACCAACGCCACCCGGCCGTGCTCCGGCCGGACGGGCTGAGTCAGCCCTGGCGCTGCTTGTGGCGCGGGTCGCTGCAGATGACCATGACCCGGCCGTGCCGGCGGATAACCCGGCACTTGTTGCAGATCCTCTTGACGCTCGGCTTGACCTTCACGGTTGCCTTACTTCCCATCTGGCCCGGGGACGCGCGTTGCGCGACACCGGACGTCGAAGACGGACACGGGACTTCCCGGCCGTCGTCAGGACTACTTGTAGCGGTAGACGATGCGCCCGCGGGTCAGGTCGTACGGCGAAAGTTCGACGACGACCCGGTCCTCCGGAAGGATGCGGATGTAGTGCTGCCGCATCTTGCCGCTGATGTGAGCCAACACCTTGTGGCCGTTCGCGAGCTCCACCCGGAACATGGCGTTCGGCAGGGGCTCGATGACCCGACCCTCGATCTCAATGGCTCCGTCTTTTTTCGGCATGTCCTCCGCTGTCCTGACGTCGATTGCTCCGGGCGGCCCACAACGTCTTACACGGAAATCTGATCAGAATCAGAAGCCCGCGCCAGCCGCGGCTCCAGCTCCCACCGAAGCGCAGGGTGGGCATGCCGGAGTGGACGCTGTGCGCCGATCTGAAAGTGTACGCCGGCCTGCAGGCCGCCGCCAAACCGACCACCCCCCACCCCGCGCGTCGCCCCCACGGCCCCCATCCCCAGTTCCGTTGATCATGAAGTTGTTGCCACGAATCGCCGGTGTCGGTGGCAGTAACTTCATGATCAACGCGGGAAGAGTGGGGGCCGAGCCGGGGGTCCGGGGTTATTGGGGGGTGTCGGGGTTGATGGCGCGCTTTGCCTGTTTGCGTTCTTGGCGGCGCTGCCGCTTGATGGCCTCGCGCCGGGGCTCTCCCCCGGCCAGTCCCGTGACGGTGCGGATCACCAGCACCGCGCCCCACGGCCCGGCCACCCAGGCCGGCCAGAAGTGCTGCAGGTCCTGGCTGAGCAGTGACGCCACCGCCCAGATGGTCACCACGATGGCAATCACCCGCAGGTAGGGGAACCACACCTCGGCCAACCAGCGGGCGGTGGCACCCCGGGTGGCCGTCTGACCGGGCTGGTCACCCAGCAGGCCCACGGTCGGCGCGGTCGCCGGCGCCAGACCCGACCGCTGCGCCGGCGTCACCGGCGGCAGGTCGGCGAGCAGGACCTTCAGGTCGGCGTACGTGCGTGCGGCGTAGGCCCGCTGCAACCGCTCGTCGTACTCGTGCAGGTCCAGCCGGCCCTCCTCGAGGGCGACCCGCAACCGGTCGGCCACCGCCGCACGGTCCGAGTCAGCGGCTCGCATCCCGTCGCGCCCGTCCATGCCGGCAAGCATGCCACCGTCGCGCCAGTCCGCCCGACCCCCGACCCTGGTCGATCATGAAGTTGTTGCCAGTCTCACCGGCGTGTCGGGGCAACAACTTCATGCTCAACGGGCGGAACGAGGACCCTGGGAGGGTTAGGGGGTTGTTGAGGCGGCAGGTTGGCGGGCGGTCACCAGGTCGCCCAGGCGGGCGCGGCCTCCGTCGAAGGCGGTGAGCACCCAGACCCCGTCCGGCAGCAACGCCATCGAGTGCTCGACGTGCGCGGCCACCGAGCCGTCCCGGGTGACGACCGTCCACCCGTCGGCCAACTCGACGGTACGCGGCGACGCCATGGTGATCATCGGCTCGATCGCCAGCGCCATCCCGGGAACCAGACGCGGGCCCTTGCCCGGCCGGCCGTGGTTGAGCACGTGCGGGTCCTGATGCATCTCGGTCCCGATGCCGTGCCCGCCGTAACCGTCGACGATGCCGTACCGACCGCCCTTGCGCACAGCGGTCTCCACCGCGTGCGAGATGTCGGTGAGGCGGCCCTTGCCGCTCGCCGCGCCCCGGGCGGCGGCGGCGATGCCGGCCCACATCGCGTCCTCGGCGACCTCGGCCATCTTCAGCAGCGCCGGGTCGACGTCGCCGACCCCGACCGTGATGGCGGAATCGCCGTGCCACCCGTCCAACACTGCGCCGCAGTCGATGGAGATCAGGTCACCGGGCTGGAGCACCTGCTTCGGCGACGGGATGGCGTGCACGATCTGCTCGTTGACCGAGGAACAGATCGACGCCGGGAACCCGTGATAGCCCTTGAACGACGGAACGCCACCCGCCTCGCGGATGGTCGCCTCGGCGATAGCGTCCAGATCGGCGGTGCTCACACCGGGGGCAACAGCCTCCCGCATCCGGCGCAGCGCCTCGGCCACCACCAGCCCGGCGGCCCGCATCTTCTCGATCTGGTCAGGGGTCTTCAGCTGGATGTCCAGCTGGGGACGACGCATGGAGCGATTACCTTTCGTGGCCGTTCAGCGGGGCACGTCACGCGTACCCCGCTGTTCGCACTCTATCCGCCGTGAACCGGTCGGACCTCAGCCGCCGTATGACCGCAGGGCGTCGATGGCCCGGGTGGTGACGTCCTCCACCGGGCCGGTGGCGTCGATCCCGACCAGCTTGCCCTGAGCGCCGTAGTAGTCGACCAGGGGTGCGGTCTTCTCGCTGTACTCACGAAGCCGCGTGGCGATCGTCTCCGGCTTGTCGTCGTCGCGCTGGAACAGCTCGGCGCCGCACCGGTCACAGATGCCCGGCCGGGTGGTGGCGTCGAACTCGACGTGCCAGATCTTGCCGCAGCCCCGGCAGGTACGCCGACCGGAGAGCCGCCGGATCACCTCGTCGTCGTCGACGACCAGCTCCAGGACCAGATCCAGGGCGGTGCCCAGATCAGCGAGGAGCTTGTCCAGAGCGGCCGCCTGCGGAGTCGTCCGCGGGAAGCCGTCGAGCAGGAAACCCTCGCTGGCATCGGGCTCGGCCAGCCGGTCCCGGACCATGTTGATGGTGACCTCGTCCGGGACCAGCTCGCCCGCGTCCATGTACCGCTTCGCCTCGATACCGAGGGGCGTGCCCTGGGTGACGTTCGACCGGAAGATGTCTCCGGTCGAGATCTTCGGCACCGAGAGGTGTGCGGCGATGAACTCGGCCTGTGTGCCCTTGCCCGCGCCCGGCGGGCCAACCAGAACGAGTCTCATCTACCGCAGGAACCCTTCGTAGTTCCGCTGCATGAGTTGGCTCTCGATCTGCTTCACGGTCTCCAGACCGACGCCGACCATGATGAGCACAGCGGTGCCGCCGAACGGGAAGTTCTGGTACTGCTGGTTGTCCAGCCAGATGAAGAAGAAGTTCGGCAGGATCGAGATCACGCCGAGGTAGAGCGCGCCCGGCAGGGTGATCCGGCTGAGGATGAAGTCGAGGTAGTCGGCGGTCGGCTTGCCGGGGCGGATGCCCGGCACGAAGCCGCCGTACTTCTTCATGTTGTCAGCGACCTCGGTCGGGTTGAACGTGATCGACACGTAGAAGTACGTGAAGAAGATGATCAGCAGGAAGTAGACCGAGATGTAGATCGGGCTGCTCGGGTTGACCAGGTTGTTCTGGATCCACGACTGGGTCTTGCCCGGGTCGGTCTGGTCGAAGAACTGCAGCGCCAACTGCGGCAGGTAGAGCAGCGACGAGCCGAAGATGACCGGGATCACACCAGCCTGGTTGACCTTCAGCGGGATGTAGGTCGACGTGCCGCCGTACATCCGCCGGCCGATCATCCGCTTGGCGTACTGCACCGGGATCCGGCGCTGCGCCTGCTCGATGAAGGTGACAGCGGTGATGACCACCAGGACCAGGGCGATGACCAGGGCGAACATGTCCCAGCCCTTGCTGGTCTTGATCTGCCAGCCCTCGCTGGGCAGCCGCGCCGCGATCGAGGTGAAGATCAGGACGGACATGCCGTTGCCGACGCCGCGGTCGGTGATCAGCTCGCCGAGCCACATGACCATGCCGGTGCCGGCGGTCATCGTCATCACCAGGATGGACAGCGTCAGCCAGTCCGGGATGCCGGTGCCGGTCGGGATGATCGGGAACTGGTCGCACCGGTTCTGGAACAGCTGGCCGGAGCGGGCCAGGGCCACGAACGCCGAGGCCTGCAGCACACCGAGGCCCAGGGTCAGGTAGCGGGTGTACTGGGTGATCTTCGCCTGACCGGCCTGGCCCTCCTTGCGGAGCTGCTCCAGACGCGGGATCACGACGGTCAGCAGCTGCAGGATGATCGACGCGGTGATGTAGGGCATGATGCCCAGCGCGAAGACCGAGAGCTGCAGCAGCGCTCCGCCGGAGAAGAGGTTGAGCAGGTTCACCACCCCGGTGGTGTCACCCTGGATGGTGTCGAGGCACTTCTGCACGTTGCCGTACGAGACGCCCGGGCTGGGGAGCGTTGCACCCAGCCGGTAGACCGCGATGATGCCTACTGTGAACAGCAGCTTCTTGCGCAGGTCAGGCGTACGGAACGCACTGAGAAAGGCGGACAGCAACTTCTTCCTCCTGCGCGAGGCGGGCCGCCGGTGATCCCTGGCGGGTCGGGGTGGATCACGGGCGAGTGCCCGCAATCCATGGCTGGGATGGGACTCTAACAGCCTCACCCCGGTCCGGGCAGATGCGCCCGACTACATAAATCGATTCCGATGTTACCGGGCGCTCAGGCCCCAGGCAGACCATGGCGCCCGCCAGTTGCTCACAACTGGACGGGCGCCATGGTCGTACGCCTTACAGCTCGGTGACGGAGCCACCGGCGGCGGCGATCTTCTCCTTGGCCGACGCACTGAACGCGTGCGCGGACACCTGGAGCGCCACACCGCCGAGATCCCCGGTGCCGAGGACCTTGACCGGGTGACCCTTGCGGACCGCGCCGGACTCGACGAGCTCCAGCGGGCCGACCTGACCACCGTTCGGGAACAGCTCAGCGAGTCGGTCCAGGTTGACCACCTGGAAGACCACCTTGAACTTGTTCTTGAAGCCCTTCATCTTCGGCAGGCGCATGTGGATGGGCATCTGCCCACCCTCGAACGCCGCCGAGATGTTCTTGCGGGCCTTGGAGCCCTTGGTACCGCGACCAGCGGTCTTGCCCTTGGAACCCTCACCGCGACCCACACGGGTCTTCGCGGTCTTGGAACCAGGCGCCGGGCGCAGGTGGTGAACCTTGATCGTCATTACTCGACCTCCTCGACCTTCACGAGGTGGTTGACCGTGAAGATCATGCCGCGGATCTCGGGCCGGTCCTCCTTGACCACCACGTCGTTGATCCGCTTGAGACCGAGCGAACGCAGCGAGTCACGCTGGTTCTGCTTGGTCCCGATACCGGACCGGAGCTGGGTGACCTTCAGGCGTGCCATCAGGACGCCACCCCCGCCCGCGACGCCAGCATGGCGGCCGGCGCGACGTCCTCCACCGGCAGACCACGACGCGCCGCGACCTGCTCGGGGGACTCAAGCCCCTTCAGGGCCGCCACGGTGGCGTGCACGATGTTGATCGGGTTCGACGAGCCGAGGCTCTTGGAGAGCACGTCGTGGATACCGGCGCACTCCAGCACGGCACGCACCGGACCACCGGCGATGACACCCGTACCGGCCGAGGCCGGCTTGAGCAGCACCACACCGGCCGCGTCCTCACCCGTCACCGGGTGCGGGATCGAGGCGCCGATACGCGGAACCTTGAAGAAGTGCTTCTTGGCCTCCTCGACACCCTTGGCGATGGCCGCGGGCACCTCCTTGGCCTTTCCGTAGCCCACGCCGACCGTGCCGTCGCCGTCGCCCACGATCACCAGGGCGGTGAAGCTGAAGCGACGACCACCCTTCACGACCTTGGCGACGCGGTTGATCGCGACGACCCGCTCAAGGTGCGGGGTCTTCTCGACGGGCGCGTTTCCGCGGCCGCCCTCACGGCGGTTGTCGCGGCGACCACCCTCGTTGCCACCGGACCCGCCGCCACGGCGCTGTTGACCTGGCATCAGCAGCCTTCCTTCTCTCTCGTGACGGGGTTGTTAGAACTCGAGCCCGGCTTCGCGGGCGGCGTCGGCAAGCGCGGCGACTCGCCCCGCGTACCGGTTGCCACCGCGGTCGAAGACGACCTTGGAGACGCCGGCGGCCTTGGCCCGCTCGGCGAGCAGCGCGCCCACCTTGCCGGCCAGGGCGCTCTTGTCGCCCTCCGCACCGCGCAGCGAGGCGTCCAGGGTCGACGCCGACGCCAGGGTGTGACCCTTGGTGTCGTCGACGATCTGGGCGACCATGTGCCGCAGGGAGCGGGTGACGACCAGGCGCGGACGCTCGGCCGTACCGCTGACGTTCTTGCGGACGCGGAAGTGTCGACGCGCACGCCCAACGGCGCGCTTGGCGGCGACACCGCGGCGGCGCTTGAGCAGCGTGGCGCTCACTTCTTACCTGCCTTTCCAGCCTTGCGGCGGATGACCTCGCCCTGGTACTTGACGCCCTTGCCCTTGTAGGGCTCCGGCGGGCGGATCTTCCGGATGTTGGCGGCGACCTCACCGACCTGCTGCTTGTCGATGCCAGCCACGTGGAACAGGGTCGGCCGCTCCACCGTGAAGGTGATGCCCGCCGGGGCGGGGACGACCACCGGGTGCGAGAACCCGAGCGCGAACTCGAGGTCCGAACCCTTGGCGGTGACCCGGTAACCGGTGCCGGCGATCTCCAGGCTCTTGCGGTAGCCCTCGGTGACCCCGACGATCATGTTGGCGACCAGCGTACGGCTCAGGCCGTGGAGTTCCTTGGCCTTGCGCTCGTCGTTCGGCCGGTTGACGCTCAGCTCGCCGTCCTCGCCACGCTCGATCGTGATCGGCTCGGCGAGGGTGTGCTCAAGCTGGCCCTTGGGGCCCTTGACCTTGACGGTCTGCCCGTCGATCGTGATATCGACGCCGGCTGGTACCGGGATCGACTTACGTCCAATTCGCGACATTTCTACCTGTCTCCCGTTACCAGACGAAGGCGAGGACTTCCCCGCCAACACTCCGCTTGCGGGCCTGCCGGTCGGTCAGCAGCCCCTGGGACGTCGAAATGATCGCCACGCCCAGCCCACCGAGCACCCGCGGGAGCCCGTCCGACTTGGCGTACACCCGGAGACCGGGCTTG
Organism: Micromonospora sp. C97; assembly: GCF_018070385.1. Taxonomy (NCBI): domain Bacteria; kingdom Bacillati; phylum Actinomycetota; class Actinomycetes; order Micromonosporales; family Micromonosporaceae; genus Micromonospora; species Micromonospora sp. C97. The sequence continues at coordinate 142,598 of NZ_JAGPXU010000002.1, forward strand.
GACACGCGCTTGATACCGGCCAGGCTCCGCTCGCGGTTCTGGCCGTACTTCAGCTCGACGACCAGTCGCTTGCCGACGGCGCCCTCCTCGGGCTCCTCGACCGACCAGGTGGCGATGTAACCCTCGGCCTTCAAGACCTCGGCGATGTTCGCCTTGATCTTGGAGTAGGGCATCTTCACCTGATCGTGGTACGCCTGGTTGGCGTTACGCAGACGCGTGAGCATGTCTGCGATCGGGTCGGTCATCGTCATGGATTTCGTCAGCCTTTCTCGCCGGGGTTCCCGGGGCACCAGCCCCGGGCCTACGGCGAAGAGCAATACCTAATCGGTGCAGGAGTTCCCGGCCGACGGCCGGGACGCGGTCGCCCTTACCAGGAAGCCTTGGACACGCCCGGCAGCTCACCGCGGTGAGCCATCTCCCGGATGCAGACCCGGCAGAGCCCGAACTTGCGGTAGACCGCCTTCGGACGCCCGCACCGCTGGCAGCGGGTGTACGCGCGAACCGAGAACTTCGGCTTCGCGGCCGCCTTGATGATCAGCGCCTTCTTGGCCATCTCAGTTCTCCTTGAACGGGAAGCCCAGGAGCTTGAGCAGCGCCCGGCCCTCGTCGTCGGTCGTGGCGGTCGTGACCACCGTGATGTCCATGCCCCGCTGGCGATCGATCTTGTCCTGGTCGATCTCGTGGAACACCGACTGCTCGGTCAGACCGAACGTGTAGTTGCCGTGCCCGTCCAGCTTGCGCCCGTCCAGGCCGCGGAAGTCGCGGATACGCGGCAGCGCGATGGAGAGCAGCCGGTCCAGGAACTCCCACATCCGGTCGCCACGAAGGGTGACCTTCGCGCCGATCGGCATGCCCTCGCGGAGCTTGAACTGCGCGATGGACTTGGTCGCCCGCCGCACCTGCGGCTTCTGGCCGGTGATCGTGGCGAGGTCGCGGACCGCACCGTCGATCAGCTTGGCGTCGCGAGCAGCCTCGCCGACACCCATGTTGACGACGATCTTGACCAGCCGCGGCACCTGCATGGGGTTGCCGTAGCTGTGCTGCTCACGCAGCTGGGCCACGATCTCGTTGCGGTACCGCTCCTTGAGGCGCGGCAGGGTCTTTTCGGTAGCCGTGGTCATCACAGGTCCTTACCGGTGCTACGCGCGATGCGGACCTTCTGGCCGTTGTCGTCGATCCGGTAACCGACGCGGGTCGGCTTGCCGTCGGAGTCCAGGACCTGCACGTTCGAGACGTGGATCGGGGCCTCCTGAGTGACGATGCCGCCGGTCTTGGCGCCACGCTGGGTGGTGCTGATGCGGGTGTGCTTCTTGACCCGGTTCACGCCCTCGACCAGGACCTTGTCCTGCCGCGGGTAGGCCGCGATGACCTTGCCCTTGGCACCCTTGTCCTTGCCGGCGATGACGACGACCGTGTCGCCCTTCTTGACCTTCACGGTCACAACACCTCCGGCGCGAGGGAAATAATCTTCATGAACCGCTTGTCCCGCAGCTCCCGGCCCACCGGGCCGAAGATACGGGTTCCACGCGGGTCCCCGCCGTCCTTGATGATGACGGCGGCGTTCTCGTCGAAGCGGATGTACGAGCCGTCCGGACGCCGCTTCTCCTTCGCGGTGCGAACGACGACAGCCTTGACGACGTCGCCCTTCTTCACACCGGCACCCGGGATGGCGTCCTTGACCGTGGCCACGATGACGTCGCCGATGCTCGCGTAGCGCCGACCCGAGCCACCGAGAACCCGGATGCACAGGATCTCCCGAGCACCCGTGTTGTCGGCGACGCGCAGTCGCGACTCCTGCTGAATCACGTCTATCTCCTATGTCTGCCGGTTCTCCGGCCGCCGTAGCGGCCGGAGCCTGGCGGAACCAACGCCCGACGCAACGCCGGGCGAGCTCGAGCCTTCGCTACTTGGCCTTTTCCAGGATCTCCACGATCCGCCAACGCTTGGTGGCGCTCAGCGGCCGGGTCTCCATGATGAGAACCCGGTCACCGGTGCCAGCGGCGTTCTGCTCGTCGTGCACCTTCAGCTTGCTGGTACGGCGCATGATCTTGCCGTACAGCGCGTGCCGAACCCGGTCCTCGACCTCGACCACGACGGTCTTGTCCATCTTGTCGCTGACCACCAGGCCCTCACGGACCTTGCGGCGGGACCGCGCGGCGGCGGTGGCGGTCTCTTCGGTCATGATGCAGTCACCTCAGTCGGCGCGGCCGAGAGCCCCAGCTCGCGCTCGCGCATGATCGTGTAGATCCGGGCGATCTCCCGACGGATGACCTGCAACCGCCGGTTGTTGTCCAGCTGCCCGGTTGCGGCCTGCACGCGGAGGTTGAACAGCTCCGCCTTGGCCTCCCGCAGCTTCGTGACCAGCTCCTCCTCGGAGAGCTCACGCAGCTCGGTCGCCTTAACGCCCGCTGCCATCAGGATTCACCCACTTCGCGCGTAACAATGCGGCACTTCATCGGGAGCTTGTGGATCGCGCGACGCATGGCCTCTCGCGCGATCTGCTCGTTGGGGAAGGACATCTCGAAGAGAACCCGCCCCGGCTTGACGTTGGCGACCCACCACTCGGGCGAACCCTTACCGGAACCCATCCGGGTCTCGGCAGGCTTCTTGGTGAGGGCCTGGTCCGGGAAGATCGTGATCCAGACCTTGCCACCACGCTTGATGTGGCGAGTCATCGCGATACGTGCCGACTCGATCTGCCGGTTCGTCACGTACGCCGGCTCGAGAGCCTGGATCCCGAACTCGCCGAACACCACCCGGTTACCACCCTTGGACGCGCCACTGCGGTCCGGGTGGTGCGGCTTGCGGAAGCCCTTCGGGGGCTTGCGCGGCATCAGCATCTGTCAGCCCTCCTGCTGCGTTTCTGCCGGAGCAGCAGCGGCGGCGACAGCTGCGCTGTCGACCGGCTCACCGCTCGGCGTCTCGGCCTGCTGCGCGATGGTGGTCGCAGCAGCCCGACCGGCCTCGGTGCCACCAGCCGTGGTGCCGGACGAACCCGACCGGCCACGGCGCGGACGCTCGGGACGGTCGCCGCGCTCACCACGACGCGGGCGGGACGGACCGGCCTCGGCCGGAGCCTCCCGGCCCGGGACGGCGTCGCCCTTGTAGATCCAGACCTTCACACCGATCCGACCGAACGTGGTACGGGCCTCGAAGAAGCCGTACTCGATGTTGGCCCGCAGCGTGTGCAGCGGAACCCGGCCCTCACGGTAGAACTCGGTCCGGCTCATCTCGGCGCCGCCGAGGCGACCCGAAACCTGAACCCGGATGCCCTTGCAGACCGGGTTCTTCATCGCCGACTGCATGGCCTTGCGCATCGCCCGACGGAAGCTGACCCGGCTGGACAGCTGCTCGGCCACGCCCTGCGCGACCAGCTGAGCGTCCGACTCGGGGTTCTTCACCTCGATGATGTTCAGCTGAACCTGCTTGCCGGTGAGCTTCTCAAGCTCGCCGCGGATCCGGTCGGCCTCCGCACCCTTACGGCCGATGACGATGCCCGGCCGGGCGGTGTGGATGTCGACCCGGACCCGGTCGCGGGTGCGCTCGATGTCGACCTTGGAAATCCCGGCACGCTCGAGGCCCTTGGACATCATGCGGCGGATCTTGACATCCTCGCCGATGTAGTCCTTGTAGAGCTTGTCCGCGAACCAGCGGGACTTCCAGTCGGTCGAGATGCCGAGCCGGAACCCAGTGGGGTGAACCTTCTGACCCATTACTCGGCGTCCTCCGTCTTGCTCTGCGCTTCGGCCGGTGCGGCCTCCGTGGCCGGGGCGGCCTTCTTAGCCGCGGCCTTCCTCGGTGCTGCCGGCGCGACCGCTTCGACCGCCACGGTGATGTGGCACGTGCGCTTGCGGATGCGGTAGGCCCGACCCTGGGCCCGCGGCTGGAACCGCTTCATCGTCGGGCCCTCGTCCACGAAGGCCTCGCTGACGAGCAGCGCGTCGGGGTCCAGCCGCTCGTTGTTCTCCGCGTTGGCGATCGCGCTAGCGAGCACCTTGTACACCTGCTCGCTCGCAGCCTGCGGCGCGAACTGCAGCACCGTGAGCGCCTCCTTCGCGGGCAGGCCGCGGACGAGGTTGACCACCCGGCGCGCCTTCATCGGCGAGATGCGCACGTGCCGCGCAACCGCCCGCGCGCCCGGAAGCACCGGAGCGTCGCCCTTTCCTGGCATCGCTGTAACCCCTTGTTCCCTCTATCCGTATGCCCGCGGCGTCAGCGCCGACGGCTCTTCCGGTCGTCCTTCTCGTGACCCTTGAACGTGCGGGTCAGCGCGAACTCGCCGAGCTTGTGCCCGACCATCGCCTCGGTCACGAACACCGGGACGTGCTTGCGTCCGTCGTGCACGGCGATCGTGTGCCCCAGCATCTCGGGGATGATCGTCGAGCGCCGCGACCAGGTCTTGATCACGTTCTTGGAGCCCTTGTCGTTCTGAACTTCCACCTTCTTGAGCAGGTGGTCGTCGACGAACGGGCCCTTCTTCAGGCTGCGAGGCATGTCTTATCTCCCTCAGCCGCGCTTACGCGTGGCGTAGCGACGGCGGACGATCAGCCGGTCACTCGGCTGGCCCTTACGGCGGGTGCGGCCCTCGGGCTTACCCTGCGGGTTGACCGGGTGGCGACCACCGGAGGTCTTACCCTCACCACCACCGTGCGGGTGGTCGACCGGGTTCATGGCGACACCACGGACGGTCGGGCGCTTGCCCTTCCACCGCATCCGGCCGGCCTTACCCCAGTTGATGTTCGACTGGTCGGCGTTGCCGATCTCGCCGATGCTGGCGCGGCAGCGCACGTCGACCCGCCGGATCTCACCGGACGGCATACGCAGGGTCGCGTACGCGCCCTCACGGCCGAGCAGCTGGATGCCGACGCCGGCGGAACGGGCCAGCTTGGCCCCGCCACCCGGACGCAGCTCCACGTTGTGGATGGTGGTACCGACCGGGATGTTGCGCAGCGGCAGGTTGTTACCCGGCTTGATGTCGGCGCCCGGGCCGGACTCGACGCGGTCGCCCTGCTTCATGTCCTTCGGCGCGATGATGTACCGCTTCTCGCCGTCGGCGTAGTGCAGCAGTGCGATACGCGCGGTGCGGTTCGGGTCGTACTCGATGTGAGCGACCTTCGCCGGCACGCCGTCCTTGTCGACCCGCTTGAAGTCGATCAGACGGTACTGGCGCTTGTGACCGCCGCCGTGGTGCCGCGTGGTGATCCGGCCGTGGGCGTTACGCCCGCCCTTCTTCGGCAACGGAGCCAGCAGCGACTTCTCCGGCGTGGACCGGGTGATCTCGGCGAAGTCAGCGACACTCGAGCCACGTCGGCCCGGCGTCGTCGGCTTGTACTTACGGATAGCCATTGTCTACACCCCTCAGCTGACCGGGCCGCCGAAGGCCTCGATGCGGTCACCGTCAGCCAGCTTCACGATCGCCCGCTTGGTCGCCTTGCGCTGACCGAAGCCGGTCTTGGTGCGCTTGCGCTTACCCTGGCGGTTGAGCGTGTTGACCGTCAGGACGCGGACGTTGAAGATCTGCTGGATAGCGATCTTGATCTCGGTCTTGTTCGCGTCCGGGTGCACCAGGAAGGTGTACCAGTTCCGGTTCAGCTCGCTGTAGCTCTTCTCCGAGACGACCGGCGCAACGATGATGTCGCGCGGATCGGCGATGGTGCTCACTTGCCACCCTCCTCGGTGGTCTCGGCGGGCACGCCCAGGAACTCGTCCAGGGCGTCCTTGGTGAAGACCACGTCGTCGGCCACCAGCACGTCGTACGTGTTCAGCTGGCCGGACTCGATCAGGTGCACCCGCGGCTCGTTGCGCAGCGACACCCAGTTCAGTTCGTCGGTGCTGCTCAGCACCACCAGGACCCGACGGGCCTCGGTGAGCTTGGTCAGCGTGGCCAGGGCCGCCTTGGTCGACGGCTTCTCGCCCGAGACGAACGCCTCGACGACGTGCACCTGCCCGGCGCGGGCCCGGTCGGAGAGGGCACCGCGCAGAGCGGCGGCCTTCATCTTCTTCGGGGTCCGCTGGCTGTAGTCGCGCGGCACGGGACCGTGCACGACGCCACCGCCGGCGAACTGCGGCGCGCGGATCGAGCCCTGCCGGGCGCGACCGGTGCCCTTCTGCTTGTACGGCTTCTTGCCGCCACCGGCGACCTCGCCGCGGGTCTTGGCCTTGTGCGTGCCCTGTCGGGCCGCCGCGAGCTGGGCCACCACGACCTGGTGCATCAGCGCGACGTTGGCCTGCACGTCGAAGATGTCCGCCGGCAGCTCGACCGAGCCACTGGTGGTGCCTTCGACGGTGCGCACGTCAACGGTGGTCACTTGGCCGCACCGCCCTTCTTCACCTTGCTCTTGGCCGCGGTACGGACCAGAACGAGCGCGCCCTTCGGACCAGGAATGGCACCCCGGACGAGCAGCAGGTTGTTCTCGGTGTCGACCGCCTGGACGGTGAGGTTCTGCACGGTGTACCGCACGCCACCCATCCGGCCGGCCATCCGGGTGCCCTTGAAGACACGACCCGGAGTGGCGCAGGCGCCGATGGAGCCGGGCGAGCGGTGCTTGCGCTCGACACCGTGGCTGGCGCGCAGACCGTGGAAGCCGTGCCGCTTCATCGGGCCGGCGTAGCCCTTGCCCTTGGTCTTGCCGGTGACGTCGATGGTGACGCCGGCCGGGAACTCCTCGACAGTGACTTCCTGGCCGAGCGAGTATTCCCCAGCGTCGGTGGTGCGCAGCTCGACGATGTGCCGGCGCGGCGCCACGTCCGCCTTGGCGTAGTGACCGCTGATCGGCTTCTTGACCTTGCGCGGGTCGATGGTGCCGTACGCCAGCTGGACCGCGGAGTAACCGTCCTTCTCGGCGCTACGAACCTGGCTGATGACGCACGGGCCGGCCTCGACCACGGTCACGGGAACAACACGGTTGTTGTCCCAGACCTGGGTCATGCCGAGCTTGGCGCCCAGGATCCCCTTGACTTGCCTGTCCATTTGTCCGGTCCCTACAGCTTGATCTCGATGTCGACGCCAGCCGGCAGGTCGAGGCGCATGAGCGAGTCGACCGTCTTCGGGGTCGGGTCGATGATGTCGATCAGCCGCTTGTGCGTGCGCATCTCGAAGTGCTCGCGCGAGTCCTTGTACTTGTGCGGCGAGCGGATAACGCAGAAACGGTTGATCTCCGTGGGCAGCGGCACCGGGCCCGCGACCTGCGCCCCGGTGCGCGTCACCGTCTCGACGATCTTCCGAGCCGAGGAGTCGACGACCTCGTGGTCATAGGCCTTGAGCCGGATGCGGATCTTCTGTCCCGCCATGGTGGCTTCTGTTCCTTCTCTCGATGCCGCTGTGTTGCGGGCGCCTGTACCGGCTGGCACAGGCCCACTTCGCCGACCCCCGCGGTCGGGCGTGTCGCGCCCTCGGGCCGAGCTCCGCCCCGTGGTTCCGGAGTGGTGCTGACCGCGCGGTGGGTCAAGGCGCCGATCGCATTACCGCGACCTGAACGCCGTGCGAGGGTGGTTGGCGACTGGGCCGCCAACCACCCTACGCTCGACTGCCTCGCCACCCGGAGGTTCAGCGAAAGCCGAACACAGGCGACGAACTGTCGTTACGCAACCTGACTAGTATGCCGCACGACCGGCGGCGGGTCTAATCGGGGTTACCTAGCTCACTTGTTGATCTTGGTGACGAACCCGGCGCCGACGGTGCGGCCACCCTCGCGGATCGCGAACTTGAGGTTCTCCTCCATGGCGATGGGCTGGATCAGCTTCACCGACATGGAGGTGTTGTCACCCGGCATGACCATCTCGGTGCCCTCGGGGAGGGTGACGACACCGGTGACGTCAGTGGTCCGGAAGTAGAACTGCGGACGGTAGTTCTGGAAGAACGGGGTGTGCCGGCCGCCCTCCTCCTTGGAGAGGATGTAGACCGTCGCCTCGAACTCCGTGTGCGGGGTGTTCGAGCCCGGCTTCACGACGACCATGCCGCGCTCGACCTCGTCGCGCTTGGTACCACGCAGCAGCAGGCCGACGTTCTCACCTGCGCGGGCGTCGTCCAGGGTCTTCCGGAACATCTCGATCGCGGTGACCTTGGTCTTGAAGCTCTTCTCCTTGATACCGACGAGCTCAACATCCTCGTTCGGCAGGAGAACGCCGCGCTCCACGCGACCGGTGACGACGGTGCCACGACCAGTGATCGTGAAGACGTCCTCAACCGGCATCAGGAACGGCTTGTCAACCTCGCGCTCCGGCTGCGGGATCGAGGTGTCGACAGCGGTCATCAGCTCCAGCAGCTTGCCGGTCCACTCGGGGTCACCCTCGAGGGCCTTCAGCGCCGAAACCCGAACGACCGGCAGGTCGTCACCCGGGTACTCCTGCGAGGAGAGCAGCTCACGGACCTCGAGCTCGACGAGCTCCAGGAGCTCCTCGTCATCGACCATGTCGCTCTTGTTGAGCGCCACGACGATGTACGGCACACCGACCTGACGGGCCAGCAGCACGTGCTCACGGGTCTGCGGCATCGGGCCGTCAGTCGCCGCCACCACCAGGATCGCGCCGTCCATCTGCGCGGCACCGGTGATCATGTTCTTGATGTAGTCGGCGTGCCCAGGGCAGTCGACGTGCGCGTAGTGCCGCGACTCGGTCTGGTACTCGACGTGCGCGATCGAGATCGTGATGCCGCGGGCCTTCTCCTCCGGCGCCTTGTCGATCTCGTCGAACGGCGTGTAGGGGTTCAGGTCCGGGTACTGGTCGTGCAGGACCTTGGTGATGGCCGCCGTCAGCGTCGTCTTACCGTGGTCGATGTGACCAATGGTGCCGATGTTGACGTGCGGCTTAGTCCGCTCGAACTTAGCCTTCGCCACTGGTGTCCTCCTGTGGACTTCTTGGTTCGTACGCCCGGCGCGCCGGTCGGCGCTTAGGACTCTGTCGACAGCCTTTCCGGCCTGACGGCCGGAGAGCCTTTGTGGGTTCTGCGGCGATGAAGCCTACAGGCCCGGTCTCACGCGATCCGATCGTGGTGGCCGCGGGCGGGTGAAACCTCCCGCGACCAACCACGAATCACCTGCTCAGGGTGCTACTCGCCCGTCGCCTTGGCGATGATCTCCTTGGCCACCGAGGCCGGAACCTCGGCGTAGGAGTCGAACTGCATGCTGTAGCTCGCCCGGCCCTGGGTCTTCGACCGCAGGTCGCCGACGTAGCCGAACATCTCCGACAACGGCACCAGAGCCCGGACGATGCGGGCGCCACTGCGCTCCTCCATCGCCTGGATCAGGCCGCGGCGGGAGTTGAGGTCGCCGATGACGTCACCCATGTTCTCCTCAGGAGTGGTGACCTCAACGGCCATCATCGGCTCAAGGAGTGCGGGATCGGCCTTGCGGGCCGCGTCCTTCATCACCATGGAGCCGGCGATCTTGAATGCCATTTCCGACGAGTCGACCTCGTGGTACTGGCCGTCCAGCAGGGTCAGCTTCACGCCGACCAGCGGGAAGCCGGCGAGGATGCCGTACTGCATCGCGTCCTGCGCACCCGCGTCCACCGAGGGGATGAACTCCCGGGGGATGCGGCCACCGCTGACGGCGTTGGCGAACTCGTAGGTCGGCGAGTCGTTGTCCAGCGGCAGCGGCTCGACGCTCACGATCACGCGGGCGTACTGGCCGGAACCACCGGTCTGCTTCTTGTGGGTGTACTCGACCTTCTCCACCTTGCGGCGGATGGTCTCGCGGTACGCCACCTGCGGCTTGCCGATGTTAGCTTCGACGTTGAACTCGCGGCGCATCCGGTCGACCAGGATGTCCAGGTGCAGCTCGCCCATGCCGGAGATGACCGTCTGACCGGTCTCCTCGTCCAGCTTGACGCGGAAGGTCGGGTCCTCCTCCGCCAGCCGCTGGATGGCGGTGCTGAGCTTCTCCTGGTCGGCCTTGGTCTTCGGCTCGATGGCGACCTCGATGACCGGCTCCGGGAAGGTCATCGACTCCAGGATGACCGGGTTCGCCGGGTCGGACAGCGTGTCACCGGTGGTGGTCTGCTTGAGACCCTGCACCGCGATGATGTCGCCAGCCTGGGCCGAGCTGCGCTCTTCCCGCTTGTTGGCGTGCATCTGGTAGATCTTGCCGATGCGCTCCTTGCGGTCCTTGGTGGAGTTGACCACCTGGGTGCCGGTCTCGACCACGCCGGAGTAGACCCGGACGTAGGTGAGCTTGCCAAGGTGCTTGTCGGTCTGGATCTTGAAGGCCAGACCGGAGAACGGCTCCGACTTCGAGGGCTTACGCACCAGCGGGGTCTCACCGTCGGTGGCCGTACCCTCGATCGCCGGAACGTCCAGCGGCGACGGCAGGAAGTCGACCACGGCGTCGAGCATGGGCTGGACGCCCTTGTTCTTGAACGCCGAGCCGCAGAGCACCGGGTTGGCCTTGCCGGCGATGGTGGCACGCCGGATGGCGGCCTTGATCTCCTCGACGGAGACCTCTTCGCCCTCCAGGTACTTCTCCATCACCGCGTCGTCGACGTCGGCGAGGGTCTCCATCAGCTTCTCGCGCCACTCGGCAGCGGAGTCGGCCAGGTCGGCCGGGATCTCCTCAACCGCGTAGTCCTCACCCTTCTGGGTCTCCCCACGCCAGGTGAGGGCGCGCATGCCGATCAGGTCGACGACACCGATGTGGTCACCCTCGAGCCCGATCGGGATCTGGAGCACCAGCGGGGTGGCGTTCAGCCGGTCGATCATCATCTGCACGCAGCGGAAGAAGTCGGCACCGGTCCGGTCGAGCTTGTTGACGAAGCACATCCGCGGGACGTTGTACTTGTCGGCCTGCCGCCAGACGTTCTCCGTCTGCGGCTCCACGCCGGCGACACCGTCGTAGACCGCGACCGCACCATCCAGGACCCGCAGCGACCGCTCGACCTCGACCGTGAAGTCGACGTGACCCGGCGTGTCGATGATCTGGATCGTGTGGCCCTTCCACTCACACTTGGTGGCAGCGGAGGTGATGGTGATGCCACGCTCCTGCTCCTGCTCCATCCAGTCCATGACGGCAGCGCCCTCGTGGACCTCACCGATCTTGTACGTGATACCGGTGTAGAACAGGATTCGCTCGGTGGTCGTGGTCTTACCGGCATCGATGTGCGCCATGATGCCGATGTTGCGTACGTTGGCGAGCGCGTCTGCGGCGGCCACTTCAATCCCTACTTATCGTCGTCTCGACTCAACTGGTGGCGGTTCCGGCGCCCGTAGGCGCCGGAACCAGGGTGTTACCAGCGGTAGTGCGCGAAGGCCTTGTTCGACTCGGCCATCTTGTGCGTGTCCTCGCGCCGCTTGACGGCGGCACCGAGGCCGTTGCTCGCGTCCAGCAGCTCGTTCATCAGCCGCTCGACCATGGTCTTCTCGCGCCGGGCGCGGGAGTAGGTGACCAGCCAGCGCAGGCCCAGGGTGGTCGCCCGGGTCGGGCGGACCTCGACCGGAACCTGGTAGGTGGCGCCACCGACCCGGCGGCTACGCACCTCGAGGGTCGGCTTGACGTTGTCCATCGCCCGCTTGAGGGTGACGACCGGGTCGGTGCCGGACTTCTCGCGGCAGCCCTCGAGGGCCGCGTACACGATGGACTCGGCGAGCTGACGCTTGCCGCGGAGCAGGATCTTGTTCACCAGCTGGGTGACCAGCGGCGAGTTGTACACCGGGTCAGCGACCAGCGGCCGCCGCGGAGCGGGTCCCTTACGCGGCATGTCAGCTCTTCTCCTTCTTCGCGCCGTAACGGCTGCGCGCCTGCTTGCGGTTGCGGACACCCTGGGTGTCCAGCGAGCCGCGAACGATCTTGTAACGCACGCCGGGGAGGTCCTTCACCCGGCCACCGCGGACGAGCACGATCGAGTGCTCCTGCAGGTTGTGACCGACGCCGGGGATGTAGGCGGTCACCTCGATCTGGCTGCTGAGCTTCACGCGAGCGACCTTGCGCAGCGCCGAGTTCGGCTTCTTCGGGGTGGTGGTGTACACGCGGGTGCACACGCCGCGCCGCTGAGGGGAACCCTTCAGCGCCGGGGTCTTGGTCTTGGTCGTCTTCGCCTGGCGGCCCTTTCGGACCAGCTGCTGGATCGTGGGCACCGGGTTTCTCCGCTCCCTTCGGCCGCATCCGCGGCCGCGCCGTCTGCTCGTTAGCCGGCCTGATGACCGGCTCTCCTACATTCCGACCAGGGCCACCTTGCGGAGACCCCGGCACCCGCGGTCGGGCGTGTCGCCCTCGTCACGGTCCCGTTGCGACGCTCTCGCGTGCGTACCGGGTTTTGTCACCGGCACGCGGGTCGCCCCGCCCCGGATCCTTGGCTTGTCGTGCCGCCGTCCGTAAGCCGGTAACAGCGCACGCACGAGTTGCCCGGGCATGCCCGGGCACAAGGGGAAAGAGTACCTACCACAACCGCCCAGGTCAAAACGGAATGGCCCGGCGGCAGTCTCACACCCGCCAGCCGTATCTCGTCCTGCCCGGTCGCCCGCGATGGGCACCTACGAATACAAGTGTACCGGCTCTCCCGCAGAAGCACCCATCGCCCCCGGGCGGACCGGAAGCCTTCCGCGGGGAACCCCCGTCAGGTGTCGGATCTGTCGATGATCACTTTCAGGTCAGTGCGAGCAGCAGGGCCAGGCCCAGGCCCAGCGCACTGAGCACCGCCCCCACCGCGCCGCAGCTGATCCCCGCCATCGCCAGCCCACGCCCGGTGAACTGGACCGCGGAGGGCGCGGCCGGCCGACCGATCTGCCGCCGGCCGAGCAGCCCGACGACGACCGCCGCACCGCCGGCCAGCACACCCAGCGCGGCGAACGCTCCGGAGGCCCAGGCACCGCCGTCGTTCATGAAGGCCACCCCGAAGCAGATCACCAGTAACGACACCAGGACCGACGCGATCCCCGCCACCAGCGCTCCGATGGCCAGCCCGGAGGTGACCGGCGCCACGTCCAGGTGCACGACACCGAACGGCGTGCCCGACACCGACTCCACCCGCTTCGGCGGCCGGCGTTGGTCGTCGGTGGGTGGCGCAACCGAGCGCCCCGGCGAGCCACCCCACCCGGGACCGTGCCCCGGCGGCGGACCCCATCCGGGCGGGCCGCCGGACCCGGACGACGGCGGACCCCACCCGTGCGGTGCTCCCGGCCCCGACGACGGCGGACCCCACCCGTACGGCGCTCCCGGCCCACCCGGCGGCGGACCCCAACCCTGCGGTGCTCCCGGCCCCGACGACGGCGGACCCCAGCCATGCGGTGCTCCGGGCCCACCTGCCGGCGGACCCCAACCCTGCGGTGCCCCCGGCCCCGACGACGGCGGACCCCACCCGTACGGCGTTCCCGGCCCGGATGACGGCGGACCCCAGCCCTGCGGCGTCGAGGTCGGCGTGCTGGAGACCGGGTGCGGCTGGCCGGAGCCGGGCGTCGAGGTCGTGCCCCAGCCGGGGTACGGCTCCGCAGCGGGCGGCGCATCCGGGGTGGGCACCGGAGGGTGCTCCGCACCGCCCGGGCCCGGCCGCGCCCAGTCACTCGGCTCGGACGCAGGAGCCGGCGTGTCCGCAGGGGGGCCGTCCGGTTCGTCCGCAGGGGGCCGCGCCGGTTCCGTCACGAGGTCCTCCTGTCGAAAGGCCGCCACCGCCACGCGGCGGACACCGGCCAGGCTACCGCCGCGAGCGCCGCCACCCGCGCCGGGCGCGGCCACCGGCGGCCTCAGTCCATGTTCGCCGGGTAGTCGTGGCCGAACGGGGCACCGGCCAGCCGGACCACCCCGATGACCACAGCGGCCACCACGCTGACCGCGACCAGCACCAGACCGGTCCAGGCCATCCGCTCCCCCCGCCGCAGCCACACGCTGCCGGTCAGGAAACCCCCCGACGCGTACGCCTCGCGGCGCGCCTGCCGGGCCAGTTGCAGGGCCACGGTGGCCGGCACCACGCCTCCGATGAACAACCCGGTCAGCATGCCGAGCAGGCCGAGCGCGAAGACCGCCCGTGCCTTCGTGGCGCGGGCCGGGTCCGGGTCCAGCGGGTGACGCAGGTCCGGCTGGGCGACGGACACCTGCCCGGGTGCTGTCGTCATACCCCCATCATGCCGAACCCGGTCGCGGGGTGGGTGGGCACGGACACGACGAGGCCCCCGGCTTTCACCGGGGGCCTCGTCGTGTTACTGGTGCTTAGCGGTACGACCCGAAGTCGAAGTCGTCCAGCGGCACGGCCTGCCCGCTGGCCGGCCCGAACCCGTAGTCGGTCTCCGGGTAACCGGTCATCGAGTAGACCTTGGCCTTCGCCTCCTCGGTCGGCTCGACCCGGACGTTGCGGTACTTGCTGATGCCGGTACCGGCCGGGATGAGCTTTCCGATGATCACGTTCTCCTTGAGGCCGACCAGCGAGTCGCTGCGCGAGTTGATCGCGGCGTCGGTCAGCACCCGGGTGGTCTCCTGGAAGGAGGCCGCCGAGAGCCAGGAGTCGGTGGCCAGCGAGGCCTTGGTGATACCCATCAGCACCGGACGACCGGCGGCGGGCTCGCCGCCCTCCGAGACGAGTCGGCGGTTCTCCGACTCGAACAGCGCCCGGTCGACGAGCACACCCGGCAGGAACTCGGTCGAGCCGGAGTCGATGACCGTCACCCGCTTGAGCATCTGGCGGATGATGATCTCGATGTGCTTGTCGTGGATGAGCACACCCTGCGAGCGGTAGACCTCCTGGACCTCACTGGTCAGGTGGACCTGGACCGCCCGCGGACCCATGATCCGCAGCAGCTCGTGCGGGTCGATGGTGCCCTCGGTCAGCTTCTCGCCGACCGCGACGTGACCGCCGTCGTGGGTCCGGAGCTTGACGCGCTTCGAGATCTTGTCGTAGACGATCTCGTCGCTGCCGTCGTCCGGCACCACGATGATCTTGCGCGAGCGCTCGCCGTCCTCGATCCGGATCCGGCCCGGGGTGTCGGCGATGGGCGCCTTACCCTTCGGGACCCGAGCCTCGAAGATTTCCTGAACACGCGGCAGACCCTGGGTGATGTCCTCACCCGCGACACCACCGGTGTGGAAGGTACGCATTGTCAGCTGCGTACCGGGCTCACCGATGGACTGGGCGGCGATGATGCCGACCGCCTCGCCGATGTCGACCGACTTACCGGTCGGCAACGACCGGCCGTAGCAGGCCGCGCAGACGCCGAGCTTCGACTCGCAGGTGAGCACGCTGCGCACCCGGACGGTCTCCACACCAGCGGCGACGATCTTGTCGACCCCGATGGAGTTGATGTCCTGCCCGCGCTCGGCGACCACGGTGCCGTCCGGCCCCTTGATGTCGTCGGCGAGGGTCCGGGCGTGCACGCTGGTCTCGGCGTGGGTGTGGACGACGAGCTTGCCGTCCAGCTTCTCGCCGATCTGCATCGGGATCGCCCGGTCGGTGCCGCAGTCCTCTTCACGGATGATGACGTCCTGCGAGACGTCCACCAGACGACGGGTCAGGTAACCCGAGTCGGCGGTACGCAGCGCGGTGTCGGCCAGACCCTTGCGGGCACCGTGCGTGGAGATGAAGTACTCCAGCACGGACAGACCCTCCCGGTAGCTGGCCTTGATCGGCCGCGGGATGATCTCGCCCTTGGGGTTGGCCACCAGACCACGGATCGCCGCGATCTGCCGGAGCTGGAGCAGGTTACCGCGAGCACCCGAGTTGATCATCTTCCACAGCGGGTTCTCCTGCGGCAGCGCGGTGTCCATCTCCTTGGCGACCTCGTTGGTCGCCTTGGTCCAGATCTCGATGAGCTCGCCGCGACGCTCCTCGGCGGTCATCAGACCACGCTGGTACTGCTTGTCGATCTGGTCGGCGTCCTTCTCGTACCGGGCCAGGATCTCCGCCTTACGCGGCGGCGCGATGACGTCCTCCATACCGATCGTCACGCCGGACCAGGTGGCCCAGTGGAAACCGGCCTCCTTGAGCCCGTCCAGGGTGGCGGCCAGCGCCACCTTGGGGAAGCGCTCGGCGAGGTCGTTGACGATCGCGGAGAGCTGACCCTTGCGGATCTCGTAGTTCACGAAGCGGTAGCCCTGCGGCAACGTCTCGTTGAACAGCACCCGGCCCAGGGTGGTCTCCACGGTCAGCGGGTCACCCTCGACCCAGCCCTCCGGGGCGGTCCACGCCTCGGCGCCAGCACCGTTGTCGACCCCGACCACGTCACGCAGGCGGATCTTCACCGGCGCCTGCAGGTGCAGCTCGCCGTTGTCGAAGGCCATCCGCGCCTCGGCGTCCGAGCTGAACGCCCGGCCCTCGCCCTTCTCACCAGCGGTGCGGTGGGTGAGGTGGTACAGACCGATGACCATGTCCTGGGTGGGCATGGTGACCGGCTTACCGTCGGCCGGCTTGAGGATGTTGTTCGACGACAGCATCAGGATCCGCGCCTCGGCCTGAGCCTCGGCGGACAGCGGCACGTGCACCGCCATCTGGTCACCGTCGAAGTCGGCGTTGAACGCGGTGCAGACCAGCGGGTGGATCTGGATGGCCTTGCCCTCGACCAGCTGCGGCTCGAAGGCCTGGATGCCCAGGCGGTGCAGGGTCGGCGCCCGGTTGAGCAGCACCGGGTGCTCGCCGATGACCTCTTCCAGCACGTCCCACACGACCGGGCGCTGACGCTCGACCATCCGCTTGGCGGACTTGATGTTCTGGGCGTGGTTGAGGTCGACCAGCCGCTTCATCACGAACGGCTTGAACAGCTCCAGTGCCATCTGCTTGGGCAGACCGCACTGGTGCAGCTTGAGCTTCGGGCCGACCACGATGACCGAACGGCCGGAGTAGTCGACGCGCTTGCCCAGCAGGTTCTGGCGGAACCGGCCCTGCTTGCCCTTGAGCATGTCGGACAGCGACTTGAGCGGGCGGTTACCCGGGCCGGTGACCGGCCGGCCGCGACGGCCGTTGTCGAACAGCGCGTCGACGGCCTCCTGGAGCATCCGCTTCTCGTTGTTGACGATGATCTCGGGCGCGCCGAGGTCGATCAGCCGCTTGAGGCGGTTGTTCCGGTTGATCACGCGGCGGTACAGGTCGTTCAGGTCCGAGGTCGCGAAGCGGCCACCGTCGAGCTGCACCATCGGGCGCAGGTCCGGCGGGATGACCGGGACGCAGTCCAGCACCATGCCGAGCGGCGAGTTGCGGGTGTTCAGGAACGCCGCGACGACCTTGAGTCGCTTGAGCGCCCGGATCTTCCGCTGGCCCTTGCCGGACCGGATGGTCTCCCGCAGGCTCTCGGCCTCGGCGTCGAGGTCCATGTTCTGGACCAGCGCCTTGATCGCCTCGGCGCCCATGGAACCGGTGAAGTACTCACCGAACCGGTCGCGCAGCTCGCGGTAGAGCAGCTCGTCGGTGACCAGCTGCTTCGGCTCCAGCTTGCGGAAGGTGTCCAGCACCTCGTCCAGGCGGTCGATCTCGCGCTGGGCCCGGTCGCGGATCTGGCGCATCTCGCGCTCTCCGCCCTCCTTGACCTTGCGCCGGACGTCCGCCTTGGCACCCTCGGCCTCCAGCTCGGCCAGGTCGGCCTCGAGCTTGGCGGCCCGCTTCTCGATCTCCGAGTCGCGGCTGTTCTCGGACTGCCGCTTCTCGGCCAGGATCTCGTTCTCGATCGTCGAGAGGTCGCGGTGACGCGACTCCGCGTCCACGCTCGTCACGACGTACGAGGCGAAGTAGATGATCTTCTCGAGGTCCTTGGGGGCGAGGTCCAGCAGGTAGCCCAGCCGGCTCGGAACGCCCTTGAAGTACCAGATGTGGGTCACCGGAGCGGCGAGCTCGATGTGCCCCATCCGCTCACGACGGACCTTGGAGCGAGTCACCTCGACGCCGCAGCGCTCACAGATGATGCCCTTGAACCGGACCCGCTTGTACTTACCGCAGTAGCACTCCCAGTCCCGCTGCGGACCGAAGATCTTCTCGCAGAAGAGTCCGTCCTTTTCCGGCTTCAGGGTGCGGTAGTTGATCGTCTCAGGCTTCTTGACCTCGCCGTGCGACCACTGACGGATGTCGTCAGCGGTGGCGAGACCAATGCGCAGCTCGTCGAAGAAGTTGACGTCGAGCACTATGTCCCCTATGTCGTCGTCTGTACTGCTAATTCTCGGGCGGGGTCGGGAGCCGGCGAGCCGGCCCCCGACCGCACACCTCAGACCTCTTCGACCGAGCTCGGCTCGCGCCGGGACAGGTCGATGCCCAGCTCCTCAGCGGCCCGGAACACCTCGTCGTCGGTCTCGCGCATTTCCAGGGCCACACCGTCGCTGGAGAGCACCTCAACGTTGAGGCACAGCGACTGCAGCTCCTTGAGCAGCACCTTGAACGACTCCGGGATGCCCGGCTCCGGGATGTTCTCGCCCTTGACGATGGCCTCGTAGACCTTCACGCGGCCGAGCACGTCGTCGGACTTGATCGTGAGCAGCTCCTGCAGGGCGTAGGCAGCGCCGTACGCCTGCATCGCCCAGCACTCCATCTCACCGAAACGCTGACCACCGAACTGCGCCTTACCACCCAGCGGCTGCTGCGTGATCATCGAGTACGGTCCGGTCGACCGAGCGTGGATCTTGTCGTCGACCAGGTGGTTGAGCTTCAGGATGTAGACGTAGCCGACGGCGATCGGGTCCGGCAGTGGCTCACCGGAACGACCGTCGAACAGCTGCGCCTTGCCGGTACGCCCGATCAGCTGCTTGCCGTCCCGGTTGGGCAGGGTCGACTCGAGCAGGCCGGAGATCTCCTCCTCGCGGGCACCGTCGAAGACCGGGGTGGCCACGTTGGTGTCCCCCTCGGACTCGTGCGCGTCGATCGAGCGCAGCTGGCGCTTCCAGTCGGCGTCGTCACCCTCGACCTTCCAACCGGTCTTGGCGACCCAACCGAGGTGGGTCTCCAGCACCTGGCCGATGTTCATCCGGCTCGGCACACCGAGCGGGTTGAGCACGATGTCGACCGGGGTGCCGTCCTCCAGGAACGGCATGTCCTCGATCGGCAGGATCTTCGAGATGACACCCTTGTTGCCGTGCCGGCCGGCGAGCTTGTCGCCGTCCTGGATCTTGCGCTTCTGGGCGACGTAGACCCGGACCAGCTCGTTGACACCCGGCGGCAACTCGTCGCCGTCCTCGCGGGAGAACGTACGCACACCGATGACCGTGCCGGTCTCGCCGTGCGGCACCTTCAGCGAGGTGTCCCGAACCTCACGCGCCTTCTCACCGAAGATCGCGCGGAGCAGCCGCTCCTCCGGGGTCAGCTCGGTCTCACCCTTGGGCGTGACCTTGCCGACCAGGATGTCGCCGGGGACGACCTCGGCACCGATCCGGATGATGCCGCGCTCGTCGAGGTCAGCGAGCATTTCCTCGCTGACGTTCGGGATGTCGCGGGTGATCTCCTCCGGACCGAGCTTGGTGTCCCGGGCGTCGACCTCGTGCTCCTCGATGTGGATCGAGGTGAGCACGTCCTGCTGCACGAGGCGCTGCGACAGGATGATCGCGTCCTCGTAGTTGTGGCCCTCCCAGCACATGAACGCCACCAGCAGGTTGCGTCCGAGCGCCATCTCGCCCTCGTCGGTGCAGGGACCGTCGGCGATGACCTGACCGGCCTCGACGCGGTCGCCCTCGAAGACCACCGGCTTCTGGTTGACGCAGGAGCCGGCGTTGGAGCGGCGGAACTTGTGCAGCAGGTACGTCCGGCGGTGGCCGTCATCCTGGTGGATGGTGACGTAGTCGGCGCAGAGATCCTCGATCACACCGCCGACCTCGGCGACCACCACGTCGCCAGCGTCGACAGCGGCCCGGTACTCCATGCCCGTACCCACGAGCGGCGCCTCGGCCTTGACCAGCGGCACCGCCTGGCGCTGCATGTTCGCGCCCATCAGTGCCCGGTTGGCGTCGTCGTGCTCGAGGAACGGGATCATGGCGGTCGCGACCGAGGTCATCTGCCGAGGCGAGACGTCCATGTAGTCGACGGCGGCGGGGACCACGTCCTCGGTCTCGCCGCCCTTACGACGGCAGAGCACCCGGTCCTCGGCGAACGTGCCGTCAGCCTTCAGGCGCGCGTTGGCCTGGGCCTTGACGAACCGGTCCTCCTCGTCCGCGGTCAGGTAGTCGATCTGGTCGGTGACCCGACCGTCGACGACCTTCCGGTACGGCGTCTCGATGAAGCCGAACGGGTTGACCCGGGCGAAGGTGGACAGCGCGCCGATCAGGCCGATGTTCGGGCCTTCCGGCGTCTCGATCGGGCACATCCGGCCGTAGTGGGACGGGTGCACGTCGCGGACCTCGAAGCCGGCCCGCTCCCGGGACAGACCACCCGGGCCGAGCGCGCTCAGCCGGCGCCGGTGGGTCAGGCCCGCCAGCGGGTTGGTCTGGTCCATGAACTGGGACAGCTGGGACGTCCCGAAGAACTCCTTGATCGCCGCCACCACCGGGCGGATGTTGATCAGGGTCTGCGGGGTGATCGCCTCGACGTCCTGCGTGGTCATCCGCTCACGGACGACCCGCTCCATCCGGGACAGGCCGACCCGAACCTGGTTCTGGATCAGCTCGCCCACGGTACGGAGCCGCCGGTTGCCGAAGTGGTCGATGTCGTCGGCCTCGTAGCCCTCCTCACCGGCGTGCAGCCGGCACAGGTACTCCACGGTGGCGACGATGTCGTCCTCGGTCAGCGTGCCGGTGGTGATCGGCACGTCGACTTCGAGCTTCTTGTTGAACTTGTAGCGCCCGACCTTGGCGACGTCGTACCTCTTCGGGTTGAAGAAGAGGTTGTCGAGCAGGGTCTGGGCGTTCTCGCGCGTCGGCGGCTCGCCAGGGCGCAGCTTGCGGTAGATGTCGAGCAGCGCCTCATCGGCGCCGGCGATGTGGTCCTTCTCGAGCGTCGTCATCATCAGCTCGGACCACCCGAACCGCTCACGGATCCGCTCGGCCGACCATCCGATGGCCTTGAGCAGGACGGTGACGGCCTGGCGACGCTTACGGTCGATACGTACGCCGACCGTGTCGCGCTTATCGATGTCGAACTCCAGCCAGGCACCCCGACTCGGGATGACCTTGACGCTGGAGAGGTCGCGGTCGGAGGTCTTGTCCGGCTGCTTGTCGAAGTAGACGCCCGGAGACCGGACGAGCTGGCTGACCACGACGCGCTCGGTGCCGTTGATGACGAAGGTGCCCTTGGGCGTCATCATCGGGAAGTCACCCATGAACACCGTCTGGCTCTTGATCTCGCCAGTGGTGTTGTTGGTGAACTCCGCGGTCACGAAGAGCGGAGCGCAGTAGGTCAGGTCCTTCTCCTTGCACTCCTCGATCGAGGCCTTGACCTCGTCGAAGCGCGGCGCTGAGAAGGAGAGCGACATGGTGCCGGAAAAGTCCTCAATGGGACTGATCTCTTCAAGGATCTCCGCGAGACCCGAGCGTGCGTGCGGGTCGTCCGCCGACCGGCCCTGCCAAGCCTCGTTGCCGACGAGCCAGTCGAAGGACTCGTTCTGAATGGCAAGGAGGTTGGGGACCTCGAGGTGTTCGGTGATCCTGCCGAATGAAACTCGGCGGGGAGCGAATGCGCTCGACGTACGACTGGTCTTCGCAGGGCGGGAAGCTGCCAAGATGCGTCCTTCCGAGGACCGGTGCTGCAGAACGGCTGGTACGCGTGCACTCCAATGACCCCACCAGAAATATCCGTAAACGGACATTTCCGAGCAGGGGTCAAGTCGGAAGGCAGCGCAAACTAGCAGTGTAGCCGAGAGGCTAACCGCTGTCCAGCCCACCCCGCAGGTTGTTTGCGGAGCGCTCCTCGGCCCCCGTTACCGGGGTCAGCCGGGCCGCTCAGAACGCAACTCCCCACTGGGCCGCTCGGGTTACCGCGGCCGATGGTGCCGCCGCTGTCATACCCACGTCGTGGCCGTCGCAAGCGCGGTGTCTTGCTGGTGTCAGCGTGCCTGGCAGCCCCGGGCCGCGTCAAGGGCCGGTATTGCCCTCGCCCCGTGTTTCCCCCTGGAGAGCGACCGGCCGCCCTCGTTCCGGTCGCCGGATCCGCAGGTCGGAGCCCAGCTCAGGGCCGATCGGAGCCAACACCACCAATACGGCGGGCGGTGATCCGTGTCGGATCACCGCCCGCCGCCACGCGAATCGTGTCCCAGCTCACGAGCCGGGTACGCGTAGGTGGAACGTCAGGTCACTTGAGGGTGACCTTGGCGCCCTCGCCCTCGAGCTTGGCCTTCGCCTTGTCGGCGGTCTCCTTGTTGACCTTCTCCAGGATGGCCTTCGGCGCGGACTCGACCGCGTCCTTGGCCTCCTTGAGGCCCAGGCCGGTCAGCTCACGCACGACCTTGATGACCTGGATCTTCTTGCCACCGTCAGCCTCGAGGATGACGTCGAACTCGTCCTTCTCCTCCTCGGCCGGGGCAGCAGCGCCACCGGCGCCACCGCCGGCAGCGGCAACCGCGACCGGAGCAGCGGCGGTGACCTCGAAGGTCTCCTCGAACTGCTTCACGAACTCAGAGAGCTCGATCAGCGTCATCTCCTTGAACGCGTCGAGCAGCTCGTCGGTGCTGAGCTTCGCCATGTCTGGCGTCCTTTCCTGTTTCTGTTAAGTAAGAACTGGTGCGCCGTGGGGGCCTCAGGCCGCCTCGGCGCCCTCCTTCTCGCGCTTGTCCTGCAGTGCAGCCGCCAGACGGGCGGTCTTCGACAGCGGGGCCTGGAACAGGGCCGCGGCCTTGCTCAGGTTGCCCTTCATCGCGCCGGCCAGCTTGGCCAGCAGCACCTCGCGGGACTCCAGGTCGGCAAGCTTCGTGACCTCGGCCGCGGAAATGGCCTTGCCCTCGAAGACACCGCCCTTGATGACGAGCTTCGGGTTGGCCTTCGCGAAGTCGCGAAGCCCCTTCGCCGCCTCGACGACGTCGCCCGAAACGAAAGTCAGCGCGGTAGGACCGGTGAACAGCTCGTCGAGGCCGGTGATGCCCGCGTCCGTCGCAGCACGCTTGGCCAGCGTGTTCTTCGCGACCGTGTAGCTGGTGTCGGCGCCGAGCGAGCGCCGAAGCTGGGTGAGCTGGGAAACCGTCAGACCGCGGTACTCGGTCAGCACGGTGGCGCCCGAGCTGCGGAAGCTCTCGGTCAGCTCAGCGACGGCCGTGGCCTTGTCGGCCCGGATCGGCTTGTCCGCCATGTCCCTCCTCTCTCGTTACTCGAGGCTGGTCCCCGTCTCGGCCGAAGCCGGAACGGGGGCGGAGGCAGCACGACAACGAAAAAGCCCCGGCGCAGGGCGCACGGGGCGAGGGCCGGCAGATCATCATGGTCGGCGGACCATGTGCACTGCCGAGTTACGCTTGCCGCCCTACGCGGGTCGCCCGTTGTCGCGGGACCTTCGACCGTGCCGGAGCACGGTGACCAGCGGTCTCTGGGTGGTTCCTCATCCATGAGAACACGGATGACTGTTGAAGACTACGCGCCCGGGCCAGCAGCACCAAATCGCCCCCTGTGAGCCGCGCCACCGACGCCGGTGGCGGTCAGCCCTGGGCCCGCCGCCGCCACAGGTAGCCGCCGACGACAGCACCACTCCAGGCCAACGCCCACCCGCTCAGCCCCAGCAGTGTCAGCGCGGCGGCCTCGCCGCCGGTGGTGCGCGCCGCCGCCATGATCGGCGGAGCCAGCCAGGGGGCCACCGAACCGGTCAGGCCGAGCACCACGGCGCCGACCCCGCCGAGGGCCAACACCGCGACGCCGTACCCGGCGCCGCCCACCGATGCCCGGCTGGCCAGCGCACCAAGAGCAACAGCAGCGGGTACGACCAGCAGGTGCGCCCACAGCCCCAGCGCGAGCCCGACCGGAATCGACCGGTCCCCCGGATCAACCGGGCCGGACACCCCGCCCACCAGCCACGGGAAGAGCAACGCGACGGCCACCGTCACCAGCGCCGCCGCCGCTGCGGCGAGCAGCCCGGCCAGCCGCTCCCGCGCCACCCCGACCGTCACCTGCGCCAGCCGACGCTGCACGTCCGGCTCGACGTCCAACAGGATCTTGGTCTGCCAGGCGAGCACCGGGAAGAGCACGACAGCGGAGACGCCGTACGCCTCCGCCGGCTGGGCACGGCCACCGCCGTACAGGATGCCGAGCGTGATCAGGCCGGCGAGCAGCGGTGCCACCGCCCGGCCGGTACGCAGGAAACCGGTCAACCGCATCCGGATCAGGGCGCTCACCGGGCCTCCCCCGCCGCCGGCTCGACCGCCGCGTCGGCGGCCTCCGGCTGCCCGGTCACGCTGATCGGCGGCTCGGCGGGTGGGGCGGCGCCCGCTGCCGGGAGCGGCTCGGCGGGTCCGCCCTGGGGCACGGCGGTGGCGGCGTCGGAGCGTACCCGCAGCACCTGATGGCCCTCGGCGCGCAACCGGGCGACGGTGCCGGCGACCCGCGCGGCCGGCACCGCGACCTCGACCACGGCGATCGTCTCGTCCGTCGACGACGTCTCCTCGGCCAGCGAGCCGTCGGCCACCAACCAGCGACGCGCGGCCGGCAGCCGGACCGTCTCGCCGCGGTGGTCGCTCACCAGGACGGACCCGTCGGCGGCGAGCACCTCGGCGATCAGCTCGGGGACCAGCTCACGGGTGGTGGCATCCAGCCCCTCCCACGGCTCGTCGAGGACCAGCAGGCCCGGTGGGCGCAGCATCGCCTGGGCGAGGCCGACCTTCTGCGCGGTGCCCTTGGACAGCTCCGGCAGTCGGACCGAGCGGAAGGCGGACAGCCCGAGCCGGTCGATCCAGGAGGTCACCGCCTCGTCGGCCGCGGCCCTGCCCAGCCCCGCCACCCGGGCCATCCCGGTCAGATAGCGGGCCACCGTGAACGGTTGGTCGGCGGGAAACCGCTCCGGCACCCAGCCCACCCGCGCCGGCCGGCCGGAGACCCGGCCCCGGCCCGGACGGAGGACCCCCGCGGCCACCTGGAGCAGTGTCGACTTGCCCACCCCGTTGCGGCCCAGGACGATCGCCACCTCGCCGGGGCCGATCCGCACATCGATGCCCTGCAGCACCCACGGCCCCCGCCGGTGGTACCGCAACCAGACGTTCTCCAGCCGCATGGGCCCGAGCCTGCCACACCTCGAACGCGCCGGGGCGCCGCCACGGTCGTGGCGGCGCCCCGGTGGAGCGAACTGTCGACTCAGGCCTCGGCCTGGTCCTCCCGAAGGTTCTTCACCAGGTTCGGGTCGACCGGGACACCCGGGCCCATCGTGGTGGTCAGGATGACCTTGCGGAGGTACTTGCCCTTGGCCGCGGACGGCTTGGCGCGCAGCACCTCGTCGAGCACCGCCGCGTAGTTGTCCACCAGCTGGCCCTCGGTGAAGGAGGCCTTGCCGATGATCAGGTGCAGGTTGGAGTGCTTGTCCACCCGGAAGGTGATCTTGCCGCCCTTGATGTCCTGCACCGCCTTGGTGACGTCCATGGTCACCGTGCCGGTCTTCGGGTTCGGCATGAGACCGCGCGGGCCCAGGATCCGCGCGATCCGGCCGATCTTGGCCATCTGGTCCGGCGTGGCGATCGCCGCGTCGAAGTCGAGCCAACCACCCTGGATCCGGGCGACCAACTCGTCGGTGCCCACCTCGTCCGCACCCGCGGCGGCGGCCTCTTCGGCCTTCGCGCCGCTGGCGAACACGATCACGCGGGCGGTCTTACCGGTGCCGTGCGGCAGGTTGACCGTGCCGCGGACCATCTGGTCCGCCTTGCGGGGGTCGACGCCGAGGCGCATGGCGACCTCGACCGTGGCGTCGAACTTGACGTTGGTGGTCTCCTTGGCCAGCTTCACGGCCTCGGTGGGGGTGTAGAGCTTCGACCGGTCGATGACATCGGCGGCCTTGCGGTAGCTCTTGCTGCGCTGCATTGCTGATTACTCCTGTGGTCTCTGGCGGGCCGCTCGGCGCGAGCCCTCCCACGGTTGGGTCGACGGCCTGGGCCGACGTCAGTCGTTGACGGTGATGCCCATCGACCGGGCGGTGCCGGCGATGATCTTCTCGGCCTGCTCGATGCTGTTGGCGTTGAGGTCGGCCATCTTCTTCTCGGCGATCTCACGGAGCTGGCCGCGGCTGACCGCGCCGACCTTGTCGGACTGCGGAACGCCAGACCCCTTCTGCACACCGGCGGCCTTGAGCAGCAGCCGGGCGGCGGGCGGGGTCTTCAGCACGAACGTGAAGGACCGGTCCTCGAACACGCTGATCTCGGCGGGGACGATGTCGCCCCGCTGGGACTCGGTCTGCGCGTTGTAGGACTTGCAGAACTCCATGATGTTCACGCCGTGCTGGCCGAGCGCGGGGCCGACCGGCGGCGCCGGCGTGGCCTGGCCCGCCGGCAACTGAAGCGTGAACGTCTTGACGAGCTTCTTCTTCGGAGGCATGTCACTTCCTGGGGCTTGGAGCTGGGAAAAAGCGGCTGTCGCCGCCCTCGGGCGCGCACGGTCAGCGCGGTGCGACAGCGGCGACATTCAAGAGTAGCGCAGGCCGCAGCCCACTCGTCCGCCGAGGTCGAGCGAGAGCGCGTACGCCGACGTCGGCGGCGGGCCGGACCCGCCGCCGACGACCAGTCAGATCTTGGCGACCTGGTTGAAGTTGAGCTCCACCGGAGTCTCCCGACCGAAGATCGACACCAGCACCTTGAGCTTCTGCTGGTCGGCGTTGATCTCGCTGATCGTGGCCGGCAGCGACGCGAACGCGCCGTCGGTGACGGTGACGGAGTCGCCCACCTCGAAGTCGAGGACCTTGATCTCCGGCTTCGCCTTCTTCTGCTCGGTCTCGACGGCCGGCGCCAGCCACTTCAGCACCTCGTCGAGCGAGAGCGGAGCGGGCCGGTCAGCCCGGTCGGTAGCGCCGACGAAGCCGGTCACCCCCGGGGTGTTGCGGACACACGAGTAGGACTCGGCGGTCAGCTCCATCCGGACCAGGATGTAACCCGGGAAGACCTTCGCCTGGATCTGCGAACGCTTACCGTTCTTGACCTCGACCTCTTCCCGGGTCGGCACCTCGACCTGGTAGATGAAGTCCTCCATGTCGAGGCTCGTGATCCGGGTCTCGAGGTTGGTCTTGACCTTGTTCTCGTAGCCGGCGTAAGAGTGCACCACGTACCAGTCACCCGGCGCGTAACGCAGCTTCTGCCTCAGCTCCGCGACCGGGTCGTAGTCCTCGTCCGGTGCGGGCTCGGTCGTTGGGAACTCCGGCTCGCTGGCGGCCTCAACCGACTCGTCACCAGCCGCCGTCGCGACCGTGGACTGCTCGTCCACTTCTCCGGCGGTCTCGTCGTACTCAGGCACGCTCGCTCACTTCCGTCACTATGGCTGGAGGCAGCCGGTCAGTCCGAGTTGCCAAAGACAAACAACACGACCTTGGCGAAGCCGAAGTCCAGCACACCCACGATCGTCAGCATCACCGCGACGAACGCCACCACCACGGCGGTGTAGGTCAGCAACTCCTTGCGGGTCGGCCAGATGACCTTACGCAGTTCGGCTACAACCTCGCGGAAAAACCGGGCGATGCGCCCGAAGACGCCCACCCGACCCGTTTCCGACCGGGTGGTCGGCCGGCTGTCCGCCGACTCCGCCCGGGCGCGGGACCGCGTGGCGGTGCCACCCCGGGAAACCGGCTCGTCCGCGCCGGAGGCGTCGTCGTCGGCCACGTCGTCGACGATCTCGTCGTCCAGACGATCGTCGCCGTCGTCGTCGCGCCGCTTGTTGTCGGCCACTTCGCCCTCCGTCGCGGAATCTTGGGTCGCACGCCGAGTGGCGTACGCGGCGCTGGTCACGCCGGCCGGACCCAACCGTCCCGCGACGGGCCGCGGCCGGTGGATCAGCCGGAGGGCCCGATTGCCTCGGAACCACCCCGCCGATGCCACCACCACGGGCCGGACGCCGCCGAGCTGGCGGCGCGACCCACGGGAACGGTCAGGCCTGAGGCGCAGGGGTGACAGGACTTGAACCTGCAGCCTGCGGTTTTGGAGACCGCTGCTCTGCCAATTGAGCTACACCCCTATGCGGCAACACTCGCCCCACGCGGCCACAGACGACCGAGCAGGGGTCACTTGCCCCACGGCGGACCAGTGTACGGGTAGCCGCCCGACTTTCCCAACCGGTCTCTCCGCCACGCGTGGCGGGCTCTGTTCAGCGCGCCGACCGGATGGTTGCCCGCGCCTGTGACAGCACCTTCTCCCCCAGGCAGGTGGCGGTCACCTCCAGGCGGGTGAGACCATCCTCGGTCACCTCACGGACCCGCGCGGTGACCTCGATCTCGGTCCCCTGGTCGTCGTCCGGGACCACCACCGGCCGGGTGAACCGCACGCCGTACTCCACCACCGCGTCCGGCGAACCGGCCCACTCGGTGACCGCCCGGCCGACCAGAGCCATGGTGAACATGCCGTGGGCGATCACCCCGGGCAGACCCACAGAGGTGGCGACCCGGTCGCTCCAGTGGATCGGGTTGAAGTCGCCCGAGGCGCCGGCGTAACGGACCAGGTCCGCACGGGTCACCCGAAACGTCTGTGCTGGCAACTCCATCTCACGCCTCCCCACGGATGACATACCTGGCCCAGACCGCCACCACGGGCTCCCCGCCGACGGTGCTCACGTCGGTGCGGGTGGTCAGGAAGCCGTGCCCACCCCGGGTGCTGACGTCCTCGATGGTGTTCGTGCAGACCAGCTCGTCGCCGGCGAACACCGGCCTGGTGTACGCGAACCGCTGGTCGCCGTGCACCAGGCGGCTGTAGTCGACACCCAGGGCCGGGTCCTCGATGATCTGGCGGCTCGCGGCCATCGTGACGATCACCGGGAAGGTCGGCGGAGCCACCACGTCGGGGTGGCCCAGCGCCTGCGCGGCCTCCGGGTCGTGGTGGGCCGGATCGGTGGCGCCGATGGCGGTGGCGAACTCGCGGATCTTTTCTCGGCCCACCTGGTAGGGGGCGGTCGGCGGATAGGTCCGGCCGACGAAGGAGGCGTCCAGAGGCATGCGGCGAACCTACACGGAAAGCCCAATCGCCGACCTGATCGGTAGGCGGCGGCGGAGCCACACCACACCGGTCAGATCGGCGATCGGAAAAGCTTCGACGGTGGCCGGCCAAAGGCCGGCCAGCGATCAGCGGGTCTCGCGGTGGACCGTGTGCCGACCGTCGCGCGGGCAGAACTTCTTCAGCTCGATGCGGTCGGGGTCGTTGCGCCGGTTCTTGCGCGTGATGTAGTTGCGCTCCTTGCACTCCACACACGCCAAAGTGATCTTCGGCCGGACATCGGTAGCCTTCGCCACGGCGGAGTGCCTTCCTCGCTAACGGAAACAACTACGACGCGCCAGCCTAGACGCTGACAGCGCGGACATGCAAAGTGGGCGCCAGAAGCGCCCATTCTTACGACCACCGGCAACTAGCCCGGAAGACGAGAGTAGCGGTGGCCGGACTTGAACCGGCGACACAGCGATTATGAGCCGCTTGCTCTACCATCTGAGCTACACCGCTGCGATGGGTCCAGCTGAACCCTCGAGCCCCCTTACGGAATCGAACCGTAGACCTTCTCCTTACCATGGAGACGCTCTGCCGACTGAGCTAAGGGGGCCTGCGCGATCTCCCCGTGGGGCGCGCAGGAGTAAGAGTACACGGCCCGGCTCGACAGGTGAAATCGGATCCCCCGTGCTCGTCCGCGCCCTGCTCAGGGCACGACTCGAAGGCGCGGCAGCTCCCCGTTGGAGATCGTCTCCGGCTCGACCTGGGCACCGAACCAGGCAGCCAACCGCTCGTACGGCAGCGGCCTGCTGAACAGGAAGCCCTGCCCGATCTCACAACCGATGTCCTGGAGAAGCTCCAGGGTCAACTCGCTCTCCACCCCCTCGGCCACCACCGCCAGGCCGAACTGCTGGGAGAGAGTCACCACCGCGTTGACGATCGCCAGGTCCCCCGGATCGGTAGCCATGCCCTGCACGAAGGAGCGGTCCACCTTCACCTCGTGCACCGGCAGCCGCCGCAGGTGCGCCAGGGACGAGTCGCCGGTGCCGAAGTCGTCCACCGACAGCCGTACGCCGAGATCCCGCAGCCGTTGCAGGGTGGGGATGGGTCGGTCCGTGCCGTCCAGCACCCCCGACTCGGTGATCTCCAGGGTGAGGCGCTGCGCCGGCACCTTGTACTCGGTCAACAACTCCTGGACCCGGTCCGGGAAGTGCTGGTCGATGAGCGTACGAGCCGAGAGATTGACCGCGATGGGCAGCGGCTGGTCGGCCAGGGCCCAGTCCCGACTGCGGCGCAGGCCCTCGCGCAGCACCACCTCGGTGAGCCGGCTCAACTGGCCGGTGTGCTCGGCCACCGCCACGAAGTCCTCCGGTGCGACGGTGCCGTGCGCCGGGTGCTCCCAGCGGGCCAGACACTCGACACCGACCAGGCGCCGGTCCCGCAGCGTCACCTTGGGCTGGAAGTAGACCTCCAGCTCGCCCTGGTCCAGTGCTCGGCGCAGATCGCCGGCCAGGCCCAGCCGGCGCAGTGAACGGGACTCCAGCGCGGGGTTGAACAGCTGCACACTGCCCGGCACCGACTTGGCCGCGGTGGCCGCGAGGTCGACCCGAAGCAGCAGGGTCGCCGCGTCGCTGCCGTGATCCGGGTGTACGGCCACCCCGACGGCGGTGTTCACGTCGAGGGTGAGCGCGTCGAAGACCATCTCGTCGCGGATCTGGTCGCGCAGCTGGGCGGCCAACTCGAGCGCGGCCTCGGCGCTCTCCAACCGCAGCGTCACCAGGAACTCGTCCCCGCCGGCACGGCCCACCAGAGCCGACGACGGTGCGCTGGCCCGCAACCGGTTGGCGACCTCGGTGAGGACCTTGTCGCCGGCGGCGTGACCCAGGGACTCGTTGACCTGGCGCAGCCCGTCGACGTCGAAGAGCAGCAGCGCCACCACCTCGCCCGGCGCGCGGATCTTGACCGACTCGTCCAGCGCTCCGGTGATCCGTCGCCGGTTGGGCAGCCGGGTCAACGTGTCGTGGTGCGCGTCGTGCCGCAGCCGGTCGACCAGTCGCGAATTCTCCAGGGCCACGGCGGCGTGCGCGGAGACCGTCTCGAAGATGGGGATGTCACCACGGGTGAAATGACCGACATCGCTGAGCCGGTTGGCGACCTCCAGGGTGCCGATGACCGCCTGGCCGGACCGGAGCGGCACCACGATGACGTCCTTGATCTTGCTGTGGCTCAGCGCCTGGCGCTCGTTCGCCTTCTCGTCGAAAGCGCGCCCCACCGCGATGGTCCGCCCCTCGTCCGACGCCCGCTGGCGAAGGGACGCCGGCGTGGGTACGACATCCAACAGCCCCGAGTCGTCGACCCGGGCGGTGAGCAGCACCTCGGGATGGCGGCCCTGGGCGGGCAGCCACAGCGTGGCGTACTCGGCCTGCATCAGGGCCCGGACCCGACCCAGGAGCGCATCGACGAGGGTGCCGTCCTGGCCGCGCTCCCCGATAGCGCGGGTGAGGTCGTACATCGCGGCCAGCGTCCGGTGTTGCCGGAAGAACTCCGCGTAGGAGCGGTAGACCAGGACCAGTGCCGCACCGAGAGCGGCCAGCAGCACCAACGACCACCAGGTGGTGGTGACGGCGATCAGGATGATGAGACCGAGCGAGACGTTGATCGCCGCAGTGAGCAGAGCGGGACGTGCGGTGCGGAGAGAGTCCCGTCCGGCCTGCCAGCCCTGCAGGAGGGTGTGCACGCCGACGATGCCGAGAAGGCTGACCAGGATCACCGCGGTCACGGCCGCGAAGAGACTCAGCCAGGTGCCGGGGTCGTCCACCTCCTTCGACGGCGGTAGCGCCTGAAGGAGGAGGACGGCGAGAGAGGTCCCGG
The DNA here is from genome assembly GCF_018070385.1 of Micromonospora sp. C97. Lineage (NCBI taxonomy): Bacteria > Bacillati > Actinomycetota > Actinomycetes > Micromonosporales > Micromonosporaceae > Micromonospora > Micromonospora sp. C97. The sequence goes on from NZ_JAGPXU010000002.1 coordinate 174,342, forward strand.
CGGCAGCCTTGGCCACGTTGAACCAGAACTTGACAGGCGCGAACCGGTGCCGCGTCTGTGTGAGCATGGACGCCACCGTGTAGATCGCGACGACGGTCAGCGGTGGCAGCAGAAACAGCGCTAACACCAGCGGAATCTCGGTCAGGGTCATGCCGAACGACTGCCGCCGGACCACAAAGTTGAGGACCGGCATGCCCACGGCGGCCATGGCGACCAGCAACAGGAGCGCGAGGAGCCAGTCACCGAAGGGCTGGGACGACACCAGCCCCGTGACGATGGAACAGATCGCGGCGAAGAACACCAGTGGCGCGGTGATGAACCATGCACGATCCGCCGAACGACGTCGCGATCGATCACGCGGAGCCATACCGCTCCCTACGGCGCCTGCGGTTTACCGCCCTTGGCTTGGGGTGAGCTGAACGAGTCAGCGACCGCTGCCGACGATAGTGCCTTCCGGAGCGACGGTCCAGATGAGATCGATGGCCTGAGCTCCGCGAGCACTGCTGTCATAGAGGCCAGCGGGGAAGGCGACGATGGCGGCGGCAGCAAGAACAAGGAGGAGAGACCCACCGAGTCGGCCTAGCCTTCGACCAGACATGATCGCTCCTGTCGGGAGATGTACAGCGTTGATGGAGGTTCCACGATCGTGCCACAGCGCGGGCAGCCAGAGAAGTGGTGGTCGCCCGACTGGCCCCACCGTCTGTTACTTCCCGCCGTTCGGCCTACCGCCCCCAACGCACCGGGCCAGATCACGAGCCTGCAGGTCGCTTAACCGTTTCACCCAGCGCTGAATGCGACCTTCAACGCAATTCGGGTCCAGCTGTAGGCACTGCCACATCCGGTACGACGGTCACCGTCAGCAACGCTCAACAGCCCGCGACGAACGCGCGCCTCCGATCCGACCATCGACCACCATACCGGCTCTCCGCCATCCCGCTAGTACCTCGTCGGGTTCATTTCAGTTTGGTCGCCAGCAGAACGAACGCTGACCACAGGCAGGGTATGCGCAGCTAGGCGTGGAACTTTCATCGATGACGACAGATACGAAAAGCGCTGATGTGGCGAAGTGGCCATCGATGTGGGCGCCGACCTACCGCCACGCGCACCAACACTGACCACCGCGACGCCCGCACCTCGGCTTCAGTGCTTCGCCAGCGTGCGCCCACAGCGGGAGAATTCGGCGGTCAGCCGACTTTGGCCGCAGGCCGACACGGTGCCGGCTGTTGGGCCGGAGGCGGCGACATGTCCGGCCGACCGCTCGTGCGATCGGGCCCCGTGTTGACTCGTGCCGGCGACAATATCGGCGCACGGCGATGTCGCGTTGATGGCTTGCCCTCGAAGCGAAAAGACGCCCACGGCAAGGCGGCACGGAAGCAGCGAGGACTCGCGAGGCCGCCCGGAGCGCGCGGTCATCCACCGCCACATCCAACAGCGATGGACAGCACGGACAGCCGTCCCGCCCGGAACGCGGTCAGATGCTCGGTCGTCAGTTGGTACGACATGGGTGGATCACTCGTCTTCCAGCGATCGACGTGCACGAAACAGCCGTGCCAACTGCCGTAGCCGATCATCTCGAAATCAGGGAAGGCCGGATCCGTTGCTGGAGCGCCGACAACGAGCCCTGGTCCGGACACGCGGGCGACGACGTTGTCGTCCGGAGGGCCGACGAAGATCGCGACTGCGGCGCGCTGCTCGGCGGGTGCTGTACCAGGATCGATGTAGTCGTGCACCCGCTCGTAACCGCGCACGCTGATCTGAGACACATAGCCTTGCGCCTCAGTCGCAGGGGCGTCTCTCACCTTGAGCACGCCGAAACAGCAGGCGGCAACGGCGACAACTGACAGCAGCCAGATACGCCAGCGTCGCGAACGAACCTTGACGTGTGTGTCAGTTGCATCGTCGGGTCCAGGCACGACGACACAGTAGGCCGGCCGACCCGCGCATGGGTGGGGCTCAAGGTCAACAACGTCGAACGGACGGGCAATCGCGCGCCGTTCCCGGACCAGTAGTTGCAGGGCCGGCTTGTCACCAGCGGGCAGCCGGCGCGAGCAGGCTTTTCGGACAGCACAGCCGGCTGAGCGCACTCCTCCAACCTGAGGCGGGATCACCGACAAGGCGGGGCGCCTCCGCCCGGGGAACGTCAGCTATGCCAACGGAGACCATCACCTGCCCCGAGCTGGTCCCCGACGCTCGAGTCGATTTGCTTGAGGCTGACCCCGCCCACCTCAGGCAACGCCTTCAACCCGTCGTCAACTGCTGGACTCGGCCGGACCAACGACAACGACCCCCGATCAGCATCTCTGCTGGTCGGGGGCCGTCTTTGCACCTGGTGGCGGGTAGAGGATTCGAACCTCTGAAGCTTTCGCGACGGATTTACAGAGGGCGGTCATTCTGCCTGCGTCACCGCCCATGACCTGCTGTCCCCCTTTGTCAAGGTCGACGTTAGCCAGCTGGCCGCCCACCATCTGCCCACGGCCTCACTGCTCACTGCTCACTGCTCACTGCTCACTGCTCACTGCTCACTGCTCACTGCTCACTGCTCAGGCAGGAGGAGCCCATCCGGAGGTCGCCCGTGGGGCCATTCGGAGAATTTGGGCGGGAATTGAGACTTCGGCCCTACGAGATACACCTGCGAACCACTGAAGCGCGCACCATAAAAGACCACCTCTCCGCCGCCGAACGTTGCCGCGACAAAAGACACCACCCCGTCACTGAACGTCGCCGTGGTGAAGAACACCTCTCCACCACTGAACGACGCATTGGTGAAGTCCACCTCTGCACCCTCGAACGCCGCCCGAGCGAAGGACACCTCCCCACCACTGAACTTCGCTCCATGGAAGGACACCGAACCACTGCTGAAGCTCGCGCCAACAAAAGACACCGTCGCGCCGCCAAATGCTGCCCTCAAGAAGGACACACTTCCACCATTGAATGTCGCCTTGGCGAAAGACACCTCCCCACCACTGAACGACGCCTCATCAAAAGACACCGAACCACCGCTGAAGCTCGCGCCAACAAAAGACACCGTCGCGCCGCCAAATGCCGCCCTCAAAAAAGACGCAATCCCACCATTGAATGTCGCCTTGGCGAAAGACACCTCCCCACCACTGAACGACGCCCCGTCAAAGGAAACCTCTCCACCACCGAACGTCGTCCCAGCAAAAGACACCGATCCACCAGTGAACGTCGCGTTGATGAAGGACAGCGTCCCACCGAACGTCGCGCCTGAAAAGTTTCCGCCATCTAAGACTGCGCCACTGAAGTCAAAATCGTAGTCAGACCAGGAGGTTGCAACATCCTCGGCAGCGCGAACATGCTTACCGATAAGGCGAATGACGGTATGACGCACCTCCCGCTCTTCGCGAGCCGCGCGACCCTCGTCCCTATTCGCGGTCGACACGCGGTCGTCGGCCTGGACTGGCGCTTCATTCGAAGCTCTGGAAGACGGTGTGTAGGGCATACGGAGGTAGGCACAGAGGACATCGATGCAGGTCTGCCGACCTTCCCGCCAGTCATCGGCAAGTCCGGCCATTGCGTAAACGCCCGCCAGGCGTACGGCCGCTTTCTCCGATCCGAGCTGCTCGGATGCCTTGGCGAAGCGTTCGTTGAACAGGCGCACACCGTTGCGGTCGGTCTCGATCTTTGCCCGTTCGTCGGCCGCCTCAGCGAGAGCCTTGGTCACTTCAGCACGTAGATCAGCAGCGTGCGCCAGTTGGTGAGCGAATTCCGCCAGCGCATTTGTGTGCTCTGCTACGCGCTGCCGACGGTAGGCGACCACCAGGGCTGCGACACCGCCGATGCCCGCCACAACGGCGAAGACGAGCTTCAAGAGGTCAAACAGCGTGGCTGCTGTGACGGTGGCACCCCGCTCAAGGCCAGGCCATTCCGCATACCAGAGCGCCGCAGCAATCAGGGCCCCAACTAGCAGCAGCGCAGCCACGACAGCCGACGTGATCGACCGACGGATGCCCCAGAGCCGCAGCTCCGGCACGCGGCTATCCCCGGCTGAAATCGAACCAGCCGTGACACGGACCTCGGGTGGGGTTGAGTCTTGCGACGCGGGCAAATCCACCTCCTCCTTTTAGCGCACCTCGTCCACATCACTCAGCAGGACGTCCGCCAACAGCACCAGACCGGCAGCATCGTCATCCGAGCGCATCGCCGATCTTGTCGTTCATGGTGTCGTCGCCGCCGTCGATGCAGTTGGCGTAGACGCGGAGCAGGACGGCGACGCCGTGGCCCAGGCGGCGGGCGACCTCGGTCGGTGGGACGCCAGCATTCAACCAAAGGGAGGCCGCAGCGTGCCGCAGGTCGTACGGGCGGCGGACGAGCGGCGAGGCGACCTGAGATTCGGTCAGCGCCTTCTCGCGGGCGAGCTTCCACCACCGGTCGTAGACCGACTCGGAGAGCGGCCCACCGTGCAGGCCCCGGAAGAACCGACCGTCCGGGCCGACTCCGTGATTCTCGACGTGCGCGCACAGCAGCTCGACGAGCCGGGGCGGGATCGGGACGGTCCGAGTCTCGGCTCTCCCCCGGTGCTTGAGTCCCCGCCGCTCGTGGGAGCCACCGTCATCGGTCCAGTGCGACCCGGCGCGCGGTGATGTGCCGGCGAGCACCAGGCGGCCCCAGCGATATTCGATCTTCTCGTGGTCGCAGGACCGGGAAGGCTTCACCGCCGCCAGGTCGTCGAAGTCGGCCCCGCAGTCGGCGCACCGGCCGGCAAGGTCGCAGTCCTCCCGCCGTAGGTCCGCGGCTTCCGAGGGACGCATACCCGCGTAGTAGAGGCAGCCGAAGAACGCGGTGACCTTGTCAGCCCGTTTGCCGAGAGATTTCACCGCCTCCAGCAGCGTGCCGACCTGGGCTGGGTTCGCCACCACCCGCCGATCGATGGACTGGGCAACCTCGGGGGTGGTCCACTGGACCCGGTCGACCGGGTTGGAGGCGATCAGCTCCAGCTCGACGGCGTATCCGAGCACGTTGTAGAAGGTGGCCCGCTTTCGCTGGACTGTGGAGGCAGCCGCGGGCTTGCCGTCGAGGCGTACGCACAGGCTGTCGAGGACGCGGCGGACCATCGCGGGCGAGTCCAGCTCGACGACCGGGAGAGACGCGGTTTCCAGCCAGGCGAGCGCCGCCGCGTGGTCGGGCGGGATCTCGTCGGACCAGCGGCGCGGGTTGAGGCCGTAGAGATACAGGGCCTCACGGAGCAGGGCGTCAGTCGGTCGGCCCCGCTTCGCCGGCCGGGTCAGGGTCACCGTGATCGAGGTCAGCGCTTCGACGATCGAGCGCCGGGTCTTGGCCGCCGCCCGGGGCCACTTCATCTTGACGTACGCGCGGCTGTGCGCGTACCAGGTGGTGGGGTTCTTGGTTCTGGCCTCGGAAATTGGGCGGCCGGTGGCCGGGTCGAAGGGCTCCCCCGCGTTGGCCGCCTGGACCAGCTCGGCGCGGAATGAGTGCGCCAGGGCTTTGGTACGGAACATGTCCTCGAAGCGTTGGCCGCTCACCGCCCAGCGGACCCGCCACGGTCGAGCCTTCCGGTCGGCGCGCTTGGCGATCTCCCAGATCTGGACCTCGTAGCTCTTCATGCGGCGTCCTGCTCCAGGTCGCCGAGCCACCGACCGAGCGCCGACCGGCGGACCCGCAGCTGCCCGTTCGGGAGCTTGATCACCCGTGGTCCCTTGCCGGTCTGCCGCCAGTAGAACCAGGTCGAGCGCGGTACGCGCAGCTCGGCGAGCACTTCCGGCACGGTCAACAACTCCTCGTTCACTGCGTTTCCTCCCCGTCGTGCTGTGCGCTGTGCTGAGTTGCCGAAAGATCTGAGGACCCCTGCGCGGCCCGGTCCTTGGCGGCCAGCAGTTCGGAGCGCCAGCGGGCGCGTTCGCTGATCGACCGCATGAGCCGGTGGGTCATCGGGCCGACGTCGGGGTCATCGGGTCGGGCCAGTTCCCAGGCGTGCCGGACCCGTTCGGCGGTGTCGCCCTGGTCGTCGACGAGCTGGGTGCGGTCGGTCGTGACGCCGAGCAGTGCCCGCACCCAGGCCCGCGCGTCGTGCTTGTGATCGGCGAGGGTCTTGCCGGACCAGTCGCGGGAGATGAGGATGCGCCGGCCGCCGATGCCGAGGGTGTCGCGCTGGTGGACCTTGCCCTTGCAGCGGCCCGGCTTGAGTTTGGCGTGTGCCTTCTTGGGCTGGACGCCGTAGAGCAGCCAGTTGGCGCAGCGGTCGGTGCATGGCGTGACCTGGAGTTGCTGCCAGAGCCGGTCGAGGTGCTTGCGTTGCCGATCGGTGGTCGCCTTGTGGCAGTCGCCGGTGTGCTTGGTGATGTATTTCGTGACGTACCGGATGGTCCGTTCGGCGTCCTCGGTGCCGGGCATGACGCCGCGGGCGTCGACCTGGGCGCCGAAGCGAACGACGTGCACTGGCTCGGCGTCCGGGTCTTCGTCGATGGTGTCGAGGGCTTCCGTCCAGGTGGTCAGCGGCTCGCGGGTGTCGGGGTCGACCCATGCCGCCGTCTGCTCGTCCCAGATCGGGAGCCGGTCGAGGGTGTAGCGCTGGACGTCGACCGAGGGCCACCACACCTGGTGGTAGGTCGCCGCCGCCACGGTGCGGAGCACCTCCCGAGGGATGGTGCCCCGGATGGCGAAGTGCGCATGCGGGGCGAGACGGCGTTGCGGCTCGACGCAGCCGGCGTACTGGACGTTCCAGCCCTCGCACCGCCGGAGGTTCTGCCAGAACCGGTCGAGCAGCCGGGGGAAGTGCACGGCGTCCCAGGCAGCGCGACGGTAGTCGTACCGGGCGGGGTTGACGGGGGTGCCGTCGGGGCGGACCGGGCCGTACGAGTCGAGGGTGAGGGTGAGCCACATCGACGGTTGGTAGGTGGAGCCGTCCGGGGCGGTGTAGGTCTTGCCGACGGTGCGGCGCTCGACCTTGCGCCGAGGCAGTTCGGGGGCGTCCTGGCGCCGCTTGGTGGAGCGCTTGCGCCGTGGGCCGGGCTCGTCGTCCTGGTCCTCGTCGTCGCTGGCGTGAGGTGGTCCGACGCGCCCGCGCAGGCCCTCAGCGGTGATGGCTTCCTCTACCTCGCGGATTGCCTCGTCGAGGTCGGTCACCTGGTCCCACTGGGCCGCCCTCACCGCCTCGTCGCGGGAGAACTCCAGGTGTGCGCGGAACAGGATCAGTGACTTCTGTGCCTCGGTCGCGGGTTCCGGGCCGGGTAGCGGTTCGTCGTCGCGGTGCCAGCCCTCGCGGATCTGGGCCTGCCGTAGCCGGCGGTTCTTCTTGGCGCACGGCGGGCACTTGTCCTCGCGGGTCGCGCCGCAGGGCAGGTCGATGACTTCGGTCAGGCCGGTGTCGAGGTCGGTCCGGCGCATGGCGAGCGGCCGGACGCAGACGCCGTACTCGATGGCGATGTCCTTGAGCACGTCGATCGAACGGGGCAGCGCCATGCGGGCCGCCCGCGACCCCGGCCGAGGAGCAACCGGGGTCGGGGCGGGTTCGAGGCCGGGCAGGGTCGGAGCCGTCATCGGATGATCCCGACGACCTGGGGCCGGTTGTGCTGGACGACACCGATCGGAGGCAGCACCGCGGCTGATGCCGGCGGCATCACCGGAGCCGGTGGCGCGGGTTCGACAGGCTGCGGCTCGTCGTACCAATCGCCCTGCGGTTGATTGGGCTCGGGAGCCGGCGGGGTGGTGGGTGCGCTGGACAGGACGACCTTGACCAGGGCGAGGAAGGCCAGCGACGGCACCGCCGCGACGATCCAGCCCCAGACGGACGGTTCGGCTTCGGCGACCTGGGCGGCGAGGGAGAGCAACGCGAACGCGATCAGGAGGACGCCGACGAGGCCGACGGGGCGACCAGTTCGACGGCGGGCGCGGATCTCCAGGCCGAGGTAGATGGCCATCAGCTCGACCGCTACGGCGTTGGCCCAGCCGATCCAGTCGGGTTGGCCGTGGGCAACGGTCAGGTCGTGAACGTGGGTGAAGGCGGCGGCGCCGGCCATGGTGCCGACGACGAGCAGGATCAGCACCCGGATGCCGGATTCAGCGCGGATCATCGGCCGCCGCCGTTGTCGCGGACGGTCAGGGTGATGCAAATCTGTTGGCCGTTGAGGTCGCGGCGGCGGTTGACCATGTGCGCCAGGCCGTGCAGGGCACCGGCGAGCCGGTCCGGGGAGCCGTTGAGTTCGATGTGCAGCGGCTTGAGACGGTGGGTGCCGAGGAAGAAGCTCTTGAGGGACATCGGTTACCTCCGGGCCGGGGCGACGCGGGTGCGGATGTGGTCGGGTGGCTCGCCGAGGGAGGCCACCGCTTCGGAGAGGCAGCGCCACAGCGCCCACGCCTCGTCGGGAGTCAGGTACATGCGGCGCCGGCCGCCGCCGACGGCGAGATAGACCGGGTACGCGTCAGGCCGGGCGGGGTCGACGCGAACGGACACCGCCGTGCTGGTGCCGCCGTCGGCGCCGGGGGCGCGGAGCCGGTAGAAGGTCCGGCCATCGGTCTGGGCGGTCACCGCGGCTCACCCCCGTCGGTGTCCCGGTCGAGGATGTTCAGCAGCGAGTCGGGCAGCAGTGGTCCGCGACGCTGCCGGGGCAGGGGCGGCCGGGCCGGTTCGGTGGCGGTTTCCCGGCCGACCTGGGCGAGGATGTCCGCCGCGTCGGCCGGCGCTGGGTACTCGGCGGCCAGCTCCCGAATGTGGTCGTCGGAGACGTAGGAGAAACGGACCCGGGCCGGCTCTGGGGTGCCGTCGAGGATCACGTAGCCGACGCCCTTGGCCCAGCGGGGCATCTGGTCGGCAAGGGCACCCCGGTTGCGGGCACCGTCACCCAACACGAGGTCGACCTGTGCCGCCTCGGTCAGGCCGAGAGCGATCCGGGTCGGGAACAGATCCCGGAACGGCAGCACCTCCTTGCGGGGATCCTGCAACGCGGCCACCACCAGGACGCCGACGCCGGCGCCCTGCGACAGCAGCAGCCCGAGTGAGCCGGCGATCCGCTTGCGCAAGTCGACGTCCTGGAGGTACGCGGTCAGCGCCGCCATCTCGTCGATGACGACCACGACCAGGGGGTCAGCCAGGGTCGGGGTGTGGACTCGCACCGCACCGGCAAGCCGGGTCTGCCGCTCCCGCATCACCGTCACGGCCTCGTCGAGCAGGTCAGCCATGGCCTCGAACGACTTGCAGGCGAACCGGGCGAACAGCGGCCGGCCCATCGCGAACTCCATGCCGCCCTTGGGATCGATCACCCACAGCCGGACCAGCCCGGAAGAGATCCCACCGGCGAGGACGCGGACCAGCGACCACAGCACCGAGCCCTTCCCGGACCGGGTGGCGCCGCCAATGAGGACGTGGGTGGCGAGCAGGTGCAGGCACCAGTGCCGCAGGTCTTCCCGGCGCGCCAGAGGTAGAGCGGTGAAGTCGGGCACAGATGGGACGTCGAACGGGTCGACCAGGGTGCGCAGCGCGTCCGTGCGGACCACCACCAGGTAGACCACCGACGGCCGGTCCCGGAACCGCAGCCGGTCCACCGCGCCCAGGACCAGCGCCCAGTAGCCCGACCGGATCGGCGGGTCATCGGGGCGCTCGGAGTAGACCCGGGCGTGCCGCCGGCCGAAGGCGTACGCCAGATTTGCCGTTGCCTTCTGGAACTGCTCCGGTGTCTGGCCCCGGACCATGCGGATGGTCAGCACGTCGAGCGCCTGATCCGAGCGGACCCGCAACAGCTCCGGCAGGACCGTGCGATGGTCGTACACCTTGGCTAGGCCGCAGAGGGTCATGGCTTCACGCCAGGCCCGCCGGTAGACGAAGAGTTGCCGGAACCGGCCGAGGATTGGGCCGGCGCACCAGGTCCACCAGGACGATTCATGCCGCCATCGCCACAGCGCCGATACGGCGGCAGCCAGGACCACGGGCACGATCACGCCGGACCGGCCGAACTCGCGGTAGAGGGTCACCCCGGCCACGACCAGGCCGACGGCGACCGGGTGGCGAAGGCACCACCAAAGGCCACGCCACAGCCACCGCAGCACCAGGCCGAGCGCGATCAGCCAGACCGGCAGCTCCAGCCGGCGCGGCCGGATCACCATCAGGTCTCCGGCGGTGGTCATCACGACCTCGCCCCGCGGCCGGCGGATCATCGCGCACCCGCCACTGTGGGCCGCCGCAGGACGGCAGGCATACGCTTGGACATGTCACTACCTCTCTCGACAGAGCAGGGGAAAGAGACAGAGGGCGGGGCTGCCGTCCGCCAAGACCTGACAGCCCCGCCCCCACCAGATACGGCTACTGCGCCGCCTTCGAAGCCACGCCCGCCGGGGCACGCATCCCGGTCGCCCGCAGCGAATACGCCATCCGACCGTTGTTGCCCACGTACGGCGTGACGGTCATGCCGTCGAACTCCACCGCCTCGAACAGGCCACCCGTCGGCGGCACCGGCTGGTAGTCCGCCGAGATCTTCACCGTCGTCTCCCGCGACCGCTTCCCCAGCTCCGGATCCAGGTCCATCACCCGGACCTGCCACACCCGCTGGCCGGTCAGCTTGTCCTTCGCCGGGCTACGCCGACCGGTCTTCTCGTCGTAGTCCTCGACCTCGCCCAGGGACTCGGGCACCAACGCGCACCCCGCCGGGAACACGTCCTCACACCGCACCGCGAACCTCGTGCCGCCTCGCAGAGCCATCGCTCAACCTCCAACTTGTTAACTTGTCTGCCAAGTTGCGTCCAAGGTAGACGGCACTTGGCAGACAAGTCAACAAGCTTGCGGACGCCTAGGGGTTGAGCCGCAGGAATAGCCTGCCGTTCGTGGATACCGCTGAGCTGCAGGCCGCCGGCAACTTCGTCGCGCTGGCGTTGACCGGAGGCGGCCTTCTCTGGTCGATCTACTCCCGCAACCAAGAACGAAGAGAGAACGAAGCAGGGCAGGCGCGGACCATCACAGCGGTTGTAGAACTTCGGCGGTGGATCGAGGTTCCAGCTGGACCAGACGATGTGGCCCGTCCATCCGTCAGAATCGTCGTCACCAACCATGGCGCTGCGCCGATCCTCGACCTCACCGTTACGGCGCAGGCATCCGTGACCCGAAATGAGCGCCCAAGGCTCAGACACGCACACGCCGACGTTCTGCCGGGAAGCAAGGACTTCGTGGCCATCCTCGACATCCCTGACCCCATCCCGTACTTCGAGGAAGGCCCGCTGGTCGAGGTTGATGCAACGCTGACGTTCACTGATGCGGCCGGGCGCAGGTGGGCTCGGAGAGGGCTGGGACCGCCGCGCCGCCTCATCGACCACCCACGGCGGTGGAATTTGCCTGGAAGGCGGGCGCGGGCATTCGCAGCTCAGCGCCGCTGAGGGGTCTTGACCCTGAGCAGCGCGATGGCCCCACCGAGGCAAGCGGAGGGGCCATCGACCCGCTGGGCTGCTCGATCCCATGAACAAACCTACGGGCGTCCGATCACAGCAAGCCGTAGTTGGCGTCTTACTGTGCTCTCTTAGTGTGCCACAAGCGGGATGTTTAATCTAGACAATCTAAAGCTGGCTTTCTCTGGCTCGAAATCATCTAGCTTCTTCCACCCCCCGCTAGGCGCCCTTACTCGGCGCTTAAATCAGAGCGCTCTTTGCCGCACCTACTCGGCAACCCCTGAATCTCAAACTTAAATCTCTATGGAATATAGCTGCAAGGCGAGCCTGAGCGGCACGAACGATCAAGGTTCACGCCCCCCGACCAGGGTAAATGTTGTTCGGACGGTCCGCACAACACTACCGGCAGGAGACTACGGACACGGCGTCGACAGGTTCCCCATCGCGGGTCACCCCTCCTTATAGATTCTTCTCGGCGGAGGTCTATACAGTAGGCATCGCATTGGCTAATGTGGTCGATGCCGCAGGGCGTGAAGGGCGTAGGCAAGCCGCCCATTCCTCTAAACCCGCCCGAAGGTCAACGAGCTGGCTGCTCGATCCCGTTATTCACCTACGAAAGGTTATCTGCATGACTGAGTTCAGCCTTACCATCCGCGCCTCCAGGCTCGTGGTGATCTACATCCTGGTGACGATCATGCTGGTTGCGGGTGTGACCCCTCAGCTGATGTAGCGCGAGGAAGGCGCGAGGGCGGGACCAGGCGTGGCGGTCCCGCCCTCACCTGTGGCTCGGCGTGACCAGATGCTTCTGATACCTCCCTATTCTGCTGGGTACTGACGACCTCATGGCGGATGAGAAGCAGGTGCTTGCGGCTGATGAGGCGCATGCCAGGCCAGTGGGCTTGGATGACACGACCATCGAGGCGCTAGGCGAGCTAAGCAAGGCCCTTGAGACGATTTACCGGGTGCGCGGTCATCTGTATTCGGCGCACCAGCTCGTCGGCGGCGCGGATCTCACCCTTGACCGGGTGGTGAAGCTGCTCCGCGAGGCAGGGCACGACGAGACGGCCGACCGGGTCGAGCACGAACTGTTGGGGCGCAACGTGCTACCCGGCCGCTGGACGTTCCAGATCGTGGAGGAGTTCGACGACGGCTACTACGCCGCGTTCCAGGAGATTGAGCGGGACGCGCGGGAGAAGCTAGCCGGCGGCCGACGGCACATCTTCGAAGCGGAGATGAAGGAGCGGCGGCGTACTCATGGGATGCCAGGGCACGAAGCTACGCCGTAGCGCTGCCGTCGAAGCCGTTCGGGATCATCAAGGCCAGGGCGTTGGCTCGGGCCTCGATGATCCTCATCCGTGCCTGGTACTCGGCCGGTTCTCGGTGTGCGGCCTGGCTGGTGACCTGGCCGGGCCACTTGCGGTAGAGCAGGCCGTACTCCCGGGTGAAGTAGCCGGCAGTGACGGCGTTGGCGGCGAGCAGGAGGCCGGTGTCCTCTGAGGCGGGCAGAGCCATCCAGCCGCCCAGAGCGAAGACGAGATCTCGCCGCAGGCAGAGGGTCGCCGGGTGCACCGATGCCCGGTAGTTGTTGGCCTGCCAGAACGACAGGACCGAACCGCGGTCGATGACTCCGCCGGCTGGATCCTTGTCCCAACCGGCGGTCGACCCGTCGGGCAGCAGGTCGAGGACCCGCGAGGTGGTCCAGCCGATCAGCGGGTGCGCGTCGAACGCGGCGATGTCCCGGGCGAGTGCTCCGGGGGTCAGCTGGTCGTCGGCGTCCAGGACCTTGATGAGTTGACCGGAGACCCGGGAAAGAGCGAGGGTACGGGCAACACCAGGCCCACCGGGACGGCCGCCCCCGAGACTGATCCGGGGATCGTCAGGCAGCGCATCGACCAGGGCGCCGGTCTGCCCGTCCTCCTGGACAAGCCACTCCCAGTCCCAGCCGTTAGGCATCTCCTGCTTGGCCAACGACTCGTAGGCGCCAGCCAGGTGCTCGATGCTGGGCGCGTGGACCGGGGTGATGACCGAGACGAGCTGCGTCAAGTTTTCCACCGCTGGAGTTTGTGGGAGTAGACAAGCTCAGTGCGGTCACCCGGCATCACCACGTCGGCGACCTCAACGATCCGGCCGGTGGTGTCGGTCGAAGTCTTCCGCACGGTGAGCACGGAGACGCCCGGGTCGATGTCCAGCAACTCGGCCTCATCCGGCGACGGCGGGCGGGCGCGGATCTCGTCGTCGATCCGGTCCAGCTCGATGCCGAGCGTGTAGAGCTGGTGCTGTGTGCCGCCCGGCCACGGTTCCTTGCCCGCGTCGAGCAGGTCCGGGTTCGCGGCCACCATCTCGTACGGCAGATAGGAGTACGACACGGTCAGCGGTGCGTTCTCGTGCCGCGAGGACGTCCAGTAGACCCGGCGCAGCAGCGGAGTGCCCGGCTCGACCTGCAAGGCCGCCGCCATCTCCGCATCCGCCTCCACCCGCGAATACTCGGCGTGGAACTTCAGGTCATCGACGGTCAGGCCGGTGTCGTGCTCGGTGGCGCCAGTCTTCAGCCGCTCGTCCTCGTCGAGCAGGACGCGATCCTTCTCCCACTGGTACCGCTCGGTGTTGCGACGGCGTACCCGCTGGCGAGGTGCCCGCACGTAGGTGCCGCGCCCCTGCTCCGCGCGAACCAGGCCCCATTCACGGAGCTGCCGTATGGCGTTGCGGACGCTGGTGCGTGACAGACCCGAGGTGTCGGCCAGCTCGGTTTCGCTGGGCATCAGAGTGCCGGGGGCAAGTTCGCCGCTCACGATCTTCGCCCGCAACTCTTCCGCGAGTTGCAGGTAGCGAGGGCGCCAGTCCCGGCCTTGCACACCGGTCACCGTACCCCCTAGACGTTCCAACGTCTGCCAGGTGGTCCCACCAGCGGGCCGCTCAGGAACCGGCGGTACGGCTACCGCTGCTCGCGGTGGCCGCGCAGGGCGCAGGCCAGGAGTACGAGGAACGGCTGAGCCTCGACGGGTGTCGGCGTTCACCGCGTCTCTCCGGTCCGCTCGCCACCAACTGCCGGTGGCAGCATTTCCAGGTGGGCGTATACCAGCTCGTCGATGAGCCGGTCCACCTGCGCGGGCGACAGGAGCACGGTCTGCGTCGCGCCGTAACGGGTCGCGTCGAGCTTCACGGCCAGGTCCCGGCGGGCGAACCGGTCCACGATCAGTTGGACGGTGACCCAACCGGTCCGCTCCCGTCCAATGGTGGAGAGAAGCCCGCGGTGCATCGGGTCGTTCGGTCCACAACCTCGACACCAGACCGGGCACACGACCGGAGCGATCGACGGCTGCGGTGGGCCCGCTGGGGTTGCAGGACCCTCACTCATGGCCGGCCCCCTGCTGCCCGGTGGCCTGTGCCAGCGATTCGCGAAGTTGCTCGACCAGTTGGGCCGCCTGCGGCAAGGACAACTCCGCCCAGGCGTTCCCGGCCCGGCACGTCACGTGAACACCGACCATGGGAACGCCCAGGGACTCACTGCTGATGAGGTACGTGACGACGAGCCCGCCCGCCCGACTGTCGCCGGCCCGCTGCATTGTGCCGCGATGACGACGGGCCATATGGGTCATCACCGGCGGCACCAGGTAGCCGCAGCGATCCGGGGCGCACCAGTCCGGGTGGCTCGTGACGGGGGCCGGCTTGTTCGTACGACTCATCGCGGCCACCGCCCGCCGTTACCTCGGAAGAGCTGGGCCCGCGTCATCAAGGGTGCGTACCGAAGCGCAGGCAATTCACGGGTGGCGCCCGTCGACCACCGAGGCGAGGAGGTCGTAGAAGCCGCGCGTGGACTCGACTGAATGTTGCTGTTGGCGCCCCGGGCAGATGGGCGCCTCCGAGACCACCAGGACGAGAGCCAATGGTGCCGACGATGAGAGCCTGACATCACACCTCCACAGGTAGGCGGGGACCGGTGGCCAGCCACGGGGGAATGCGGCAGGCCACCGGCCCGGATGAAGGCACGGCGCACCGTCCGACGCCGGACGGGTCGGGTATCGCCGAGCCATCTTGTACGCGCGGCTACCGCAACCGGTCCGACAGGACGCCGCGCATCAGCTGCGACCAAGACGGGCGCGAGGCCACCCCTGACACGAACCGTCATCCCAACCGCACACCAGGAAACGTATCTACAAGTGGACAAGTTGTCTAGACGTCGAATCGGGTCACTTGATTGGCACTTGGTAAGACAAGTGCCAGGTACGGTGAGCAGGTGCCCACCCCGCACTACGGACAGCCCCGCTACCGCATGATCGCGAACGAGCTGCGGGAACGCATCGAGAGTGGCGCTATCCCGCCGGGCACCCTCTTACCGGCCGAGAGCACCCTCACCGCCGAATTCCGAGCAGCCCGCGGCACGATTCGTCAAGCCATAGCGGTACTACGCGAGGCAGGCTTGGTGGCCACCGAACAGGGCCGCGGCACCTACGCACACCTCCGCCGACAGGAGGGCAGGCCGGACAAGAGCCCTCACCCAGAAACACGACAGCGCCAAGTCGCCGCCGACCCGGAGCTTGCAGCCCTTTTCGCCGTTGAGGTGGGTACGACACTGATTGAACAAGAGCTCGTCACCCGAACGAATGGGGCCGTCGGAAAGGTCGTCAGAACCTATCGGCTATTCCGGGCAAAGCGGTCAGAGTAAGGCGTAATACTCTGTGCACACTTTCAGCACACCTTTTCTAGGGCACCCTGAACGGGCCGCACGTACCACCACTTGGGCGCGCGCTGGCCGCTGTCGCTCGGCCACCGTCACACCTGATGCCCGCCGACTAGCGCGGAGCGCAGGGAAGCCTGGAGGGCCGCCCCAGACCGACAGACCGTTGATCGATGGCGTGGTGACCCGGCCGCCGGTCGGCCCGATGATGCCCTCTGCGGGATAGCAGCCTGCGCGGCCGCTGGTGTGCCTCGGCCTCTTGGCCATGCCGAGCCGTTCGGTCGCCTGCTTGCCTCGTACGGCAAGATTGGCTGATGACCAGTGCTCAACCTGTCGCGGTGGTGACCGAAGGGCCCGTTGGACGCGCCTCGTCACGAGTTCCAACCGGTGGAGCGGGCGGTCACATCAAGTCCCGAGAACGGGTTCGTGACCTCGGTGAGGTGTACACCCAGCCGCGCGAAGTCCAGGCGATGCTCGACCTCATCCCTGAAGCGTTCGCTGGGATCGACAGCCGGTTCCTGGAGCCTGCGTGCGGCAACGGAAACTTCCTGGCCGCGATCCTGGAGCGAAAAATCGCGATCATCACCGAAACAGCACACGGCGGCACCGACTACTGGTACGAGTTCGCGCTATTGCGGTGCCTCGTGTCGATCTATGCCATCGACATCAACCAGCAGAACGTGCATGAGGCGCGCCATCGGATGCGCGAGGTCATCGACACGGTGGTCACTAATCGGCAGATTGAGCCAACCGTAGGGTTCGGCGGCGCAGTGACGGCAATCTTGGCCAGCAACATCGTGCTCGGCGACTTCCTGAACACTGCTGCGGACATCATCTTCATTGAGTACAAGCCCCTTGACGGCGAGAGGTTCGCCCGAATCCCGTCGCCCCTGGAGGCTCCCGACATGGACCTTTTCTATGTGCCGCCGGAACCCTTAGCCACGGTGCACTACTCCCAGCTGGGGGTACAAAAAGCATGAGCACGACCAGATTGGCCGCCGGATCACTGCCGGTGCACATTCCAGACGTGCTGGAGACCCTCGCGCAGCTGCCTAACGACGAGGTCTTCACGCCGCCAAAGCTGGCAGGCGCCATGCTGGACATCCTCCCTTCCGAGGTGTGGACGAGACCCGACTTCCGCTGGCTGGATCCCGCAACGAAGTCCGGCGTCTTTCTTCGCGAGGCAGCTAAGCGTCTCATGATCGGGCTTGCCGAGTGGGAGCCCAACCCCGCGAACCGACGGCAGCACATTCTCCGGAAAATGCTCTATGGAGCCGCGATTACCCAGATGTCCGGGGACATCGCGCGCCGGTCGGTGTATCAAACGAGAGACGCCACGGGGGCAGGCTTGAAGGATGAATCGATGCGCGGTCTCCTCGTGCCGTTCGGAGATCCGGATGGAAACATCAGCTATGTTCCAACCGAACACACTCTGGATCGCAATGGTCGACACTGCGTAATATGCCACGCGCCAGCCGCTCTCGTCCGCGAGCGTCGCGAGCACTATGCATACTCGTTCATTCATAACGCGTACCCCGTCAAGGAGATGACAGGCGTGAGGTTCGACGTGATTGTTGGCAACCCTCCGTACCAGATCGGCGCGGAAGGCACTACGCGAACGATGCCGATCTACCAGCACTTCGTCCGCAAAGCCATTGGGCTGAAACCGAAGTACGTCTTGATGATCACGCCGTCTCGCTGGTTCACCGGGGGCCTTGGTCTCGACGAGTACCGAGATGAGATGATCAAGGATCGTCGTCTCGTTAAACTGGTGGACAATCCCAAATTGTTCGACGTTTTCCCTCAGGTCGAAATCAAGGGCGGCGTCTCCTACTTTCTGTGGGATCGCGACCACGACGACGATTGTGAGTTCTCTACCCGCATCGACGGCCGGATCATTTCTACCGCCATCCGGGACCTACGCGAAGGCCACGGCGTGGTGATCCGAGACAACAAGGCCTCTGCACTCGTCCACAAGATCCTTGAGCAATCAGGAGGCTCGGTCGAGAGCTGGTTCTGGCCACGCCTCGCATTTTCGCAGGAGTGGCGCACCAACTACCGTGGCGAGAATGAACAGCCCTTCGAGGGCAGTGTCCCGCTGATCCACAATAGCGGTGTGGGTTACGTCCACCCAGAGAGTTTCGAGCGCAACTTTGACCTCGTCTCAAAGTGGAAGGTTTTGCTGCCCAAGGCCGGCGATGGGCATGGGCGCGAGGTCTCCTATGTCATCGGCGAGCCCCTAGCTGTCGCGCCAGGGTCCGCTTGTACCGAGTCCTATTTCGTGACTGGCGCGTTCGACACGAAGGATGAGTGCGAGAACTACGCGTTCTACCTATCTACAAAGTTTGCAAGATTCTTGGTTCTTCAGCGCAAGGCGACGCAGGACATCACTTCCGAGCGCTTCAGGTTCGTCCCTTCACTTCCGATGACTCAGCGTTGGACCGATGCTGATCTCTACAGCTATTTCGATCTAGCCCCCGACGAGATCCAATACATCGAGTCGAGCCTCCACCCGCGGGAGCCCGTCCTCTCGCTGAATTCAGCTATCCCTGCCTCGCACCTGCCGGGAGGTCACAAGTATCGGGCGAGTGGCTCCGCCAACGGGTTAGATGATGACGAGGCAGAGGGCGAGTGACGAACTACATTTACGCCTACACGCACACGGGCAACGCGAAGCCGTGGCGGCGAGCGACCGGCCAGTCGGGTAAGTTCTGGATCAAGGTTGGCCAGACAACGCGTCAGGGCGTCGACCGGGTCCGGCAGCAGGTGGGCACCGCTTTCCCCGGTCTCCTCGGAGTCGACATCTTGTTTCACTCCGAACCTGCGACCCGACCTGATGGCACAACTTTCAGTGACCACGACGTTCACCGAGTGCTGGGCGCCGCGGGGGTCGTAAACGCTGGCGGCGAGTGGTTCGAGGCGACCTTGGACGAGGTCCGTGGCGCCGTCGTCTCGTTGCAGCGCGGTGTCGCGTTTAGCCCGACCCGGATCCAAACCTTCCCCATGCGCGATGAGCAACGGGCCGCCGTGTGGCAGACCGCAGCGTACCTTCGTGCGCATGCGGCTGACCGGCCGAAGTTCCTGTGGAACGCCAAGATGCGGTTTGGGAAAACCTTCACGACCTACCAACTCGCCCGCGAGATGGGTTGGCAGCGTGTGCTGGTACTCACCTACAAGCCGGCAGTGCGCAGCGCGTGGCGCGATGACCTGCTCAGCCACATCGACTTTGCGGGCTGGAGGTTCATCGACAACTCAACCCCGACCAGAGATGCAGACGTCATCCTGGACAGCGATGCGCCGGTGGTGTGGTTCGCCTCATTCCAGGACGCCACCGGCCGCGACCCACAGGGCCGACCGAAGCCCCGTAACGAGACGCTGTATCTGGTGAAGTGGGACTGCATCGTAATTGACGAGTTCCACTTCGGTGCGGCGACCATGACCGCGCGGGATCTGTACGACCCGCAGGACTCCGACGATGTAGCCCGGGCCCGGCAGGTGGCGCAGGCGCTCGATCAAGAGAGTGACACTACCGCCGACGTACTAGTGGAGCCAGATGCCGCGCTTTCTACGAGGTTCCATCTGCATCTGTCTGGCACCCCGTTTAAAGCGATCACCAACGGCGACTACGACGAGGATGCGATCTTCAACTGGACATACATCGACGAACAACGGGCTAAGCGCTCCTGGGATTACAGGCGCGGCTCCAATCCATACAACCTGCTGCCACAGATGCAGATGTACACGTACGCGATTGGTGATGTTGCAGGAGGGTGGGCGTCCGACGATGAGTTCGACGGATTCGACCTCAATACTTATTTCGCAGCCAAGAAGCGCGACAACGGCTATGTGTTCGACGACCCCGACCGCGTCGCGTCGTTCCTTGACCTAATCCGCGGCAAGAAGCAGCTCCCAGAGGGGATCATAGACGGCAGAAGGGCTGCGAAGTTCCCTTACGAGTCCGCTCATTTCAGCGAGGCGGTGCGGCATTCGATTTGGTACCTGAACGATGTTGCCGCCTGTGAGGCGATGGCCGCTTTGCTACGCCGTGACCACTTCTTCTCTTCCTTTGAAATCTACGTCGCCGCAGGGGCGAGGGCGGGAATTGGCGCCGATGCCCTGCCGCCGTTGCAGAGGGCCATCATCCGCGCCGACCAAGAGGGTAAGAGCGGTTCGATCACCTTGTCGTGCGGCAAGCTGATGACCGGGGTCACGGTGCCCGAGTGGACCTCAATCTTCATGCTCCGCTCGCTGAGGGCGCCCGAGTCCTACTTCCAAGCCGCGTTCCGCGTGCAGTCACCATGGAAAGCTGACGGCCGGATCAGGAAGCACACTGCCTACGTCTTCGAGTTCGACCCCAACCGTGCACTGAGCCTGGTTGCGCTCTACGGCACCGAGATCGCCAACAACTCGCCGGACCGAGACGTCACCCAGCGTGATGTGCTTGGCGAACTGATTAATTTCCTGCCGATCTTCGCGATCGACGGGGGGCACATGGAAGCCCTCGACGTCGATGCGATTCTCGATTGGGCCCACGGCGGCATCAGCGCCAACTCTTTGGCCCGGAAGTGGCGCTCGGTCGATCTCTACGACCTTAACGGCGTCACAATGGGCCGTCTGCTAGAAGACGAAGAGCTGCTGGCCGAGCTGGAACAGATCGAGGACTTCCGCACGATCCGCGAAGAGGCCGAAAAGGTCGTCACTAACACCGATAAGCTCAAGCAGGTCAAACGCGAGGGCGGCTCCAGGGCAGAGGAGCGCAATCCAAAGAGCGAGATCGCCCAACACCGCAAGAACATTCGCGAGAAGCTCAAGAAGGTTAGTGCCAAGGTACTCATCTTTATGTACCTCACCGACTTCCGCGAGGAGCGTCTCATGCACGTCATCGAATCGCTCGACACAGACCTCTTCCTCCGTTCCACGGGGCTTAGCCTCAGCGGCTTCCGAAAGCTCGCCGAGGTTGGCGTGTTCAATGTCAGCCAGATGAACGACGCCATCCAGAAATTCCGCTACTTCGAGAAGAAGAGCATCGAGCAACTCGTGCAATCCGAACAGACGGGAAGTTTATTGCCATCCCCCCGGACCGACGTCCACATACGTGACCCGCACCCCGCTTGACGGCCGGATGCTGATGGTGGTCCAGGCCGACGAGTAAAGTAGCTGGGCGTGCGCATTCTCGAGTGCGCGTGGCGTGCTTTGCCTGCACGACCCGGCCGCTTCACTCTGCTGCCGATTTATTCTGTTCTGGATCAAGGCGCCGCGCTCCGCACGGCGCGGGCGGTGAGCCGGCCGGCGGCAAGCCGCCCCGGCCGCCTCCGGCGCCGGGGCGGGGAGCCACCGACTGCCGCCGGACCGCCGCCCCGAACTCCACTGATCCAGACGCAGCACGACCAAGGCCAGGCGGCACGGAAGCCGGCAGGTCGACCTGATCGAGGGCGAGGGCTTCCGACTGCCGCGCCAGTCCAACCCCGGGACTGGCTTGCCCACGGGCTACCTACGCAGCCAGCTATGCCCGCGGCAGCCTCAGCCGGTGCTCCAGGTGCGATCACGCCGGGCTGGCCACTCCCCGGAGGACGGGCGTTCGCAGCCCTCAGAGGAGCCCTCAGGGGCAAGATCGACCTGCCCACCATCTGCCCACAACCAGTCGTCAACCGCTGGACTCAGCCAGACCCGGCCAGACCAACGACAACGGCCCCCGATCAGCATCTCTGCTGGTCAGGGGCCGTGTCCGCACCTGGTGGCGGGTAGAGGATTCGAACCTCTGAAGCTTTCGCGACGGATTTACAGTCCGCTCCCATTGGCCGCTCGGGCAACCCGCCAGGGCACCCCACCGCGTCGCAACGCGGCGGCGGAAGCAAGAATAGCGGCTCCCCCCGGCACCGACGCAACCGGGTACCGTCAGGGGGTCGTGCCGCTGGTCGGCGGCCGACGGCAGGCCCAGACCGCCGGACAGCAGGAGCAGAAACATGGCAGCGAACCCGTCGTTCGACATCGTGAGCAAGGTTGACCGTCAGGAGGTCGACAACGCCCTTCGGCAGGCGGAGAAGGAGCTTGCGACGCGGTTCGACTTCCGCGGCACCGGCGCTGAGATCTCCTGGTCGGGCGAGGAGGCGATCGGTCTTCAGGCGGAGACCGAGGAGCGTGTCCGCGCCGCGCTGGACGTGTTCAAGGAGAAGCTCGTCAAGCGGAACATCTCGCTGAAGTCGCTGGATGCTGGGGAGCCGCGCCCGTCGGGCAAGATCTTCAAGATCGACTGCAAGGTGATCCAGGGCATTGAGGCGGACAAGGCCAAGGCCATCAGCAAGAAGATCCGCGACGAGGGTCCCAAGGGCGTGCAGGCGCAGATCCAGGGCGACCAACTGCGGGTGACCGGCAAGAAGCGCGACGACCTGCAGGCCGTCATCTCGCTGTTGAAGGGCGAGGATTTCGGCGTGGCCCTTCAGTTCAACAACTACCGCTGACGGCTGTCCACGGCGAGCCGACCTGGGGACGCAGCGCATCCGGGTGAGATCGACTCGGGTTCCTGAAAGTCGGGGCATCCAAGCGACTGGGTCACCGCGACATTCAGAAACCTGAGTCGATCAAGCACGATCCGACCACAGCACGGGCCGACCGAGACGCCCGCTAGGTACGCACGTGGTCAGGCGGGGACGGGCTGTTCGGTGCGTACCGCTGTGGTTTCCGCGCGGGCGATGGGCCCGGCGGGCAGTGCGGCGACCACGGCACCGACGGCGACCGCCGCCCCGGCGAACAGGAACGCCCAGCGGACGCCGCCGGCGTGGTCCACGATCACGCCGGCCACCGAGCCGCCGGCCGCGCTGGACGCCACCGCGACGGTGACCACCCAGGTGTACGCCTCGTTCAGCATGCCGGTCGGGGCGATCCGGCCGACCAGGGTGTTCTCCAGGGTCAGCGCGGGCGCGATGGTGGCCCCGCCGGCGACCAGGGCGACACCCAACGCCAGTGGGGTGGGCATCACCGCGAACACGGCGAAGGTGGCGGCCAGCGCGGCGAGCAGGAAGGCGAACTGCCGGGTCATGTTCGGTGCTGGCCGGCGGACGCCGAACCAGAGCCCACCGAGGGCGCTGCCGATCCCCCAGACCGCGAGGAGCACACCGGCGAGGCTCTCCGGGTCGTCGGTGGCGTGGTCGCTCGCGAACGCCGGCACGATCACCCCGGCAGCCCCGAACGCGATGCCCAGGCCGGCCACGCAGATCAGCAGGGCCGGAAAGCCGGGGACCCGCAGCGGTCCGAGCCCGCGGGCGTGGTGTTCGCGCGGGTGCGGGCGCCAGCCGCGCATGACCCGGCCGAGGGCCACGGCGGTCGTGCCGAACAGGGTGACCACCGCCGCACCGATCAGCGCGGCTGACGCGTCGGCGACGAGGACGAAGCCGGCGACGAGCAGTGGGCCGAGGACGAAGACGATCTCGAAGAGGGTGGTCTCGGCGGCCATTGCCGTGTTGCGGAGGTGGGAACGCCCGGAGTTGGGGCTGGTCAGGTCGTTCCAGGCGCCTCGAATGGCGGCGGTGAGTGGCGGGTAGGTGGCGCCGGCCACGCCTGCGGCGAGGTAGATGACGGGGAGAGCGTCGTCGCCGGAGCGGCTGGCCAGCAGCAACCCGATGAGCGCCAGCGGGTGGGCGACGGCGGTGAGCAGCAGGACGGGGGTGGGGCCGACCCGGTCGGCGACCCGTCCGGCTATCGGGCTGAGCGCGGCACCGGCGAGCGCGTAGATCCCGCCCGCGATGGCGGCCAGCGAGTAGCGGCCGGTCACCTGTTCGACCACCAGGAGCAGCGCCAGGGGGGTCATGCCGATTCCGAGCCGCCCGATGATGCCGGTGACCAGCAGCATGGGCGCCCCGGGGATCCGCCAGACACCCAGGTACTGACGCAGCGCGGTCACCGTGAACCTCCCGAGGGTGTAATGAGCGTGAGCCGTTATGACCCTAACGCCACCGCCGGGCGGGTAGACAACGGAAATACAGCAGTCCGCCCGTACCCGGCGTGGCCGGGTACGGGCGGAGGCGGTCGATCAGCGGGTCAGCGCTGGAACTGGACCGGCCCCGAGTTGCGGGCCATCTGCTCCAGCCGGGCCACGCGGTCCTCCATCTTCGGGTGCGTGGAGAAGAGCGCGGCCATGCCGCCACCCCGGAACGGGTTGGCGATCATGAGGTGGGCGGTGCTGGTGAGCTGGCCCTGGGCCGGCAACGGCCGGCGTCGGGCCACCGCGTCGATCTTGCGCAGCGCGCTGGCCAGGGCCAGCGGGTCGCGGCTCAACTCGGCGCCCGAGGCGTCCGCCTGGAACTCGCGGCTCCGGCTGATCGCCAGTTGGATCACCGTGGCGGCGATCGGGCCCAGGATCAGAGTGAGCAGCAACACAGCCGGGTTCGGGCGGTCCTCGTCGTCACCGCCGCCCAGCGGGATGAAGAAGGCGAGGTTCGCCAGCAGGGTGATGATGCTGGCCAGGCCGGCCGCCACGCTGGAGATCAGGATGTCCCGGTTGTAGACGTGGGACAGCTCGTGCCCGATCACACCGCGCAGTTCGCGGTAGTCGAGGATCTCGGTGATGCCCTGGGTCACGCAGACGGCCGCGTGCTGCGGGTTACGACCGGTGGCGAAAGCGTTGGGCTGCGCGGTCGGGCTGACGTAGAGGCGCGGCATCGGCTGCCGGGCGTCGGCGGCCAACTCCCGGACCATCCGGTACAGCTCGGGGAACTGCGCCTCGGTGACCGGTTGCGCCCCCATCGAGCGCAGCGCGAGCTTGTCGGAGTAGAAGTAGGAAACGCCGTTCATGACCAGCGACACGAGGACGGCGATGACCAGGCCGCCGCTGCCGCCGAACCAGTAGCCCACCGCCAGGATCAGGGCGCTGAGCAGGCCAAGCAGCGCTGCGGTCTTCAGACGGTTGTGGTGCACGATGTCTCCTTCGGTGCACGGATCGCCGGGATCCGCTGACCGGTGTAACAACCCGGTACCCACCAACCATCCGTTACAACGCTGAGAGTTCACTGAGACCGAAGTCGCAGGTCAGGTCAACGGCCGGCCAGGTCGAGCACCAGTTGCGGGGCGACACCCAGCACCACGGCGGCCACCGTCGCCACCGCCAGCACCACCGCCACCACACCCACCACGGGTACGGCCGCAGCGCCCCCGACGTTCGGGGCGGCGAGGGGCGTCGGTGCCCACAGCGCGGCGGTCACCCGCAGGTAGTAGGCGAGGCCGATCACGGCGTTCAGCGCCACCCCCAACGCCAGCCACGCCGCGCCACCGTCCAGCAGCGCCCGGACCACTGTCACCTTCGCGAACAGGCCGGCCAGCCCCGGCGGCAGACCGGCCAGACCCACCAGCGCGAGACCGAACGCCGCAGCCCGCCACGGATGCCGGCGGGCCGCGCCGCGCAGGTCGTCCACCGTGCCGCCGTCCGCGCCCGCCGGCCGCAGGGCCGTCAACCCGGCGAAGGCGGCAAGCTCCACCACCACGAAGAAGACGGCGTACGCCACGGCGGCCGCGTACGCGGCGGACCGCGCCTCGTCAGTGCGCCCGGCGGCCAACGCCAACGCTCCCAGCGGGGCGAGGATGTAGCCGGCCTGCGCGACTGACGACCAGGCGAGCAGCCGGACGGTCCGCCGCTGACGCAGCGCCACCAGGTTGCCCACGGTCATGGTGAGCACCGCGAGCACCGCGAGCACCGGGCCGGTCTGGTCGGCGGGCAACGCCCGCTGCACCACGGCGAGGAGGGCGATCAGGCCGCCCAGCTTCGACGCGGTGGACAGGTACGCGGCCACCGGCAGCGGCGCGCCGTCGTAGGTGGCCGGCGCCCAGGCGTGGAACGGGACCGCCGCCACCTTGAACGCCAACCCGACCAACAGCACCGCCACCGCGGTGCTGGTCAACGGCAGGTCCCGCAGCTCAGGCTGCTCGGCGAGCAAACCGCCGAGCCGGTCCAGGTGCAGCCCGCCGGTCACCGCGTACAGCAGCGCCGCGCCGAGCAGGGTCAGCGTCGTCGCCACCACGCTGACCACGAAGAAGGTCAACGCCGCCTCGGCGCTGGCGAGGCTCCCCCGACGCAGGCCGACCAGCACGTACAGCGGCAGGGTCAACGTCTCCAGGGCGACGATCAGCGTGATCAGGTCACCGGCCGCGCCGAGCACCACGCCGCCGGTCATCGAGCAGGCCAGCAGGAAGGCGTACTCCCCGACCGGTGACCGCCCGGCCCGCAGCGCGGGCACCGACAGCCCGAGCACACCCAGCGTCAGCAGTGCGACCACCGCGCCGACCAGTGCCGCGCGACCGCCGAAGATCCATGAGCAGTCGGCGCCCACGCAGAACGTGCGCCGCTCGGCACCCGCCCCGACCAGCGCGGAAGCGACGGCGGTGCCGAGCGCGCCGAGCGCTGCCACCGCGATGGTGGCCCGTGGCCGCGCCACGAGCAGGTCGGTGATGAGGACGAGCACGGCCGTGCCGGCGGCCAGGTAGGCCGGGAGCAGCGCGACGCTGTCCACGCTCTGCACGACGTTCATGGCTTGACCACCCCGATGAGAGCGTCGACCGGGGCCTCGGCGACACCGAGGACCAGTGTCGGCGCCAGCCCGATGGCCAACGCGAGCAGCACCAGTGGCACCCAGGCGGTCAACTCCGCCCCGGCCAGGCCGGCGCCGACCTGCCCGACGGCGGGGCTCGGTCGGTTGTGGGTGACCTGGCGCAGCAACCGCAGGAAGTACGCGGCGGTGAGTGCCCCACCGACCGCCGCCAGCACCCCGAGGGTGGTCCAGAGCGGGCCGCCCACCTGCAGTGCGGCGACCACCGCGAACGCCTCACCCCAGAAGCCGGCCAACCCGGGCAGGCCCAGCGACGCGATCGCCGCGAACGCGAGCAGACCCGCCAACCGGGGCGCGGTCTCCCGCAGCCCGGACAGCTCCGCGAGCGCACCCGTGCCGGTACGGTCCTTCACCGCCCCGGCCAGGAAGAACAGCAGGCCGGTGATCACGCCGTGCGCGACGTTGCCGATCAACGCCGCCTGGATGCCGGTGGCGGTCAGCGTGGCGACGCCGAGCAGTACGAAACCCATGTGCCCCACGCTGGAATACGCGATGAGCCGCTTCACGTCCGACTGGGCCAGGCAGACCAGCGAACCGATCAGGATCGCGGCGACGGCCAGCACGCCGAGCACCGGCGCCGCCCAACGGGCACCCTCCGGCGCCACCCCGACCGCGACCCGGATCAGACCGTACGTGCCCATCTTGAGCAGCACACCGGCCAACACGACACTGCCCACAGTGGGTGCCTGGGTGTGCGCGTCGGGCAGCCAGGAGTGCAGCGGCCACAGCGGGCTCTTCACCGCGAAAGCCAACGCCAACAGCGTGAACGCGGCCAACTGGGTGCCCCTGGACAGCCCTGCCCCACCGGTCAGCGTCACCAGGTCGGCGGTGCCGGCGGCGGCGACCACGACGTACACGCCGACCAGCAGCAGCACCGACCCGAACAGTGTGTAGAGGGCGAACTTCCGGGCGGCCCGACGCCGGTCCGCGCCACCCCAGCCAGCGATGATCGCGTACATCGGCAGCAGGACGACCTCGAAGAAGAGGAAGAACAGCACCAGGTCCAGGGCGAGGAAGGTGCCCAGGATGCCCACCTCGACCACCAGCAGCAGCGCGACCAACGCCCGGCCGCTGCCGCCGCCGGGCACCCGCCACATCGTGTACGCGCAGCAGAGCAGCGTGAGCAGCGCCGTCAACACCACCAGCGGCCAGGAGATGCCGTCGACGCCGAGGTGGAAGCGCAACTCCAGACCGGGCACCCACGGCAGATCCAGTTGGTGCCACGGGCGCACCGCCGGAGCGCCAGCCGACCAGGCGACCCAACCTCGACCGCCGAACACCAGCGGCACCGCCGCCAGCAGGGTCAACGCCGCTGCGACCGTGCCGACCAGGCGGGCTGCCCGGTCCCGGGGCGTTGCCGCCACCGCGACCGCGCCCAGCGCCGGCAGCGCCAGCACCGCGACCAGCAACCCCTGCCCGACACTCATCGGGTTCCTCCAATGACCGCGGCGGCCAGGCCGATCAACAGCGCGCCGGCCAGCACACCGGCGGCGGCTCGGGGCAGCGCCGCTCGGTGCAGCGCCGCCAGCCCCGCGCCCAGACCCGACGCGGCTCGGCCACTGCCCTCGACAGCACCGTCCACCAGCACCTCGTCACCGGTGCGCACGACACGGGCCAGTGCGCGCACGGGGCGTACGACAAGGGTGTGCTGGACGTCGTCGAGCCGGAACGCGCTGGCGAAGACCGGCCGCAGCGGACCCAGCGCGGCGGCCGGGTCGGCGGCCCGGTCACGACGCCAGCCCAACGTCACCAGCCCGGCGCCGAGCAGCAGGAACGCGAGCGGCAGCAGCACCCCCGAACCCAGGTGGACCAGGCCGTCCTCGGAACCCGCCACCGGGACGGTGGGGAACCGCAGGCGGTTGGCGAACGCCCCGACGAACCCGGCCAGACCGAGCAGCGCGGCCGGCACGGCCAGCAGCACCACCGGCCAGCGCAGCACCGCCGGCGGGTCGTGCGGCCGAACCAGGGGCAGGCGCGCATCGCCGAAGAAGGCGCGCAGCAGCAGCCGGCCGGCGTACCAGGCGGTGACGGCCACGCCGACCAGCCCGGCGACCCAGACGATCCAGCCCACCCAGGACGGCGCCGGGCCGGTGCCCTCCAACGCCGCCGACTCGGCGACCGTCAGTACGCCGTCCTTGCTCCAGAAACCGGCCAACGGCGGCACTCCGGCCAGCGCACCCAGGCCCACCACAGTGCACCAGAACGTCACCGGCATGCTGCGCCGCAGCCCGCCCATCTCCGACATCAGGGTGGTGCCGACGGCGTGGATCACGACGCCGGCGGCGAGGAACAGCAGCGCCTTGAAGGCGGCATGGGTGAGCAGGTGGAACAACGCGGCCGACGGTGAGCCGACCGCCAGCGCCCCGGTCATGTAGCCCAACTGGGACACTGTCGACCAGGCCAGCACGCGTTTGATGTCGTCCTGGGCGGTGGCGGCGAGCGCGCCGAGCAGCAGCGTGATCGCGCCGAGCACCCCCAGCACTGTCAGCGTCACCGGCGCTGCCGTGAACAGCGGGTAGAGCCGGGCCACCGCGTACACCCCGGCGGCGACCATCGTCGCGGCGTGGATCAGCGCGGAGATCGGGGTCGGACCGGCCATCGCGTCCGGCAGCCAGGTGTGCAGCGGGAACTGCGCGCTCTTGCCGGCCACACCGGCGAGCAGCAGCAGGCCCGCGGCGGTCAACGCCGCGCCGGAGTGGTCGTGGGCGAGCACGTCGGCGATCCGGAAGCTGCCCGTCGACACACCCAGCAGCGCGATGCCGAGCAGGAACCCGACGTCACCCACCCGGGTCACCAGGAACGCCTTCATGGCGGCGGCGGGCGCGCCGGCCAGTCGGCGGTCGTGGGCGATGAGCAGGTACGAGCAGAGGCCCATCACCTCCCAGCCGACCAACAACATGATCAGGTCGCCGGCGACCACCACCAGCAACATGGCACCGGTGAAGAGGCTGATCTGGGCGGCGTAGGGCGGATAGCGGTGATCGACGTCGACATCGTCGTGCGGGCCGCGCCGCAGGTAGCCGATCGAGTAGACCTGCACGGCCAGGGCGACAGCGGTGACCGCCACCGCGACCAGCGCGGCGGCGCCGTCCAGCCGTACGCCGAGAGTCACCGCCAGCCCGCCGAAGTCGACCCAGGTGGCCGACGTCTCCGTCGGCCGGTCGACGGTGAGCAGCAGCGCGACGGCCAGCGCCAACGCGCCGGCCGCACCGGTCACGCCGAGCGTCACGGCCGCCGCCCGGGCCCGGTCGCCCCCGGTCGCGTTCTCGCGCCGGGAGGCGGCGGGGAGCAACAGGCCGAGCAGCCCGGCGACCAGCGGTACGGCGGGCAGCAGCGCCCCGAGCAGCCCGCTCACCGGCCCGCCTCCGAATCCAGGACGGCCGGCTCGCGCCCGCCGACCGCCGGCGACGGCTCGGTCAACGGCACGTCATCCACGGCGACGGTCGCGCGTAGCCGGTAGAGCTGAAGGACGATCGCCAGCCCCACCCCGATCTCCGCGGCGGCGAGGACGATGACGAACAGGGCGAAGACCTGCCCCGAGTGCGGGAGCACGGCGCGGGCGGTGGTGTCCGCGGTGACCAGGATCAGGTTGACCGCGTTGAGCATCAACTCGACGGACATCAGCACCAGCACCGCGTTGCGGCGACGCAGCACGCCGTACACGCCGAGGCCGAACAGCAGCGCGGCGGTGACGTACGGGATGACCGGCCTCACCGGCGCCCCCCGGGCTCGCTGTCGACCAGGTCGGCTGCCCGGCCGTCGCCGGGCGGGCCGGCGCGGCCGATGTCCGGCCGGGACAGCACGATCGCGCCCACCAGGGCGGAGAGCAGCAGCACCGAGAGCACCTCGAACGGCAACACCCAGGACTGGAAGATCTGCTCACCCAGCCGCTCGGCGGTGCCGGCGGGCGGCAGCGTGACGGTGCTCCAGCGGTACGCGTCGACCAGCAGGACGGTCAGCCCCAGCCCGGCGCCGCCACCGATCAGCGCGGCCGGCCAGCCGGGCCGGTCCAGGTCGTCGGAGGCGCCGATCGGAGCCCGGGTCAGCATCACCGCGAACAGCAGCAGGACCACCACCGCGCCCACATAGATCAGCACCTGCACCCAGGCCACCAACTCGGCGCTGAGCACCAGGAAGTCACCGGCCAACGCGCCCAGGCACACCACCAGGTAGAGCCCGGCCCGGACGAGGTGTTTCGTGGTCACCACCAGCACGCCGGCGCCGACCGCCACCGCACCGAGGGCGAGCAGCAGCACATCCGCGCCGGTCACCGGGCCGCCCCTGCAGCTCGGGCGGTCACGACGCCGGGTCCTGGTCGGCGTCGGGGCGTACCGCTGGCGGAGCGGGACGTGCGGCGGCGGCCTTGCGCGCGGCGGAGGTCTCCTCCTTGGCCGGCTCGCCGTTCGGGTCGTGCGCGGGCGGCGGCGGGACGGTGGCCATCCACTGACCGAGGTGGTCCTTGTCGTGCAGCAGGTCCTTGATGTCGTACTCGGCGTACTCGAACTCCGGCGACCAGTAGAGCGCGTCGAACGGGCAGACCTCGATGCAGATGCCGCAGTACATGCAGAGCGAGAAGTCGATGTCGAACTTGTCGAGCACGTTGCGCTGGCGGGGGCGGGCGGCGCCGGGCACCGCCACCTCCTCCTTGTGCGAGTCGATGTAGATGCACCAGTCCGGACACTCGCGGGCGCAGAGCATGCAGACCGTGCAGTTCTCCTCGGACAACGCGATCACACCGCGCGAGCGCGGCGGCAGGTCGGGAGCGGTGTCCGGGTACTGCTGGGTGGTCGAACGGCTGGTCATCGTCTTGAGGGTGACCGCCAGCCCCTTCACCAGGCCCGCGCCGGGAAGGCCGCGTTCGCTGGTGTCACCACGCTCGCTGGGGTCGCTCATGTCGACCATCCTGCCCTGTGGCCCCGGCGCGCGCGACCACCACCCACAGGTCCACGAACGGAGGGCTCACCCGAGGAGCACGGTCAGCTGCGGATCAACCGGATCACGCCCCGGGTCCGCCGACGGCTGCCGGTGGGAGCATCTCGACACCGAGTTGTTGCAGCAGTTGGAACAGCTCGTTGCAGCTCCACACCTCGACGATCCGGCCCGCCGGGTCGAAGCGCAGGAACGTCGCCCCCGAGTAGCTGACCACCTGCCCGGTCGGCGGCACCGGCCCGAACTGCCCGACGTGGGTGCCGGCGGCCCGCCAGTGCACGGCCACCCGCTCACCGGCCGCGACCACGTCGACGATCTTGTAGCGCAGGTCGGGGAAGGCCGCGCGGCGCTCGCGATGCCAGGCCAACGTCGCCTCCGGGCCGGTGCCGCCCAGCCCCGGGCATTCCTCGGCCACCAACTCGTACGCCGACTCCTCTCGGCGGGCGTTCCACACATCGGTGATGAACCGCCGGGCCGCCGCCTCCACATCCGTCATGCCGGCGAGGGTATCCGGGCTCACCGCGTCGATCGGTCGGAGATCGGTAAGGATGGGGTGCAGGGCAGCAACACGACCGGGAGGCTGACGTGGGCGAGGAAAAAGGCGGCAAGTACGTCGAGCCGGGCGGCGAATTCACCCGCGACCAGCGGTACATCGCCACCCGGATCACCGAGGACGGGCGCGACGGATACCCGGTCGAGCCGGGCCGGTACCGGCTGGCGGTCAGCCGGGCCTGCCCGTGGGCCAACCGGCTGATCATCGTGCGGCGGTTGCTCGGCCTGGAGGACGCCATCTCGATGGCGGTCGCCGGCCCGACCCACGACGCCCGGAGCTGGACCTTTGACCTCGACCCGGACGGGCGGGACCCGGTGCTCGGCATCGAGCGCATCCAGGAGGCGTACTTCAAGCGCTTCCCCGGCTACGAGCGCGGCATCACCGTGCCGGCGATCGTGGACGTGCCGACCGGGCAGGTGGTGACCAACGACTACGCGCAGATGAGCCTGGACCTGTCCACGCAGTGGGGGGCGTACCACCGCGAGGGTGCCCCGCAGCTCTACCCCGAGCACCTGCGGGAGCAGATCGACGAGGTCAACGCCGTGGTGTTCCGGGACGTCAACAACGGCGTCTACCGGTGTGGGTTCGCCGGCAGCCAGGAGGCGTACGACAAGGCGTACCACCAGCTCTTCGACCGGCTGGACTGGCTCACCGAGCGGTTGACCGACCAGCGTTACCTGGTCGGCGACACCATCACCGAAGCCGACGTGCGGCTGTTCACCACGCTGGTCCGCTTCGACCCGGTCTACCACGGCCACTTCAAGTGCAACCGGCAGAAGCTGAGTGAGATGCCGGTGCTGTGGGCGTACGCCCGGGACCTGTTCCAGACCCCCGGGTTCGGCGACACCATCGACTTCGACCACATCAAGCGGCACTACTACGAGGTGCACCGCGACATCAACCCGACCGGCATCGTTCCGCTCGGCCCCGACCTGTCCAACTGGCTCACCCCGCACGGCCGGGAAACGCTCGGTGGCCGCCCCTTCGGCGACGGCACCCCGCCACCACCCCCGGCCGAGCCGGTGGACCCCGCGCACACCCCGCTGCGCTGAGCGGCCCACCTCTCACCGGCTCGTCGCTCGTCGCCCCGGCTCGTCGCTCGCCGCCCGGCTCGTCGCTCGTCGCCCCGGCTCGTCGTCAAGATCCGCGCAACATCAGGGATGTTGGTGTCTCCCGCCTGCCGGAGGCAGCAACATCGGGGAAGTTGCGCGGATCTTCGGCGGTCGGGGGTCGGGCGTGGGGCGTGGGGTCGTCAGGCGTGGGACGTGAGGGCGGCCGGGCTCGCCAGTCTTGGGCCTGGGCGGGGAGTGGGCTAAGGACGCTTTCGAGCTGAATCGTTTGTGACATCGGGCGGTATCTCGGCCGCCGCAGCCGCAGCCGCAGCCGCAGCCGCAGCCGCAGCCGCAGCCGCAGCGAACGATTCGTCTACGACATCAGCTCGAAAGCGGCTCTCGGGACCACCTCAGAGCGCCGCGTCGAGCGATCCGGCCCGACTCGGGCAGGATGATCGCGCTCGATCATGATGTAGTGGTTGTCCGCGCCGACCGACACCACTGCAACCAGGATCGAGCGCGATCACCCGGCGCGCGAGGGCCGGGCAGTGCCGCGCGGAGACCAGGCACTGCCGCGCTAGGTCAGAGGGCGATGCGGACGGCCGCGGTGAGGACCAGCTGAGCCAGGGACGCGGGGACCAGCACCAGCCAGCAGAGGCGTTGCAGCTGGTCCTCGCGGAGCCGGGGGTAGGACACCCGGAGCCAGATGATCACGAAAGAGACCGCGAAGATCTTGAGTAGCGTCCACAGCCAGCCGAGCTGGTCATCAGCGAACGGGCCCTGCCAACCGCCCAGGAACAGCACAGTGGTCAGCGCGGCGATCACCACGATGCCGACGTACTCGGCGAGCAGGAAGAACGCGAACCGCAGACCGGTGTACTCGGTCATGTAGCCGAATACCAGCTCCGAGTCGGCCACCGGCATGTCGAACGGCGGCCGACGGATCTCGGCCAGCCCGGCGACGAAGAAAATGATCATCGCGGGTGCCTGCCAGAGCAGCCACCACGGCTGCCAGGCCTCGACGATTCCCGACAGGCTGAGCGTGCCGGCGGCCATCGCCACCGACGCGGCGGCCAGCACCAGCGGCAGCTCGTAACCGAGCAACTGGGCCGCCCCGCGCAGGCCGCCGAGCAGGCTGTACTTGTTGGCCGACGCCCACGCCGACATCAGCACCGCCACCACACCGACGCCGACCACCGCCAGCACGAAGAAGAGGCCGATGTCCAACGGTTGCCCGACCAGGTCGTCCGGGCCGAGCGGAATGACCAGCAGCACGAGCAGGTAGGGCACCAGGGCCACCGCCGGCGCCAGCCGGAACACCGCCCGGTCCGCCTCGCGCGGCGTGATGTCCTCCTTCTGCACGAACTTGACCCCGTCGGCCACGAGCTGCGCCCAACCGTGGAAGCCGCCCGCGTACATCGGGCCGAGCCGGCCCTGCATGTGCGCCATCACCTTGTGCTCGGCCTGGCCGACGAGCAACGGCAGGGTGAGGAACGCGACCACCACGCCGCCGATCCGGAGCACCAACTCCACCCAGAGCGGCATCAGGGCGTACCCCCGTCGTGGTCGCTGCGGTCGGCGGGAGCCGGGGCGTCGGCGGTGCCGGCAGGCCGGGGAGTACGCGCCGGACGGGCCCCCGGGGCGGGCCGGGCCGGACGCTCACCGGCCGGTCTGGCCGGGGTGCCGCCACGCGGGCCCTCCCCCACACCACCGGCGCCAGCCGGGGTGGGCGTGGGCCCCCACTCGCCCGGAGCGGGAACGCCCGGCGGACGGATCGGTCGGCGTCCTCCGCCGGCCTCGGACTCGCCCGGCTCCTTCGCACCCGGCCACGGTTTCGCCACCCGGGAAGCGAGCACGAACTCCTTACGCAGCGGATGCCCCTCGAACTCCGGGGGCAACAGCAGCGGCAGCAACTCCCCGTGGCCGGCGAAGTCGATGCCGAACATCTCGTGCGTCTCCCGCTCGTGCCAGGCGGCACCGGGGTAGACGTCGACCACCGAGTCGACGGTGGGTGCGTCGCGCGGCACCCGGGTACGCAGCAGCACCCCGTGGCGCAGTCGGCTCGACCAGAGGTGCGCCACCACGTCGAAGCCGTCGGCCAACTCGTCGACGGCGGAGAGCCAGTCGAAGAAGTCGCAGGCCAGCTCGGTGTCGTCACGGGCGGCGGACACCGCGGCCAGCCAGCTCGCCGGAGGTACGTCGACGGTGGCCCGGGCGAACCGTTGCCCGCCGGAGACCGACGGGGTCACCGCGACCGGCGCGAGCAGCGCGACCAGTCGAGCGCCGACCTCTTCGGGAGTCATGCCGCTGATCCTAGTGCCGGCCGGGCCCGCACCTGCCCGCCGCCGACGCCAGCCGATCTCGCGGCTTTGGACGCGGTGCACGTCCCGGCGGGGAAAGATGAGGGCGTGCGCGCTGTGACGGTGAGACCCGGGGTCGCCAACTCGCTGAGCCTCGTCGAGGATCAGCCGGAACCGCCTGCCGAGGAGGGCGCTGTCCTCGTGGAGGCGCTGGCGGTGGGGATCTGCGGCACCGACCACGAGATCATCGCCGGGGAGTACGGCGATGCGCCGCCGGGCGCGGACCGCCTGATCATCGGGCACGAGTCACTGGGACGGGTGATCGAGGACCCGAGCGGAACCGTGCAACCCGGCGACCTGGTGGCCGGGATCGTCCGGCATCCCGACCCGGTGCCCTGCCCGAACTGCGCGGTCGGCGAGTGGGACATGTGTCGCAACGGCCAGTACACCGAGCACGGCATCAAGGCGCTACCCGGGTTCGCCCGCGACAGGTGGCGGATCGAACCCCAGTTCGCGGTCAAGCTCGACCCGGCGCTGGCCCAGGTCGGGGTGCTGCTGGAGCCGACAAGTGTGGTGGCGAAGGCGTGGGACCACATCGAGCGGATCGGGCACCGGGCCGAGTGGCAGCCGCAGACCGTCCTGGTCACCGGGGCCGGGCCGATCGGGTTGCTGGCCGCGTTGCTCGGCACCCAACGTGGGCTCGCCGTGCACGTGCTGGACCGGGCCACCGATGGGCCGAAGCCGGAGCTGGTCGCCGGGCTCGGCGCCACCTACCACGCGGTGCCGGTCAACGACCTGCCCTTCGAACCGGACGTGGTGATCGAGTGCACCGGCGCGCCCACAGTGGTGCTCGACGTCATGTGCAAGGCGGGCCCGACCGGGATCGTCTGCCTGGCCGGGGTGTCCAGCGGTGGTCGGATCATCGACTTCGACGCCGGGGCGCTCAACCGGTCCCTGGTGCTGGAGAACAACGTGGTGTTCGGCTCGGTGAACGCGAACCGGCGGCACTGGAACATGGCCGCGCAGGCGCTCGCCCGCGCCGACCAGGTCTGGCTCGAGTCACTGATCACCAGGCGGGTGCCGGTGAACCGGTACGCCGACGCGTACACCCCCGGGCCGGACGACATCAAGGTGGTGCTGGAGTTCGCCTCCTGAGCGACGCCGCGCCCGATCAGATGCCCGGCAGGCGCCCGTTGCGGAACAGGTCGACGAAGAGCTGGTGGTCCTGGCGGGCACGCACCCCGTACGCGTGCGCGAAGTCCACCAGGTGGTCGACGAAGCCCGCCTCGTCGGCGTCCACCGCCGCGACGATGGCCTCCTCGGTGGAGTAGTCCACCAGGTCGTGGCTGGACTCGTCGTCGGCCACCGAGTGCATCCGGGCCACCGCCCGACCCAGGTCGACGAGCACCCCGGTCAGTTCCTCCGGCTCGTTCACGTCCGACCAGTCCAGGTCGGCGGCGTACGGGGAGACCTCGGCGACGAGCTGACCGGCCCCGTTCAGCTCGGTGAAGCCCAACCACGGGTCGGCGTGCGCCTGCAACGCCCGCTGCGACTCGGCGGTCCGGTGCCCCTGGTGCTGGAAGTAGCCGCGGACCGACTCGTCGGTGACGTACCGCGCCACGGCCGGGACCTGCGCCTGCTTCATGTAGATGACGACGTCGTTCTCCAGCGCCTGGGTGTGCCCCTCCAGCAGCAGGTTGTACGACGGCAGCCCGGCCGAGCCGATGCCCACCCCCTTGCGCAGCACCACGTCCTTGATCCGGGCCGCCACCGGGCGGAGCTGCGTCGAGGCGGCCGGCAAGGTGCCCAAATAGTCGTGGAAGGCGGCGCTGACCAGGTCCCGGGTGGCGGCGTCGATCTCGAAGACCCCGTCGCCAATGGAGAAGCGTCGCTCGTAGTTGTCGATGGTGGTCTGCGCGGCGAGCAGGTCGACGCGGGTGTTGAGCCGGGCCCGCTGCAGCACCCGGCGCAGCACCCCGTCGGCGTTGTCCAGCGTGATCGAACCGATCGCGTCGTCACCGCCGGCGGCGATGGCCCGCAGCTCGGTCAGGTACGACCTGGCGAAGCCGGCCACCAACTCCCCGATCGCGGTGTCGGAGAGCGCCTTGCCGTAGCCGAGCAGCGCCACGCTGGCCGCCAGCCGGCGCAGGTCCCAGGTGAACGGCCCGACGTACGCCTCGTCGAAGTCGTTGACGTTGAACACCAGCTGCCCGGAGGCGTTCATGTAGGTGCCGAAGTTCTCCGCGTGCAGGTCACCGTGGATCCACACCCGGCTGGTCCGCTCGTCGAGATACCTGTCATCGGCGAAGTCGCCGAGCTGGTCGGCGTAGAACAGCGCGGCGCTGCCCCGGTAGAACGCGAACGGCGAAGCCGCCATCTTGCGGAACTTGCGGCGGAAGGCGGCCGGGTCGATCGCCATCGACGCGCCGAACTCCTCGGTGAGCACGTCGACGATGTGGGCGGAGCGCTGGTCAGCTGAGCTGCTCATACTGCGCAGGCTAGTGCGGCGGGTCCATAACGGGGTGGCGAACGACCCGGCCATCGATGATGCTGTCTGGGTCACGGAGCGGGGGCCCGGATTCCACGGTTACGTCCGTCGATCGTGTCGTCGCCACGGGCGGCGGCAGGTCCCCTCGCCGGGCGTCGACCTTGGAGGACCAGATACATGTACCGAAAAACGGGGACCCTGCTCACCGCCGCACTGCTCGGCCTGACCGCGACGATCGGCTGGGCCGTACCGGCCACGGCCGCACCGGCCGCGGCGGATGCGCCCACCTTCTCGCTGAGCCGGCTGGTGCTCGAACCGACCGAACGCGGCTACCGGGGCAGCCTTCGGGTGACGATCACCAACAACAGCGACAGCACCCAGGGCTTCTACTTCCAGATCCGGGAGGCGGTGGCGGGCTCATTCTCCGGGGGTGCGGAGTCACGCTGCGAATCCGACGGCGTGGAGGAAGGGCTGTTGGTCCGCACCTGCGCCCTGCCGCGTGGCAACGACCTTGCCCCGGGTGAGTCCCGCCGGGCAACTGTCGAATTCCAGGTGCTGACCACCCCCCGGAGCTACCCGATGATCGCGGCGGGCGGCCTGGTCACCGCCTACTCGTACGAAACCGGATCGCTGGGCACCGTTCCGTTCAGCGCGCAGTTCCGCTCCCTCGACGGCAAGCTCGCCCGCCCGCAGACGTACGTGCAGGACACCCAGGCGAACGCGTCCGTCCAGGTGATCGGGCCGGTGACCGACGGCCCCGAGAACACCCGGCGGGTGCCGCTCCGGGTCCGGTACGCCGGTGACGCCCGGCAGCTCGCCAACTCACTCACCGCCGCACAGCTGCCCGCCGGGTCGATGATCCTGTTCACCGAGCCTTTCGATGGCCCGGTGTATGGCTCCCAGGCTTTCGTGCCGGGCGGGCTGCTGATGCAGGGTGAGGAGCGAGACGTGGCGCTGTTCATCAGCCGGCCGACCGACCCGGCGGACGAGTCGACCCCGATCACCGTGGCGCTGGCCACCCACTACTGGAACGAGACGGTGCCAGACGTCGACCCGAGCGACAACACCGTGACGTTCAACCTGGCCGTGGCGGCCAGCTGACCTGACGGTGCGGCGGTCGGCCGCCGCTCGGACCAGTTCCGGGTGGCGGCCGGTCGTCCTCAGCTCGCTGCGGGTGGGCGTACCGGTGCGGCGGTGAGCGAGTCGACCGAGCGCGGTGCGGCGGCCTCGCGGGGCGGGGCGTCCAGCGGCGCGGCCAGCACGTCCCGCTGCGGCACACCCCCGATGCCGGACTGCTCGGCGGCGATCTTCTCCTGCAGGCGCAGGATGCCGTGCAGCAGCGCCTCCGGCCGGGGCGGGCAGCCGGGCACGTACACGTCGACCGGGATGATCTGGTCGACACCCTTGGTCACCGAGTACGAGTCCCAGTAGGGGCCGCCGCAGTTGGAGCAGGCGCCGAACGAGATGACGTACTTCGGCTCGGGCATCTGGTCGTAGAGCCGCTTGATCGCCGGCGCCATCTTGTCGGTCACCGTGCCGGAGACCACCATCAGGTCGGCCTGGCGGGGGCCGTGGGCGAACGGGATCACGCCGAGCCGGATGAAGTCGTGCCGACCCATGCTGGTGGCGATGAACTCGATCGCGCAGCAGGCCAGACCGAAGTTGAACACCCAGAGCGAGTAGCGGCGCCCCCAGTTGAGCACGAACCGGATCGGCTCACCGAGCACTGCCGGCAGCTGCACGACCGCCTCCCTCCTACCCCCGTCGAACAGTCAATCACAGCTCCGGCGGGTACCCGTTGGGGCCGGTCACGATCCCCTTGGTTCGCACAGCCCCGCAGCCTGTCACGCACCTGACAACCCGACGGGCGCGAGGCCTGCAACCGTTGCGGGGCCCGTCGGGTGTCTTGCTCGCATCACCGCCACCGGAGCCATGGGGCGGTACTACGGGGAACGGGGAGACACGAATGACCAGAACCATCACCCGCCGGCTGCTGGCCGGTGTCCTGGGCGCGGGGGTCGCGCTGACCGGTCTGTCGGGGCCGGCGGTCGCCGGCCCGGGCGACACGGCGGTCTCGGTCGGCCGGCTGGTGCTCGAGCCGACCGCCCGGGGGTACGTGGGCAGCCTTCCGGTGACAGTCAACTACCGCGGCCACGACGCGGCGTACCTCAATCTGGCGGTCACCGAACCGGTCCCTGGCGCCTTCGACGGGCTCGACCCCGCCGATCCCTGCAATTTCGGGGTGCCACAGCCGGCCCGGACGATCTACTGCGGCGTGCCGGGCGGCGCGTTGCAACCGGGTGAGCGGCGAACGTTCACCGTTGACTTCCGGGTGCTCACCACCACCCGGCCGTACGCGATGGTCACCCCCGGTGGAAAGGTCGCCATCGAGACCGGAGACCGGAACCCCGCGAACGACACGGCAGCCTTCTCCGCGCTGTTCCGCTCGACGACGGGCTCACTGCGCGCCCCCCGCCCGTACGTGCGGGACACCATCGCGGACGCGGCCGTGAGCGCCGGCTCCGCCACCATGACGCGGCAGGAGGACGGCAGCTGGTTCGGGCGGGTGCCGATTACCGTCCGGGTCGCGGGCGACGCGGCACACGACGCGTACTGGCTCGCTCCGACTCTGCCACGTGGGGTCGATATCGGTGGCACCGAACCCGCGGACGTCTGCACGGCGCACTGCATGGTGGCCGGCGGGAAATTCATGCCCGGTGAGGAGCGAACGATAGCCCTGCTGATCTGGGCACCCGCCGAGGTGTCTCCCGGTGACCTCGGCACCGGTTCGGTGCAGCTGTACGGCAACTTTGGTTGGAGCGGCCAGCTGCCCGACGTCGACCCGGCCGACAACATCGCCACCTTCGCCGTCACCGCCGGCTGACCGAATGTCCTCGATGGAGGCGCGGCCGCAGGGGTTCCTGCGGCCGCGCACCCCCGCCGCACCCGATCCGGTGACGGCTCCCGCGCTTCTGCACATCGAGGTGAGCGGAGCGGTCCCGCACGACGATGGTCCCCGCTTCGACGAGGTCTACCGGCGTCACTTCCAGCCACTGGTGGTGCAGCTGTACGCGTTCGTCGGGGACATGAACGAGGCACAGGACCTGGTGCAGGAGGCGTTCAGCCGGGCCTGGCCCCGCTGGGACCGAATCTCCCGCTACGACGACCCGGTGGCCTGGATCCGTCGGGTCGCCTGGAACGTCGCGGTCAGCCGGTGGCGTCGCCTGCGCACCGCCCGGCTGTTCAGCCTCCGTCAGCGGGTGGAGGTGGTCAACGGGCCCGGTCCGGATCGGGTGGCACTCACCGCCGCGCTGGTGACCCTGCCGGCGAACCAACGGCGCGCGGTGGTTCTGCACTACCTGGCCGAGCTGACCATCAGTGAGATCGCCGAGGACTGCGGGGTGGCGGCCGGCACTGTCAAGTCCTGGCTGCACCGGGCCCGGGCCACGCTGGCCGATCGTCTGGCCGAGCAGGAGTCCGGACTCTCGAGCCGACAACCCGCGACCGTCGACGGCGGCCCGACCGGAAGGAGGGCGGACTAGATGGAGCAGCGCAACGAGCGAGCTGATTGGCTGGCGGCTGCCTTCGACGAGCTGAGCATCGCCGGCTTCCAGCAGGTCGACAAGCCTGATCCGGACGTGCCGCGTCGGCGGGCGTACCGCCGGCTTCGCAACCGGGTCGTGTCGTCGGGGATCGCCGCGGCGGTGCTCGTCGCGGTCGGCGGGGTGAGTCTGGTTCGGCCCGTGGCCGCTCCGCCGCCCACCGATGTCATCGCCCCCTCGCCGGTCACCGATTTTCCCTCGGTCCAGATGGAGAGTCTGGCAGCCGGTCCCACCAGCCAGTCGCCCACGTCCCTGCCGAGCGGTCCGTCGACGCCGACCGCGACGCCCTCCGCCAGCCCTCCGACCGATCGGCCAACCAGTTCCCGCCCCACGCCCAGGCCGAAGCCGACCCCTACCCGGTACGTCGACCTGTCGATCAGCGCCCCGCGCTCCCTCACTCTGGAGCCGTCCGACACCGCCTACACCGGAACGCTCGACGTCACGATGGGCAACGCCGCCACCCGGTCGTACGACGCCGGGGACCTGATCGTGGTGCTTCCCGTCGAGGCGACGATCAGTCTGAAGGGCACGAACATCGGCGGTTGCTTCCACCAGGGCCAGACCGACGACCTCAAGACGATGACCTGTACCGGCGACGGGCCGATTCCCCTCGGCGGCACCCGCTCCTACCAGATCGCCGTCACGGTGAACATCGCCCCGGGCGGGCCGGCCCGGACCCTCACCGGTTTCGCGCTCACCGTGCGGGCCAACGTGGGCGGAAAGTTCCCGGCCGACCGTTCGCCCGGCGACAACACCGCAGCTACCACCTTGCAGCTGCCCGCCAGTTGAGCGCCCGCGCCACCGGATCCGTCTCCATCGCGCGGGCGGCGCCGGTCGCCGCCCTCCACGAACGTCCCGGGGGCGACCGTGGCGGCCGGCGCTCCGGTCACCAGGTGGGGCGTTGCAGCAGCCCGACGAACTCCACCAACAGCCGCTCGCGCAGCGCCGGGGGCGCGGCGTCGAGCAGCGTGTTCACCACCGCCATCCGCTCGGGCAGCGGCGCACCGTCGGTGTCGCCGCCCATGCCCAGCCCGGCGGCGAGACCCGCGACCAGCTCCGGGGTGAGCGCGTCCGGGGTCAGTGACGTCGCCAGCGCCGTCAGTTCGGGCGGGAGTGCGACCGGGCCGGCCGCCTGGGCGGCGGCCACCGCCTCGGTCAGGTCCGGCCCGAACTCGGCCACCCGGGGCGCGACCGCTGCGGTCACCGTGAGGTGCACGCTGGCGGGCAGACCGGCGTACGACAGCTGGGGTTGGGTGTGCCAGCCCCGCGCGGTCAGCTCGTCGACCAGCACGAACAGGTCGGGGCCGTCTTCGGTGGCGGTGAAGCAGACCACTGTCGACTCCGGTTCGGCCATCAGCCGCAACCCGTCGACAGCGCGGACCGCGTCGGCCAGCCCGGCGACCGCGTCCCGGGTGACGCCGGCCAGCCGCAGGTAGCCCTCGTCGCCGAGGTGCCGCACCGTGGCGTACGCGGCGGCGATCGGGCCGCCCGAGCGGGTGGACGCGATCACCGGGTTGATCATCGTGTAGCCGGGCCAGTCGGCGTACGCGAAGTACTGCGGGGCGCGCAGCGTGGCGTCCCGGTGCAGCAGCACCGACACCCCCTTCGGCGCGTACGCGTACTTGTGCAGGTCGACCGAGATGGAGGTGACCCCGGGCACCGCGAAGTCGAACGGCGGCACCGGCTCCCCGAGGCGACGCAGGTACGGCAGGGTCCAACCTCCGAAGCAGGCATCCACGTGGCAGCGCACCCCGGCGTCGGCGGCGGCGGCGGCGATCTGCGCGACCGGGTCGATCACCCCGTGCGCGTACGACGGCGCGGAGCAGGCGACCAGCACCGTCTCCGGGCGGATGGCGGCGGCCATCGCGGCCGGGTCGGGACGCAGCGTCTGCGGGGAGACCGGCACGACGTCCAGCGCCACCCGCAGGTAGTGCGCCGCCTTGGCGAAGGCCGCGTGTGCGCTCGACGGCACCACGATCCGGGGTTCGGCGATCTCCGGGTGGGCGTCGCGGGCGGTCTTGACGGCGAGGATCAGCGACTCGGTGCCGCCGCTGGTGACGCTGCCGACGACGTCGGGGGCGGTGCTGCCCGGGCCAGCGCCCAGCACCCGGCCGGCGGCGGCGACCAGCGCGTTCTCCATCGCCAGCAGGGACGGGAACGCGGTCGGGTCCAACCCGTTGACGTGGGCGCTCTCCCGGTGGGCGGCGGCGGCCAGTTCGTCCAACCCCGGTACCGCCGGGTCGTAGACGTACGCGAAGAGCCGTCCCCCGTGGGTGGGCCGGTCGGCGCCGCGCAGTTGCCGGACCTCGGCGAG
This sequence comes from Micromonospora sp. C97, assembly GCF_018070385.1. Lineage (NCBI taxonomy): Bacteria > Bacillati > Actinomycetota > Actinomycetes > Micromonosporales > Micromonosporaceae > Micromonospora > Micromonospora sp. C97. The sequence goes on from NZ_JAGPXU010000002.1 coordinate 218,190, forward strand.
CGCGACCTCGGCGGGTACCCCGGTGGCGGAGAGCGCCCCGGCCTCAACCCTGTTCTCGTCGATCATGGAGTCATGGTGCCCTTCTGGTGACGGTCAACGGCCTTGTCGCCCAGCCCAACTCCATGATCGACCAGGTCGCTGTGGGCGGTGAGGGTGTACTGGCGGAGCAGGAGGACCGGCGGGGCGATCAGCAGGGCCGGGATCAGCGTGAAGCCGAGCAGGACGCCCAGCCTCGCCGTGTCGGACTGGGCGGCCGCCGAGCCGGTGTCGGAGGACACGTAGCCGGACAGTTGCAGCACCAGTCCGTAGATGCCGGGGCCGAGCGCCAGGCCGAAGGTCTCCCCGGCGGTCCACAGCCCGGTGAAGACGCCCGCCTGTCGTCGACCGGTGCGCGCCGTCTCGTGGGCGATGCAGTCCGGCAACATCGCCAGCGCGAAGACCTGCTGGCCGGCGTACCCCACGCCGATCAGCGCGACCACCGGATAGACGGCGACCGGCGGCAGCACCGGCGCGGCGACCAGTGTGAACGCGCCGACGGCGAGGATCAGCGAGGCGACGACCAGCGCGGTCCGCTTGCCCAGCCGGGCACCGACCCGGGTCCAGATCGGCATCACCAGCAGCGCCGGCCCGACGAAGCAGACGAACAGCAGGGTCGGCCCGCTCTTGTCGTCGCGAAGGATCTGCCCGGCGAAGTAGTTGACCCCGGCCAGGATCGTCGCCACCCCGGCGGACTGCACCACGAAGCAGATCAGCAGCGCCCGGAACGGGCGGTTGGCACCGGCCACGGCGAGTTGGGCACGCAGGGTCGGTTCGCTCTCCCCCACCGTGCCGGTGGGCGCGGACCGGGTGCCCAGGAACGCGCCGAGGGCGCCGAGGGCGATCAGCGCCGCCACGAACAGGCCCATCCAGCGGTGCCCGGCCACGCCGTCACCGCCGGCGCCCACCACCAGCGGCGCGACCGCGCCGGAGACCAGGATGGCCAGTGCCAGCACCGCGATCCGCCAGGTCATCAACCGGGTGCGCTCGGCGTAGTCGTCGGTCAACTCCGCCGGCATCGCCACGTACGGCACCTGGAAGAAGGCGAACGCGGTGGCGGTGGCGAGGAAGGCGAACGCCACGTACGCCGCGGCGGCCGAGCCGTTACCGAAGGGCGCGGCGAAGATCGACGCGAACAGGACGGCGAGCGCGAGGCCGGCGACGAGCAGGTACGGGCGGCGGGCGCCCCACCGCGACCGGGTGCGGTCGGAGATCCGCCCGGCGACCGGGTTGACCAGCACGTCCCAGGCCTTGGGCAGCAGCACCAGCAGGGCGGCCAGCCCGGCGGCCACGCCCAGGGTGTCGGTCAGGTACGGCAGCAGCAACAGACCGGGCACGGTGCCGAACGCGCCGGTGGCCAGTGAACCGAGCGCGTAGCCGGCGTGCACCGAGCGGGGCAGCGAGCCGGTGGCTGACGAGCCGGCGCCCGGCGGCGTTTTCATGGGGCTGAATGTTACTCACGTTATTTCGAGGCCTGACCAACCTGCCGGCCCTGGTGCGCACAGCCGAACAGTCAGGTTGGCGGCAGCACGGGCCCGCAACCGCCGTCACTGTTTCGGAGTGTTACCGGTGCCCAGGGCGGACCAGCCCGGCGGTGACGGGGAGGGACAGTGGCAGCAACGATGGGAGCCCGGGCCAATGAGCCACCGGCGGCCTGGACAGCCGGTGCGGCGGTCGCGGCGACGATCACCTTCGACGACTTCTACCACGCACACTTCGGCAGCGTGACCGCGCAACTCAGTGCGTACACCGGGGATCTGGGGCACGCGCAGGACCTGGCCCAGGAGGCGTTCTGCCGAGCGCTGGCCCGCTGGGACCGCCTGGTCCGGTACGACGACCCGGTGGCCTGGGTCCGGCAGGTCGCCTGGAACCTGGCCCGCAGCCGGTGGCGACGCCTGCGTACCGCCCGCAACCACCTGCTGCGGCAGCGCCGCGCCGAGGCGGAGGTGGCCGGCCCGAACCCCGACCGGGTGGCGATCGACACGGCGCTGGCGCAGCTGCCCGCCAACCACCGCCGAGCGGTCATCCTGCACTACCTGGCCGACCTCCCGGTCAGCCAGATCGCCGCCCAGGAAGGGGTGGCCGAGGGCACCGTGAAGTCCTGGTTGCACCGTGGCCGGGCCGCCCTGGCCGGGCTGCTCGACGAGAACACCGAGGGGGTGTGCGATGTCTGACCTCGACCCGCGACTGCGCGAGCGGTTCACCGCGTACCGCAACGATGTGGTCACCCACGTCACCGGCCCCGGCCCCGACCAGGCCCGGCACGTCCTGCGCCGACGCCGACGGATGACGGCGGCGGCGGTGGCCGCGGCGGCGGTCGTCCTGGTGGTGGCCCCCGTCGTCGCCAACGCCGCACTGCGCGACGCCCAGAACACGCCGGTGCCGGCGGAATCGGTCCAACCCACCACCACCCCGTCGACCTCGGCACCGCCGACGCCACCGCCGACCGGCTCGGCGACGCCGAGCGCCGAAGCCCCGGCCGGCCCGGACGGGCGGATCAGCCGGGCCCAGCTGCTCGCGGCCCGGATCGACCTGCCGAGCTGGCCGTCGGACCTCGCGGCGGGCGGCTGCGCCACCTCGAACGTGCGGCTGCGGACCGACACGACGAAGACCTACGTGTCGACGCTGACCGACGACGCGTTCGAGCACGGTGACCTCGATGGTGACGGGGCGGACGAAACCGTCGCCATCGTCGCCTGCCGGTACGGCGAGGCGTCGGCCAAGCAGGTGGTGGCCTTCGACCGGGACCGGGACGGTCGGATCGTGACAATGGGCCGGGTGGTCCGGACCGGTGACGGGTTCGACGACATTCTCGGCATGGAGACCACCCCGGCCGGGTCGGTCGAGGTGCGGGTGGCCGACATCGTGCCGTGCTGCGGCACCCCCGAGTACCTGCGGCGCGATCAGGTACGGACGTACCGATGGAACGGGCAGCGGTTCAGCCAGACGAACGGCCCCACGACGTTCGGCAGGGACCCCCGGCTCACCGATCTACGGGTGACCATGACCCACCAGCTCGAAGACGGTGCGGGAGCGGACAGTCGACGCCGACTCACCCTGGTCTTCACCGTCACCAACGCCGGGCCGGTCGACGCGGCCCAGGTCGCGTTCCACTCCCTTGAGGGCGGCGAACGGGCCGGCGGGGACTGGTCCCGCTGCGACCCGAACCCCAAGCCGTCGGCCGATCAACCGTCGTGCCTGCTCCCCGGGGTGCCGGCCGGTGAATCGCGCCGCTACACGTTCGTGCTTCTGGTGCCCGGCCAGCCGGCGCCCGACGCGATCGTCCGCAGGTTCCTCGTCGTCCACTGCGACGCCGCGGACCGCCAGTGGCCCGACCTGAAACGCAACGACAACGAGGTGCGGTCCCCACTGCCACTCTGAACGCCAGCACGGTGCCCCGGCCCCGCCCGGGGCGGGGCACCGTCGGTGTGGCAGGCCCCGGCCGTCACCGGTCACCCCCGCAGATGATCACAACTCCTCCTCCGGCGACCAGGCCGCCGCCGCGACGTCCACCCCCTCGCCCCGCAGCGGCACCCCCTCCGCGCGCAGTCGGGCCCGCGCCTCCCGCTCGTGCCCCGGCGGCAGTCGACCACTCGCTGTCACCACCCGGTGCCAGGGCACCGAGCCGCCGTGCCGGGCCATGATGTTGCCGACCAACCGGGCGGAGGCACGCCCCGAGCGTTCGGAGAGCGCGTCGGCCACCCCGCCGTAGGACATGACCCGGCCCTCCGGGATCCGCTCGACCAGGTCGAGCACCGCCTCGACGTACTCGTCAGGAGTCACAATCCGCCACCATATGGGAACGCCGCCGGGCGGCGCGTCCGTGACCACGCAGAATGGTCGGGTGCGCGACGCAGTCACGACGGCCCGGCGGGTCGTTGTCAAGATCGGATCCTCCTCGTTGACCACCGCGACCGGCGGGTTGGCCGACGAGCGCGTCGACACGCTGGTCGACACCCTCGGTCGGCTCACCGCCGAAGGGCGCGAGGTGGTGCTGGTGTCCTCCGGCGCCATCGCCGCCGGGCTCGCCCCGCTCGGGCTGTCCCGACGCCCGCGCGACCTGGCCACCCAGCAGGCCGCCGCCAGCGTCGGGCAGGGGTTGCTGATCGGTCGGTACGCGGCCAGCTTCGCCCGGCACGGCCGCACCGTCGGGCAGGTGCTGCTCACCGTCGACGACGTGACCCGGCGAGCGCACTACCGCAACGCGTACCGGACGCTGCGCAAGCTGCTCGACCTGCGGGCGGTGCCGATCGTCAACGAGAACGACACGGTGGCCACCCAGGAGATCCGCTTCGGCGACAACGACCGGCTGGCCGCCCTGGTGGCCGCGCTGGTCCACGCCGACCTGCTGGTGCTCCTCTCCGACGTGGACGCGCTCTGGACCGGCGACCCCACCAAACCCGACTCGACCCGGATCGCCGAGGTGCGCGACGACACGGACCTGGCCGACATCACCATCGGCGGGGCCGGCCGGTCCGGCGTCGGCACCGGCGGCATGGTGACCAAGGTCGAGGCGGCCCGGATCGCCACCGGCTTCGGCATCCCGGTGGTGCTCACCGCCGCCGACCTGGCCGCACCGGCGCTGGCCGGCGAACCGGTCGGCACGCTCTTCCACCCGCAGCAGCGGCGCCCGACGGCCCGGCTGTTCTGGCTGGCCCACGCCACCTCGCCCCGGGGGCGGCTGCACCTCGACCCCGGCGCTGTCGCCGCCGTCGTCGGGCGGCGCAAGTCGCTGCTGCCGGCCGGCATCACCGCCGTGGACGGCACGTTCACGGCCGGCGACCCGGTGGACCTGGTGGACACCGCCGGCGCGTCGGTCGCCCGCGGACTGGTCAACTACGACGCCGTGGAGTTGCCCGGGCTGCTCGGCCGCTCCACGTCCGAACTCGCCGCGGCGCTCGGCCCGGCGTACGAACGAGAGGTCGTCCACCGCGACGACCTGGTGCTGCTGTGAGCAGACCTTCCCACCTTCACGAGGAGTGCTGGCATGAGCGTGGTTGAGCAGGCGCGACGGGCCCGGTTGGCGGCGGAGACGCTGGCCGTGGCCACGCGTACGGTCAAGGACGCCGCGCTGGTGGCGATGGCCGACGCGCTGGTGGCGCGTACCCCGGAGATCCTGACCGCGAACGAGACGGACCTGGCGGCCGGCCGCGAGGCCGGGCTGAGCGCGGCCGTGCTGGACCGGCTCGCGCTCGACGCGGGTCGGGTGGCCGGCATCGCCGACGCGCTGCGCGAGATGGCCGCGTTGCCCGACCCGGTGGGCGAGGTGGTCCGCGGGTCCACCCTGCCCAACGGCCTGGAGTTGCGCCAGATCCGGGTGCCCTTCGGGGTGGTCGGCATCATCTACGAGGCACGGCCGAACGTGACGGTGGACGCCGCCGGGATCTGCCTCAAGTCCGGCAACGCGGCGCTGCTGCGCGGGTCGTCGTCCGCCGCACACTCGAACGCCGCGCTGGTCGCGGTGCTGCGCGACGCGGTCGCCGGGGCCGGCCTGCCCGCCGACGCGGTGCAGCTGCTCGACGCCAGCTCCCGTGATTCGGTAAAGGAGCTGATGCGCGCCCGGGGCCTCGTCGACGTGCTCATTCCGCGCGGTGGCGCGTCGCTGATCCGCACCGTGGTCGAGGAGTCGACGGTGCCGGTGATCGAGACCGGGGTGGGCAACTGCCACGTCTACGTCGATGCCGCCGCCGACGTGGCGAAGGCCGTCGCGGTGACGCTGAACGCCAAGACGCAGCGCCTCTCCACCTGCAACACGGCCGAGTCGCTGCTGGTGCACGCGGGCATCGCCGACGCGTTCCTGCCCCCGGTGCTGGCCGCGTTCGCCGAGGCGGGGGTGACAGTGCACGGCTCCCCCGAGGTGGCCGCGTACTCCGCCGCCGTGGTCCCGGCGACCGACGAGGACTTCGCCACCGAATACCTGTCCGCCGACATCTCCGTGGCGGTGGTCGACTCGCTGGACGCGGCGGTCGCGCACATCCGCCGCTTCGGCACCGGGCACACCGAGGCGATCCTCACCGACTCGGCGAGCGCGGCCCGCGACTTCGTCGCCCGGGTGGACGCGGCGGCGGTGATGGTGAACGCGTCGACCCGGTTCACCGACGGAGGCGAGTTCGGCTTCGGCGCGGAGATCGGCATCTCCACCCAGAAGCTGCACGCGCGCGGCCCGATGGGCCTGCCCGAGCTGACCAGCACCAAGTACGTCGTCACCGGCGACGGGCACCTGCGCTAACGGCAGCCGCTGCTAGCCGGGCGGCGCGGGGCGGGCCGCCCGGATGGCGGCCAGCGTGGTGTGCACGTCGAACTGGTGGCCGTCGTCGCTCTCCCAGCCACCGTCGCTGCGCTGGGTCTCGGTCAGCCGGCGTAACGCCCGCACCATGGTCCAGTCCTGTGGGTCCACGCCGGCGCGGCGCAGCGTGGCCGCCAGCCACGCCACCTCCCCCGGGGACATCTTCGGCATCCGCTCGGCGAGCACCACCTGGATCCGCGCCGACTCCTGGAACATCTCCTGCCGGTGCAGCACCGCCGCGCTCAGCCAGCCGGCGGCGAGGAACGACGGCCAGCTGCCGTCCGGGCGCAGCCGTGCGGCGAGCGAGTGGGCCGCCGCCTGCACCACTCCGGCGTACGCCCCACCGACGCGGTGGTCGAGCGGGCCCGACGCGCGCGCGTCGAGGCCGGCGACGGTGAGCCAGAAACCGGCGTTGGCCGACTGGAGGAACCCGGCCTCCGGATCGCCGGGCCGGGCCCACTCCGGGGCCGAGTCGGCCAGCGACGCGTCCTCGTCCCAACTGCCGTCGGCCTGCTGTCGCGACGCCAGCCAGTCCAGTGCCCGGCGAGCGGCAGGGCGACCGAGGGCACCCAGGTCGTCGAGCTCGGCGAGCCGGAAGCAGGTGGCGTCGATCGAGGCGGTCCCGCCGCCCCAGGTGGCCGGCCAACCACCGTCCGGTGACTGGCCGACCTCGGCGGTCTCCAGCAACTCGGCGGGTACGGGGGTGCCGTTGCGGAGCCAGGAGAGGCGGGCGCGTTCCACCGCATCCCCATGCGCCACGACGAACCCGATCGCGGCTTCCAAGTCGACCACGGCGGAGACGCTACCTGCGCAGACGCGATGCCGCCTCAGGGAATCGGCCAGCCCGGGATGGCTGCGTCGCTCCGGCCGGACGGCCGCCCGGCGTCATCTGCGTCGATTTGCCGGGGCGGCCGGACGGGCCGCCCCGGACCGATCGTCAGTACGCGGGCAGCGACGGGTCGATCTGCTTGATCCAGGAGAGCACGCCACCCTGCACGTGCACGGCGTCCTTGAACCCGGCCGCCTTGAGCGCGGCGAGTGCCTCCGCCGAGCGGACGCCGGACTTGCAGTGCAGCACGATCTGCCGGTCCTGCGGCAGCTTCGCGAGGGCCTCACCGGAGAGGATCTCGCCCTTGGGGATCAGGGTGGCGCCGGGGATCCGGACGATCTCGTACTCGGCCGGCTCACGCACGTCGACGAGGAAGATGTCCTTGCCGGCGTCCTGCCACTCCTTGAGCTCCAGCGCGGTGATGGTCGCGTCGAGCGTCGCCTCCTGGGCCTCCTCGGAGACCGCGCCGCAGAAGTCCTCGTAGTCTTCCAGCAGGTCGGTGACGGTGGGGTTCTCGCCGCAGAGCACGCAGTTCGGGTCCTTACGAACCTTGATCTTGCGGTATTCCATCTCCAGGGCGTCGTAGACCATCAGGCGGCCGACCAGCGGCTCACCGATGCCGGTGAGCAGCTTGATCGCCTCGTTCACCTGGATCGAGCCGATCGACGCGCAGAGCACCCCCAGCACGCCGCCCTCGGCGCAGGAGGGGACCATGCCGGGCGGCGGCGGCTCCGGGTAGAGGCAGCGGTAGCAGGGGCCGTGCTCGGCCCAGAACACCGACGCCTGGCCGTCGAAGCGGTAGATCGAGCCCCAGACGTACGGCTTGCCGAGCAGCACCGCCGCGTCGTTCACCATGTAGCGGGTGGCGAAGTTGTCGGTGCCGTCCACGATCAGGTCGTACTGGGCGAAGATCTCGCGGACGTTCTCCCGGTCCAGCGCGGTGTTGTGGATCTCCACGTTGACCAGGGGGTTGATCTCGCGGATCGACGCGGCGGCGGACTCGGCCTTGGACCGGCCGATGTCGGACACCCCGTGGATGACCTGGCGCTGGAGGTTGGACTCGTCGACGGTGTCGAAGTCGATGATGCCGAGCGTGCCGACCCCGGCCGCGGCGAGGTACAACAGGGCGGGCGACCCGAGGCCACCGGCGCCGACACAGAGCACCCTGGCGTTCTTCAGCCGCTTCTGCCCGGTCACCCCGACATCCGGGATGATCAAGTGACGTGAGTAGCGGCGGATCTCGTCTACGGTCAGCTCGGCGGCGGGCTCGACGAGCGGGGGCAACGACACGGTGGACTCCCCGGGATCGGCGGTGTGAACCGCGCCATTGTTGCTCGCGGGAGCCCCGCTCGGCCATGACTGACGACACGTGGTCCGCTATGCGGGAGCGGGAATAACCGACGAGCCCGTCGATCAGGGGACGATGTCCCCCGCGTAGCGACGGCCGTCGAGGTAGGGCCAGGCGTTGGCGACGCAGCCTTCCAGGCCGTACGTCTGCTGTTGCATCACCGGAGCGGGCTCCCCCGGGCCGGGGCACGCCTCGTGGTCCTCGCCGAACTCGTGACCCACCTCGTGGTTGATGACGTAGGTCCGGTAGGTGTCCAGGGAAGCGCCGTAGTCGGGGACCGCCTCCATCCAACGGGCCAGGTTGATGATGACCTGACCGGGCAGGCGACAGGAGGTGTAGCGCTCGGTGGTCAACCCGCCCTCCGCGCACATCCGCTCGGAGGTGACCGGGGTGGCCAGGTAGATGGTGAAGTCGGCGTCCTCCGGGTCGGCCACCCGTTGCACCCGCAGCTCGTCGGAGGCGATCCAACTGCGCGGGTCGGCCAGCACCTCGTCGACAGTTGCGGCGAAGACGTCGGGGTCCTGGCCGGCGTCGCGTTCGACGACGACCCGGTAGCGGCGCAGCGGACCGTCAGTGCCGTGCACGGGGGTCTCGCCGTCGGCGGCGGTGAAGCGTCCCGCTCCGACCGACGGGTAGCTGGTGGGCGCCGGGTGCGCGGCCACCCCACCGCCGTGACCCATTCCGCCCTGGGTGGCGGCCGGCGGCTCGACTGCCGGCTCGCCGCCCCGGCTCACTGTCACGCCGATGGCCGCGGCGAGCACGAGCAGGCCGAGCAGCATGCTGCGGCGACGCCGTCGGCGCATCCGAACGAACGTGGGACGCGCATCCCGCCGCGCCGACCGGTGATCGGGCGGCCGGGCCGGGCCGTAAGGGGACGACGGCGTCATACCGTCGAGCCTGCCAGATTATTCGGGCGTTTAACCGTTTTTATCGCTATTGCCACAAGATGCCCGATCGAGACTGATATTGGCGAGTCGGACCGATCGCCTCAGAGCGCCGGGCCGGCGTGCCGACGCCCATTGAGATACGGCCACGGGTTGGCCCGGCACCCGTTGAGGAAGAGCGTCTGCTGCATCATCACCGGCGCCGCCCGACCCGCACCGGGGCACCGCTCGTGCCGATGCCCGAGCTGGTGGCCCACCTCGTGGTTGACCACGTACGTGCGGTAGACCGCCAGCGGCACACCGGCCGAGACGAAGTGCGGCACCGACAACCGCCACCGATCCAGGTTGATGATCACCTTGCCCGGTGCCCGACAGGACGTGTACGGCCGGCCGTTGATCCGGATGTCCACCCCACCCTGTGCGCACATCCGCCCCGCGGTCCGGGCGGTCGCCAGGTAGACGGTGAAGTCACGAGGCGCGGCCCCGGGCACCTGCTGAAGCCGCAACCTGCCGCTGTCGACCCAACTGCCCGGCCCGGCCAGTGCCACCTGGACCGCATCGGCGAACTCGGCGGCGTCCTCGGCGCTGCCCGACTCCACAGCGACCCGGTACCGTCGCACCTCACCCGCCCGACCCAGCACCGGGCCGGAGCGCGCGTCATAGCCGAACCTGCCCGTACCGGCGCTCGGAACCGGCCCGGGCACCCGCAACACCGCCGACGGACTGGGCGAAACCACGTCGACGGGCGACGGGTCGGCCGACGGCGGCAGCGGCCCGGCCACCAGCGGGGCAGGCGTACCCACCTCCTCCGCGGCCAGCCGTTCACCACCGGGTTGCCCGCCCCGCCCTTCGGCGACCACCGTCACCGCCGCACCGACGGCCACCGCCACCGCCACCAGTTGGGCGAGCAACGCGAAACGCCGTCGACGGCGCACGGGGTGGCGGGCTGAGCTGGGCATCCGGGTCAGCCTGCCAGATCAGAGCGCCCCACCGCGTCCTCCGTTTCGGCGAGCAGGCCGACCACCGCGCGGGCAACCAGCCGGGGAACCTCCAACTGCGCCACATGGCCGACACCGTGGAGCATCATCAATCGGCTGTCCGGAATGACCCGGGCGGTCTGCGGCGCCACCCGCACGTCGACAAGGCGGTCCTGCCGGCCGCCCACCACCAGGGTCGGTGCGCGTACCGCCGCGGCGAGGCGCCACAGCGACCCCGGCCCCGGCAGGTACGCGCGCAGGAAGCTGGCGACCAGCCCACGGAACGTCCGGACGTACGCGGCGGCGTAGTGCTCGGCCTCGTACCGCACCCGGATCTCCTCCAGCGCCTCGGCCCGACGCTGATCGCAGATCCGGCTCAGGTCGGCGACGCACGCCTCCAGCACCTGCTGGGCCATCACCTCCGGCGCGAGCTGGGTGAGGTGCCGGGCGACCAGCCGCTCACCACGCGGAATGGCGAGCACCGGCAGCATCCGCCCCTGCAACGAGCGCCGGAAGTCCAGGAACGGCAGCGCCGGGGAGATCAATGTGAGGGTGCGGACCAGGTCCGGCCGGAGCCCGGCGACCTGGACCGCGACCGCGCCGCCCAGCGAGTTGCCGAACAGGTGCACCGGACCGCGACCGGAGTGCTCGATCCAGCGGACCACCAGATCGGCGAAGGCCGGAATCGTGTACCGCGGACCCGGCTCGCTCCGGCCGAAGCCGGGCAGGTCGATGGCCTGACCGTCCAGTCGGTCGGCGAGCAGCCCGGCCAGGTCCGTCCAGTTCTGCGACGACCCGCCCAGCCCGTGCACGTACAGCGCCGGCTGCGCGCCAACGGCGGTGGCCGGGGTGTCCCGCACGTACGTGACCCGGCCGTCGAGCCGGACTTCCCGGCCCGGCCACGGCGGCGGGACGCGGTCGTCGGGGAGCAGGTGGTCCGGCCAGAGGGTGGCGCGTCTCATTGCTCCAGTCTGCCCCGGACCACTCAGGACAGCAGCGCCTCCAGCCGACGGTTGACCGCCGCCAACGTCGCCCGGACCACCGCCTGACGGGGATCACCGGCGACCAGGGCCGACCCGGCGAGCTGCTCGACCCAGCCCTCACAGACCAGCAACGCCACCACGGTGGCCACCTCGCAGTTGCCGAACGGCACCACCGCCGCGTGTTCGACGAAGCAGCGTCCCCGCTCGGCGTTGTCCGCGCCGCGCAACAACTCGTCCACGGCGGCGGCCGCCGCCACCGCGCAGAGCCGCAGCACGTAGCCGTCCACCGCCGGCCCGGTGGCGTACCCGGAGGCGCTGTCGCCCCCGGCCAGCAGCCGGACCTCGACGTTCGCGTCCAGGCCGAAGGTGCTGACCTGCACGTGGTCGATCACCACCCGGGGCCCCGGGACGCCGCCGGTCTCCAGCGGCCGGGACGGCGCGGACTCCGTCGTGGTCACCTGACCACCGGAGTACGACGTGCCGAGCGTCGCCGGGCTACCGGTCGCGGCGCCGGCCGGCGCGGCGGAGACCGATCCGGGTTCCTCCACCGTGGCCCGGCCCCGGTGCGGAGCGTTCGACCGCCGCCGACGCGTCGGGTCCGTGCTGGTCCGCTGTTCCGGGCCAGCCGGCGCGGCCTCGGACCGACCGCCGGTCGGGCGGGCGGCCGTCGGCGACGTGGCCGCCCGAACCTCGCCGGGATCACGCGCGGCAGCGTTCTGCGTTTCCGGGGTACGCCGCTCAGCCGGTCGGGGTTCGGCAGCGCGGCGGCGCACCGGCGGAGGCGGCGTGCTGGGCAGGCCGGGCACGTTCTGCGGGGCCGCGGCCAACCCCATCCGCTCCTGGAGAAGCCGGGCCACCTGCCGGCTCACCTCGGCCGGGTCGGCGCCGTCGGCCAGGTCCAGTCGCAAGCTGTGCGCCCCGGCCGGGGTACGGCGCAGGGCCGCGTCGCGGACACCTGCCACCTCCCGGACGGCGTCCAGGATGGCGTTGACATCGAACCCCTCGGGGCGCTCCCGCAACGGGGCTGGCTCGTCGTCCCGACGCAGGTGGGTGGCGATGCGGGCGAGTTCCGGGGTTTCGGCGGGGGGCTCCACGGCTGGCGGCTCCGGCACGACGGGCACGTCCGGTTCCGCGGGGACGCGCTGCGGCAGCACCACCGCGCTCGGGGCCGACTGCCGGCCGTCGTCGGCCGGCGACGTCGGGTCCGGGGCGGATCGTCGCGCCGCGTACGGAGAGACGGACGACGGTGCGGGCTGACCGGTGCGGCCGGAACCCTTTTCGGCGGCGGGCGGTGTGACGTCTTTCGAGGGCAGGCCGCTGGCGGGTGCGGCCGGCTGGGGCGACTCGACGGACGAGGGACCGGGCTCGGGTGTCGCCGGCCGGAGCCGGAACGGGGCGGTCGGCCGGGTCTCGGGCCGGGACCGACCGGGCGGCTCACCGCCGTCGCCCGCACCGGTGCTGGCCGCTCGACTGGCCGGCCAGGACGGGCGTTCGACAGGGGTCGCGGGGAGCCGGCCCTCGGACCAGTCCGGCCGCTCGGTTCGGGAGCTGCTCGCGGCGGGCGAACCGCCGGTCCAGGACGGGCGCTCCGCCACCAGCGACGGGCCGGCCGGGGCCGGTGGCGCGTCGGCCAGCGTGGGAGGTGGCCCGGCCGGTGCCGGCGGCGGGCCGGCCGGTGCAGCGGCCGGCGCGTCGACCGACGGGTCGGCCGGTGACGGGCTGGCGGCCCAGGAGGGCCGCGTCGACGGCGAGCTGGCCGGTGCCGGATCGGACCCGCCGGCCCAGGACGGCCGCGTCGACGGCGCGCTGGTCGTGGGCGGTGGGGACCCGCCGGCCCAGGACGGTCGTACCGGAGGCACGCTGGTCGCCGCCTCGGACCCGCCCGCCCAGGACGGCCGCACCGGCGGCGCACCGGGTGGCGTCGGATCGGAACCCCCGGCCCAGGAGGGCCGTGCGGGCGGCGCGCTGGTGGGGTCGGGGTCGCCCCCACCCGCCCAGGACGGCGGGTCGGCCCGAGGTCTGCCGGTCGCCCCGGACGCCGCCCAGGACGGCCGGTCGGCGGGCGGACCGCTGGTCGGCGTCGCACCGCCGCCAGCCCAGGACGGCCGGTCGGCGGGTGGCGCGCTCGTCGGTTCGGCGGGGGACTCCGGCGCGGACTCGGACTCGCCCCGGCCGGGTTCGTAGCCACGGCCTGGATCGGCGCGCACCGGCTCGTACGGACGGGGCACCTCGGCGCGCACCGGCTCGTACGGCTGGTTGGGCTCGGCGACCCAACCCGGCGCCGACTCGTCCCGGGCTGCCGGGCCAACCGACTCGTCGTCCTGGCGGGACCAGGGCGGGGCCCATCCCCCACCCCAACTCGGACGGTTCCAGCTCGGCCCCGACCAGTCGGGCTCGATGGCCGACGACTCCCCGGCCCGGTGCGCGTCCCCGGGACGGTGCGGGTCCCCGGGACGGTGCGGGTCGGCCGGCCGGGCAGCCTCGGCAGCGCGACCGGGCTCGCCGTCGTCGGCCTGCCCGGCCGGGCCCGGGGTGCGTCCCGAACTCGCCGCGTGCTCCGGTGGGACCGGGTCCCGCCAGTCGCGTGGCGCGGTCGGGCTGTCGTCGGCGGCCAGCCGCTCGACGGTCGGAGCGTGGAAGCCGGGCGGCACCTCGAAACCCGACGCCGCGGTGCCGACGGGCGGCACCTGGACGGCAGGTGGGGCCGAGGTGGGCAGGCCGGGTTCGGCCCAACGGGCCCGGTGCGCGGCGGCCGGATCGACGGTGGGGTGCGGGGCGGGACCGGTGTCGGGCTCGGCGACACCCTGCTCCGCCGACGGCGCGGGACGCTGGGCGGGCACCACGAGCCGGTCGCTGGCCGCCCCGGGGCGACCCTCGGCGGGCAGCCCGGGCGGGGCGCTCACCGGCGTGGGGCGTCCCGCTGGCGGTTCGAGACCGGGGAGGTGGACGCCGTTGACGTCGTCCGGGGGGTGCACGCCGTTGACGCGGTGGCCGTTGGCGCGGGCCGGCGGCTCCGGGTCGTCCGGTCGTCCGACCAGCGGCGATGGCAGGTCACCGTGTCGCGCCGAGGCGGCCCGCCAGCCCGACGCGGGGTCGGGCTGCCAGCGCGGCGCCTCATCCCGGGCGTCCTCGCGGTCGGCGGCCCGGGGCCATCCTCCCGCCGGTGGCGCCCACCCGCTGACGGAACGGCTCGGGTCGTCGTGCTGACCCGCTCCGTCACCGTGCTCTCCCGGGGTGGCGGCTCCGGGTTGCCCTGTTTCACTCACCGCGCGCTCCTTGGTCGCCCCCGCTGAGGCTACCGTGTGCCGAGAGTGGCGATAAGTTACAGCGGCGGGCCATTTCCACAACGGAGGTCACGGGCCTCGCCCGGTCTGGGGGGAAAATGCCGGCTCGTACGGAGAACTCGGAGGATCCCATGACCGCTGCGGGGAACGGTGCACAGACCGCTGGCCGGCCCACCCGCCTGCCCCGCTCCGCGCGTCGTAAGCAGCTTCTCGCTGCGGCGCAGGAGGTGTTCGTCGCGCAGGGCTACCACGCCGCCGCGATGGACGACATCGCCGAGCGGGCCGGGGTCTCGAAGCCGGTGCTCTACCAACACTTTCCCGGAAAGATGGATCTCTACCTGGCGCTGCTCGACACGCACTGTGACGCCATCGTCGCTCAGGTGCAGGAAGCGATGCGCGGCACCAGCGACAACAAGGAGCGGGTCAGCGCGTCCGTGCGGGCGTACTTCGACTTCGTCGACCACGAGAGTGAGGCGTTCCGGCTCGTCTTCGAGTCGGATCTGCGTAACGACCCGGCGGTGCGGCAGCGGGTGGAGCGGGTCGAGCAGGGCTGCATCGCGGCGATCACCGACACGATCATCTCCGACACCGGGGTGAGCCGGGCACACGCCGAGTTGCTCGCCTCCGGGCTGGTCGGGGCCGCGGAGACGGCCGCGCAGTTCTGGCTGGCCGGCGGGCGGCAGGTGCCGAAGGCCGAGGCCGAGGCGTTGGTGGCCGCGCTGTCGTGGCGGGGCATCGCGAGCTTCCCGCTGCAAGGTGAGTCAGCCTGACCGTCGACCCCGTGATCGGATAGCCTTCGCAGGGCGGTTCTTTCGCCCCAGTTGAGGAGGCACAGTGGAGGTCAAGATCGGCGTGCAGTACGCGCCGCGCGAGCTGGTTCTGGACAGCGCGCAGTCGCCGGCCGAGATCGAGCAGATCGTGACCGACGCCTTCGCCGGCAACGGCGGCACGCTCTCCCTGACCGACGAGAAGGGCCGGCGGGTCATCGTTCCCGTCGAGAAGGTCGCCTACGTCGAGATCGCCGAGGCGTCGCCCCGGGCGGTCGGGTTCACCGTCCGCTGACCGGTCCGGCCATCGCGGCAGGTCGGCGTCCGGCCCACCTGCCGCAGGCCGGCACCGACCCGACCAGCCGACGCTCAGGCGTGCGCCGAGCGGTCGACCGGTCAGTTGTTCAACCCGGCGGCGGTCATCCGTGCGGTGTGCGCGGCGGTGAGCCTGCCGAACAGCCCCGGCACGTCGACCCGGCCGTCCCGTGCGATCAGCGCGGTGAGCGTGGCCCGCTCGGCGGCGACCCGGCCGGCCTGGGACAACGCCTCTCCGACCAGCCGTCGGGCCCACATCGAGAGCCGACCGGCCACCCGGGGGTCGTCGGCGACGGCCAACCTGATCTCCGCCGCGGCAAAGTCCGCGTACCGCAAGTCGTGCAGGACGTCCAGCACCAACGCCCGGTCCGGTTCCGCCAGCGCGTCGGCGATCTCGCGGACGAAGTCGTCGGTGATCGCGTCACCGACGTACGCCTTGGTGACCACTTCCGCCCAGTCCCGCGGCTCGGTCGAGTCGTGGTACGCCTGCACCGGCTCGACATAGGGTGCCATCGCGTCCTCCGGCGGTACGCCCAGTTCGGTGAGCCGGTCGGCGAGGCGTCGGTAGTTGGCGATCTCGGCCGCGGCCATCTCGTTCAGCGCGGCCCGGCGGCGCAGGTCGGGAGCGAGGCGGGCGTCGCCGGCCATCCGCTCGAAGGCCAGCAGCTCGCCGAAGGCGACGAGACCCAGAAGATCGACGACGGCAAAGGCGGACACGAGCGGCAGGCTACCGGGCGCGCGCCCGCGCCGGCCCGATCGATCATGAAGCCGCGGTGCGCGTCGTAACCGTTTTCGCCAACTTCGCACCTGATACGACTCCCACCCGACTCTGCGGGGGCGGGGCGAACCAGGTCAGTCAAGCCGTGATGCAGGTCACATTTACTTGCCCCGCGTGGCGGATGGCCGCCCGGGAATCGGGACGCAGGCATGCCTGTTCAGGTAACATGGAGCAGTTGCCGTGGGCGCCGATCTGATCGAAGCTCAGCCTGCGGCGCGCGTGCGGCCCGGTCCAGCTCGGCAATCTGCCGCCGACCGTGTGGCCCGCGTCATACCGAACGCGCCCTGAGGACAGGACGGGCGCACCCACGAGAGGGCACCCCCACATCCACATGAGCGACCTGACTCAAGATTTGCTGGACGGCCAGGAACTGGCCCCCACCGCCCCGGTCCGACCGGAGGCCCCCACGTTCGCCGCACTCGGCGCCCGCGCCGAGACCGTCGAGGCGCTGGCCTCGGCCGGCATCACCCGCGCCTTCGCCATCCAGGAGTACGCGATCCCGATCGCGCTGCGCGGCGTCGACCTGATCGGGCAGGCACCCACCGGCACCGGCAAGACCCTCGGCTTCGGCGTTCCGCTGCTCGACCGGGTCTTCGCCCCGAGCGAGGGCAGCGACGGCGTCCCGCAGGCGCTGGTCGTCGTCCCCACCCGTGAGCTGGGCATCCAGGTTGCCAAGGACCTGGCCGCCGCTGGCCGGACGCGCGGCGTCCGGGTGCTGCCGATCTACGGCGGCGTGGCGTACGAGCCGCAGATCGACGCGCTGCGCAAGGGTGTCGAGATCCTGGTCGGCACCCCCGGGCGACTGATGGACCTGCAGAAGCAGAAGCACCTGCGGCTCGACCGGGTGCGCGCGCTCGTCCTCGACGAGGCCGACCGGATGCTCGACCTGGGCTTCCTCGACGACGTCGAGAAGATCCTGGCGATGCTTCCGGAAGACCGGCAGACGATGCTCTTCTCGGCCACCATGCCGGACCCGATCGTCACCCTGTCGCGGCGTTTCCTGCGCCAGCCGATGACGATCCACGCCGGGCACACCGCCGAGACCGGCCCGTCGCCGCAGACCCAGCAGCTGGTCTACCGCACCCACTCGATGAACAAGGTCGAGGTGGTGGCGCGCATCCTCCAGGCGGAGGGGCGTGGGTTGACCATGATCTTCACGCGTACCAAGCGGGCCGCCGACCGGGTCGCCGAGGACCTCGACTTCCGTGGGTTCGCGGTCGCCGCGGTCCACGGTGATCTCGGCCAGGGTGCCCGCGAGCGGGCCCTGCGGGCCTTCCGGGCCGGCAAGATCGACATCCTGGTCGCCACCGACGTGGCGGCCCGCGGGTTGGACGTCACCGGCGTCACCCACGTCATCAACTACGACTGCCCGGAAGACCAGGACACCTACACCCACCGGATCGGTCGTACCGGCCGGGCCGGCGCGACGGGTGTCGCGGTGACCTTCGTCGACTGGGACGACATGCCGCGCTGGCGGATCATCGACAAGACCCTCGGTCTGGAGATGCCGGAGCCGCCGGAGACGTACCACACGTCGCCGCACCTCTACACCGACCTGCACATCTCCACCGAGGTCAGCGGCACGCTGCCCACGGCCGAGCGCACCCGGGCCGGGCTGTCCGCCGAGATCGAAGAGGACCTGGGTGGGACGACCCGCTCCCGCCGGGGCGACAGCGGCGGCCGAGGCTCCCGACGCGGTGAGAGCCGTGGCGAGGGTCGCGGCGAGGGTCGCGGCGAGGGTCGCGGCGAACGTCGTGGTCGGGGCGATGGTCGCCGCGACCGCCCCGACGCCGGCACGCCGGCCGCCGCCGACGCACCCGCTGTCGACGCCGCCGAGGAAGGCACCCGTACCCCCCGCCGCCGGCGTCGCCGCCGCGCCGGCGAGGTGGTCGCGGGCGAGACCACCGCGGTGATCTCCGCCGACTCCGGCCCCGCCGAGCCGACCACCGCGTCCGACGGTGAACCGTCGAAGCCGCGCCGCCGCCGACGCCGCCGTGGTGGCGGTTCCGGTGCGGGTACGCCGGCCGAGGCGACCGCCGACTGACCACCAGCCACACCTGACATCCCCCGCACCGCCTCGCGCGGCGTGGGGGATGTTCCCGTCTCCCACCCCGCCTGCTGAAGATGGAACGATGCCGCAACCACTGGACGCCGCCCTGACCGAGGTTCGGGCGCTGCTGCTCGACCCCGCGCTGACCCGGGCGGTCGCCGCCGGTCGCCGCCGCGGACGTCGCCCCACCGTCGAGCGGGCCGAACTGCGGCCGGTGACGCTGAAGGCCGGGCCCCGGATCCAGATCACCACGTCCGACGGCGCTCGCCCGTACACCCGCAACATCGCCTCCGGTCCGGAGGCCGCCGCGGCGGTCGACGAACTGCTGGCCGAGCCGTTCGGCAACTGGCACGTCGAGACGGCCGACGCGACGCTCCAGCTGCGGGTGACCAAGTCCGGCGAGGCGCAGGTGCACCGGGCCGCGACGTCCCGCCCGGCGGCGACGCCGACCGGAAACGACCGGACGAAGGAGTACCTGCTCGACCCCGGTGATCCCATCTTCGCCGAGATCGGCGGCTCGGCGGCCAAGCGCCGTCAGGTGGACGCGTTCCTGCGGGCCCTGGCCGCGACCCTGCCCGACGACCTGACCGGTCCGCTACGGGTGGTCGATCTGGGCTGCGGCAACGCCTACCTGACGTTCGCCGCGTACCGCTACCTGACGAGTCGAGGGCTCGGCGTCCAACTGGTCGGCGTGGACGTCCGCGAGGACCAGCGGCGGCGCAACACCGAGTTGGCGCAGCGGCTCGGCTGGGCCGACCAGGTCAGCTTCGTGGCCGGGACGATCGCCGACGCCGTCGTCGACCCCGCCCCCGACCTGGTGCTGGCACTGCACGCCTGTGACACCGCCACCGACGAGGCGTTGGCCCGCGCGGTGCGCTGGGAGGCCCGTTGGGTGCTGGCCGCGCCGTGCTGCCACCACGATCTGGCGAAGCAGCTGCGCGCCCACCCCGCCCCGGCCCCGTACGAGCTGCTGACCCGGCAGGGCATCCTGCGCGAGCGGTTCGCCGACGTGCTCACCGACGCCCTGCGCGCCGGGCTGCTGCGGCTGCACGGATACCGGACCGAGGTGGTGGAGTTCGTGGACTCGCAGCACACGCCCCGCAACCTGCTGATCCGCGCGCGCCGTACCGGTGCCGGGGCGACCGGGGCGCAGCGCGCGGAGTACCGCGAGCTGGTGGACCAGTGGCAGGTCGTCCCCCGACTGGAGACCCTGCTGGCCGCCGACGAGGCGTCCGGCTCCTAACGCCGGCCCGGCTCGCTAACGCCGACGGTCCCGGCCACCGTCACGCTCGCCGGCACCACGGTCGTGGACCGACACCCGGTCGGCGCCGGGCCGACGGGCGCTCCGCTCCCCGTCGCCCGGCGCGATCGGGAATGGTACGACCCTGCCCCCGCCGGCCTCGGCGTTGCCGGCTGCCGCGAAGGCGTTCCAGGAGATGTCCACCAGCAGCTTCTTCACCTCGGCGTGCCGGACGGCGGCGTTGTGTTGCAACGCCATCCGGGCACCGAGCACTACCGCGACCAGCGTGGTGGTGATGGTGCCGGTGGCGGCCAGCACCTGCAGTCCGGTAGCGGAGTCGGTGCGGAGCACCAGGACCAGCAACCAGATCCAGAACGCGGCCGCGAAGACGCCGGCCTTGGCGACGAAGAAGAGGCTCACCGCACCAGGCTGGTACGGCTGGGGGCGACTCGGTTCGGCCATGGTGCTCCTCGGCGGTGGTCCGGTCGGACGCGGCAGGCAAAGACCCATGTCGGGACGGGGACCGAGCCTAAACGAGAACGATGATGATCGCTGGATGCAATTTTCGTTCTGCACACACGCATGCAGAGAAAAGTCTCATCCACGGGACAGTTTGTGCGGTCAGTCAATTGTTTCCGGCTGTGGGCGTACTACCCTCGAAAGGCGCATCGTCCCGGTGCTCCGGCGGGAGGGGAAGACACACAGGGATGGGATCAGCCGAGGTATCACCGCAGATGGCCTTCGCCCGCTTCGTCCGGCGCGCCATCGATGACGCTCGTGACGAACGTGGCTGGACCGTGACTGATCTTGCCTCGCACACGGGCGTGGGACGCTCCACAGTGTTCCGCTGGCTGGCCGGTGACTGGCAGGACTATCCCGAGTTGGCCAAGGTGCGCGGTTTCTGCGCCGCCCTGGATCTGCCGGTCGCCGCCGCGTTCCGCGCGCTCGGGCTGCCCGACGCCGGCCCCGCACCCCGCCGACGCCACGACGACGGCCCGGTCGAGGCCGACGTCCGGGCCATCCTCGACCGGCTGGCCGACCCCACGGTCCCCGCCGAGGAGAAGCACCACATCCGCGACCTGCTCCGCTACCTGGCCCGCCGCCCCATCCGCCGAGCCGGCTAACCCCACCCCACCCCTCCCCCTTCGGAGGGCGGTGGGGCGGGGATGGGTGGGATTAAGGGGTGGTGAGGGTGAATTCGGCGGTTTGAACTTTGTCGTTCACCTGGAAGTCGAGGTAGAGGCGGTAGCGGCCCGGGCCGGGGATCGTCAGCCAGAACTTGATCTGACCGTCCACCAGTTCGGTCTCCGGGTGCACGTGCAGGTAGCCGAGATCGCCCTCGCGCAACGCCACCAGGTGCCCGTACGCCCCGAGGTAGCGCTGCAGTGCGGCGGCACCACCACCAGCACCGTCGACCCGGAAGGTCAGCGGCACTGTCGTCCCGGCCTGCGGGGTGCCCTGGAAGCTCACTGTGAAGCCGTCCACCGTCGTCGAGGTGGCCGGCCCCGGCACTGGACGGGGTCGGTAGTCGCCGGGCGCGACCAGGTCCGTGCCGAGGGTCACAGCGGTCTGGGCGCCGTCGTCGGCAACCACCGTGAAGTCGGCGTACGCCCGCCAGACGCCGGGCTGCGGGAGGGTCAACGGAACCGACCAGGTGCCGTCCGCCGCCATTGTCGGGTGCAGGTGCTGGTAACCGGTCAGGTCCCGCCGGACGACGATGAGGTGCATCGGCTTGTCGTGCACGATGGCGAACCGGGTGACCGGCCGGCGTTGCGCGTCGCGCACCTGGAAGCGCAACTGACCGGCGCGACCCGGCGCGAACTCGGTGCCCAGAGGGGCCAGGGTGAGCCCCGCCGAGCTGACCGCCAGACCACCCGCCTCGGTGGCCGCGCCCTGATCGGCGGCCGTGGCCGAGCCGTGGTTGTGCGGCGCGACGCCCGGCGGATCGGTGTGCTCGGCCGCCAACGAGGGGCTGCCGGTGGCGGCGCCGGTGGCGTTGAGCCGGCCGAGGCCGAAGCCGAGCAGCACCGCGAGCACCAGCCCGCCAACCACCAACGCCAGCCGGAGAGTGCTCCGGTCCGGCCCGGCGGGAACCTCGTCGATGACCGGAGCCGCAGACACCTGGTCCGGGACCGGCACCGCGGAGAGCTGCTCAGGCACCGCCAGCGCCCAGCGGGTGGCCGGCGGTCACGTCAATGACGGCGTCGACGCCGCGGGTGACGGGCTGCTGGTCGGTCATGCTGCCCACGTTACCGCCGCCGGCGGCAGCGCCAGGCCGACGCCCGGACGGCGTGGCGACTGTCGCATTCACCGGTGCCCGGGAACTTTCCGCCCCCGACCGAGCGGAGCTGCGCCATCAACGCCACGGCACCGCCTGCCGTCATCGTCACCGGCGACGACGACAGCAACGACGACGACAGCGACAGCGACGGCGACGGCAACAGCGGCAGCGACGGCGACGGCGACGGCAACAGCGGCAGCGACGGCAACAGCGGCAGCGGCAGCGGCAGCGGGGTCAGCCGGCCACGGCGAGGGCGAGCGGGAGCACGTCGGTCGCGCCGGCCCGGCGCAGCGCACGGGCCACCAGTGTCATCGTCCAGCCCGAGTCGATCAGGTCGTCGACGAGCAGCACCGGGCCGTCCAGCCCGGCCAGCGCGTCGGCCAGGTCGGTCGGCACGGTGAAGGTGTCGTGCAGCGCGCGTACCCGTTGGGCGCTGTTGCCGCGCGGGCCGGCCGGGCCGCCGGGGCCGGCCGTGGTGACCTCGCCGAGCAGCGGCAGCCGGCCCACGGTGGCGATCCGGTCGGCGAGCGAGCCGAGCAGCCGGGGCCGCCGTCGGGAGCCGACGGCTACCACCGCCACTGGCCGGCGGGGCCACGGGTCGTCGCCGTGCGCCCACGCCTTCAGCACCTCCACCACCGCACCGGCGACGTCGTCGGGCACCGGTGTATCAGGTGCGTCCGGGCCGACGAGGTCACGCAGCCGACCACCCCAGCCCAGGTCGGAGAGGCGCCCGACGGCCCGGCCTGGCAGCGCCTGCTCGGCCGGGGCGATCCGGCCCTTGAGGGGTACGCCGACCGCGTCGAGCCCGGTCGGCCAGAGCTTCTTCGGGGCGATCTCCACACCGGGGCGGCCCAGGAAGGTCTGCGCGGCGGCGAGCGCGGCCGTCGACACGTCGGCGGTGAAGAGGGGGTCGGCGCACCTGTCGCACCGGCCGCAGTCGGCCGCCCCGGTGTCGTCCAGGCGTTCCCGTAGATACCGCATCCGGCAGTCGGACGTGGTCGCGTACTCCCGCATGGCCTGTTGCTCGACGGTGCGCGCCTCGGCGACGCGGCGCAACCGGGCCTCGTCGTAGACCCACGGCTCGCCGGTGGCGAGCCACCCACCGCGCACCCGGCGGACCGCGCCGTCCACGTCGAGCACCTTGAGCATCAGCTCCAGCCGGGCCCGGCGCAGGTCGACGAGGGGTTCGAGGGCCTGGGTGGAGAGCAGACGGTCGGTGTGCAGGGCGGCCAGCACGGCGCGGACCTGCTGCTCCGGTGGGAACGCCAGCGAGGCGAAGTAGCGCCAGATGGCGGCGTCCTCGACGCCGGGCAGCAGCAGCACCTCGGCGTGCTCGACGGCGCGGCCGGCGCGGCCGACCTGCTGGTAGTACGCGATGGGCGAGGGTGGTGCGCCGAGGTGGACGACGAAGCCCAGGTCGGGCTTGTCGAAGCCCATGCCGAGGGCGCTGGTCGCCACCAACGCCTTGATCTTGTTGTCGAGCAGGTCCTGTTCGGCGGCCCGCCGGTCGGCGTCGTCGGACTGCCCGCTGTAGGAGGCGACCGGGTAGCCCCGGGAGCGCAGGAACTCGGCGGTCTCCCCCGCTGCCGCCACTGTCAGCGTGTAGATGATGCCCGAGCCGGGGAGCTGGTCCAGGTGGTCGGCGAGCCAGGCCAGCCGGTGTGCGGGGCTGGGCAGGTCGAGCACCCCGAGGCGCAGCGACTCGCGGTCGAGCGTGCCGCGCAGGATGAGGGCGTCACCCAACTGCTCGGCCACGTCCTGGGTGACCCGGGCGTTGGCGGTGGCGGTGGTCGCCAGCACGGGGGTGCGGTCGGGCAGCTCGGCGAGGAACGTCCGCAGCCGCCGGTAGTCGGGCCGGAAGTCGTGCCCCCAGTCGGAGACGCAGTGTGCCTCGTCGACCACCAGCAGGCCGGTGGTGGCGGCCAACTTCGGCAGGACGCCGTCGCGGAAGTCCGGGTTGTTGAGCCGTTCCGGGCTGATCAGCAGCACGTCCACCGCGCCGGTCTGGATCTCGGCGGTGATCTCGTCCCACTCGTCGAGGTTGGCCGAGTTGATCGTGCGGGCCCGGATGCCGGCCCGGGCGGCCGCCTCGACCTGGTTGCGCATCAGGGCCAGCAGCGGCGAGACGATGACTGTCGGCCCGGCCTGGTCGCCGTGCTCGTGGTCCCGGAGCAGGGCGGTGGCCACGAAGTAGACAGCGGACTTGCCCCAGCCGGTCCGCTGGACGCACAGCACCCGTCGCCGGTCGACGACCAGTGCCTCGATGGCGCGCCACTGATCCTCGCGCAGCCGGGCGTGGTCACCGGCCAGCCGGCGCAGCACCGCCTCGGCCCGCTCCCGTACGCCTGCCCGCTCTGCTGTCTCCACCCGGCATTTCTACCAGCGCCGTCCGTCATCACCCTGTTGATCAAGAGGTTTGCGTCATTCCCGGGCTGGATCCTGACGCATTTCTCTTGATCAACAGGGGATGGGCCCGGTCAGCGGCCGAGGACCGAGCCGCCGTTCACGCCCAGGACCTGACCCGTGACGAAACCGGCCGCCGGGCTGGCGAGATAGCGGACCGCTTCGGCGATGTCGTCCGGCAGCCCGGCCCGCCCGACCAGGGTCGCCGCCACCCGCTTCGCGTGCCCCTCGGCGGTCATCCGGTCACCGAAGAACTCGGTCTCGGCGACGTAGCCGGGGCTGACCACGTTGACGGTGATCTGCTCCGGACCGAGCTGCGCCGCCAGGTCGTACGCCCAGCCGTGCAGGGCCGCCTTCGCCGCCGAGTACGGCCCACCGCCGCCCCGCTGCGCGGAGATCGAGCTGACGAGGATCACCCGCCCGCCGGGTCGACGCAGAGCCGGGCGCAGCGCCTCGGTCAGCAGCACCGCGGTGAGCACGTTGGCGTCCAGGTTGGCCCGCCAGTACGCGGCCGTCCCGGCCAGCGTGTCGGTGTCCCCGCTCAGGTAGCCGCCAGCGTTGTTGACCACCACGTCGACCGGCCGACCGTCGACCGCCGCCAGGACCCGGTCCAGCTGCTCCGGGTCGGTCAGGTCCGCGGTCACGGTGGTGACGGCGTCCGGCCGACCGCATTCGGCGGCGATCCGCGCAGCGGCATCCGCCAACACGTCGGCCCGCCGCCCGACGATCAGCACGTCGTACCCATCCCGGGCGAGTGCCCCCGCCACCGCCGCCCCGATCCCGGTCCCGCCCCCGCTGACAACCGCAACCCGCGAGTCCATCTCCCCTACCTCCCCATCCGCAGCACCTCGTCGATCATGAAGTTATCGCCATCCGCCACGGCGTGTCATGGCCACAACTTCATGATCGACGAGCAGGGGGTGGGGTTAGCGGGGGGAGCGGGGGCGGAGGGAGCGGGTGAGGTGGGACAGGCGGGGGGCCAGGCTGGTTATGCCGCCGGGGAAGAAGTAGACGGCCAGGATGAAGACCGTGCCCAGGACGAAGAGCGGCTGACTCAACGGACGGCTGAGAACGGCCGGCAGGTTGTCCACCGCGTCGCTGGTGCCGAAGGCGGTGAGACGGTGGTCCAGGTACATGTAGAGGACACCGCCGAGCACCGGCCCCCACCGGGTGCCCGGCCCGCCGAGCACCACCATCACCAGCAGCGACAGGGTCAGCTCGGACGACGTGATGTGCGGCGACGCGCCGCCGACGATCAGGACGTATACCACCCCGCCCGCCGACGCCAAGCCGCCGGCCAGGGTGAACGCCACCAGCTTGTAGCGGTACGGGTCCAGCCCGAGCACACCGATCCGCCGCTCGTCGTCGCGCAGCCCGGCGAGCACCCGCCCGGTCGGCGACCCGCTCACCCGGTGCACCACGAAGACCACAAGCGTCAGGTACGCCAGTGCCAGCCAGTACAGATTGACCGTGTTGGTCACCCCCACCAGCCCGGCGGGCAACCCGGACACGTCCAGCGGCAGGCCCTCCTCGCCGCCGGTCAGCCCACCGAAGTCGCGGGCCACCAGGATGGCCCCGACCTGGGCGAACGCGAGGGTGACCATGGCGAACGCGATGCCCACGGTCCGCAGCGCCACCGCGCCGAGCAGCGCGGCGAGGATGGTGCCGCCGGTGATCGTCAGCAACGCCGCCTGCCACAGCGGCAGACCGGCCCGGGTGACGAGAATGTCGGTGCCGTAGACGCCGGCCGCGAAGTAGAGCGCGTGCCCGAAGGAGAGCATCCCGGTGCGGCCGAAGAGCAGGTCGTACCCGGCCGCCAACCCGCCGAAGATCAGGCAGATGGCGAGCAGTTGCAGGGTGCCCGGCGAGTTGACCGGCCCCTCGAAGATGCCGGGCAGGGAGATCGTCGAGTACGGCAGGATGGCCAGCACCACCAGCGCTACCAGCGGCAGGAACGGCCGGACCCGGTGCCACCGCCCCCGCTGCGGACTCAGTTCGTCGGGCACCTGCGCCCGAGGCGCGTCGATCACCGTCATGCCGTTGCCACCTTTCCGGCGATGCCCTGTGGGCGGAGCAGCAGCACGACGGCCAGCAGCCCGACCACGCAGATGTCGCCCAGCCCGGACGTGCCGTAGTAGTTGACGAACTGCTGCACCAGCCCGACCACGACCGCCGCGTACGCGGAGCCGACCACCGAGCCCATCCCGCCGATCACCACCACGATGAACGCGAAGATCAGCAGTGAGCCGCCCTGCCCGGGCGACACGGTGCCGAAGTAGACCCCGCCGAGCGCGCCGGCGAGCGCCGCCGCCGCCCCACCGATCGCGAAGACCAGCGTGAACGCCTTGCGGACGTCGATGCCCAGCGCGGTGACCATCTCCCGGTTCTCCACCCCGGCCCTGATCACCAGGCCGTACCGGGTCCAGCGCAGGAACGCCAGGATCGCACCGAGCACCAGCACCGCCGCGATGATCAGCAGCAGGCCACCGTTGGGCACCTGCGCGCCGAGGATCCCGGTCACCTGCCGGGTCCAGTCCGGACGTGGGAACGGCCGGGCGTCGGCACCCCAGGTGGCCTGCAACAACGCCACCCCGGCCAGGGACAGGCCGACGGTGACCAGCACCTGCTCGATGGTGCGGGAGTACAACGGGCGGATCAGCACCAGCTCGACCAGGATCGCCACCAGCGTGCCGGCGGCCACCCCGAAGGCGACAGCGAACACGAAGCCGAACCCGTCCGGGCCGGCGCCCGGCAGGTTGCCCGCCGCCCACCAGGTGCCGTACGCGCCCACACCGAGGAACAGCCCGTGCGCGAAGTTCAACACGTCGGCCAGGCCGAAGACCAGGGACAGACCGGAGGCGACCAGGAAGTACAGCGCCGCCAGGCCCAGCCCGGTCAACGTCAACAGGATCACGGTCCCCATCAGAGCTGGTCCTTCCTCGCGACTGCGGGGCTCGCAAGCTCACTCCTCGCGCTCGGCGTGGACACCTCCGCCGAGCCGACACCGAGCAACGACTTCGTCAACGCGGTCTCCAACAGCAGCTCGTGGGCGTCGCCGGTCCAGGCGACCTTTCCGGCGGCCAACACCACCGCGTCGCGGGCCAGTCGACGGACCACTGCCAGGTTCTGCTCGACGAGCAGCACCGGCACCGACTCAGCGACCCGTTCCAACACCTCGGCCACCTCGGTCACCACCTTCGGGGCCAACCCCTTGGTCGGCTCGTCGACGAGCAGCAGCCGGTTGTCGTTGAGCAGCACCCGGCCGATGGCGAGCATCTGCTGCTGCCCGCCCGAGAGCGAACCGGCCCGTTGCCGTCCGCGCCGGTCCAGCTCCGGGAAGAGCGCGAAAACCTTGTCGTACGCCGGGGTGGTGCCGCGCCGCTCAGCGAGCCGCAGGTTCTCGGCGACGGTGAGGCCGGCGAACACGCAGCGGTCCTCGGGCACGTAGCCGAGCCCACCGCGGACCAGCCGGTGCGTGGGCCGGGCCAGCAGGCTCTGCGCACCCATCCGGATGGTGCCGCGCACCTCCCCGGTGGGTGGGGTGAGGCCGACGATCGCGCGCAGCGTGGTGGTCTTGCCGACGCCGTTGCGGCCGAGCAGGACGGTCACGCCGGTCGGGGCGACAGTGAAGGACACCCCCTGGAGGATGTGCAGCCCGGAGATTCGGACCGACAGGTCCTCCACACTGAGAACGGGTTCCATTAGAGCGACTCCCCCAGGTAGGCCTCTTGCACAGTGGGGTTGGCCATCACCGTCTCCGGGGTGTCGCAGGCCAGCAGCGCGCCGTGGTGCATGACGGCGATGCGGTCGGCCAACTCCAGGATGACGTCCATGTGGTGCTCGACCATCAGCACCGCCCGGCCGCCGTCGCCGGTCAACGACTTGATGACGGCGACCAGTTCGGGCACGTCCTCGGCGCTGACCCCGGCCATCGGCTCGTCCAGCAGCATCACCCGCGGTTCACCGGCGAGCAGCAGGGCGATCTCCAACTTGCGCTTCTCACCATGGGCCAGGGTGCCGGCGAGGGCCGTACCCCGGTGGGCGAGGCCGACCCGGTCGAGCGCCGCGTCGGCGGCGGCGGCGACATCCCGGTCGGCCGCCGCCCGCCGCCACAGTGCCATCGAACCCCCGCGGTGCGCCTGCACGGCGAGCCGGACGTTCTCCCGCACGCTCAGCGAGCCGAAGACCGAGGACGCCTGGAAGGTACGACCCAGGCCGAGGCGGGCCCGCCGGTGCGGCGCGAGCGCGCCGATGTCCTGCCCGTCCAGGGTGACCCGGCCCTCCGTGGCCCGACGCAGGCCGGTGATCAGGTTGAACAGTGAGGTTTTGCCGGCGCCGTTCGGCCCGATCACGCCCAGGAACTCCCCGGGCGCGAGGTCGAGGTAGACGCTGTCGACGATGGCGACCTCACCGATCCGCCAGGTCAGACCACGGGTGGCGAGCATGGGTCAGCCCTTCATCGCCACGGCCGGCGGCGCCGACTCGTCACCGGTGAGGCTCTTCTGCGCGGTCGCCGTGAAGTCGGTGCCGCTGCCGGTGAGCTTGGCCTGGAACATCGGCTGAAGCAGAGCGTGGTCGGCGGCGCGGATGGTCATCTTGCCCTTGACCCCGTCGAAGCTCCAGCCCTCCAGCGCGGTGACCATCTTGTCGACGTCGTCCCCGCCCTCCTGCGCCGCGCGGACGACCATCTGGGCGGCGGCGAAACCGTCCGGGTGGAACAGGTCGATGGTGTTCACCTTGGCCTTGAGCGCCTTGCTGGCCTCGGTGTCGCTGGCGCCGTCGAAGTAGTGCGACAGGAAGGAGATCTTCGCGCCGGCGGCGCCGAAGGTCGGCCACGAGGCGCGGATGTCCAGGCCGGTGACGACAGTGGTGGACGAGAGCACGCCCTGCTGGTCGAGGGTCTGCCACATGGCCGGGGCGGTGGTGCCGGCCCAGGCGACGAAGAGCAGGTCAGGCTTGGCCGCCTTGATCTGGCTGGCGAACGGGGTGAACTCGGTGGCGCTGGCCGGGGCCCGGACGCTGCTCACTGTGGCACCGGCGCTACCGATGACGGCCTTGACGGCCGCCTCGTTGGCGTCGCCGAACGCGCCGTCCTGGGCGAAGACCACCACCTTCTTGCCGGTCGGGTCGCCGATGAACGACTTGGCGGTCACCACGTCCTGGTAGGACTGCCGGCCGGAGCGGAACGTGTACTTGTTCGCACCGGTCACCGCGTCGGTGGCGGCCGGGCCGGAGATGAACAGAACCTTGTTCTGCGCCGCGATCGGCGCGACCTGGAGCGCCACGCCGGAGGCGGTGGAACCGGCGATGATCTTCGTGCCCTTACCGATCAGGTCCTTTGCCGCGGAGACCGCCTTGGCGGGGTCTCCCGCGTCGTCGACCTCGGTCACCTCGATCTTCCGGTCACCGACCTTGCCGGTGCCCTCGGTGGCGAAGTCCAGCCCCGCCTTGAACCCCTCGATGTACTGCTTTCCGTAGCTGGCCAGGGCTCCCGACTGGGAGTACACCAGGCCGACCTTGACCGGCGCGGCACTGTCGCCGCCGCCGGTGGCGGTGTCCTGCGGGCTGCCACAGGCCGTGGCGGCCAACGCCGCGGCCATCATCGTGGCGGCGGAGAGGAACACCCGCCGCGTCGTCCGGACCGTCATTGCGACTCCACATGAGGACTCGGAGGGAGAGAACTTCTTTGTGACGGCCCACGCTAGAAGTGACGTCACCCACGAGCTATGTGGCGGAAACACACAAGTAACAGGAATGAGGTGGCCGGGGGTTACAGCGGGGGCACTATCACCGGAGAGCCCTCGCTCCCGATGGCCCAAATCCCCACGGACCAGCTCGGCGGTGTGTCGTCCCGCGCCATTCGCACCAGCGACCGTCGAATCCCCGACAGCGCAGCGTCCCGAGCACTCTCGCTGCTACATGACCGCGAGCTGATCACCAGCCAGCCCGGCCGCCGCATCTAAGTCACCGCGCCACCCCGCGACCCTGCCGGCACCACTACATCCTTCATCGGGCGTGATCTTCACCTGCGGGGCACAGGCGGCGACGGCGGTCATCCGCCCGGGCTAGCTGCTGGCGCAGGGATCGTCGTGGTCGGCCGGGCGCGGGCACCGCCGGCCGCCGTCGAGCAGGTTGTCGCAGTAGACGCGATGGCGGACGAACTGGGCGTCCTCCTCGCTGACCGTTGTCTCGGCCCTATCCACGTCAGCCAGGAAGCTCAGCGCCCGGGTGATTACCCGAGCCAACCTCAGCGCCCCAGCCAGGTTGACGGCGAAAACCGGCAGGTGGACGACGAACCGCCCCCGCTCACCCTCGCTCATCGGCGGACGCCAGGGGCGAACCGGGACTGCCAACTCCGCAGCGCCCGCTTGATCCGTACGTTCTCCTCAGTTCTGACAGCGAGGTCCCGCCGCGTGACGGCCAGTTCGGCGGCGACGCGGTGCAGGAACGCATACACCTCCGCGGGGTCGAGGCCGCGTCGCACGACACCGAACCGCCGCTCCCGGACCTGGGCAACGGTCAGCGGCCGGCAGGACTCCGACCGGTACCAGCCGGCGTTCGGCGGCCCCGCGCTGCCCCCGCAGCGGTTCAAGCGGCGGAATTTATTCAGCACGTTACGCATGGCCACCGTCCTCGTTGCTCGATACTTTGGCGCAGACTCGACACGCAGCCGCTCATGGAGGGCGGCCCGGTGCACGGGTAGGGGACGCCACCGGACCGCCCGGCACCACGCCCGCAGCCCTCATCGGCGGTACGGACCCGGAGCCCTTTTACGCCGGCCCTCCGAGGGTTTGCCGAACCAACCGGAGCCGGACACTCAGCAACCTACCCCAAATACTTGTGTAGGTCGACCCTGCGCGGTCAGGACACGACAGCTTGTTGCAGTTGCTGGTGTAGGCCGGCATGATCGAGGATGCCGAACCGACCGGAGCCCTCACCATGCCCACAGCAGAAGCCCCATATCGTCGCATCGCCAACGACATCGCCGGGAAGATCAAGAGCGGCGAGCTGAAGCCGGGTGACAAACTACCGTCCACCCGCGAACTCGCCGAGACCTACTCGGTCCACATGAACACCGCCTCCCGGGCACTCTCGCTGCTGCACGACCGCGAGCTGATCACCGGTCAACCCGGCCGCGGCACCTACGTGGCCGAGCCGCGCGGCCGATAGAGGCCGCCCCCTGACCCACGATGGCTTGCCAGCGCCGAGTTCCCACCCCTGCGCTGCGCCGGTGTCAGATCATGGACTGAGGGCCGCACACGCATCAACCACCAGAGGGCCATCGGCGCTGCTAACTGGGCGCTCCGCCGATCGAACCCGTTCCGGGATGGGCCCTCTTGCGGCCAACGCGCCTCCCAACGCAGCGCTACCTTCTCATGACCAGAAGTGAGCGACACGGGGAGGGCCGTTGTCCAGCAACGACGAATTTTTCCGGTCCAAGAAGGCAGCCGCCGTGCTGAAGCACGGCATCCTCAAGCGCTATCCCGTGGTGTTCGCCTCCAAGACGGGGCAGGGGAACCCGATCGTCTTCCTAGACGGCTATGCCGGCAAGGGCGAGTACGACGGCGGAGAGCCCGGCTCGCCACTGCTGTTATCCCGGTGCGCCGAGCTCGTCCAAGGCTTCCGTGATGTGCTCGCGTTCTTCGTCGAGCAGGACCCGAATAACTACGCGAACCTGGAACAGGTGCTCCGCGCCAAGGGCGGCGCGGTCCGACGTGAACTTCGTCAGGGCACTCTGGACCAGCACCTGCCCGAGGTGCTGGCCCGAGCCAAGGGCGCCTCGCTCTTCGCCTTTCTGGATCCCTTCGGCCCAGCCCTCGACTTCGATCTGATCCGGACGCGGCTACTGGGGCGCCCGAACTGGCCACCGACCGAGGTTTTGCTGCATTTCAGCGTCTCCGCCGTGGCCCGGATGGGACGTGCCGTCCACGTCGCCGGGAAACGAGCGGGCGGGCTCTCGGAGAGCGACCGGAGGACCGCCACCCGATTGGATCGGTTCCTGGGTGGCGACTGGTGGCGCAGCTATTTCGCCGAGGTGTCGGATGCGGGCGATGACCAGCGCGCCACGGACGTCGCGCTACGGGTTGCAGACACGTACGCCCAAGACCTCACCCACGGTTCCGACTATCAGGCTGTGCAGATGCCGGTGCGGCCACGACCCGGCCTCGCCCCGAAGTACGTCCTCTCCCTGTTCACCACCCATGGCGAGGGTGCCTGGCATTTCGCCGACACCCTCGGCAAGGCTGGCGTCGAATGGGAGGAGGCGTGGGTCCGGGAACAGATTCGCCGAGGCGACCACGTGGCGGACACACTGTTCGCCGACGGTCCCGTCTTCGACGCCGAGCAGTACAAAACCGAGAACGCTCCTCGCTGGTCAAGCGCCATCGAGCGGAACATCGTGAAGGTGCTCGAACAGAACGAGGCGATCAAAATCGTCGATCGGGTGCCGGAGATCTACGGTGACGTGCTTGGGCATGCCTGGGCACCCCATGTACGACAGGCCGTCAAGTCGCTGCACCGGCAAGGCCGGATCAGCAACCCCGGCACGGGTGACTTCTGGAAGGAAGTCCTCTGGCGGCCTTGAGCCGGCTCACGTCTGCGGCAGCCGCTATGCCTGCACGAGTACACGCGGGACCGGCATCTCGTCCCAGGTCCGACCGTCGAGGTGCCGGCCGCCAACCTTCGGCGTACGCCCGCCCCACTGCTTAAAGAAGAAGGCGGTACCGGCAGCCGCGCACTGATCACGGAGATCGCGCACCCATGCCGGATCCATCGGGCGGCAGCCCTGCCCCGACTCGCCCCCTGCAATCAGCCAGTCGATGCCGTCCAGATCCAAATCGACCAGTGGCCCCAGCAGCGGTTCGGCCGAGATGAAACGTACCGCGGCCGGCACCTCGCGGAGTTGATCGATCCGTTCCCGCTGGGTGCGGTCCTCGACACTCACGCCCATCCAGACGTTCGCCGGCCACTCGATCTGATGGGCGACCTTCACGAGCCTGGAGGCACGCTTGGTAAGCACCTGGAAGGTGTGCCTCGGGGTCTCGCGCATGACAGCGAACACCTGTTGGACGTAGGTGATGGGAACCCGGGCGTGGAACAGGTCAGACATGGAATTGACGAAGACGGTCCGGGGGTCGCGCCAACGACGAGGAACCTCGAGGGCATCAGGGTGCAGGGCCACCCCGAATCCTGGGCCGGAGGTGCGCGGGTCACCGTCCGTCTGGTACTTGGTCGAGCCCATGGCCTTGAGTCGCTTCGCCAGTGTCAGTGCGTAGCAGTTGTCGCATCCGGCGGAGATGCGGTCGCAACCGGTTGTGGGATTCCAGGTCGCTTCCGTCCACTCGATGGCGCTCTTGTCGGCCATGCGCCCTCCTTCCGATCACGAAATGCCATCTTGTCGAACATCCGTACGCATGGGAAGAGCTCCCCAGGTTCCCGACCGCTTTCGTTGCCTTCAATAGCTGAACGACACCGTCGGTGGGGGGTGGCGGTCCGGAGACCCGACGGAACACAGGGTGTACCCGGACGCGCCGGACACCCATCTCCCGTAGACGGGTCAGGCGATTAGCGACCGTTTACGCCGCCAGGCGGCCACGCTGGCCCCCACCGAACGGTCACGCCAGCAGGCCACCACCCACGAGCCCGGTGAGGTTCGCACCGGCGCAGCGCGCCGGCTAGGCCGACGGGCGAGGGGATACATCGCAACGCCGCCTCCTGTCGTCGGAGGATCCGCCCCAGCAGACCGTCCGCGCCTGACCGGAAGTTTGTCGATGACAGACCGGTAGGTGAATCTCCGGAATGCCTGTTCCCACTCGGAACGATGACCGGAACAGGAAGATTGTCTGGTGCGCCGGTTTCTCCGCAATCCCGTGCGGCTGGTGCCGTTCGCGTTCCTGGTGCCGATCCTGTTCGGGACCGGGTTGCTCATGGCCCGCTGGGCAACCGTCGAGCACCAGCACGCGCCAGTGGTCACCGCGCTCTTCACCGCCACCTCGGCGGTGTCGGTCACCGGCATGGCGATCACCGACACGCCGAACTACTGGTCCGGCTGGGGACTGGCGGTGATCACCCTGCTCACCCAGCTCGGCGGCCTCGGCATCCTCACCGTCGCGGCGCTGGTCATCCTGGTGGTCTCCCGTCAGCTCGGGCTGCGCAACCGGTTGCTGGTGCAGGCCGAGACGGCGGAGTTCGGCATCGCCGAGGTGGGCCGGTTGCTCCGCCGGATCGCGCTGACCGTCTTCGCCTGCGAGGCGGTGATGACAGTGCTGGTCACCGGTCGGCTCTGGCTGGCCTACGACTACTCGTTCGGGCAGGCCCTCTGGTCAGGTGTCTTCCACGCCGTGCAGGCGTTCAACAACGGTGGCTTCGCGCTCTACACCGACGGCCTGCTGGCCTTCAGCCGTGACCCGTGGGTGTCGCTACCCCTGGCGGTCGGCGCGATCATCGGCGGTCTCGGGTTTCCCGCGCTGTTCGAGGCGGTCCGCGAGTGGCGGCAGCCGGCGCGCTGGGCGGTGGCGACGAAGTTGACCATCTGGGGCAGCGTGGCGCTGCTGCTGGTCGGCTTCGTGGGCCTGCTCGCCGCCGAGTGGACCAACACGGACACGATCGGCCAGTACGACGTACCGGGCAAGATCCTCGCGTCGTTCACCCAGATCGCACTGAGTCGCACCGGCGGCTTCAGCGTCCTGGACATCGCCGCCCTTCAGGAGGAGAGCTACCCCCTGCTGATCGTGTTGATGTTCATCGGCGGCGGCAGCGCCAGCACGGCCGGAGGCATCAAGGTCTCCACGTTCTTCCTGCTGGCGTTCACCATCTGGGCGGAACTGCGGGGGGAGCCCGACGTGACGATCGGGCACCGGCGGGTGGCCACCGCGAGCCAACGGCAGGCGATCACGGTGGCGCTGCTCAGTGTCGCGTTGGTGACGGCCGGAACCATGCTGTTGCTGCTGCTCACCGAGGGCGTCCGCTTCGTCTCGGCCCTGTTCGAGGTCACCAGCGCGTTCAGCACCACCGGCCTGACCATCGGCCTGGCGGCCGACCTGCCGGCCGGTGGCCAACTGGTGCTGACAGTGCTGATGTTCATCGGCCGGGTCGGGACGCTCACCCTGGGGTCGGCGATCGCCCTGAACACCCGACGCCGGCTCTACCGCTATCCACAGGAGCAACCAATTGTCGGCTAGCAGGCGGGAGGTCCGAGGTGTCGGCTAGACAGGCGGACAACGGCGGCATCGTGGTGATCGGGCTGGGTCGGTTCGGTTGCCACCTGGCCGGGTCGCTGAGCCGGATGAACCGTGAGGTGTTGGCCATCGACCGCAGCCCGGAGAAGGTGCAGCGCTGGTCGGCGCAGCTCGACCGGGTGGTTCAGGCAGACTCGACCGAGGACGGTGCGCTGCGGCAGCTGGGCATCACCGGGTTCGGACGGGCCGTGGTGGCCATCGGGGCCTCGGTGGAGGCGAGCGTGCTCACCGTGTTGGCGCTGGTCGAGCTGGGTGTGCCGCAGATCTGGGCCCGAGCCACCTCGCAGAAGCACGCCAAGATCCTGGCGTCGGTGGGCGCGCACCACGTGATCTTCCCGGAGGCCGAGACCGGGGACCGGGTCGCCCACCTGATCGTGAGCCGGTTGCTCGACTTCATCGAGTTCGACGACGACTTCGCGATCGCCACCGTCCGGGTGCCCGAATCCCTGGTCGGGCGCACCCTGATCGACCTGAGACCGGAGGAGCGCTACGGGATACGCGTGGTCGGCGCCAAGCTGCCGGGCGAACGCTTCCGGTACACCTCCGACGACACCACGCTTCCCCAGGGCGGGGTGCTCATCGTCGAGGGCGGAATCGACCAGGTGCAGCGGTTCGCGGGGCTGCGCTGACCGGTCAGGTGTCGCGGCCGTGGCCCTTGGTGACCTTCACCGGGTGGCCACCGGGGTCCTTCAGCCTTTTCCCGGACCACCCCCGCCCTTTCCCTTGCCCGGCTTCGCGGGAGCCTTCGGCGGCTTCGCCTTCGTCGCACCGCCGCCCGAACCGCCACCGCTGCGTACCGTCGTCTTCTTCGGCGGGGCCTTCGCCGTGGTGGCCGCCTTGGTCGGCGCGACGGTGACGGGCATGCTGCCGGCCACCCCGGAGACACGCACCCCACAGGTCGTGTCACCGAGCCGGAACTCGACAGGCAGCGGATTCGCGCCGCTGTACTTCCCGGTGAGGGTGAGCTTCTCTGCGGCGCCGGGCGCCAGCGTGGTGCGCTGCGCCGCCGGTCGGATCAGCACGGTCCTCCCCTGCTGCTGCACCGGCGTCGGATCCGCCTTCGTCACCGTCTGCTGGCCGGGGAACGTGAAGCTCATCGTCCAGTCCCGCAACTCCTGCTTGCCACTGTTGGTCAGGGTCAGCTCGGCGGCGAAGTCCTTGCCGGAGTCGCTGCGCAGCGCGTACGCCACCTCGCAGGGCACCGTCGTCGGCAGACCCATCCGCGCCTCGGTGGTCGGCCGGTCCCCACCACTGGCCGGGCTGCGCGAGGTGAACCCCCACATCGCCCCGGTGACCGCGATCAGCCCGACGGCGGCCACCCCGGCCTCCACCCGCCGGCGACGCCGGTGCCCCCGCCGGGCCCGGTTGCGGGTCCGCGACAACGGCAACGCGTCGGTCGCCGCGGACCAGGGCAGGATCGTGGTGCCCGCGCTGGCCAGCGTCTCCGGGTCCACCGTTCCGGCGGCCGGCGAGACCGGCACCGCCGCGAGCATCCCGGCCGACTCGGCGAGGGTCCGGGCCAGCTCGGCGGTCGGCGGGCGGTCACCGGGCTGCTTGGCCAGGCACCGCCGGACCAGGTCGGTCACCTCGTCCGGCAGGCCCGGCACCGGGGGCATCGGGTCCGGGTCGTTGTACATGTGGGCGCGCAGCATCTGGGTGGTGGTGCTGGCCTGCCACGGCAGCCGGCCGGTGAGCATCCGGTAGAGCAGCAGCCCCACGGCGTACACGTCGGTGGCCGGGGAGACCTGGCCGTTGTCCAGCCGTTCCGGGGCGAGGTACGCGGGAGTGCCCAACAGCGCGCCGTCCGGGCCCTTCTCGCTCTCCCCGACGAGCGCGGAGATGCCGAAGTCGACCACCTTCACCCCGGTCGAGGTGAGCATGACGTTGCCCGGGGTCACGTCGCGGTGCACCACACCGCGGGCGTGCGCGGTGGCCAGCGCCGAGCTGACCTCGGCGCCGATGGTCACCGCCTCCCGCCACGGCAGCCGGCTCTCCCGGCCCAACCGGGTGGCCAGCGAACCGCCGTCGACCAGCTCCATCACGACGTACGGCACGGTCAGCCCGACCTGCTGGGACTCGCCGTAGTCGTACACGTTCGTGATGTTGGGGTGACAGAGCCGCGCGGCGGCCTGCGCCTCGATCCGGATGCGGTGGCGGAACGCCCGGTCGCTGGCCAGCCGGGAGGCCAGCACCTTCACCGCGACCTGGCGGCCGAGCACCTCGTCGTAGCCACGCCAGACCACCGACATCCCGCCCGCGCCGAGCTGCTCGATCAGCCGGTACCGCTCATCGAGCAGCTGCGCGCCGTTCCGGTCCCCACCACCCATGGTGAGCGTTGTTGCCCAGGAACGCCCCACCTACACCTGGACGATCGGAATCGGTCAGGATGTCACCCGTTCAGGCGGTGGCCAGCAGTTGGTCCACCGGGGCGTAGTCGTCGGTCAACACCATCGCCGTACCGACGAAGTCCGTCAACGCCGCGCCGCTGAGAAGGCTGACCTTCGGGTCCACCTCGTCCAACCGGGCCCGGACGGCCTCCAGCGGCAGCGGCGCGTCGGAGCCGACGATGAGGAAGTTCGCGCCCTGCTCCTCGGCGAGCGCCTCCGGCGGCGCGATCAACGCGACGTGCCTGAACTCGGCGGCCACCGTGGCCAGCTCGGCGCGGATGAACCGCAGCGGCGGGTAGTCGATGACGTTCTGCACGTACACGCCGCCGGGGCGGGTCACTCGGCGGACGTCGGCGGCCATCTCCCGGGTGGCCAGGTGCCAGGGCACCACCAGGTGCCCGAAGGCGTCACCGACCACCAGGTCACGACTGTCGGTCGGCTCGCCGGCGACCAGCATCCGGGCGTCGCCCACCACCGCCCGCAGCTGCGGCCCCGGCCGTACGCCAAGCTCCTGCTCACCCAGCTCGACCAGCCCAC
Organism: Micromonospora sp. C97; assembly: GCF_018070385.1. Classification (NCBI taxonomy): domain Bacteria; kingdom Bacillati; phylum Actinomycetota; class Actinomycetes; order Micromonosporales; family Micromonosporaceae; genus Micromonospora; species Micromonospora sp. C97. The sequence continues at coordinate 256,812 of NZ_JAGPXU010000002.1, forward strand.
CGTCGATCTCGAACACCAGGTTGTCGGTGCCCGGTCGGGTGGCGGTCAGGTAGCGCGGCACCGTGAAGCCACCGCCGCCCAGGTGCAGCGCGTCCAGGCGCTGACCGGCCGGCGTGGCGACGTCGGCGACCGCGCCGATCCACTTCGTGTACGCGTACTCCAGGTGCTTCGGGTCGGCGAGGTCCACGTACGAGTGCTGGGCGGAGTTGAGCAGCAACGTCCGCCCGCTGGGCCGGGCCGGGTCCGCTGTGACCCGGGCGCAGTGGTACGCCGTCTCGATGTCGCACGGGTTGGGTGCCACGGTGCTCAGACCCGCCCCGACCAGGCCGAGCACGGCCAGCGCGGCCCGGGCCCGGGCCGGACCGGGCAGCTCGGTGGGCTCCTGCCGCCGCAGGTACCAGCCGAGGCCGATGCCGACCAGCCCGAGCGCGAGCGCCAGGGCCAGCAGGATGACGGTGCTGGGCAGGGCGGCGACCAGCACGAACCCGGTGAGCAGGGTTGCGGTGATGCCGCCCAGGGTGCCGATCCCGGAGAGCCGACCGACCACCTGGCCGGTGCGACGCAGGTCGGCGAGCTGGAGTTTCACCACCAACGGGGTGACCGCGGCCAGCAACGCGGCCGGCACGAACACCGCCAGCGCGACGAGCAGCAGGATGCCGCTGGCCGCACCACCGCGCAGCACCTCACCGGCGTACCGGACGACGGGCAGGGTGACAGCTGTGGCGATGCCGGCCAGCACCAACGCCGGCGCCAGCAGACCTCGTGGGTTGCGCCGGTCGGCGAGCCAACCGCCGGACCACGCTCCGTACGCGATCGCGGCCAACGCGATGCCGATCACCGAGCTGGTCACCTGAAGGGTCACCCCGACGTACGGGCCGACCAGGCGCAGCGCGACGGTCTCCAGCACCAGCACGGCACCGCTGGAGAAGAACACCAGGAAGGCGGCCAGGCCGTTGGGCAGCGCCCGGCCGGTTGTCGGCACGGGCGGGGCCGGGTGCGCTGGCAGGGCCGCTACGTCGGACGGTGGGGAGCTCATCGTCGCGATGGTACGCAGCGAAGCTGGTGCTTCGGGTCAGTACATCGAGAGATGAACATGGTTCGTGTGGGACGCCGCCGGTGAGCCGCTACCACTGTACGAGCGCCACCCGGTGCCGGGATGCCAGATCTGCCGATACCAGATCACGTAGAGCACGCCCAGCCGGTCGGCGTTGCGCACGTGCCAGGCGGCCAGGCTGTCCCCGTACGCCTTGTCGCCGCCGGTCGCGTTCTTGTCCTCGAAGCCGTTCGTGGCGGCCGAGAAGTCGCAGGCCCTGCCCTTCGGGTGCTCGCCGCTGCCGCCGCTGCGCTTGCAGGAGACGTGCCGCTTGTAGCCGGCCGCCTGGGTCTGCTTGAGCGCGTTGAGGGTGCGCGGAGTGATGCACCCGGAGGTGGTCGGGTCCTTCACCGAGCAGGACTCCGACGGCCAGGACCCGTCGGAGTTGCGCGGCGCGGGCTTCGCCGAGGCGGAGCTGCCACCGCTGAAACCGTTGCTGCCGCCGGAGCTGACCTCGGCCAGCGCCTCCTCGGCTTCCTTCTTCTTCTTCGCCATCACCGCGAGCTGCTTCTGCTGCTCGCGGACCTCGGCGTCGATGGCGACCTTGGCCTGCTGCGCCTGCTGCCGGGCCTCGGTGAGGTCACGCAGCCGCTTGCTGTCCCGCTGGGCCATCAGGTCGAGGTCACCGGCGCGTTGCAGGAACGCCTCCGGCGTGGCGGTGTTGAGCAGCATCGAGACCGCGCTCAGCCGACCCACCCGGTACGACTGGGCGGCCACCTCACCCACCTGCGCGCTGAGCCCGACCAGCCGACCCTCCAGCGTCGTCAGCTCGCCGTTCAGCGCCGTCTGGCGACGCTTGGAATTGTCCAGTTTGGCCTTCGCCTCGATGTGCCCCCGGGCGGTCAGCTCCAGCGCGTCCTGCAGCTTCTTGCTGCCACCCTCACCCGGCTCCGCGTACGCGGGCGCAACGGCACCGCCGAGCACCAGCGCGACGGCGGCGAGCAGGGCGAACAGAGCGCGGCGACCGAGCCGCGGGCTGAACCTGGTCCTGGGCACGAAAGCGTCCTTCCGTAGACCGCCGGCCCCCGATTGACACTGCACGGCGACGCCGGTCGGCGGCCTGCTGGCGGAGACCGCCGGTCACGATACCGGACTGCGGGCCGGTGACCAGCCCCCTGACCCTCGGGCTGTCCCGATGTCGACGCAGCGTCCCAACGCGGTCGCGCAGCGCGCCGATCAGGTGGTGAGCAGCGCGTCGTGCACCTCGGCCCAGACCTGCTCGTTGGCCGCCACCAGCAGACCGCGGCCGTCGTCGGCGGGGTGGTAGTCGACGCCGTCGAACCGGCGGGCGACACCCCCGGCGGCCCGGACCAGCAGGGTGCCCGGGGCGTGATCCCAGGGCAGGGTGCGCCAGAAGAGGACGAACTGCTGCTCGCCGGTGAGGATGTCCAGGTACTCCCGACCGGCGCAGTGCAGGCCGGGCAGCAGCTCACCGAGCCGCTGACCGCCCGCGCGGACCCGGTCGCGGGTCTCCGGCGGCAGGAATTTGGTCATCGCCGCCCCGCGCAGCTCGCCGAGCGGCGGCACCGTGCTGTCGACGGGCCGACCGTTGAGCAGGGTGCCCTCGTCCGCCCACCCTGCGGCGAGCGTGTCGGCGAGCGGGTCGAGGATCCAACCGGCGGTCGGCCGACCGTCGCTCAGTAACGACACCATCAGGGCGAACGGGCGGCGACCGGCGGCGAAGTTGGCAGTACCGTCGACCGGGTCGACCAGCCAGACGTCCCCGCCGTCGCGCAGGTGCCGCAGCAACCCCGGGTCGTCGGCGACGCCCTCCTCTCCGACCACCATCGAGCCCGGCCGCAGTCGCCGCAACCCCGCCGAGAGCAGCTCCTCGGCCCGGCGGTCGGCGACGGTGACCACCTCGCCGGGCGCCTTCTCCGACACGTCGTCGTCGTCGAGCTTGCGGAACAGGGGCAGCACGACCTGGTCGGCGGCCTCCCAGAGCAGGTCGCCGACGTCGTCCAGCAGGGTGTCAGCCACGCGGCGGCAGCTTGACCACGCTGACGAAGAACTCGTCGATCTGACGGACCACCGAGATGAAGCGCTCGAAGTCCACCGGCTTGGTCACGTAGGCGTTGGCGTGCAGCTGGTAGCTGCGCAGGATGTCCTCGTCGGCCTGTGAGGTGGTGAGCACCACCACCGGGATCCGCCGCAGGGTCTCGTCCTTCTTGATCTCCTCCAGCACCTCCCGGCCGTCGCGCCGGGGCAGGTTGAGGTCGAGCAGGATCAGGTCGGGCGCCACAGCGTCGGCGTACTGGCCTTCCTGCCGCAGGTAGGCGAGCGCCTCGGCCCCGTCGGAGACGACGGTCAGCCGGTTGCGCAGCTTGTGTTCCTCGAACGCCTCCTGGGTCATCAGCACGTCACCCGGGTCGTCCTCCACGAGCAGGACCTCGATCGGGCTCTTGCCATCCGCCGGCGCGGTCATCCCACCGTCTCCCTCATGTCACCCGTTCTACCGCTTTCCGTCGCCTCGTCGGCCCGGTCCGGCTGGTCCGCCTCGCCCGCCTGCTCCGTCGGCGCTGCCGGAGCCTCGGTCGAGGCCGTCGAGTCGCCCACGGTCAGGGCGTTCGGCTGCGCCGCGGCATCGGCTGCGGCGGCCGCCTCGACGTCCTCGGGGAGTGCCGGCAGGGTGAACCGGATCGCGGTGCCCTCCGGCACGTCGGTGTCCACCCAGACCCGACCGCCGTGGTACTCGACGATCTTCTTGACGATCGCCAACCCGATGCCGGTGCCCGGGTACGCGTCCTTCGAGTGCAGCCGCTGGAAGATCACGAAGATCTTGTCGGCGAACTCCGGCTCGATCCCGATGCCGTTGTCCTGACAGGTGATCTCCCACTCGGCTCCCACCAACCGGGCCGAGATGTGCACCTTCGACGGCACGTCCGGGCGGCGGAACTTGATCGAGTTGCTGACCAGGTTGGCCAGCAGGTTGGTGAGCAGCGGTTCCTCACCCGAGATCACCGGCAGCTCGGACCAGGTCAGCTCGGCGTCGGCGTACTGCCGGGCGGCCTCGGTCTGGCCGGCCACGTCGCCCATCACCTTGTTGAGGTCGACCTCGACGAAGCCGGTGGTGAGTCGCCCGATCCGGGAGAACGCGAGCAGGTCGTTGATCAGGCGCTGCATCCGCTGCGCGCCGTCCACCGCGAAGGCGATGTACTGGTCGGCCCGCTCGTCGAGCTGCCCGGCGTACCGGCGCTGGAGCAGCTGGCAGAAGCTGGCGACCTTGCGCAACGGCTCCTGCAGATCATGGGACGCCACGTACGCGAACTGCTCCAGGTCACGGTTGGACCGGGTCAGCTCCTCGGCCTGCTTCTGGAGCTGGCTGTTGACCCACTCGATGCGCTCGCGGGCGGCCCGGACCTCGGCCAGGTCGGCGGCGATCTTCTGCCGCATCGCGTCGACGTCCTCGCCGAGCCGGACGAACTCCGGCGGGCCGGTGGTGGCGATGCCGTGCTGGTAGTCACCCTCGGCGACCTCGCGGACCTGGTCGGCCAGCCCGATCAGGGGCCGGATGACCATGCGGTCCAGGGAGAGCACCAGCAGCGCCCCGGCCACGACCACCACCAGCGCGGCCACGATCAGGAGGACGACCAGCACGTTGCTGCTGGTGCGCACGTTGGCGGCGGCCTGCTCCCGGGCGGTCAGGATCTCCTCCTGGAGGTCGTTCACCGCCGACCGCACCTGGTCGAACTGCTGCCGGGCCTGTTCGGTGACCAACGCCTGGCCGGCGCGGGTGCCGCTCTGCTCGGTGGTGGTGATCACCGGCTCCGCCACCGACTGCCGCCACTGCGCCGCCTGCTCCTCGACCATCCGCAGCTCGTGGCCGATCTGTGGATAGTCGTCGAGCAGCGTCCGCATCGAGGCGACCACGCTCTTCTCCTGATCCAGCCCTTCCTCGTAGGGGGTCAGGTCGGCCGGGTCGCCGCTGACCGCGTACCCCCGGATCGCCGTCTCCTGGTCGAGCAGCGCGTTGAGCAACTCCTGCGACTGCACCCGCAACGGGCCGGTCTGGTTCAGCACGGCGTCGATCTGGGTGCGGTTGCGGGCGGCCACCGCCGCCTCCGCGCTGGCCAGGCCGATCAGCAGCAGGCCCACCACGGTGAGCAGGGTGATCACCCGGCGGCGCAGACTCCAGCCGCCGATAACCGGCTTCACCGGCCACCACCCCGGCTGACCAGCAGCATGGCCACGTCGTCGGCGAGCGGGCCACCGTTGAGCTGCTCGGCCCGACCGACCAGCCAGGCCGGCAACTCGGGCAGCGACACCGAACGGTTCGCCGGCTCGCCCAGCAACCCGCTGAGGCCGGGCACGTCGAGCCGTTCGTCGCCGGCATCCACCCGCCCCTCGATCAGGCCGTCGGTGTACATCAGCAGAGACCAGTCATCGGTGTCGAACTCCAGGTCGTAGGCGGTCGGCCGGCGGGGTCGTACGCCCAGCAGCCGGCCGCCGGGGGCGGGCACCGGGGCGACCCGACCGCCGGAGAGCAGCAGCGGTGGCGGGTGCCCGGCCAGTCGGACGGTAGCCCGGTTGGCGTCCAGATCCAGTCTGACGGTGGCCACCGTCGCGAAGATCTCCTGGAGGCGGCGCTCACTCATCAGCACCTGCTCCAGGGCGGGCAGCACCTCGTCGTCCGGCACCCGGGCGAGCACCAGGGCCCGCCAGGCCACCCGCAGCTCGACCCCGAGCGCGGCCTCGTCCACCCCGTGCCCGCAGACGTCGCCGACGATCAGGTCGAGGCGGTCCGGGTGCGTCTGCACCACGTCGAAGAAGTCCCCGCCGATCAACGCGGCGTGCCGGCCGGGCCGGTAGAAGGTGTGCACCGCCACCTGGTCGGTGGTCATCAGCGGCTGGGGCAGCAGGCCACGTTCGAGGCGGGCCGACTCGGCCTGGCGCAGCTCGACCTCGCGCAGGCGGCGGGCGTTCTCGTCGGCGCGCTTACGCTCCACGGCGTAGCGCAGCGCCCGGGTCAGCAGCACCCCGTCGACCTGGCCCTTGACCAGGTAGTCCTGTGCGCCCTCGGCGACCGCCACCACGCCCAGGTGCTCGTCGGTGCGGCCGGTCAGCACGCAGACAGCGGCGCCACTGGACATCTCCAGCAGCTGGCGCAACCCGTCCAGGCCCTGTGCGTCCGGCAGGCCCAGGTCGAGCAGGACGCAGTCGACGTCGCCGATCCGCTGCCGGGCCTCCCGGAGGCTGGTGGCGACCAGCAGGTCGATCATCGAGTTCGTCTCGGCGAGCAGCTCACCGACCAGGAAGGCGTCGCCTTCGTCGTCCTCCACCAGCAGCACCCGCAACCGCTCACCCGGCGGCAGGTTGGCGTGCCGCGCCAGGCCACCGTGCGGGTACGGCACAACTGGGGAACCGGCCAAGCCGGCCCCCCGGTGCGGCCGGGTCACCGCCGCGAGACGCGGGAGTTCGCTGGTGATGTCGGGCTCCTTCCGAGTGCCCTGCTGATCCTGTATTAGACAACGGTCGCACACAACACGACGCCTGCGGCGCGGGCGGGGATGGGCCGCATCACTGCCCGCCCCGTGACAAACCGGGCGGTTGGTGGACGTCGGGCGACCGGCCGTCCCATCCGCGGCCGTCGACGGGCAGGATGATCCCACCCCAGGCCCCACCATCCCCGAGGGAGTCCCCGTGGGCGCATCCACCACCCCGGCCGAGACGGGCACGCGGCCCCGTCCCATTCCGGGCGTACCCCCTGCCGACCGCGCGCTGACCCGGCCACGCCGGCGGCTCGTGGCCGCCGCGGCGGCGCTCGTCGCGCTGACCGCGCTCGGTGCCGGCAGTCTGCTCGACCTGCGCACCCCGACCCCCCGGCCGACCGACGCACCGGCCGACGCGTTCAGCGCCGACCGGGCGTACGAGGACGTCCAGGTGATCGCCGCCCGGTCCCACGTCGCCGGCAGCTCCGCCAACGAGCAGGTCCGGGCGCACCTTGAGCAGCAGCTGCGCGGGCTGGGCCTGGAGACCGAGGTACAGGACACGGTGGCGCCGGAGGCCGGTCAGCTCAGCGGCGCGGCGGGCGGCGCGACGGTCGCCCGGGTCCGCAACGTGGTGGCCCGGCTGCCCGGCACCGACTCGACCGGTCGGGTCTTCCTGGTCGCCCACTACGACTCGGTGCAGACCGGGCCGGGTGGCAACGACGACGCGGCCGGCACGTCGGCCATCCTGGAGGTGGCCCGCGCGCTGACCACCGGCCCCCGGCCCCGCAACGACATCGTCTTCGTGCTGACCGACGCCGAGGAGGCGTGCCTCTGCGGGGCCGCCGCGTTCGCCGCCAGTCATCCGCTCGCCGCCGACGGTGGGGTGGTGCTCAACCTGGAGGCGCGGGGCTCCACCGGGCCGGTGATCATGTTCGAGACGTCCCGGAACAACGCGAAGCTGGTGGACATCTTCGGCCGGGCCGCACCCCACCCGGTCGGCACCTCGTTCGCTGTGGAGATCTACCGCGCGCTGCCCAACGACACCGACTTCACCGCCTTCCTCGATCAGAAGTTCGTCGGGCTGAACTCGGCGTACATCGACGGCGGGGCGATCTACCACACGCCGTTGGACACTCCGGCCGCCCTGGACCGGGGCAGCCTCCAGCAGCACGGGGACAACGCGTTGGGCCTGGCCCGGGAGTTCGGCGGCGTCGACCTGACCGACCTGCGCTCCGGGCACGACGCCACCTACTTCCCCGTCCCCGGTGGGCTGGTCCGCTACCCGGGCACGCTCACCCTGCCGTTGGCAGTGCTCGCGCTGGTCGCGGTGGCCGCCCTGGCCTGGCTGACCCGCCGCAGCGGCCGGGCCAGCACCGGCCGGCTGGCCGCCGGCTTCGCGCTGGCCCTGGTGCCGATCATCGCCGCGCCGGTCGCCGCCCAACTGCTCTGGCTGGCGATCACCACGATCCGACCGGGGTACGCGGAGCTGCTCGACCCGTACCGGCCGATCTGGTACCGGCTGGCCGTTGTGGCGCTCGCCGCCGCCATCCTGTTCGCCTGGTACGCGCTGACCCGCCGCCGGATCGGCCCGGCCGCGCTCGCCGTCGGCGGGCTGGCCTGGCTGGCAGTGCTCGGGGTGCTGCTCGCCGTGGCGGTGCCGGGTGGGGCGTACCTCACCACACTGCCGGCGCTGGCCGGCGCCGTCGGCGGGCTGGTCGCGCTGCGTACCCGGCAGACCGGGCCGTGGCCGGTGGTGGCGGTGACGGCCGCCGCGGCCGTCGGCGTGGTCATCCTGCTGCCCACCGTGGTGCTGCTCTTCCCCGCGCTGGGGATGGCGATGGGCGGGGTGGCCGCGCTGGTGGCGGTGCTGCTCGGCCTGGTCGCCCTGCCGGTGGTCGACCTGCTGCACCCGCAGGCCGGCGGCCAGCGCGGGATGCTGGCGCTGCGGGCCCGGCGGCTCGCGGTGCTGCCCGCCGGTGCGGCCGCCGTGGCGACGGTGGTGCTCGCCGGGGTCGGCCTGGCCGTGGACCGTTTCGACGCCGCCCACCCGGTGCCAACCCACCTGATGTACGCCATGGACGCCGGCACCGGCCAGGCCCGTTGGCTCAGCCACGAGAGCGACCCGCAGCCGTGGACCGACGGTTACGTGGACGGGGTGACCGACATCGGCGACGACTTCCCCGGGCTCGGCGACGCTGAGCTGCGGGCCGGCCCGGCGCAGGCGGCGAACCTGCCGGCGCCGAAGCTGGAGTTGGTGCTGACCGACGCCGCCGCCGGTAACGTACGCACCCTGCGGCTGCGGCTCACCCCGCAGCGGGTCGCCCGGATCGCCACACTGCACGTCGACACGTCGACCGCCACGGTGCTGCGCGCCGAGGTGGCGGGGCGGTCGGTGCCGGTGGAGCCTCGGGACGGCAAGTGGGGCTTCGGGCTGGTGTTCCACGCCCCGCCGGCCGAGGGCATCGAGGTCACGTTGGCGGTGCGGCCGATCGCCGGGCAGGTGGCGCTGCGGGCGATGGACGCCAGCGACGGCTTGGAGGCGCTGCCCGGCTTCCGGCCCCGGCCGCCGGCCGTCGGCGTCGTCGGGTCGCACAGCTCGGAAATGCTGGCGGTCGCCCGCACCTACCAGTTCTAGAACGACGACGGCGGGGGACCGTCTCCGGTCCCCCGCCGTGTCACTCAGCAGAGCTGGTCGAACCTGACTCCCGGCGCGTCCGCCGCTACTCGCTGCGGATGGTCAGCCGCTTACGCCGGCCGTAGTGCAGCAGGAGGAACCCGACCAGCAGCATCCCCACGCCGACGGCACCGAACGTGACCAGGGGCAGACCGGTCAGGGGCAGGCCGCCACCGGCACCCGACGCGGGCGATGACGGCGATGCCGCCCCCGGGACCGAGGCCGTCCCGCTCGGGGTCGGAGTGGCGGTGGCCGGTGGCGATCCGCTCGGCCCTGGGCTGGGCGTGGCAGAGGCCGAGGGCGACGGGGTGGGCGGCGTCCCCTTGACAACGTTGATCGTCACGTTCGACTTTTCCGAAAAGTCGAACGGATAGCGCCGCACTTCGCCCCCGTACGCATTGTCGTACTCCACGCGCAGGGAGAACTTCAGGCTCAGCCGCTGACCATTGCCGACGACCCCACGCCAGCCGCACAGATACTGTTCGCGGCCCAGCGGTGCCGGATTTGTCAGCGCGGGCTCGACATAGTCCATATGCGGAATTATGTCAAAGCACGAGTCCGGAACCGCTACCGCCTTGGTGCGGAAGGGGATTTGGACAAGCAGCAACGGGTCACGGCTGAGCGCTTCGCCACCGTTGTCGAATCCCACTTCCAGCGGCGCCACGTCGCCCGTCTTCTGGTAGTAGACCGTACTGGCGAACAGCTTCACCTTCTCGTAGTCGGAGGCGAGCTTGCTGTCGGTCTGGATGGTCTGCTCAGCCGATGCCTCGAACAACTGGGGAGCGGCCTCGGTGACAGCGGGCGCGTTATCAACAACGAGCTTGGGGCCACCGCCCGGCACGCCCAGCTCCGTTGGCGCCACGGCACGAACCGCCTCGATCTTCGGCAGGCGGACCGACGACGGCTGGATGCCCGCGAGCAGGCTCACCTTCTTACCGGAATCCGCCCTGACCTTCACCCGAACCGGGACCACATAGGTCCGACCCGGCGCAAATTCCTGGTCGAAACGGCACCAGAGCAACTCGACGCCGTTGTAGGAGCAGTTGGAGAAGCGGTCCACCGCCTCAGCCGGCCACAGGCCTGAGCTCAGGTCCTGCACACCAGGTTGCGGACCGCCGTTCCTGAAGTCGAGGACCACGCCGCGCGCCGGCACAGTGCCGGAAACTTTGAACCCGAAGCGGGCGGTGACCGTGTCACCCGGCGCAGCGCTCAGGGTCGGCATGCCAACGCGCTCTACCGTCAACTGGTCAACGGCGATGATCTCGGTCTGCACATTCGCCGGCGCGTAACCCTTGACCTCGACGGTCGTCCGGACGGTGCCGACAACGCCGCTGGGCAGAGTCGAGCCTTGCGGTGAGGCGTACCCGAATGCGCTCGCCGTCTGGCTGGCACCCAGCCCGAACCGTGCGTACTCCCGGCACGTAACGACATCGCCGGCGCGTTCGCAACCCTCGTCGTCGAACGAAAACATCATCTTGTCTTTGATTTCGCTGATGTCCGACCTGGTCGTCACCTCCGTAGCCTGGCGCTTGTCCAGCCCAAGCTGAATGTCGAGGTGGTACAGCGTGGATGACAGGCCTGCCCGGATGAGACTTTGGGCCGGGATCGCCGCCTTCAACTGCGGCAGCGCTGCGGCTGACGCCTGGGCGGGCACCGTCGCGACAGGAACGATAGAACCAACAAAACAGACAAAAGTGGCCGCAGCTATTCGCCGGGCAACCTTATTCCACCTGAACAAACCAGACCCCCGTGGATCCTCGTTTTGGACCGCCGGAGCATAACGCAGCCTGAATTGAATGGCCGTCCCGCGACGAAGGGCCCATCGGGCAAAAGGGAATAGCGGCCGCAGCAACGAGGCAGTGCGGCTGGACGGCGCGGCTGGACGGTGCGACGCGCCTGGCCCAGGTCGCTCGCCCGCTCACACAACAGCGGATACTTCGCCCATGACGCTGGCTCCGCCCCGCACCGACCTCGCCGACGCGCGCTCCTCGTTCCTGGTGCTGGCCGGCTGGTACGTGGCCGCCGTCGTGTCGTTCGGTCTGTTCCTCAGCACGCTCTCCGGTTCGGTTCCGGCGAACTGCGGCGAGGCGTGCGACTCCGAACGGTCGAGGGCGCTGCTCTTCGGGCTCTACGTGGCCCTGCCGGCGGCGTTCCTCGCGCTGTTGGTCAGCCTGGCGACGCTCGCGGTGCTCCTCTCCCGTGCCCGGATCCGCTCGTCAGCCCTGGTGGGCACCCTCTCCGCGCTGCCGCTGCTCGCCTGCGCACTCCTCACCGCCAGCCTCTGACCCCCCGTTGCTGTAGTGCCGGGGTCAGACGAGGTGCAGCCTGCCCGTTCCCCGGCCGCCTGTGCCGATCCACCGTTGGACAGCGTCAGGCCGACCACGCCTGGAGGACGTCGTTCGGCCCCCACACCAGGTGCACGGCCTCGGCCGGGAGGTCGACTCCGGAGCGGCTGACGACGACCAGGCCGCTGACCCCGGGCTGAAAACCCGGGATCAACGGGGCATGGCGGCGCAGTTCGTCGAGATGACGTCGGCCGAAGGGGCCGTCCTGCCACTTGATCGAGCCGGCGAACGCGATGCGGGAGGCGATCGGGGCGCGGTCCGCGCCGACAAGATCGATTTCCGGGTTGGACTGCCGATTCCACCAGCCGCCGACTTCCCAGGTGTCGGTCCAGGGCAAACCGCCGGCCCCGGCGCTGATGGCGAGCGCATCGCGGATGATCGGCTCGACGGCGTTGCCCCGCCAGGAGGACCACCGACTGTCGAGGATGGCGCGGGCGGCCGCTGACCGGTCGCGCAGCACCAGTTGGTGCACATCCCGAAGAATGGCGAGATACAGGCGCAGATTGCTGTCGGCGATCCGGTACTGGGCCAGCTTGCTGGGCTTGGTGGACAGCGGCTTGTCGACGGCGAGGACCTGTTTTTCCTCGACGAGCCGGTGCAGCAGCGGGGACAGGGTGCCGGAGCTGACCGGGCCGCCGCGGTCCCCGGCGGCAGCGGCGATGTTGCTGAACGTACGGCTACCTGCCCCACCGACCGCTTCCAGGATGCGTCGGGCAGTGTCCGGGGCGGGAAACTCCGACGCCAGAGACTGCTCGGGGACGGTGAACAACGCCGACGTCTTGTTGGAGATCTCCTGACCCAGGAAATCGGCGGGGGGCGTACCCGGGGACCACTCCAGAGCCACACCGGGCAACCCGCCGGTGATCAGGTGCGCATCGATCGCGTCCGCGCCACTCAACCCGGTCACCGCGGCGGTTTCGGCGGGATTGAACGGGCCGAGGACCATGTTCGTGGCCCTGCCGTAGAACGGGCGGTCGTACTCGGTGAACCGCTGCATCATGTGCAGATCACTGCCGAGCAGCAGCAGGAGCACCGGCTTGCCGGAGATGAGCCGGTCCCAGGCGACCTGAAGGTGCCCGTCGAACGTCGTGTCCTGCTCGGAGATCCAGGGCAGTTCGTCCAGGACGACCACACTCGGCGTATCGGGCAGGACGCCCGCCAGGACCCGCAGCATGTCTCCCCAGCCACCGGCCGGTGGCTGGGACGGCAGCAGGTCACGACCGCTGGACGTGAGCAGCGACGAGTCGCGCAGGGCACCGAGAAAGTAGCCGACCGCTTCGATGCTCGATGCGCCCTTGACCGCAGTGTAGAAGCAGTACGGCAGGTCGACCCTGTCGCACAACTCCTGTACCAGCCGCGACTTGCCCACCTGGCGGCGACCACGGATGGCGACGGAACGGCCCTGACCGGTGCGCTTCACATGATCAAGCTGCTTGCCGAGCAGGTCGAGTTCCGTCCGGCGGCCGATGAACATCGACCCTCCCGAAGCTAGATTCAATCTTACTTCGAGACAGTCTACCTACCTCAGCAGGGAACTGATACACCACGGCGCCGAGATTTCCCTGCTGTGCGACCTCTACCGCTGGCAGGCGACACCGAGCCTCTAGGGTTCCCGGAATGAGCAGGAACGACGAGCGTGAATTGGTACGACGGGGGTACGACGCGCTCTCCTACCACTATCGATCGGACGACGCCGACGACGGCCAGTACGGTCCCTGGCTGGCCGACTTACACCAGCGCCTACCTGCCTCAGCAGGGGTCCTCGACCTCGGGTGCGGCTGCGGGGTGCCGGTCGCCCGCTTCCTCGCCAACGCGGGACACCGCGTGACCGGCGTTGACATCAGCGACGTGCAGATCGAGCGGGCACGCCGCCTGGTGCCAAACGGCACCTTTCTCCACTCGGACGCCACCCGGCTCGACCTGCCGCCGGCCTCCTTCGATGCCGTGGTTTGCCTCTACGCCCTCATCCACATGCCCCTGGCCGACCAGCCGCAGCTCATCAAGAGCATCGCCACCTGGTTACGCCCCGGCGGCTGGCTGCTCACCACCGTCGGCAACACCGCCTGGACAGGCACCGAGGACAACTGGCTCGATGGCCCCGCCACCATGTGGTGGAGCCACGCCGACGCCTCCAGTTACCGCGCCTGGCTGCAGCAGGCGGGGCTGACGATCAGCGCCGAGGATTTCGTCCCGGAGGGCAGCAGCGGGCACACCCTCTTCTGGGCGCAGCGCCCACAGGGCTGACCTGGTCCGAGTCGTGTGCGAGGCTTCGGCGGTGACTGACCTCGGCGTCCGCGCAGCAACCTCGGCTGATCGGGAATTCTTGGTTGACATGCTCGTGGAGGCCGTGAACTGGCTGCCTGAGCGCAACTGGTCTCGCGAGCAGATCCTGGCGAATCCCGCGCTGGCCCACTACGTCAGCGGGTGGATGCGGCCAACCGACTTTGGCCTGGTTGCGGTCGGCCAAGCTGAGCGGTCAGTCGGCGCGGCCTGGTTCCGATACCTGACCGCCGCTGATCCCGGCTATGGGTACGTGAGTGACGACGTGCCAGAGCTGACTATCGGCGTGGTGGAAACCTGGAGGGGCCGGGGTGTGGGCCGGATGCTCTTGCGCGCCGTTCTGGACGTCGCCCGAGAACGTGGCATCCGCACAGTGTCACTGAGCGTGAAGCGGGCGAACTTCGCTGCGAGGCTGTACGCCGCTGAAGGATTCCGCACGGTCGAGTCGTTCGAGGACGCGGACACGATGGTCGCTGAGGTCGGGGCCTGACGTGTGTAGTGCCAGCTCGTCGGCCGGGCTGGGCAGCCTGTCCGCAGTGCTTCCGTTGGCCGTGGTCTTACTTCCAGCGGAAGTGGACGAAGAGGCGGCCGAAGTTCTTCGAGTCCTTCTCCACCCGGTGGTAGAGCTGCTTGACGTCCTTCTGGTCGAGGAACCGCAGCACCCGCTTCTTGAGCTGGCCGGACCCCTTACCCGGGATGATCTCGACGAGGGTGGCCTTCTTCGCCACCGCCTCGTCCATGATCCCGCGCAGGGCGCGGTCGATGTCGTGGCCCTTGTTGAAGATCTCGTGCAGGTCCAGCTTGAGCTTCATGCCGCAGCCCCCGGCCGGTCAGGTCCCATGTCCGCCATCCTAGGCACGTCCGCCGGGTCGTCCGACGACGAAGGGGCGGCCCCGTGGGACCGCCCCCGCACTCGTCACCGGGTCAGGCTCAGCGCCTGCCGCCCAGGCGGGTCTCCACCCGCTCCAGCGCGGTCCGGTAGTCGTCGTTGGCCGCGTACATCGCGGCGGCGATGCGCAGGTGCCGCAGCGCGTCGTTGTGCCGGTTGAGCCGTTCCAGCGTCCGACCGAGCACGTGGTGTGCGTAGTGGTCGCTGGGGTCCCGCTCGATCAGCTCGCGCAGGTGCTCCTCGGCCCGAGTGAGCTGGGCCGACTGGAAGTACGCCCGGGCCAGCAACTGCCGAACCGCCGCGTTGCCGGGTTCGGCGTCGATGATCGGCTCCAGCAGTCGGGCTGCCCCGCTGGGGTCACCGGTTTCGAAGAACATGGTCGCCCGCCGGTAGTCCGCCAGAAGATCCATCTGCCACCTCCTCGGGTCGCACCGTCACCTGTTCCGACGCTGGCACAACACTGGAAGTTTGGCGACTGTTCCCGGGGTCGAGATCGGGCCAGTTCCGGCCGCCCAGTGCCGCCGAAGGGTCAGGTGCGGGCGTCCCGGCGTCCGGCGGAGAGCTCCCAGGCGCGGACGCCGCCGACGATCCCGGCGGTGTTCGGCACCACCACCACGTCGTCGCCCATCCGGGCCAGCTGCTCGGGCCGGATCAGTCGGGAGTTGCCCCCGCCCAGGTAGAGCCGGTCCCAGCGGAACACCGGGCGGAGCCCGTCCACCACCTGCCGGATCCGCCGGGACCAGAAGGCGTCGCCGAGCCGTCGACGTTCCGGCTCGCCGACGTACGTGTCGTAGGTGGTGCCCCAGCGCACCGGCGCGTGCGACAGCTCCAGGTGCGGTGCGAGCACCCCACCGTCGAAGAGCGCGCTGCCCAGCCCCGTTCCCAGGGTCAGCACCAGCTCGCAACCGGTGCCGGCGACCACCCCGGCGCCGTGCACCTCGGCGTCGTTGAGCACCAGCGCCGGCACCCCGAACGCGTCGGCAAGCGCCCCCCGCGCGTCCCAGCCGGACCACTCGGCGAGCAGGTCCGGGTCGACCCGGGTGCGGGGGCCGTTGCGGGTGACGTAGTGCGGGGTGCTCACCACCACGCCGTGCCGGATCATTCCGGGTACGCCGACCGTGAGCCGGTCCGCCGTCGGCAGGCGCCCGCCCAGATCCAGCAGGGTCCGGACAAACAACGCGGGCGGCAGAGGGTACGGGGTGGGCACCCGCAACGGCCGGGCCCGCATCGTTCCCGCCTCGTCGAGCACGGACGCCTTGATGCCCCCGCCGCCGCAGTCGATCGCCAGTGTGGTCACCACGTCGTTGAGTCTGCCCGCTGCCGGCGGTTGGCATGCGGGCGGCCGGATAGGCTGCCGTCCTGATGAGCGCCACGATGATCGTCAAGGACCTGGCCGCCGGGCACGGCGACCGCCAACTCTTCGCCGGATTGGACCTGGTGGTCGCCCCCGGCGACGTGGTGGGGCTGGTCGGGCCGAACGGGGCCGGCAAGTCGACGCTGCTGCGTACCCTCGCCGGGTTGTTGCCGGTCGAGGCCGGCAGCGTGCGGCTCAGCCCACCTACCGCGAGCGTCGGACACCTGCCACAGGAGCCGGAGCGGCGGCCGGGCGAGACGGTCCGCGACTTCCTGGCCCGCCGGACCGGGGTGACCGGCGCGCAGGCGGCACTGGACGCGGCGACCGAGGCGCTGACCGCCGGGGCGGCGGGCGCGGACGACGCGTACGGCGACGCGTTGGAGCGCTGGCTCGCCCTGGGCGGCGCGGACCTGGACGAACGCGCCGAGCAGGTGAGCGCCGACCTGGGGCTCGCCGTCGACCTGGACCACCCGATGACCGGGCTCTCCGGCGGCCAGGCGGCTCGCGCCGGGCTGGCGTCGCTACTGCTCAGCCGGTACGACGTGTTCCTGCTCGACGAGCCGACGAACGACCTGGACCTGGCCGGGTTGGAACGGCTGGAGGAGTTCGTCACCGGGCTGCGGGCCGGCACGGTGCTGGTCAGCCACGACCGGGAGTTCCTCACCCGCACGGTGACCCGGGTGCTGGAGCTGGACCTGCCGCAGCAGCAGGTCAATCACTACGGCGGCGGTTACGCGGCCTACCTGGAGGAGCGCGAGGTGGCCCGTCGGCACGCCCGCGCGGACTTCGAGGAGTACGCCGACACGAAGGCCGGACTGGAGGCTCGGGCCCGCACCCAGCGTGGCTGGATGGAGAAGGGCGTGAAGAACGCCCGCCGCAAGGCCACCGACAACGACAAGATCGGCCGTAAGTTCCGCAGCGAGTCGAGCGAGAAGCAGGCCGCCAAGGCCAAGCAGACCGAACGGCTGATCGAACGGCTCGACGTGGTCGAGGAGCCCCGCAAGGAGTGGGAGCTGCGGATGGAGATCGCCGCCGCGCCCCGCGCCGGCGCCGTCGTGGCCACGCTGCGCGGGGCGGTGGTACGCCGGGGTGGCTTCACCCTCGGCCCGGTGGACCTCCAGATCGACTGGGCGGACCGGGTCGCGGTGACCGGGGCCAACGGCTCGGGCAAGTCCACCCTGCTGGCCGCGCTGCTGCGACGGCTGCCGCTGGACGAGGGCACCGCCTCGCTCGGGCCCGGCGTGGTGGTGGGCGAGGTGGACCAGGCCCGTGGGTTGTTCCTCGGCGACGCGCCACTGATCGACGCGTTCCACGCGGCCGTACCCCATCTGTCGCCGGCCGACGCGCGGACCCTGCTGGCGAAGTTCGGGCTGCGCGCGGCGCACGTGCCCCGACCCGCGGCCACCCTCTCGCCCGGTGAGCGGACCCGGGCGGCGCTGGCCCTGCTGCAGGGCCGTGGGGTCAACCTGCTGGTGCTGGACGAGCCCACCAACCACCTGGACCTGCCCGCCATCGAGCAGCTCGAATCGGCGCTGGCCAGCTATCCCGGAACGCTGCTGCTGGTCACCCACGACCGGCGGATGCTGGCCGCCATCGAGACCAACCGGCGACTGCGGGTCGACGGCGGGCGGATCGCCGAGGATTGATCCGTGCCGGCGGGCCGGCGCGGGGTGAGAATGACGCCATGCTCAAGTGGGAGTACGCCCTGCTGGTCCGCCGCCGCCAGGCCGCGACCAACGACCTCGGCTGGGAGGTCGTCTTCGTCTGGTACGGCCCGGACGGCTCGATGGTCGACGTGACGCCCTACGGCGACACCTCGCTGGCCCACCTGAACCGGGCCGGCGACCAGGGCTGGGAGTTGGTCGCGATGAGCGAGGACCCGTCCCTGCCCGGCAACCACGAACTGCACCGCTATCACCTCAAGCGGCCGAAGCCCGCCGACCCGCCACCTCGCCAGCGGATGCGCGGCGGACGCCGCACCATCTCCGGCTGACACGCGGCCCGGCCCGTGCCGGCGCGAAGCCCGATGCCGGCGCGAAGCCCGATGCCGGCGCGAAGCCCGATGCCGGCGCGAAGCCCGATGCCGGCGCGAAGCCCGATGCCGGCGCGAAGCCCGATGCCGGCGCGAAGCCCGATGCCGGCGCGAAGCCGATGTCTGCGTTGAGCATGATGCCAAGTAGACATCGTGATGCCGCTGTGGCATCACGATGATTGCGGCCCCGGCTCGCATCTCGCGACACGCGTGTGGGCAGCCTCGCCCAGTGAGCGGCGAGGTGATGCGGCCCCGGCCCGCATCCCGCGACACGCGCGTGAGTGGCCTCGCCCGAGCGAGCAGCGATGTGGACGAGCGGGGCATAACGGGCGCGATTGCGGGTATCGCGCGGCGGGAGGTGACCCGAATGGTCGCTTTGGCGCAGACTCCACCCTCGGCCGACCGGCTGCGGGCGATCGACGAATTCCTCGCCCAGGCATGGGCGGACCAGGTCCGCCACGATGAGCGGTTGCGGGACCTGACGGTCGAGGTGCGCTTCGACCGGGGGGTGGCCCATCTGAGCGGCGAGGTGGCCGAGCCCGCCCAACTGCGGCTGGTGCGCGACCTGGTGGGGCGGCTCGCCGGGGTCTACGGCGTCTGGTGCCGGGTCGGCATCGGCGGGCGGGCGCCGGTGGTCGTGGACCTCGGTTGCGGGCCGACCAAGCAGTGGTCGAGCAACCTGGGGCTGGACATCTACCCGGCGCCCGGCGTGGACGCCGTCGCGGACCTGTCCGGCTCACTACCGCTCGCCGACAACTCGGTGGACGTCCTCTTCGCTGTGCACATCCTGGAGCACCTGATCGACTTCCTGCCGCTGGTCGACGAGTGTCACCGGGTGCTCCGCCCCGGCGGCGTGCTGCACGTGATGAGCCCCTGGTGGGGGCATGTGAACGCGGTGGCCGACCCGACCCACGTGCGGCTGATGGACGTGCAGACGTTCAAGGGGATCTGTCAGCTCCGGCCCCCGGGCACCCCGCGCTGGTACCCACTGCACGCCGGCTGCGACGGCGCCTCGATCTTCGCCGACCTGACCCCCCTCCCCCCGGACGCCGACCCGGCACCCCAATCCCACCTAGCCCGCTTCTTCGACTGACCCGGTCCGGGTGGATTCGCGGAGGTGGAGGCGGTACGGGGCCTTTAGGTGGCGGGTGGGGAGGGTGGGGTTGCCGGTCAGGCGGTCGGCGAGGAGTTGGACGGCCAGCCGGGCGATCTGCTCCTTGTCCGGGGCGACGGTGCTCAGGGCCGGGATGGCGAACCTGCCGTCCTCGATGTCGTCGAAGCCGGCCACCGCCACGTCCTCGGGCACCCGCAGGCCGGCCTCGTGCAGCGCGCGCAGGACACCGAGGGCCAGCGTGTCGTTGAAACAAAAGACGGCGTCGGGGCGTACTCCGGAGGTGAGCAGGCCGCGCATCGCGGCCGCGCCGTCCGCGCGGTGCCAGGCCGGCGCGGACGCCACCAGGGCCTGGTCGTCGTCGAGCCCGGCGGCGCGCAGCGCGTCCCGGTAACCGGCCAGGCGCAGCCGGGCGCTGGCGCCCTCGTCGGTGCGCTGCGCGCCGACGGCGGCGATCCGGCGACGCCCCAACCGGATCAGGTGGTCGGTGACCTCCCGGGCTGCCGCCACGTTGTCGATCACCACACGATCCGCCGGGCCGTCTGCAATCCGCTCGCCGAGCAGCACCATCGGGGTGCCGTCCAGGCCGGCCAGGTCCGCCGCGGTGAGCCCCAGCGGGCTGATGATGAGCCCGTCGAGCAGGTGGCCGGTGATGCCTGAGGCGAGCACTCGTTCCTGCTCCCGCCGACCGCCGGTCTGGTCGATCAGCACCGTCCAGCCGTGCCCGGCGGCGGCGCTGACCACGTAGCGGGCCAGCTCGGCGAAGTACGGGATGTCCAGCTCCGGAACGGCCAGCGCGATCACGCCGGTACGCCCCTTGCGGAGGTGCCGGGCGGAGAGGTTGGGCCGGTAGTTGAGTTCGCTGATCGCCTCCTCGACCCGTGCCCGGGTGTCCGGTCGGACATGGACGTGGCCGTTCACCACGTTGGAGACGGTCTTCACGGAGACGCCGGCTCGCTCGGCCACGTCCTTGAGTCTGTGTCGCACGCCGCAACCTCCCCGAGGTGACGGGCGCACCATACCGTCAGCGCCACCGCCGCCAGGGGTACCAGCGACAGGGAAAGGGCCCCTCGCAGCGGCACGGGGCCCTTCCTCGTTCCGTCGGATCAGCTGTCGGCGGTCGGCTCACGGGGACCCGGGGCGACTGCGGGCTCGTGTCGGGCCAACCGGTTGCGGCGGTAGCCGTAACCGAAGTAGATCAACGCGCCGAGCAGCATCCAGGCCAGGAACCGCAGCCAGGTCTCCACCGACAGGTTGAGCATCAGGTAGAAGCAGGCCAGCGCCGAGACGATCGGCAGCACCGGCGAGAACGGCACCCGGAACGGCCGCTCCAGGTCCGGCCGCCTGCGGCGCAGGATCGGCACCGCCACCGACACCAGCACGAAGGCGCAGAGCGCGCCGATGCTGACCAGGTCGGCCAGCGCGGACAGCGGCAGGAAGCCGGCCAGCAGCGCGACCGCCACCGTCATGATCGCCGAGATCCGGTACGGGGTGCCCCAACGCGGGTGCACCTTCGCGATCGAGGGTGGGATCAGCCCGTCCCGGGCGATGGCGAAACCGATCCGGCCCATGGCTACCAGGTCGACCAGGATGACGCTGGTCAGGCCCGCGACGGCGGCGATGGAGACCAGGACTGCCGCCCAGCCCGCGCCGACCGACTCGAAGGCGGACGCGATCGGGGCGCCCCGGTCGATCTCGGTGTACGGCACCATCCCGACCACCACGAGCGACACGCCGATGTAGAGCACCGTGGAGATCAGCAGCGTGCCGAGCAGACCCAGGGTGAGGTCCCGCTTGGGCTTGCGCGTCTCCTCGCCGAGGTTGGCCACGGCCTCGAACCCGGTGTACGCGAAGAAGACCACGGCGGCGGCGCTGAGCACCCCGACGAAACCAAAGACCGACGGCTCCAGCCCGAACAGCGCCTGGGTGACCGGTTGCTTGATGCCGTCGTCGCCGCTTCCGGCGGGCTCGGCCGGCGGGATGAACGGGGTGAGGTTGGCGGCCTTGACGAAGAACAGCCCGGCGACCACCACGAAGACACAGATGGCCACCTTGACCAGCACCAGCAGGTTGGTGATCCGGGCGGATTCGCGGATGCCGACGATCGCCACGATGCCGAGGATCAGCACGATGGCGATGGCGCCAACGTTGACGGTGCTGCCCTCCTCGCCGAACCACCGGGTCGGCAGGTCGAGCAGTTCGGCGAGGTAACCGGACCAGCCCCGGGCCACCACCGCGGCGCCGAGCGCGAACTCCAGCAGCAGGTCCCAGCCGATGATCCAGGCGACGATCTCGCCCATCGTGGCGTACGCGTAGGTGTAGGCGCTGCCGGCGGTCGGCACGCTGGAGGCCAGTTCGGCGTAGCAGAGGGCGGCGAGCAGGGCCACCACGCCGGCGATGGCGAAGGAGATCACCACGCCCGGCCCGGCGCTGTCCCGGGCTTCGATCCCGGTGAGCGTGAAGATGCCGGTGCCGATCACGATGCCGATGCCGAAGCCGGTGAGGTCGATCGCGCCGAGGCGCCGCTTCAGCCCCAGTTGGCCGTCGCTGCCGTCCGCCTCACCCTGGGCTATCACGTCCTTGATTGGTTTTGTGCGCAGCACGGACACCCGGTCACCCCTCCCACCGTGCGACCACCTCCGTGGCGGCCGGTGACCGCCGTTGCTACCCAGCGGCGCGATTGGTCAACCCCGAACTCTTGCGGCGATGGCCAGACTGTGAAAATTTCCTACCAGGAACGCGGACACCGACGGCGAATGTTGCCGCGCGCCGCGCGAAACATCCGGGAGCCCCACCGAAGGGACACACCGCATGAAAGCCACCCAACTCGGAGCCGCCGGGCTGGTCGCAGCCCTGCTCGGCACATTTGTCAGCGTCACCCCCGCGAGCGCCGCGCCCAGCGCGGCCGACACCACCACCACTGCCTGCGCCACCGACCCGGCCACCCCCAAGCGACAGTTCCGGGCCATGTGGATCTCGTCGGTGGTCAACATCGACTGGCCCAGCAAGGCGTCCCAGACCGCGCCGGACCGGATCGCCGCCCAGCAGGCCGAGTACCGCGAACTGCTCGACCTGGCCGGGCGCCTGAACCACAACGCCGTCGTGGTGCAGGTCCGGCCCACCGCCGACGCGCTCTGGCCCTCGCCGTACGAGCCGTGGTCGGAATACCTGACCGGGGTACGCGGCCAGGACCCCGGCTGGGACCCGCTGGCCTTCCTGGTCGACGAGTCGCACAAACGGAACCTGGAGTTCCACGCCTGGTTCAACCCGTACCGCGTCTCCATGCCGGCCCCCGGCGGCGCCGGCGCCGACCTGGCCCAACTCGCCCCCGGCCACCCGGCCCAGCAGCACCCCGAGTGGACGTTCGCCTACCCACCGGCCGGAGTGGCCGGCAGCCGGCTCTACTACAACCCGGGAATCCCCGAGGTCCGCGAGTTCGTCCAGACCGCCATGATGGACGCGGTCAAGCGGTACGACATCGACGGCGTCCACTTCGACGACTACTTCTACCCCTACCCGAGCGGCACCTACCAGGTGCCGGACGACGCGACCTTCGCGGCCCACAACCGGGGCTTCACCGACCGGGCCGACTGGCGGCGGGACAACATCAACCTGTTGATCCAGGAGATGAACGGCAAGATCAAGGCGGCGAAGCCGTGGGTGAAGTTCGGGGTCAGCCCGTTCGGCATCTGGCGCAACAAGACCGCCGACCCGCTCGGCTCGGACACCACCGGCAGCCAGTCGTACGACATCATCTCCGCCGACACCCGTAAGTGGATCAAACAGGAGTGGATCGACTACGTGGTGCCGCAGCTCTACTGGTACATCGGCCAGTACCCGGCGGCGGACTACGCGCGCCTGGTGCCGTGGTGGGCCGAGACGGTGCGTGGCACCCGGGTGCAGCTCTACATCGGCCAGGCCGACTACAAGAGCGGCGACCCGGCGTACGGGTCGTTCTGGCAGAACCCACGCGAACTGTCCGACCACCTGACGCTCAACCGGTCGTACCCGGAGGTGCAGGGCAACGTGCACTTCTCCGCCGTGCAGGTACGGGCCAACCGGCTCGGCGCCACCGACATCTACGCGGCTGAGCACTACTCCCGCCCGGCGCTGGTGCCGGCCATGCCCCACCTGCCGGCCCGCCCGCTGCTCTTCCCGGTGGTCACCAAGACGACCCGGCAGGCCGACGGGGTCCGGCTCACCTGGCGGCAGCCCGCCGACGGCGTCGGCCCGCTCGGCACCGCCACCTCGTACGCGATCTACCGGTTCGACGGCACCACGCTGCCCGTCCGGTGCGCCACTGCCGACGCGGCGAACCTGGTCGGCACCGTCCGCGCCACGGCCGGTGCCAGCCAGTCCTGGGTGGACACCTCGGCCGAGCCCGGCCGGCGCTACACCTACCAGCTGACCGCCCTGGACCGGTCCGCCAACGAGAGCCCCGCGAGCCCGCCGGCCTTCGTGCTGCGCTGACTCAGTTCCTGAGTGCCCCGGACGCCACGCGCGTCCGGGGCATTCGTCTGTTTCAACGCATGTCACCAATAGTTGGCGAGGCACATACCGCGTAGTTGATCAGCTGATCGACACTCATCGACATCCGGTAACCCGCCGGTAACTTCGGTCCCACCGCTCACCCCCCGCGGAGGTAACCCGTGCCCCGACGTCTCGCCACCCTGCTCGCCTCGGGCGCGTTAGCGCTGCTCGCCACCCTCACCATCGCCTCCCCCGCCGCCGCCGTCACCCCCGCCCAGAAGCTCTCCGTGCTGTCGAGCTGGACCCAGACCAGCGCGTCCAGCTACAACTCGTGGAACAGCGCCCGGGTCAACCGGGCCCCCTGGGCCGAGTACAACTTCAACTGGTCCACCGACTACTGCTCGTCCAGCCCCGACAACCCGCTCGGGTTCACCTTCAACCTGGGCTGCTACCGGCACGACTTCGGCTACCGCAACTACAAGGCGGTCGGCCAGTTCCCCGCCAACAAGTCCCGCCTCGACAGCGCCTTCTACGAGGACCTGAAGCGGGTCTGCGCCACGTACAACTCGGTCGTCCGGCCGGCCTGCTACAGCCTGGCCTGGACCTACTACCAGGCGGTCAGCATCTTCGGTTCGGTGGCAGCCGTCCAGCAGGCCGACATCGACCGCGCCGCCCGAATGAAGGCCGACGCCGAAGCCAAAGCCCGCCAGTAACCGCTGAACCCCACCCCCTGAACTGTGTTGATCAAGAGGTTTCGGTCACCGGAGGCGCGTTTTCTGACGCAAACCTCTTGATCAACACGGACAGGGGGTGGGCCAGGGTGGGGGTTAGGCGCCTTCGGTGCGGGTGGCCGGGTGGCGGTCGGGGTCGGCGGGACGGCGTGGGGTCGGCTGGGACAGGCCCGTACTGAAGCGGGTCGAATCCGCCGCGAGGTCCGGGTGTTCCACGTCCAGTGCGAGCGCGGCGGCCTCGTCCAACCCCAGTTCGGCACCCTCGCCGTACGCGTCGTCGAAGGCCGCGTCGCCCAGCACCGCGCGCAACTCCCCCTGCTGTTGCGCCCAGTAACCGCCGAAGATCCCCGGGGTGGCCCGCATGCTCGCCCGGGTCGCCTGCGCGGCACCGAACAGTCGGGCGGCGGTCAACCGCTCCCCGCCGATCGCACACCGCACCGCGACCGCGTTCAAGGTGTCACACGCCCGGCCGTGGTAGCCGTGGCCCATCCGCGAACGCAACGCCACCAGCAGGTGCTCGTGGGCGGCGATCACATCGCCACGGGCCAACGCGACCATCCCGAGCAGCATGTCCACCGAACGCCGGCCGCGCTCCACGGGGCGGGCCGCCTCCACCGGACGCACCGCGCCCAACAGCTCCGCCGCCTCCTCCAGGGCACCCCGCCGCCAGAGCAGCTCAGCCAGGCTGAACACCGCGAACAGCGCCTCGCCGACCACGTCCTGCCCGTGCGCCCAGTCGATGACCTCCCGGCACACCCGCTCGGCCTCGACGAACTGCCCCATGTCCACCAGCGGCGCGGCCCGGCCGGCGAGCACCCGGGCCAGCAGACCGGCGTCACCGGCCTGCCGGGCCGCCGCCTCCGCCCGCTGGGAGTAGCGCAGCTCCTCGGCGAACTCGCCATCGGCGCTCGCGTGCAACGAATGCATGTGGTACGCCGCCGCCAGCTCCGCCTCCGGGATCCGCTCTCCCGTCTCCGCGATCCGCCCGTACAGCCGGAACAGCCACAGCCGCCCCTCCCGGGCCAGGCCACGCTCCAGCCACCACTGGTCCAGCCCGCCCGCCAGACCGAGACCGGCGCGGGCGCTGCCGCCGGTGGCGCACCAGCGCAGCGCGGCGCGCAGCTCCCCCGCCAGCGGGTCGAGGGAATACAACGACAGCGTCACCGGCCGGCCGTCCTGACCCAGGTGGGCCCGGTCCAACGCGTGGGCCGACCAGGCCACGTGCCGGTCCCGGGCGGCCTGTTCCTCGCCCGCCTCGACCAGCCGACGTGCCGCGTACGCCCGGATGGGGTCGAGCATCCGGTAGGTGCTGCCGGCAGCCCGCGGCTCGGCCAACACCATCGACTTGTCCACCAGCACCGAGAGCGGGTCCAGCGGGTCGTCACCCAGTAGCCATTCCACCGTCTCCAGATCCACCGGGCCGGCGAAGACCGCCAGCCACCGCAGCAGGCGGGCGGCCCGGGGCCCCAGCGTCCGGTACGACCAGGTGACGGTGGCCTGCATGGTCAGATGCCGTTCGGTGGCCGAACGCTGCACCGCCCGGCTCGCCGGGCTCGGCGGTGACGCACCGGCCGCCGCCGCGACCAGGTCCACGGTGTCCTGCTGGTTGCCGGACCAGCCCCGCTCCACCGGCGGCGGGTCCGGGTCCACCCGGCCGGCGTCCAGGGTGCCGAGGACATCGTCCAGCCGCTCGGCGAGCTGGCCGACGGAGAGCACCCGCAGCCGGGCGGCGGCCAACTCGATGGCGAGCGGCAGCCCGTCCAGCCGCTGCACGACCCGACGCAGGTCGGCGGACTCGGCCGGGTCCGGCTGCCGACCGCCACGCGCCGCCGCCGTGCGGTCCAGCAGCAGCGCCACCGCGTCGCTCTCCGCACCGTCGGCGCGCGGGTCGACCGAGAGCGGCGGAATGCGCCACACCACCTCGCCGGGCAGGCTGAACGACTCGCGACTCGTCGCCAGCACCCGCACCCCGCTCCCGCCGGACAGCAACCGCGCGATCACCTCCGCGCAGGCGGCCGGTTGGGTGTCGCAGGTGTCCAGTACGACAAGCATCCGGCGGTTGGCCGCGTACTCGACGAGGGTGTCCAGCATCGGCCGGCCGGGCTCGGGACGCAGGCCCAGCACCGCGGCGATGGCGAACGCCACCAGCCCCGGGTCGGTCACCGAGGCGATGTCGACGAACCAGACCCCGTCCGGGTACGCCTCGACAACTCCGCTGGCCAGCTCCACCGCGAGTCGGGTCTTGCCCGCGCCACCCGCGCCCAGCACGGTGACCAGGCGGTGCTGCCGCACCAGCAGGCCCAGCTCGATGCGTTCGGCCTGCCGGCCGACGAACGACGTCACCTGGGTGGGCAGGTTGTGCGCCACCGCGTCGGCGGTGCGGGGCCGGGGGAACTGCCGCTCCAGGCCCGGGGCCACCAGTTGGAACAGTCGTTCCCGGTCGTCGAAGCCGCGTAGCCGGTGCAGACCGAGGTCGAGCAGTGTCGCACCCGGCGGCATCGGCTCGGCCCGACGTGCGGTGGACGCCGTGCAGAGCACCTGTCCGCCGTGCGCGGCGGCGGCCACCCGGGCGGCCCGGTGCACCTCGGGGCTGGCGTACTCGCCGTCGCGCGGCTCGGCGTAGCCGGTGTGCAGGCCCATCCGCACCCGCGGCGCGGCTTCGGCGGTGGGCCAGTCGTGGCTGGCCAGCGCGCGCTGGGCGGTCAGGCACGCGGTCATCGCCGCGGTGGCGTCCTCGAAGGCCAGGAAGAACGAGTCGCCCTCGGTCAGCAGCTCCGCGCCACCAGTGCTGGCCAGCGTGCGGCGCAGCAACCGTCGATGCTCGGCGAGCACCGGGCGATAGTCCGGACCCAGCAGCTGGGCCAGCCGGGTCGAGCCCTCGATATCGGTGAACACGAAGGTCACCCAACCGCTCGGGAGCTGGATCCGTGGCGACATGCGAGGAACCTCCGCCCGTGACGTCGGGTTCATGCTGCCTGAGTTCGAGCGATCACGCATCGTGAGAACGGCCGGGCAGATGCCGCCTCAACGTGCCACTCGGACCCGATCCCGGCAAGGCCGGACCATCAGGCGGCGGCGAATTGGCCCGATCAGCAGCCGCAGGCACCGCCGCAGCAGCCACCGGCGGCGGGGGTCTGGGCACCACCGGCGGCACCGCCCCGGCCGGTGACCGCGACCGCGGAAAGAAGCTTGACCGTGTCGGCGTGTCCCTGTGGGCAGTTGGCCGGCTCACCGGCAGCCACCATCGGACGGTTGACCTCGAAGGTGTCGCCGCAGGCGCGGCAGCGGAACTCGTACCGGGGCATGCCACCCAGCGTACGTGGATCTGGCGGTTGGCGGAGTATGGGTGATACTCAACAGGTGGTGGACGGCGAGGACGACACGCGTGTGCAACCGTTACGACCGGCCGCGCCGCTGGAGGGGCCACTCGAAGGTTCGGGGGCCGCGCCCGATCCGGTGCGCGCGGTGCCCCGCCCGCGCCGTCCCTGGCTGAGCGGACGTTCGAAGGGCGCGACGGCCACGCCACCGGCCACTGTGCCCGCCTCGCCGACGGCGCCCGAGGTCAACACCGAGGCCCCCAGGACCGAGGCGGCCAAGGCGGCGACGCCCAAACCCGCTGGCGCAAAGACCGGGACGGTCAAGGCAGACGACGCAAAGATCGAAACGGTCAAGGCCGAGGAAGCAAAGGCCGAGACCGCGAAGGCTGAGACGCCCAAGGCCGACAACGCGAAGACCGAGACGGTCAAGCCGGACGACGCGAAGACCGAGACCGCGAAGGCCGAGACGCCCAAGGCCGACGACGCGAAGACCGGAGCCACCGCCGGTGCGACGGATCTGGCGAAGACCACTGTGGATGAGCTGCCGGCGGTGCCGGCGTCCGGCCCGGCCCGTCGGCGACGGGTGCAGTTCGCGCACGCGGTACGTGTGCCGCCGCGCCAGGCGGCAGCAGCCGCCGCGCGGGCCACCCGGGCCTGGGCCGGCCGGCCCAGTGGTCGGCTGACCCTGCCCGGCGTCTTCCTGCTGGCGCTGGTGGCGGCGACCGCCGCGGCGGGTGCGCTGCTCGTACCGGCCACGATCCGCGCACCGCGTCCGGTGGCTGTGGACGCCTCGGCCGCGCCGGGCGCTGTCGCACCGACGGCGGCACCGTCCGGCCTGCCCACCGGCCCGTTGCCCACCGGGCCACTGCCCACCGGCCCGTTGCCCACCATCCCACTGCCCAGCGGCGGTTTGCCCGGCACCGGGCTGCCGACCGGCACGGTGACCGGCGGCCGCCCGTCGGACGCCCTGGCCGGCTGGGCGCAGCAGGTCGGCGCCAAGGTCGGCGTCCCCCCGGTCGCCATGCAGGCGTACGGCTACGCCGAACTGGTCCTCGCCCAGACCAACCGCAGTTGTGCACTGAGCTGGACCACGCTGGCCGCGATCGGTCAGGTCGAATCGGGGCACGGCTCGGCCAACGGCGCGCGGTTGGGGCAGGACGGCAAGGCGCTGCCCCCCATCATCGGGCTGCCGTTGGACGGGAAGGAGGGTCGGATGCGGATCATCGACACCGACGACGGCGCGCTCGACGAGGACCGGACCCTGGACCGCGCCATCGGACCGATGCAGTTCATCCCGACCACCTGGCAGGAGATCGGCGCGGACGCCGACAACGACGGCCGCAAGGACCCGCACGATCTGGACGACGCCGCCCTGGCAGCGGGAAATTACCTCTGCAAGGGTGGTCGGAACCTCAGCATCCCGGGCGACTGGTGGAACGCGATCCTCTCCTACAACGATGTACGGCGCTACGCCCAGGACGTCTACGACACCGCGAACCGGTACGGACGGGCCAGTCGGTCATGAAGTGATCGTCTCGATACGTTGGAGAACTGGACACTTCCCCCAGGCCTCTGTTAGCGGCAAGCTAGACGGGTGATGGTGCGCGAGTGGGACCCCAGGACCGCGTCGTCCGCCGAGATCGCGTCGCTGTTGGCCACGCTGAACGCGGTCCTGGCGGCCGATCTGCCGCAGGACCCGCCCTGGCGGGAGACTTCGCTGCGGGAATACCTCGCCGAGGTGATGCCCGGCGAGCGGCGGATCTCCTGGATCGCCCAGGCCGAGCCGACCGCTGCGGGCGACACGGGCGAGGTGCTCGGCCAGGTGCACGTCCTCCTTCTGGGTGACATCGGTGTTCTCGAGGTGCTGGTGCACCCGTCCGTGCGGCGCACCGGCCTCGGCCGTGACCTGGTGTTGCGTGCCGCCCGCCGGGTCTACCAGGAGGGCTTCCAGTCGATCGGGGTCGAGGTGGTCGGCGACACGCCCGCCGTCGGGTTCTACGAGTCGCTCGGCTTCACCCGGGAGTACGTGGAGACCCGCAGCGTGCTCGACCTGACCGCGGTGGACTGGGCCGAGCTGGCCGAGATGGCCACCGGCATCAGCGCGGGCTACCAGGTGGAGTTCTTCCCGGGCGGGCCGCCGGACGACCTGCTCGAGGCGTACGCGCGGGCCAAGGCCGAGGTGCGCGACGTCGACGACGGCGAGTTGCGCCCCAGCTCGTACGACCCGGAGCGGCTGCGCGACAGCCTCGACACGCTGCACCGGCGGGGCATGAAGCCGTACATCGTGCTCGCCCGGCACGAGCAGAGCGGCGAGGTGGCCGGCCTGACCGAGGTGGTGGTGCCGGCGCAGCACCCGACCCGCGCCGACCAGTACGACACGATCGTCGCGCAGGATCACCGGGGCTACGGCATCGATCGGGCGATCAAGGCCAGGATGCTGTTGGAGCTGCGTTCCGCCGAGCCGGAGCTGATCGAGGTGCAGACCTGGAACGCCCAGGCCAACGAGGCGATGCTCAAGGTCAACGCGGAGCTGGGCTACCGGCCGGACCGGGACTGGTGCGAATACAGCGTCGACGTCGCTGAGCTGGTGCACCGCCTCGATCCGCCACGGTGAGGAATTCACGAAACTGTCCATTAGGGGATGGACGGTGGACAGTCGCGCACCTTAACGTGCGTTGACCCCGTCCACCCATCGTGGAGGCCCTATGCGCCCGCGCCGCTCAATCGCCGCGCTCGCGACCGCCACCGTCGCCGTGACTGTCACGGCGCTCGGCGTCGCACCCACCGCGGCCAGCGCCGCGCCCACCGACCTGTTCATCTCGGAGTACGTCGAGGGTTCGTCGAACAACAAGGCGATCGAGCTGTTCAACGGCACCGGTTCCGCCATCGACCTGACCGCCGGCGGCTACCAGTTGCAGCTCTACTTCAACGGCTCCACCACGGCGACCACCATCGCCCTGACCGGCAGCGTGGCGGCCGGCGACGCGTTCGTGTTCGCCAGCGCCTCGGCCGGGGCCGCCATCCTCGCCCAGGCCGATCAGACCACCGGGGCGAGCCTCTTCAACGGCGACGACGCGATCGTGCTGCGCCGGGGCAGCACGGTGCTCGACTCGGTCGGGCAGGTCGGCGTGGACCCGGGCACCGAGTGGGGTGCCGGCGTCACCAGCACCGCTGACAACACCCTGCGCCGGATGCCGGACGTGACCGCCGGTGACACCGACCCGTCGGACGCGTTCGACCCTGCCACCCAGTGGGCCGGCTTCCCCGTCGACACGTTCGACGGGCTGGGCGCGCACACCGTGGACGGCGGCGGCCCGGTCGACGTACCGGCCACGCTGACCTGCGGCGGCGCCCTTGTCACCGCCGCTGGCACGGCGGCGAGCCGGGAGGTGACCGGCACCGACCCGGACGACACGATCGTCGACCTGGCGGTGACGGCGGTCAGCCCGACGCCGACCGTCGGTTCGATCACCCGTACCGCGTTCACCCCGGCCGACGGGGTGGGCGGCACCGCCCGCGCCACTGTCGGGGTGAGCGCCGATCTCGCCGCCGGGGCGTACACCGTCACCCTCACCGCGACCGACGCGGGCGGTGGCACCGCCAGCTGCGCGCTGGCCGTGCAGGTGACCCGGGAGCTGACCGTCGGCGAGGTGCAGGGTCCGACCACCGACGCCGAGTCCGGGCCCGCCGACCGGTCACCGCTCGCGCCGGCGAGCGGCAACGGCACGAGCAGCACGATGTACGACGTCCGCGGCGTGATCACCCAGTTGACAGTGGCCCGCACCTCGGCCGGGGCGGATCAGCACGGGTTCTTCCTGCAGAGCCGCGTTGGTGACACCGACGGCGACCCGACCAGCTCCGACGGGATCTTCGTGTTCATGGGCGCGTTCACCTCGCTGATCGGCGGTTACGTGCCGACGGTCGGCGACGAGGTCGTGCTGCGGGCCCGGGTGTCGGAGTACTACAACTTCACCCAGCTCTCCGGCGCGTCGCTGGTCCGCCGGATCGGCGGTGGCCTGGCCGTGGACACCGCTGTCGCGGTGACCGACGCGGTCCCGCCGGCCGTGCTGACCGACGCGCAGCGCTTCTGGGAGCGGCACGAGGGCTCCCGGATGCGGATCCGCGCGGGCAGCGGCGCGGTGAGCGGCCGGGACGTCTTCTCCTCCACCGCCGACGCGGAGCTGTGGGTGGTCGACCGTGACGACCCGCTGTTGGACCGCGCCGACCCGTACTCCCGGCGGGTCTTCCGCGACTCGCACCCGCTGGACAACGACCCGGCCCGCCGCTTCGACGACGGTAACGGCCAGCGGACGCTGCTCGGCAGCATGGGTGTGAAGGCCACCGCCGGGGACAGCGCCGCGCTGCTCCCGCCGGCGCACACCTTCGACACGCTGCGGGCGGACGCGGTGGGCGGGGTCTACTACTCGTTCGAGAAGTACGGCGTCCAGGTCGAGCGGGCGGAGTTCGCCGCCGGGGCCGACCCGTCGAAGAACAACCCGCCCAAGCCGGCCGACCGGTCCCAGGAGGTGGCAGTGGCCACCTACAACGTGGAGAACCTGTACGACTACCGGGACGACCCGTTCGACGGCTGCGACTTCACCGGTAACGCCGGCTGCCCGGGTGTCACCCCGCCGTTCGACTACGTCCCGGGCAGCGAGGCGGAGTACCGCGAGCAGTTGGCGGCGCTCGCCGACCAGATCGTCAAGGATCTGCACGCGCCGGACCTGATCCTGGTGCAGGAGGCCGAGGACCAGGACATCTGCACGGTCTCCGGGGCCGCGTTGAGCTGCGGCGACACCAACAACGCCGACGGCGCTCCGGACACCATCCAGGAGTTGGCGCTCACGGTGGCGGCGGCCGGTGGGCCCGCGTACGCCGCCGCCTATGACCGCACCGGCGCGGACGCCCGGGGTATCACCGCCGCGTTCCTGTACCGCACGGACCGGCTGTCGTTGGCCGCCGCGACGGCGAACGACCCGCTGCTGGGCTCGGCACCGACCGTTCAGTACCGGGCTCCGGGCCTGCCGGCCAACGCCGACGTGCAGAACCCGAAGGCCCTCAACGCGGTGCTGCCGTCGGATGTGGACACCTCGACCGGCCGGGACGGGACCAACGTCTTCACCCGTGCCCCGCAGTTGGGCAAGTTCAGCGTTGCCGCCGCGCCGGGTTCCGCCGAGCGGTTCACCCTGTACGCGCTCAGCAACCACTACTCGTCGGGGCCGGACAGCCGGGTCGGGCAGCGGCGGGAGCAGGCGCGCTACGGTGCGGCGATCGTCACCGCGATCGAGGCGGCCGACGGGTCCGCCCGGGTGGTCTACGGCGGGGACCTGAACGTCTTCCCCCGCCCGGACGATCCGATCGCGACGGGTGACCAGCCCACGCCGTCGGACCAGCTCGCCCCGCTGTACGAGGCGGGCCTGCACAATCTGTGGGACAACCTCGTCGCGGACGTGCCGGCGTCGGCCTACTCGTACAGTTTCGAGGGACAGGCGCAGACACTGGACCACCTGTTCGTGAACGACGCGTTCTACGGCGACCTGGTGCAGGTGCGGGCGGCGCACATCAACGCCGACTGGCCGGCGGAGTTCACCGGCGACGGGTCACGGGGTTCCAGTGACCACGACCCGCAGGTGGCCCGGTTCCGGTCCCGTGCGTCGTTGACGGTGGCCGACGCGACGGTGGTCGAGGGCGACCAGGGCACCCGGCAGCTCACCTTCACCGCCACCGTGTCGCGGCCGTTGTCGCAGCCGGTGCTGCTCTGCGCGGCCACCGTCGGCGTCACCGCGCAGGCCGGCTCGGACTTCGACCCGTACGCGGGCTGCAAGGCGCTCGCCGCCGGGCAGACGTCGGTCACCTTCCCGGTGACAGTGCGCGGTGACCGCAAACGGGAGTCGGACGAGAAGGTGACGTTGCTGGTTGCCGGCGTACCCGGTCTCCGGCTGGCTGATCCGCTCGCGGTCGGCACGATCATCAACGACGACTGACGTCGCGCGTTCCGGCGAGGCCCGTCGACCCGTACCGGGTCGGCGGGCCTCTCTCGTGCCGAGGTCAGAGCACTCCGCGCGGCGGCCAGGGCGGCGGGGACAGGTGCCGGTTCTGGGCCACCCGCACCTCCCACTGGCTGCGCCGACGCATCGCGTCCCGGACCTCCCGATTGCGGTAGAACGTCTCCGGCGGGCGGGCCAGCCCGTAGATGTCCGCCCACCACTCCCCCAACTCGGGGTCGAGGATGGTGTCCAGGTGCGATGGGTAGCGGCGCTCCGCGCCGTTGCGGGTGTCCTGCCAGTCGCGCATCGGTTTCAGCACCCGGCCGAACTCGTCCACCACTGCCAACCGGCAGCCCACCACCGCGATGATGCGCCGGAGCAGGACGATGCTCGGCACCATCCGGCCGGCCTCGATTCGGCCGATGGTGGCGTGGTGCACGCCCGCCCAGCGGGCCAGCTCACGCTGGCTGAGGTCAGCGCGACGGCGGACCGCGCGGACGATACCGCCGGCCGGCCAGGGCACGTCGGAAGGCTCGCTGAGGAGGACCGGCTCGGCTGCGGCTGACGAATCGCTCATGCCGTCACCGTCCCGCCTGGCGGAGCCTGCCGCAATCCCGCCGGCCGCGCCTGTGGACAACGAGCCGGCCTGTGGATAACACCTTGTACCGCCGACCACTGTCCGTGTTGGCGACCTCTGGCAGCGCCATCATTACTTTGTGTCATGGATTTCGCGCCGCCTGGTCCAGTCGACCCGGCAGGCAGCGACCGAAACCGGCCAGACCAGGCAAAACTCAACCCTGGCCACCAGACCCCCAACCCGCAGACCGTGTCCTTTGCTCTGCAGTTCGATATGCACCGCTAACGGACCGTGGGTGTCGCCGTCATGGGTGCAGAGCAAAGGGGGAATAGAGGGAAGGCGGATCGGCTGGGCTGGTCACGCTGAGTAGGTCGACGCGACGAATGGCCAACGCGTACGAGGGCCGAAGAAGCCTGGCCGTCATGGCCGAGAGGCCCGGGACTCCGCGCGGCCGGCTGGGCGAGCCCTTACGGCCCGGCGCGCCCGAGGAGGCCGCGTGGCCAGGCCAGGGGCAGAGTCAGTCAGGGGCAGGACGAGCGTCAGTAACGCTCGCGCAGAAGCTGGGCGGCCTCGACCGCCCAGTAGGTGAGGATGACCTGCGCGCCGGCCCGCTTGATCGAGGTGAGGGTTTCCAACATCACCCGCTCCCGGTCGATCCAGCCGTTGGCGGCGGCCGCCTCGACCATGGCGTACTCGCCGGAGACCTGGTAGGCGGCGACCGGGACGTCCACAGCGGCCCGCACCGCCGACACCACGTCGAGGTAGGGCAGCGCCGGCTTGACCATCACCAGGTCGGCGCCCTCGGCGACGTCGAGCGCGACCTCGCGCAGCGACTCCCGCAGGTTGGCCGGGTCCTGCTGGTAGGTGCGCCGGTCGCCCTCCAGCGCCGACTCCACCGCCTCACGGAACGGGCCGTAGAAGGCGGAGGCGTACTTCACGGCGTACGCCAGCACGGAAACGTCCTGGTACCCGGCGGCGTCGAGGGCCCGGCGTACCACGCCGACCTGGCCGTCCATCATCCCGGACGGCCCGACCATGCCGACCCCCGCGGCGGCCTGGGCCACCGCCATCTCGGCGTACGCGGCCAGGGTGGAGTCGTTGTCGACAGCGCCGTCGGGGGCGAGCAGCCCGCAGTGCCCGTGCGAGGTGAACTCGTCGAGGCACAGGTCGCTCATCACGACGGTGGCGTCACCCACCTCGGCCACCACGTCCCGGATGGCCACGTTGAGGATGCCGTCCGGGTCGATGCCGCCGGAGCCGGTCGGGTCCCGCTGCTCCGGCACACCGAAGAGCATGATCCCGCCGACACCGGCCTGGACGGCCTCGACCGCCGCCTTGCGCAGCGAGTCCCGGGAGTGCTGGAGTACCCCCGGCAGCGACGAGATGGCCCGGGGCTCGGTGAGCCCTTCCTTGACGAACATCGGCACGACCAGCTCGGCCGGGTCGACCCGGGTCTCGGACACCAGGCGGCGGACCGCCGGGGTGCGGCGCAGCCGGCGGGGCCGGATCTCGGGGTACGACATGGAAGGGCCTCCTCGAACGACTACCGGAAGCGCAGGGCGGTCGGGCCCTGAACCTTCGAGCCACGGCGCTGCTTGGCCGGCATGGCGGCCAGCTTCTCGCGCAGCTCGACGGCGTAGGCGGCGAGCGCCTCCACCAGGTCGGGCACCGAGGCGTGCGGCGGCTGGACGTCGACCCGCAGGCCGAACTCCGTCGCGGTCTCCGCCGTCTTGGGCCCAATGACGGCAACAACGGTCCGCGCGTGCGGCTTCCCGGCGATACCGACCAGGTTGCGCACGGTGGAGGACGAGGTGAAGAGCACCGCGTCGAAGCCACCCGACTTGATCGCGTCACGGATCTCGGCGGGCGGCGGCGCGGCCCGCACCGTCCGGTACGCGGTCACGTCGTCGACCTCCCAGCCGCGCTCGGTGAGCCCGGCGGCGAGCGTCTCGGTGGCGATGTCGGCGCGCGGCAGCAGCACCCGGCCGACCGGGTCGAGGATCTCGTCGTGCGGCGAGAACTCGGCCAGCAGACCCTCGGAGGACTGCTCGCCGGCGGGGATCAGCTCCGGCTGGATGCCGAACGCGCGGACCGCGTCCGCCGTCGCCTCACCGATGCAGGCGATCTTGACGCCGCCGAAGTGCCGGGCGTCGAGGCCGTGCTCGGCGAACTTCTCCCAGACCGCGCGGACCGCGTTCACCGACGTGAAGATCACCCAGGCGTACCGGCCGTCGACCAGGCCCTTGACCGCCCGCTCCATCTGCGCCGGGGTGCGCGGCGGCTCGACCGCGATGGTCGGCACCTCGCACGGGATCGCCCCGTACGCGCGCAGCCGGGCGCTCATCGCGCCGGCCTGCTCCTTGGTGCGGGGTACGAGCACCTTCCAGCCGTACAGCGGGCGGTTCTCCCACCAGCTCAGCTTGTCGCGCTGCCCCACCCCGACACCGACGGTGAGCACCACCCGGCCGGTGAAGCCGAGCGCGGCGGCCACGAAGCTGTCCACCGTCGACGTGGTCGTGTACTGGGTCTCGCCGGTGCCGTCGCCGGTCACCCCGACACCGGTGGTGCCGTCGACCCCGGCGGCGAGCAGCCCGTCCCGGACGGCGGCGAGGTCACCGGCGTCCACGGCGAGCGCGAGCGAGCCCCGACCGACCGCCGTGGCCAGCGCCTCGAAGTCCAGCGCGCTGACGTCCTCGACGTCGGCGGCGGTACGCACACCCGGCAGCGGGACCCCGGCGTAGGTGGCCACACCCTCGGCCTGGCCGACGCCGGGCACCACCTCGAAGTGGGCGGCGGTGCGGGCCACCGCCTGCACCTCCTTGACCACCGAGTCGTGCCCGAACGGGTCGCCGGCGACCAGGTGCACCGCGTTCAGCCCGGAGCGGGCCGCGGAGATCAGCACCTTCGCCACATCCCCCGGCGCGCCCTCGGCCGGGGTGAACTCGGCATCGTCGGAGGCCTCGGCACGCACGACGGCGAGCAACGACTCGGGGACTCCCCGGTCGTAGATCACCTGGTCGGCGTCGACCAGGGCGTCGTGGGCCCGACGGGTCAGCAGGCCCGGGTCACCGGGGCCAGCCCCGACGAACGCGATACGGCCGACGGGCTTACGGGTGCGGGTCATTCTGTGCTCCCAAATTGCTGGGTCCCCGGGCCGGTGTGTCCTTCGTGGCCGAGGATCGAGTCGGCGCCGAGGTCGAGGAGTTCGGCGGCGAGTGCCTTACCGATCTCCGCCGCGTCGGCGGGCGTTCCGGTGCGGGACAGCCGGAGGTCACGAGTGCCGTCCGGGCTGATCACCGCCCCGCGCAGGTAGATCTCATCGCCGGTCTCGCCTTCGGCGAGTTCGGCATAGGCGGCGACGGGTGCGCTGCACCCGGCCTCCAGGGTTGCCAGAAACGCGCGTTCCGCGGTGACCGCGGCACGCGACGGTGCGTGGTCGAGCAGCGCGAGCAGCCCGACCAGGTCCTGGTCGTCGACCCGGCACTCCACGGCCAGCGCACCCTGAGCGGGGGCGGGCAGCATCAGCATCGGGTCCAACGTCTCGGTGATCACGTCGGTCCGGCCGATGCGGGCCAGACCGGCCCGGGCCAGGACGATCGCGTCGAGGTCGGCGTCCGGACCGAGCACCCGCCCCAGGCGGGTGTCGATGTTGCCGCGGATCGGGGTGACCTCCAGTTGCAGGCCGAGGGCGTGCAGCTGGGCGATCCGGCGCAGCGCGCCGGTGCCCACCGTGGCACCGGGCGGCAACTCGGCGAGGGTGCGGCCGTCGCGGGCCACCAACGCGTCGCGCGGGTCCTGCCGGGCCGGCACCGCAGCGATGTGCAGCCCGCCGGCGCCGGCCGTGGGCAGGTCCTTGTACGAGTGCACCGCGAAGTCGATCGTCCCGGCGGTGAGCGCGTCGCGCAGGGCGGAGACGAACACCCCGACGCCCAGCCGGTGCACCGGCGCGGTGGAGCGGTCGCCCGCGGTGACCACCTCGACCAGCTCGACCGGGCGGCCGGTGGCGGCGGTCACCGCCTCGGCGACCTGGCCGGACTGGGCCATCGCCAGGGTGCTGCCCCGGGTGCCGAGGCGCAGGGGGGCGGTCATCGCGCACCTCCGGTTGGTGGGGTCGGTTCGGCGGTGTCGGCAGCGGACACCGGGCCGGTGCCGGGGAGCCCCAGGCCGAGGTCGGGGGTCAGCACGTCGGGGACGGTGTCGACCGGTGAGGTCTGCGGCACCTCGAGGTCGAACAGCTCGCGCAGCAGTGCGGCGTACTGGTCGCCGCCGGGCTCCGCGGCCAGCTGGCGGACCTTGACGGTGGGCTGGTGCAGCAGCCGTTGCACGACCCGGTGCACGGTGCGGGCCACCTCGGCCCGCAGGTCGTCGCCGAGGTCGGGGCGGCGCTGCGCCAGCCGGCGCAGCTCGGCGCTGACCACGTCGTCGGCCCGGCCCCGCAGCGCGGCCACGGTGGGCGCCACGTCGGCGCCGCGCAACCAGGTGAGGAAGCCCTCCACCTCGCCGAGCACGATGCGTTCGACGGCTGCGGCGTCGGCGGCCGCCGGACCGTCGGCGAGCAGCCCCGCCATCCGGTCGATGTCGATCACTTCGACGCCGGGCAGCTCGGCGACGCCCTCCTCGACGTCGCGCGGGACGGCCAGGTCGAGCAGGACCAGCGGGCCCCGGGCCGGGTCGCGTTCGGCCAGCGCCGTGGTGACCACCGCCCGGGTGAGGACCGGTTCAGTGGACGCGGTGGCGGCCACTACGATGTCCACTGTGGAGAGAGTGTCGGCCAGCTCGGTCATCGGCGCGGCGCTCGCCCCGTACGACTCGGCGAGGCGGACGGCCCGGTCGGCACCCCGGTTGCTGACGATGAGCGGCCCGGCGCCCAGCCGGGACAGCGTGGCCACCCCGAGCGAACCCATCGCGCCAGCGCCCACCACCAGGGCCGGACGGCCGACGAGGTCACCGTCGAAGTGCCCGGCGGCCAGCTCCAGGGCGGCGGTGACGACGCTCTGGCCGGCCCGGTCGATGCCGGTCTCGGCGTGCGCCCGCTTGCCGACCCGCAGCGCCTGCTGCATGAGCTCGTGCAGCAGCCGGCCGGCCGAGTCGGCGCCGGTGGCCCAGTGGTACGCGTCACGCAGCTGGCCGAGGATCTGCGCCTCGCCCACCACCATCGAGTCCAGACCGGTGGCGACCCGGAAGACGTGGTCCACGGCAGCGGTGTCGTAGTGCACGTACAGGTGGCTGGCCAGCGCCGTCGGCGAGCTCCCGGCCTGCTCGGCCAGCACGGCGCAGATGTCGCCGAGCCCGCCGTGGAAACCGGACACGGCGGCGTACACCTCCACCCGGTTGCAGGTGGAGACGATCACCGCCTCGGCCACGTACGGCTGGGCGACCAGGCGGTCCAGGGTGCGGGTGAGGTCGGCGGGGGGCACGGCCAGCTGCTCCAGCGTGGCGACCGGGGCGGTCCGGTAGGACGCGCCGACGACAAGCAGTTTCACGTGCCGATCGCCTCCTGGGTGTCGGTGGCCGCGAACCCGCCGGGCAGGGCGGTGAGAGCGGACCCGCCGGTGGCGGGCAGCGCGGTCAGCGACGCCTTGCGGTGCTCGTGGAAGGACAGAATCTGCAGCTCGATGGCGAGGTCGACCTTGCGCACGTCGACCCCCTCCGGAACCGAGAGTACGCACGGCGCGAAGTTGAGGATGCTCGTCACGCCGACGGCGACCAGTTGGTCGGCGACCTGCTGGGCGGCGGCTGCCGGGGTGGCGATCACGCCGATCGCCAGGGATTCCTCGGCGGCGACCGTCGGCAGGTCGTCGACATGCCGGACCACCAGGCCGTTGATCTCCTCACCGACCCGGGAGGGATCGGCGTCGAGCAGTGCGGCGATCCGGAAGCCCCGGCTGGCGAAGCCGTCGTAGCCGGCCAGAGCGTGACCGAGATTACCCACGCCGACCAGGGCGACAGCCCGGCGTTGGGTGAGCCCGAGCACATACTCGATCTGCTCGATCAGCAGCGCGACGTCGTAGCCGACGCCCCGGGTGCCGTACGAGCCGAGGTGCGAGAGGTCCTTGCGGAGCTTGGCGGAGTTGACCCCGGCGGCGGCGGAGAGGCCTTCGCTGGAGACCGTCTCGTGCCCGGTGTCGGCCAGGTTGTGCAGCGCGCGCAGGTACTCCGGGAGCCGAGCGACGGTCGCCTCGGGCAGGTCCGGGAGCGCCGGTACGGCACCGGCGCGGCCGGGCGCGCCTGGGTGACGGTGCTGACTCATGAGACTCCGTGCGGTGCGATCCTCGGCCAACTCCGCTGGTCGGCCGTTTGTGGACTCCCGCTGGCGACCGAGATTGCCGGCTGTGCTAGCAGGGCGCGTCGGAGTCACAGCGTAGGCGCTTGTGAAGACGTGCACAAATCGCGATCTTGCCGCTGCGTGGCGCGACAGCACCAGCACCCCCATCCCACAAGATCGATTGAACGGCCTGGTCCGCTCACCGCCGGGGCGATTATTGCTCAATCCCGACTTCTCTGACCAATCCCGCGCCGGCCCTGTCCCGGGTCGTCCCGGCGGTGGTAGGGGCAGCACTACGGAGGAGAGGCGGGGTTTCGGGATGGGGACACCGCGCCCGGCTGCCTAGCCTTTGGGCATGACCGCCGTTGCCGCCACCAGCGACCGACCGACGCTGGCACCGAGCATCCCCCGCCAACTCTTCGTCGACTCCGGGTACGTGGTGCTGGGCCTGCCCCTGGCGGTGGCCAGCTTCGTCCTCCTCGTCGTCGGCCTCGCGGTCGGCATCGGCCTGGTGGTCACGGTGATCGGCCTACCGATCCTCAGCGGCACCCTGTACGCCGCCCGTGGGCTGGCCGACGTCGAGCGGCTGCGGCTGCCCGCGGTGCTCCACCAACCCCGGATCCGGCCGCACTACCGGCTGCCCGAGGCCGGCGCGAACGCCTGGCGGCGGATCTTCGTGCCGATGCGGGACGCCCAGTCCTGGCTCGACCTGGCACACGGCATCCTGCGGCTGATCGCGGCGGTGGGCACCTTCGTGGTGACGGTGTCCTGGTGGGCCGCGGCCATCACCGGCTCGCTCTACTGGGCGTACGACTGGGCGCTGCCCCGGGCCGACGGCGAGGGTGACCAGGACCTGGCGCAGTTGCTCGGCCTGGGCGACTCGACCACCGCCCGGATCGGCCTGTACACCGCGCTCGGGGTGTTCTTCCTGATCACCCTGCCGATCGTGGTGCGGGGCTGCGCGCTGCTGCAGGCCAGCTTCGCCAAGGCCATGCTGACCGGGGTGGCCGAGATGCGCGACCGGATCACCGTGCTGGAGGAGCAGAAACGGGCCGCGGTGTCCGCCGAGGCCTCCGCGCTACGCCGGCTGGAACGGGACATCCACGACGGCCCCCAGCAGCGCCTGGTCCGGCTGGCGATGGACCTCAGCCGAGCCCGGATGCAGCTCGCCTCGGATCCGGAGGCGGCTGGGCGCACCATCGACGAGGCGGTCACCCAGACCCGGGACACGCTGGCCGAGCTGCGGGCGCTGTCCCGGGGCATCGCGCCGCCGATCCTGGTCGACCGGGGTCTGCCCAGCGCCTTGGCGGCGCTCGCGGGGCGCGGGCTGATCCCGATCGAGCTCCAGGTGGACCCGCAGCTCGGCACCCCCGCCGGGCGGCTCGACCCGGCGGTGGAGAACACCGCGTACTTCGTGGTGTCCGAGGCGCTCACCAACGTCGCCAAGCACAGCCGGGCCACCGAGGCCACGGTGGCGGTGGTCCGGCAGGGCACGCACCTGCAGGTACGGGTGGGCGACGACGGGCAGGGCGGGGCGCACCTGGCGAAGGGCCACGGGCTGGCCGGCATCGCCGACCGGGTCCGGGC
This sequence comes from Micromonospora sp. C97, assembly GCF_018070385.1. NCBI lineage: Bacteria > Bacillati > Actinomycetota > Actinomycetes > Micromonosporales > Micromonosporaceae > Micromonospora > Micromonospora sp. C97. The sequence goes on from NZ_JAGPXU010000002.1 coordinate 298,953, forward strand.
CGCCGGTGGCGAACTGGTGGTGGTCAGCCCGACCGGCGGCCCCACCGAGATCCGCGCCGAGCTGCCCCTGTGAGCGCCCGGGCACCGCGCCGAGCCGCCCCGACGGGCCGGACGTGGTAGACAACACAGCCATGCGCATCGTGATCGCCGACGACGCCGTCCTGCTCCGGGAGGGGCTGGTCCGGCTGCTGACCGAGAGCGGGCACCAGGTGGTGGCCGCCGTCGGGGACGGTGACGCCCTGGTCGAGGCGGTGGTCGAGCACCGGCCCGACGTGTCGATCGTCGACGTCCGGATGCCGCCGTCGCACACCGACGAGGGGCTGCGGGCCGCGGTGGAGGCGCGCCGGCTGGTGCCGCGTACCCCGATCCTGGTGCTGTCCCAGTACGTCGAGGTCTCGTACGCCGATGATCTGCTCGCCACCACCGGCGGCGCCGGCGGCGGGATCGGCTACCTGCTCAAGGACCGGGTGGCGGCGATCGACGAGTTCCTGGACGCGCTGCGCCGGGTGGCGGGCGGCGGCACGGTGCTCGACCCGGAGGTGGTCGGTCAGCTCTTCGCCCGGCGTCGCCGCGACGACCCGCTGCGCGAGTTGACCCCCCGTGAGCGCGAGGTGCTCGCCCTGATGGCCGAGGGGCGCTCGAACACCGCCATCGCGCGTGCCCTCGTGGTCAGCGACGGCGCGGTGGAGAAGCACGTGCGCAACATCTTCACCAAGCTGACCCTGCCGCCGGACACCGAACAGCACCGGCGGGTGCTGGCCGTCCTCACCTACCTGCGGAACTGACCTCCCGGGCCAGGGCGACAGCGTCGGTGAGGGTGTCGGCCACCGGGTGGCCGGAGGCGCGCAGCCGGGCCGGGTCGGTGAACCCGCCGGTGTAGAGCACGGCCCGGCCGCCGACCGCCACCGCGGCGTCCGCGTCGTCGATGGAGTCGCCGATCAGCACCACCGAGGCGCCGTCCACGCCCAGCTCGGCCAGGTGCCGCTGGAGCGGTTCGGTCTTGCTGCCACCGCCGACCGTGGCCCGCAGCCCGTCGACGCGGGTGAAGTGGCCGGTCAACCCGTACGTGTGCACGGTCGGGACCAGCTCCTCGTGGAACCACATGGACAGCAGACTCTGGCTGCCCGGCCACGCGGCCATCGCGGCACGCGCGTCGGCGGCCAGCTCACAGGTGGTCAGCCCGGTGCGGTACGCCTCGTGGAAGATCTTGTCGAGGCGGCCGAACTCGTCGTCGTCAACGGCCTGCCCGAGCACCTCGGCGTAGTACTCGGCGATCGGCCTGCGGAACCGCACCCGGTGCTCGTCCGGGGTGACCGTCGGCCCGCCCAGGCTCGTGAACACGACGTTGGTGGCGGACACCACCAGACTCAGGTCGTTGAGCAGGGTGCCGTTCCAGTCCCAGACGAGGTGCGGGGGCGCAGGGGTCATCAGAGCACCATAGGCACCCCTCAGAGCTGCGGCGTGGTCAGGTCCCGCAGCAGCCGGTCCTCCTCGACCCGCCAGTAGCCGTGCTCCTTGCCGTCGAGCATCACCACCGGCAGCCGGTCCCCGTACTCCCGTTCCAGCCCCTCGTCGCCGGTGACGTCCCACTCGACCCACTTGTCGCCGGTGACCGCCACGACTCGGTCGAGCGCCGCCTTGGCGTCGTCGCACAGGTGGCAGCCGGGTCGGGTGATCAGCGCGAGTCGGGCGTCAGTTGCCATCGGTTACCTCCGTGCGGTCGGTCGGCGTCGCCGACCGGAGCTGGGTCTTGCGTACCTTGCCGATCGCCGAGTGTGGCAGGGCGTCGACGAACTCGACGGCGGTCGGGCACTTGAACCGGGCCAGGTTCCGCGCGCAGTGGGCGAGCAACTCCTCGCTGGTCACCGGTCGTCCCTGCGCCGGCACCACGTACGCCCGGACAGTCTCGCCGGTTCGCGGGTGCGGCACACCCAGTACCGCCGACTCGGCCACCCCGGGATGCCCGGCGAGCACCAGCTCGACCTCGTGCGGATAGACGTTGAACCCGTTGACGAGGATCAGGTCGCCGAGCCGGTCGACCAGGAAGAGGTCTCCGTCCTCGTCGGCGTACGCGATGTCACCGGTGCCCCACCACCCGTCGGCGGCCGGGCCGCCCCGACCATCGGGCCAGTACCCGGCGAAGAGGTTGGGGCCGGACACCACGATCTGCCCCGGGTCGGTGCCCGGCGCGACGTCGGAGAGGTCCAGCTCATCCGGGTCGTCGTCGGGGACTGCCAGCCCGTCGCGCCACAGCTCCACCCCGTCGGCGTCGACCAGGCGGAGCCGCACACCGGGCAGCGGGCGGCCGATCGAACCGGGCTTGGCCACGCCGCCGACCAGGGTGGAGGTGAGCACCGGCGCGGTCTCGGTGAGGCCGTACCCGATGTGCACCTGATGCCCGGTGACAGCGGTGAAGCGCGCCGCGACAGCGGGTTCGAGCGGTGCCGCGCCACAGACCGCCACCCGCACCGACGCGGTCGCCGCCCGGGCCGCGGCCATGCCGGCCCAGGTCAGGAACATCGACGGTACGCCGACCAGCACGCTGACCCGGTGCCGCGCGATCTCGTCCAGCCCCGCCGTCGGCCCCGGCTCGTCGAGCAGCACGCCGGTGGCGCCGTGGTGCACGACAGCACCGAGCCCCGAGTTGAGCCCGTACGCGTGAAACAGCGGCAACGCGAGGAGAACGGTGTCCGTCGGCCCGACCACCGGCGGTTCGATCTGCGCGACCTGTTCGTGGTTGGCGAGCAGCGCCTGGTGCGACAGCATCGCTCCCTTGGGTCGCCCCTCGGTGCCGGAGGTGTAGAGCAGTACCGCCAGGTCCGCGCCGCCTCGTCGGGGGCGGGGTGCCGGCCCGGGTGCGTCGACGGTCGGTGGCGTGCCGTGCACGGAGGTGAGCGCGGGCAGTTCGGCGGCGATGTCGGCGACCAGACCTCGTACGTGGTCGGTGGCGACGAGCACCGACGCGCCGGAGTCGGCCAGCACGTGTCGGAGTTCCGGGGCGGTGAGGCCGGGGTTGACCGGCACTGTCACCAGCCCGGCCCGCAGGGCACCCAGCCAGGCGATCACGAAGTCCGGCGTGTTGGGCAGTGCGATGGCGACGCGTGGCGGGGTGGCGCCGGGGTCGGTGGGCGGTGCGGCGGCGGACAGGCCGCGGGCTGCGGCGTCCACAGCGGCGTCCAGTTCGGACCAGCTCACTGTGTGCTCGTGCCAGTGCAGCGCGGGCCGGTCGGCCCGGTCGAGGGCCGCCCGGCGGACCCGGTCGGCGAGGTTCGGCGCGGGGCTTTCCGAGAGGTCCGGCACGGTGGTCGAGTCTGGCACAGCGCACGGTGACGGGCCACGCCCGGCGGTCGGGGCGGACCCGCGGGGGCGGCACCGCGACAGTCCCATGCACGGGACTGTCCGGTGTGCCATCGGCGGTCCGATCAGGTCCTGTCAATGGGACGTGCGATGCCGATCAGAGGCAGTTCGGTCGCCCCCACCCGACCGGCCGGCGTGTCGGGCCAACCGAACAGGCGGACGCCTCCCACCTGGGCATCCACCCTGGAACACCGTGCCGACGGAAAGTCAATCGCACACGACGGACAACCGGTCCGCCATCGGTGCGACGGAGCGGGAAATACTTCCGCCTTGTGTAACGGACTTGCCACGCGCGGGTGACGTTGGCCCTATCATCACTCGGGTCGGGTCACCCCATTTGCCGTGAGTCGACACCCCTCAGCCCGAGGAGGCCCCCGTGCCTGTGAGCGCATTGGACCAGCACCTCCAGCGGAACTGCCGCCCGTCGGCAGTTCCCGCGACCGTCCTGCCCGACCGGTCACCCGGTCGGTCCGTCCCGACGAGACCCAGACCGGCCCGGCCGGCAACCGACGGGACGGGGGCAACACGGTGACCACCTTCGGTTACGCGGAACGCCCGGTCGGCCTGACCGGTCAGCCGGCCCGCTCCCACGTCAACGAGCGCCCAGCAGCCCGCGCCCCACTGGACGAGCAGCCCGGCGGCGGCCTGCGGGGTGACGGCACGGCGCATCGGATCCGCAGCCGGCCACATCACAACGAGCCACCACCGCGACCCGCGGTGCCCGGCGGGAACGCGAAGCCGGCCGGCGGCCGGGTGGCCGTACCGTCCCGGCCCGCCATGCCCGTGCAGGGTCGTCGGGTAAGCGACACACCGGCGGTCACCACCGACCCGGCGGCGGGTGAGACAGCGGTGATCCCGGCGGTGCCGGCCACCACCGCCACCACCCCGACCGGTTTCCCGAGCCGACCGGACCCGTCCGACCCGGCCACCGAGGTGTGGACGCTGATCGAGCGGGCCCAGGCCGGCGAGTCCGAGGCGTTCGGTCTGATCTACGACCGGTACGTGGACACCGTCTTCCGGTTCGTCTACTTCCGGGTTGGCAACCGGCAACTCGCCGAGGACCTCACCTCGGACACCTTCCTGCGCGCGCTCAAGCGGATCGGCAGCTTCACCTGGCAGGGCCGCGACCTCGGCGCCTGGCTGGTGACGATCGCCCGCAACCTGGTCGCTGACCACTTCAAGTCGGGCCGGTACCGACTGGAGGTCACCACCGGCGACGTGCTCGACGCCGACCGGGAGGACCGGGGCCCGGAGGGCAGCCCGGAGGCGGCGGTGGTGGAGCACATCACCAACGTCGCGCTGCTCACCGCCGTCAAGCAGCTCAACCCGGAGCAGCAGGAGTGCATAGTGCTCCGCTTCCTCCAGGGCTTCTCGGTCGCCGAGACGGCCCGCGCGATGGGCAAGAACGAGGGAGCCATCAAGGCCCTCCAGTACCGCGCCGTCCGCGCCCTGGCCCGACTGCTGCCCGACGGCTTCCAGCCGTAGGTTGTTACGGCGGGGCCGACGGGCGTCGATCAACGTCCGCGCAGCTCAGGGTCGGTCCCGCCTGGTGATGACCATCACTTTCTGTAATTTCCGCTCCGCCAGGCCCGTAACCCGTGCCCGGCCCGCCGCGTTTCTCCGGGTGCGACCGGTGGATGTCCCGGCAGGTCCGGGTCACCGAGGTCCGACCGGCATGCCGGCGGCACCTCACCTCCGTGGTGTCACACTGCCGCCCGGTCGCTGGCAACGACGGCGGCCGACCGGCCGTGACCAGCGAGAGGAGGTGCCTGCGGTGGACAACACCCTCTTCTCCCGCCGGCGCGCGGAGCGCTTCGCGCAGCTTCTCGACGAGGCCAACGGCGCTCGGCGACACCACGTGCGATCCCGGGTGGACGGCCACCTCGCGCCGCTCGTCGCAGTGGGTCAGCGGCTCAGCGTCGACCCCCCGGCTGTCGAGGTGGACCAGGACTTCCGCACCGGCCTGCGGGCGATGCTGCTCGCGACGGCCGAGCGGGAAGGGCTGGGCAGCACACCGGCGACGGCCGGCGAACCGGCAGCCACGACCACCCGGGGGCGGCTCGCCACCACCCGAGGACGGCTGCTGCCGGCGGTCACCGCCCGGCGGGCCCGAGCCCGGGGCGCGATCCTGGTCGGCATCGCCGCCGGGGCGATCGCCGTCTCCGGGATCTCCGCCGCCAGCGAGAACGCGGTGCCCGGTGACGCGCTGTACGGCATGAAGCGCTCCACCGAACGGGCACAGCTCGCCCTGGCCAGCTCGGACATCAGCCGAGGGCAACTCTTCCTGGACTTCGCCCGGACCAGACTCGGCGAAGCCGCCAAGCTGCGCGGCGACCGGATCGGCTACAGCGCGGTCCTCGACGACATGGACGCCGACACCCGGCAGGGCGTTCGCCTGCTGACCTCGGCCGCTGTGCAACGAGCCGAGCCCGGCAGCCTGGACACCCTCAACACCTTCGTGTCGAGCCAGCGCCGGGCGGTACGCGGCCTGCTCGACGGGAGCACCCGCGTCGACCGGGACCGGACCCACCGGTCACTGCTGCTGCTGGACAGCATCCGGGAACGCTCGGACGACCTGCGCGCGGCAATCGCCTGCGGCCTGCCGGCACCGACCGCCAGCGACGCCCTCGGCCCGGCCCCGAGCGCCTGCCCCGGCGATCGCTGACCCGCGCCCCTATACCGCACGTCCGACCGGCCGCGCCACAGTTCGCTGTGTGCCCGGCCGGTCGACCGTCTGCAGCGGATACCCTCGCCAGGGAGCATCAGTCGCACCGGGAAGGAAGGGAATCGCGTGGCGCGCAGCCGTAAGGTGACGGTCAGCACCGACGCCGAGGGGCACACCGCCGGCTGGGCGGACACCGACCTGGCCCCGGTCAGCGCACCAGACCCGACCGGCGCGGCGTTCTTCGACGTGGACAACACGATGATGCAGGGCGCCTCGATCTACTGGTTCGCCCGTGGGCTCGCCTCCCGGAACTACGTGACCACCGCCGACCTGGCCCGGTTCGCCTGGCAGCAGCTCCGTTTTCGGCTGCTCGCCCGGGAACACGCCGGTGACATGTCACTGGCCAAGGAGGCGGCGCTGGCCTTCGTCGAGGGCTGGCGGGTCAACGAGGTCGAACACCTCGCCGAGGAGATCTTCGACGAGCTGATGGCCCCCCGGATCTGGGCCGGCACCCACCAGCTCGCGCAGCGTCACCTGGACGCCGGTCAGCGGGTCTGGCTGGTCAGCGCCGCCCCCGTCGAGATCGGCCGGGTGATCGCCGCCCGACTCGGCCTGACCGGTGCCATCGGTACGGTGGCCGAGGTGGTGGACGGGGCGTACACCGGGCGGTTGGTGGGTGACCTGATGCACGGACCGGCCAAGGCCGAGGCGGTCACCCAGCTCGCCGCTGTGGAAGGGCTCGACCTGACCCGCTGCGCGGCCTACAGCGACTCGGCGAACGACCTGCCGCTGCTCTCCGTGGTGGGGCGGGCGGTCGCCGTCAACCCGGACGGCGTTCTGCTGCGGCAGGCCCGCCAGCACGGCTGGGAGGTACGGGACTTCCGCACCGGCCGGCGAGCGGTCAAGATCGCCGTACCGTCGACTGCCGCGGCCGGGCTGGTCGCCGGCGCGGTCACCGCCGGCCTGGCCCTCCAGCGCCGCCGGCGCGCCGGCTGAGGACCGCCGGCTACGGGCCGAACGGGTCGGGCCGTCGCTCCAGCAACGTGTGCAGGGTCTGCTGGATGGTCTCCCGCACCTGGTCGGCGAGGTTGAAGACCACCAGCGGGTCATCCGCCGAGTCGGTCAGGTGGGCGGTGGGGATCGGCGGGCAGAACTCGATCAGCCACTTGCTGGGCAGCGGCACCATGCCCAGCGGGCCGAGCAACGGGAACGTCGGCGTGACCGGGAAGTACGGCAGCTTGAGCAGCCGCGCCAGCGGCTTGATGTCGGCGAGCATCGGGTAGATCTCCTCGCCGCCGACAATGGCGACGGGCACGATCGGGGTGCCGGTGCGCAGCGCCGCCGAGACGAACCCGCCCCGCCCGAAGCGTTGCAGCTTGTACCGGTCGGCGTAGAGCTTCCCGATGCCCTTGAAACCCTCCGGGAACACGCCGACCAGATCGCCGCCGCCGAGCAGCCGCTCCGCATCCGGGTTGCAGGCCACCGTGCCGCCGGTCTTGCGGGCCAACTCGGAGACGACAGGCATCCGGAAGACCAGGTCGGCGCCGAGCAACCGCAGGTAACGGTGGGCGGGATGCTTGTCGTGCAGCGCTGCGGAGAGGATCAGGGCGTCCAGCGCCACCGTCCCGGAATGGTTGCCGACCACCAGGGCGGGCCCGTCCACTGGCACATGCTCCACCCCGCTGACCTCGGTGCGGAACCAGTCCCGGTAGAGCACCCGCAGCAACGGGTGGAAGACCGCGTCGGTCAACTCCGAGTCGAACCCGAACTCGTCGACCTCGTAGTCACCGGCGAGCCGCCGGCGCAGAAACGCCAACCCGTTCGCGACCTTGCGGTCCCAGTGGTCCCCCGGCCGGTCCGCCACCGCCGGCCCGGTGCCCGCGCGCAGCCCGGCGTCGACCCGGTCGGCCGGAGTCGGGGGCGCTGCCGGGGTCGGGGTCGGCGCGGCCTGCGCGGCCGGCCGGTGTCCGTTGCGCCGCGCCGGCTCCGCATCCGGCCCGGGCACCTGCTGAGGTACGTCGAAACGCCCGACCGACTGCGGGTCGCGCCCCTCCTCCGGTGCACTCACAGCGCCACCTCTGTTCGCGACTGCGGGGCTCGCAAACCCGGCTCACTCCTCGCGCTCACGATGACCGCTCCCGCATGGCTGATCGGACCTGCCGGATGCCGTCCAGGACGAGTTTCTCGGCGGCGGCCAGCTGATCCCGGGTGACCACCACCCCGCCGTGATGGGCGCGGATGAAGTCCTCGAAGGCGGCGGCTGTCGACCGGGGTGTGAAGCCGTACTCCTGCTCCAGCCGGCTGGTGTCGACCACCCGGCCGTGCACGAAGAGGTCGACCTGGTCCAGGCCGTAGCGGCCGAAGCCCATGGTGCGGGCCAGCGCGGCGGCCCCCGACAAACCCGGCTCCAGCACCGGCACGGCGACCCGGCCGGCCCGCCGGATCGCCTGGGACAGCGACAGCACCCCCGGACCAGCGACGTTGTACGTGCCCGGATGGTCCTCCACGATCGACCGGTGCAGCACCTCCAACGCGTCGTCGAAGTGCAGGAACTGCAGGCGGGGGTCGCGGCCGAAGACCGTCGGCACGAACGGCTGCGAGAAGTAACGGGTCAGCGTGGTGTCGGCGGTCGAGCCGATGAACGGGGCGAAGCGCAGCACCGTGGCGGTGACGTCGGGCCGGCGGCGCCGGAAGCCACGGACGTACCCCTCCAGGTCGAGGATGTCGCGGCCGAAACCGCCGCGCGGCACCTCGCGGGGCTCGGTCTCCTCGGTGAAGACCGCAGGATCCCGGAACGACACCCCGTACGCGGCGGTCGACGAGCGGACCACGAGCTTGCGCAGCCGGGGTGCCCGCTGGCAGGCGGCGAGCATCTGCATGCTGCCGATGACGTTCTGGTCCTTCATCGCGGACCGGCCGCCGTGCTGCGGGTCGGGTGAGGTGACCAGCGCGAGGTGCACCACCGCGTCGACGTCCAGGTCGGCGAGGAGGCCACCGAGCGCTCCGCTGTCGACGCGGATCCGTTCGACCCGGTCCAGCAGGTCGGGGAACTCGGTGCCGGCGTCCGGTGCGTCCACCCCGATGACCCGTTCGATGCGGGGGTCGGCGGCCAGTCGGGCCGCCACGTGGGCACCCAGGTAACGGCCCACTCCGGTGACGACGACGACCCCCGGAGCACCTGAGGTGCCACCGGGGGTCATCTGACGCACCTACGCCGGCAGGATGGACCGAGCCGGGACGACCACGGCCTGATCACCTGAGCCTCCGGAGGTCGACAGTTTGGCAAGCGACGCACGCCGGGCGCTGAGCCCGGCGGCGATCACTTGCCGAGACGGCGACGCTGGACGCGGGTCTTGCGCAGCAGCTTGCGGTGCTTCTTCTTAGCCATGCGCTTACGGCGCTTCTTGACCACCGAGCCCATACGACAGCCTTTCGATACAACGTGCGGGGCGGACCGGATGACACCACGCAGGTGGCGACGGCGACCGCTTGCGGACAACGGACCGGACCAGTCTGGGCGGCGGGGCGCACCTGTGGGGTCTCGGTCGGGCTCCAGGGTAGCCGGAGGGCGTCAGCCGGACCAACGCGCCCCCGTCGCGGCCGCCTCAGGTCCACGACTGCGCGGCTCGCGATCTCACTCCGTACGCTCACCGATGCCGGTCAGCGGGCGGTGTGGTGGTGGCTCAGGCGGTTTCCTGAAACGCACCCCGGAGATATTCGTGCACCGCGTGCTCGGGCACCCGGAACGACCGGCCGACCCGGACGGCGGTGAGCTCACCGCTGTGCACCAGGCGATAGACAGTCATCTTCGACACCCGCATGACCGTCGCCACCTCCGCGACGGTCAGGAACTTGACCTCCGACAGCCGTCCGTCGGACTGTGACCCGGCCATGGCTCACCGACCCATCCCATGCCCGGCGCGTGCCAACCCGACGGATGCTCCGGGCCGGGCCGGCGACGCGCGTGTTACCAGTACGGTAGCGGGGCGGTTGTGACCGGCGCGATCCCTTCGTGCAACTGATCATGTTTCGGTGGCCGGTTCACCCGATCCGTGCTCCCGGTATCCGCCCGTGCGCGTGCACCGTCCGGTTGTTCCGGCGGTGCTCATTCGGTGCGCAGCGCGACGACCGGGTCGAGGCGGCCGGCGCGCTGCGCGGGAACCACCCCGAAGACGATGCCCACCACCGCCGACACGCCGAAGGCGAGCGCCAGCGACCACCAGGTGATCGCGGCCGGGATCGGCGACAGCGCGTCGACCAGCAGAGCGGTTCCCACGCCCAGCGCCATTCCGGTGACCCCGCCGATCGTGGTGAGCAGCACCGCTTCCAGCAGGAACTGCACGCCGATGTCGCGGGGACGCGCGCCGACGGCCTTGCGCAGCCCGATCTCCCGGGTCCGCTCCCGGACGCTGACCAGCATGATGTTGGAGACGCCGACGCCGCCGACGAGCAGTGAGATGCCGGCGATGGCGGCCAGCACACCGGTGAGGACACCGAGGATGTCGCCGAGCACGCCGAGGATCTGCTGCTGGGTGACGGCGCTGAACTCGGTGTCCGGGTGGCGGCGGTTCAGCTCGGCGACGATCCGTTCGCCCAGCTCGTCGATGCGCTCCCGGTCCGGTGCCTTCACCGCGATGCCGTCGATCCGCTGGGTGCCCCAGAGTCGCTGCGCGGCGGTCACCGGCACGTGCACCTCGTCGTCCCGGTCGACGCCGAGGCTCTGCCCGAGCGGCGCGAACACCCCGATCACCCGGAACCGCACCCCGGCGAGTGCCACCTGCTGGCCGAGCGGGTCCCGGTCGGGGAAGAGCGCGCGGGCGACCGAGTCGCCGAGCACCGCCACCCGTCGACTGGTGTCCACGTCGGTGCCGGTGAGGTAGCGTCCCCGGGCCAGCGACCTGGTGAACACCGCCGGGGTGGTCTCCAGGACGCCCTGCACGGTGGTGAAGTCGGAACGGCCGCCGGCCCGCGCTGTCGCCCCGGACGCGACGGTGACCGCCACCCGTTCGGGGTCACCGACGACCCGGTTGACGGCGTCCACGTCCTTGAGGGTCAGCGGCGACACGACCGGCGCGTTGCCCACCTCGATCCGACCGGGTACGACCAGCAGCAGGTTGGAGCCGAGGCCCTCGACCTGTTGCTCGACCTTCTGTTTCGTGCCGGTGCCGATGGCCACCAGCAGCACCACCGAGGCCACCCCGATGATGACCCCGAGCATGGTCAGCGCGCTGCGCAGCCGGTTGGCCCGCAGGGCGTCCAGCGCCACCCGCCACGCCTCGGCGACCCTCACGTCGTACCCCCGGGACGCTCGGCTGCGCGCTCACCGACAGCCGCGTCGCGTGCCTCACGCGGGTCGGCGTCGCGCGGGTCGGCCTGTGGCCGCTCGGCCTCGCGCGGAAGGCGCCCGGTGGCTCCGGCGGCGCCACCGGAGCCACCGGACGGGTGCCCCGGGCCGCTTCCGGACGCGGACCGGGGCTCCGCGCTGGGAGCGGGGACCAGTGTCGCAGGTCGACCGTGATCAACGGACGGCGGTCGATCATGGGCGGAGTGCGGGTCGGTGTCCGCGCCCGGCGGGCGTGCGCTGTCCGCCACGACCACCCCGTCGCGCATGGTGATCCGACGGTGGGCGCGGGCCGCCACCTCCTGGTCGTGGGTGACCATCACCAGCGCCACCCCGGACTCCTCGTTCAACTGCTCCAACAGCTCCAGCACGGCGGCACCGGTGACGCTGTCCAGGTTGCCGGTGGGTTCGTCGGCCAGCAGCACCGTCGGCTCGGTGACCAACGCGCGGGCGATGGCCACCCGCTGCTGCTCACCGCCGGACATCTGGTTGGGCCGGTGGTCCAGCCGGTGCCCGAGACCGACCCGGCCGAGCATCGCCGCCGCCCGTTCCCGCCGCTGCCGGGCCGACACCCCCCGGTAGACCAGGGGCAGGGCCACGTTCTCCACCGCCGAGGTACGCGGCAACAGGTGGAACGCCTGGAAGACGAAGCCGATCGTCTCGTTGCGCAGGGTCGCCATCTCCGGCGGGGCGAGGGCGTTGACGTCCCGCCCGCCGATCACCAGGCGGCCACCGGTGGGCCGGTCCAGCCCACCGAGCAGGTGCATGAGGGTGGACTTGCCCGAGCCGGACGGCCCGACCAGGGCCACGTAGTCCCCCGGCCGCACGGTCAACGACACCCCACGCAGCGCCGCCACCGACACCCCGTCGAGCTGGTACGTCCGGGAGACGTCCACCGCCTCGATGGCCGGGGCACGCTCCCCGCCGTGCGGACCTGAAGCGGCGGGTTCGGTCACCGGACTTCCTGGCCGTCGCGGACCTGGTCAGCACCGCGCACCACGATCCGGTCGCCGGGTTGCACCCCGTCGAGGATCTGCACCAGGTCGGACCCCTGGACGCCCACCGTCACCGACGCCCGGCCGGCCTTGCCGTCGCGGACCACCCAGACCGCGTCCCGGCCGTCGGCGGAGAACACCGCCGAGGCGGGGACGGTCACCGCGTCGACAGCCTCGCGTACCCGCAGGCGAACGATCGCGTTCATGCCGGGGCGGGGCGTCGGGGCCGGCTCGTCCTCGGCCAGCTTTCCGGCACCCAACGCCAGGCGTACCCGATAGGTGACCCCGCCCTGCGCGGAGTTGGTGGGCAGCACGTCGACCGACCGGACTGTGGCGTCGTAGCTGGCGCCGGTGACGGCGTCCAACTCGACAGTTGCCGGCACGCCGGCCTTGACCAGCAGTACGTCGGTCTCGTCCACCTCGGCGAGCAGACCCAACTGCCCGGTGTCCACCACTGTCAGCACCGGCGCTCCGGCGGTGACCAGCCCGCCAACCGCGACCGCGTCGTCCACCCCGGCCGGCGGCCCACTCTGGTTGGGAGTCAGCGCGGACGGGTCGAGGCCAGCGCCCCCGGCCTGCTCCAACAGCCCGGCCAGACCGGCGTTCGCCCCGCCGCCGGCCCGGGTGCCACCCGGCTGCACCACACCCGCGATCGGGGCGCGCAGCGTCAACGCGTCGACACTCGCCTTCGCCAGGTCGTACGCCTGCTGGGCCTGGAGCCGTTGCGCCGCGGAGAGCGCGCCGACGGCGGAGCTCAACCCGTTGATCCCCCGCTGGACCGCCCGGACCGCCTGGTCGGCGCTGCGCGCGGCGGCGGTGTACTGCTTCTGCGCGGATGTCACCTGGGTCAACAGCGCATCCCGCAGCTGCGGGTCGGAGATCTTGTCGGCGGCCTTGCGGGCGGCATCGAACGCCTCGTTGGCGGCCTTGTCGGTGCCGCGCCGGCTGCTGGTCAGGTTTCCCGCTCCGACGCCCCGGCCGGCGCGCTTCGCGGCGGACAGGGCCTCCTTCGCCTGCCGCAGGCGCTGCTGCGCGCTCGGCGAGTCGACAACGGCCAGCACCTGACCGCGCTTGACCCGCTGTCCAGGCTGGACGCGCAGGCTGGACAGGGTGCCGTCGGCGGGAGCGGTGACGGTGGCGGCGGCACGGGCCGTCACGGTGGCCGGGGCGTCGATCACCTCGGTGACCGGGTTACGGGCGGCCGACGCCAACGCGAGGTCGGGGCCTTCGTCGCCGCAGGAGGCGGCAGTGGTGGCGGTGAGAACGACGACGGCGGTCAGGGCGACGAGCAGGCGGGGCCGCGTGGTGCCGGCGGGCCGTGACGACTGAGGGCGGCGCACCCCATCGATGGTACGGCGTGCCCTCGCACCACCTCTGAGCTGCGTCAGCCGGCGGTGGCGCGGACGTAGGCGACGCACTCGTCGTGCAGTGTCGACCACTGCTCGCCGAACGCTTTCTCGGACGCCACGTCGAGGGTTCTGCCGTCGTGCACCACGGTCTTGAAGAAGGTGAGCAGCCGCAGCGGCCCGTACCTGTCGACGAGGTGCCGGACGGCCAGGTAGCCGATGCCGTAGCTGCCGGCGACCCGTTCGGCCGGGGCATCGTCAGCGGGGTTGACGCCCTCCAACTTGCCGTCCCAGCCGCCCCGGACCATCTTGCGGACGTCGGCGACTCCTTCGTACCTGTCGACCGCCTGGCCGCCGGCACCGGCGAACTCGGCCAGCCCCTCCACCAACCACCAGGTGAGCTTGCCGGGGTAGCCACGCTCCGGCAACGACGCCGCGTGGGTCAGCTCGTGCCGCAGGAGGTCGTCGGTGCCGCTGTTGGTGAGCCCTTCGGCGTTGAGCACCACCTCGTGGTGGCCGCCGCCCACTGTCACCGCGTAACCGCCGGTCCATTCTGGGCGTTCCCCGCCGTACCAGCGCTGCCACTCGGTGCGCCCGGCGTAGAAAATCCGGTAGCGGTCCGGCGGTGACCCGGTCACCGCGTACCCGTCGGCGACCTTGGCCGCCGCCTCGGCCTGGGCGAGCAGGCCGGGTAGTTTGCCGCGCAGCGCCGGGGTGGTGGCGACGATGGTCCGCGCGCCGACGGCGACCGCCAGGTCGCTGATCTCCCACGGTCGGGTGCCGGTCTCCACCGACTTGGATTCCTCCATGGCGACCATCAGGGGCTGGTCACCGTTCTCCCGCCACCGGGTGCCGATCAGCACCGGGCTGGGTCGACAGTTCGGCGTGACGAAGCAGTACTGGAAGCGCACCAGCAGCCGCCACTCGCCGGGCTTGCCGATGATCGGCACGGGCAGACCACTCGGCTCGGCCCGCCACCCGGTCACCTTCAGCTCGCGGAGTGCGGCGAAGCGTCGGCGCAGGTCGTTGTGGGCGACGGGGTCGGCGACGGCGAGAAAACCGGCGCGGTCGCCACCGAGGAGCGCCGCGGACTGACGGTGCAGCTGGGCGGTGATCCGGTCGGACAACCCGCGGGCCACGGCGGTGGCCGGATCGTCGGCAGCCGAGGCACCGACCCGGCTGACGGTGGGGCGCGCGCCTGTCTCCCGGATCACTCCGACGACGAGCGCCGCCGGCAGGCCGCAGCCCAGCAGCAGGAACACCACCACGAGCACCGTCCACAGCGGCCAGAGCCGCCGTGGTGCTGGCCGCTGCACCTCGTCAGTCACCCGCCGAAGGGTACGACCAATACCTGGACACGGCGAGGCCGCCCCGGCCGCCGGCTCACGCGCCGGTGCCCGGCCAGGAGCGGAAGGAGATGTCCATGCTCGCGATCAACTGCTGGTACGAGCGGTCGACGTCGCGGGGCAGACCGAACCCACCGGCGGCCTCCAGGGTCACGAAGCCGTGCAGGGCGCTGCGCAGCGCGCGGGTGGCGTCCACCGCGTCGTCACCGGTGAGCCCGTAGCCCCGAAGGACCGCGACGACGGCACCGACGGCGCGTTCGCCGGCCTCGACGTGCTCCGGGTCGGCCGGGTCGGGCACCCGTTGGGTGGCCGGGTAGCGACCGGGGTGTCGGTGGGCGTAGCCACGGTAGGCGTTCGCCATGGCCCGGAGCGCGTCGCCACCGGAGCGGCCGACGGCGGCGGTGGTCATCTCGGTGGCCAGCTCGGCGGTGGCCAGTGCGGCAAGCTTCTGGGCCAGCGCGTCCGCCCCCCGCACGTGCTTGTAGAGGCTGGGCAGCGCGACACCGAGCCGGTTGGCGAGCGCGGCGAGGGTGAGCTGTGAGAAGCCGACCTCGTCGGCCAGCCGGGCGGCCTCCCGCACCACTGTCTGCTGGTTGAGGCCGACCCTAGGCACCGGCGCACACCGCCAGGAAACCGAGCAGCTCCTCGGCGGTGCGCTGCGGCTGGTCGGCGTGCGGGTAGTGGCCGGACTCCCCGATCATCCGGGCTTCGGCGGTGCCGAAGAGCCGCCGGGCGGCTCGTGCCTCGGCTCCCGGGTCGGGGAAGTCCGGGTCCTTGGACCCCATCAGCACCAGCACCGGTTGCCGCACCTGCGGGGCGCGGCTGGTCCAGTGTGGCTCGGCCGGTGCGATCACGCCGCGGGTCGCGGCCATCCGGCCGGGCTCGCGGAGGTTGGCCACCATCGAACGACGGTAGGCCGCGTCGTCGGCGGGTCGGCGCACCGGGAACAGGGTGTTGTGGAACATCCCGAACAGTCGGGGGCTGTGCAGCACGGACCACATCGCCATCCGCAGCAACGGGTTGAGCTTCGGTTGGCCAACGAACGCGCCGATCTGCACGATGCCGGTGACCAGCTCGGGCGCATCGGTGGCGGCGAAGACCACCGCCGCCGCGGCGGACGAGCTGCCGACCAGCACGGCCGGGCCGGCGTCGAGGTCGCGGACCACGGCGAGCAGGTCCGCGCCGACCTCCGCCGGGGCGTACGTGGGCCAGCCGGCACTGGACTGCCCGTGGCCCCGGACGTCGACCGAGGCGACCCGGTGACCGGCGGCCACCAGCAGGGGCACGAGGTGCCGGAAGCTCGCCCTGTTCTCTCCCATGCCGTGCGCGAGGACGACAAGCGGCCCCTCGCCCTGCACCTCGTACGCGATGTGTCCACCGTCCCGCCACACCTGGCTAGCTGTCATAGCCTTAAAGCTAAGTCGCTTAGCCGAGTTTGGCAAGCCGGATAGCCGAACGGGCCGGCGGTGACCCGAGCGGTCGCCGCCGGCCCGTCGGCCGAATCGGAGAAGTTACTTCTTGGAGATCAGGGCGCGGCCGAAGAAGACCAGGTTGGCGGGGCGCTCGGCGAGCCGACGCATCAGGTAGCCGTACCACTCGTCGCCGTACGGGACGTAGGTGCGCACCGTGTAGCCCTCGCCGGCCAGCCGGGCCTGCTCCTCGGGGCGGATGCCGTAGAGCATCTGGAACTCGAAGCGCTCCGGCCCCCTGTCGAACCACCGGGCCCGGTCCTCACCGATGGCGATCATCCGCGGGTCGTGGGTGGCCAGCATCGGGTACCCGTCGCCGGACATCAGGATGTTCATGCAGCGCACGTACGACTTGTCCACCTCGCGGGCCGACTGGTACGCCACCGACTCCGGCTCCTTGTAGGCGCCCTTGCACAGCCGCACCCGCGACCCGGCCGAGGAGAGCTCCCGGCAGTCCGACTCGGTCCGGCGCAGGTACGCCTGGAGCACCGCGCCGGTCGACGGGAAATCCTTGCGCAGCCGGCTCAGCACCTCCAACGTCGAGTCGGTGGTGGTGTGGTCCTCCATGTCCAGGGTGACGGTGGTGCCCGCCGCGTCGGCAGCCGCGCAGATCGCCCGCGCGTTGTCGTACGCCAACTGCTCGTCGAACATCTGGCCGAGGGCGGAGAGCTTCACGCTGACCTCGGCGGCCGGGGTGAGCCCCGCACCGGCGAGCATCTTCAGCAACTTCAGGTACTCGTCGCGGGTGGCGGTGGCCTGCTCGGGGGTGACGGTGTCCTCACCGAGGTGGTCGAGGGTGACCGCGAGGCCGTCGTCGACGAGCCCGCGGGTCGCGCGCAACGCGTCGTCGGTGGCGGCGCCGGCGACGAACCGGCGGACGACGTCCCGGGTGTACGGGGCGGTCGCGACGAGCCGCTCGACCTGGGATGACCGGGAGGCGGCGAGGATGACGGAACGGAGCATGAGCCGAGCGTAACGCCCCTGCCAGGGCCCCCGCCGAGGGGCGGCGGGGGCACTTCGACCCGGGGCGGGGCGGCGGCGGTGGCGTCGATCGGCTACAACGATGCCGTGGACCAACGCCCCCGCCGCCGGCTCCGATCGGCCTCCGTGCAACTCGGCGCGCTCACCGCTCTCGCGCTCGCCCTCTCCGGCTGCAACATGACCTCGGACGACGACGATGACGACGACTGCGCCCTCGGGCCGGTCGGCGGCGGCGAAACCGTCGCGCTGGCGATGCGGGTCAGCGACCCGGCCGCCGGCCGCACCGCCCCGGAACCGGCCACGACGGCCCTGCCCGAGCGCGGCGGGTTCGGCACCCACCTCGCCGCCTGCGGCGGCTGACGTGCGCCGCGAGACGGTCACCCCGCGCACCGACTGGGACGCCACCATCCGCTCCCAGGGGCTGGTCTACGTCGACACCGAACTGCCCGACGGCGGGATCATGTCGTACTGGGACGAGACCGCCGCGTACGCCTTCGACCTGGACGAGGTGCTGCGGCTGGAGGAGGCCACCGAGGAACTGCACCGGATGTCGGTGGCCGCCGCCGAGCACGTGGTGGCGCGGCGCCGGTACGCCGAGTTCGGCATCCCGCAGTGGGCGGCCGAGGCGGTGGCCCGGTCGCTGCGGGAGGCGCCACCGACCCTCTACGGGCGCTTCGACCTCGCGTACGACGGCACCTGGCCCCCGAAGATGTTGGAGTACAACGCCGACACCCCCACCGCGCTGGTCGAGGCGAGCATCATCCAGTGGTACTGGCTGGAGGACACCCAGCCGGATCTGGACCAGTGGAACAGCCTGCACGAACGGCTGGTCGGCGCCTGGGCCAAGATCGGGGCGGGGCTGCACGACCCGCTGGTGCACGTGCTCTGGTCGAACGAGGAGGAGTCCGGAGAGGACCACATGACCGCCGGCTACCTCGCCGAGACCGCCCGGCAGGCCGGCCTGAACGTCGAGTTGCAGCCCATCCAGGAGATCGGCTGGGACGGCCGACGTTTCGTCGACGCCGACGACCGCCCGGTGACCACCTGCTTCAAGCTCTACCCGTGGGAGTGGATGCTGGCCGAGCCGTACGGGCCGGCGGCCCTGGCCCCGGGCACCCCGACCACCTGGATCGAGCCGGCATGGAAACTGCTGCTCTCCAACAAGGCGCTGCTCGCGGTCCTCTGGGAGCTGTACCCCGGCCACGAGTACCTGCTCCCGGCGTATCTCGACTCGCCGCGCGGCATGCCGGAGTACGTCGCCAAGCCACTGCTCGGCCGCGAGGGCGGTTCGGTGCGCATCGTCACCGCCGGCGAGGAGATCACCAACCCGGGCATCTACGGCGACGAGGGCTGGTGCTACCAGGAGTTCCGGGCGTTGCCCCAGTTCGCCGGCAACCGGATGGTGCTGGGCAGCTGGATCGTCGACGGCGAGTCGGCCGGAGTGGGGGTGCGGGAGAGCGCCAGTCTGATCACCGACGGCTACGCGCGGTTCCTGCCGCACTACATCGACGCGCCACGCACCCGCTGAGTCGTCTACCGTTGGGGCGTGAACTTCGACGCGTACGCCCGGACCGGCGTTGACCTGGTCAACGCCCGCCTGGACGACCTCGACGACCTGCGGGCCCTCTTCCCCGACGAGAACGCCTGGATGCGCGACGAGGTCGCGGACCGGGACGTCGCGATCTTCCGCCGGGCCCAGAAGCGGTTGCGCGACGTCTTCGAGTACGGCACCTCGGGGCGGGACGCCCAGGCGGTCACCGAGCTGAACGCGCTGCTGGAGGCGTTCCCGGTGCAGCCGCGCATCTCCGGGCACGACTCCAGCGACTGGCACATGCACGTGACCAGCCGGGGCGCCTCGGTCAGCGCCGAATACCTGGCCGGCGCGGTCTGGGGGCTGTCGGTCTGGCTCTGCGAGTACGGCAGCGCCCGGTTCGGGGTCTGCGCCGACGAGCGGTGCGGCAACGTCTACCTGGACACGTCGTCCAACTGCTGCCGGCGGTTCTGCTCGGAGCGGTGCGCCACCCGCTCGCACGTGGCGGCGCACCGGGCCCGCAAGCGGGCCGCGGTCGGCGAGCAGGTGACTGTCGCAGCCCAGCCGACCGCCGGCGTCGACTCCCTCTCACCGGTCAGCTGACACCGCCACCGCCCTCTCGTGGGGGGCGGACGGGTCAGACGTCGACAGGTGACTGGGCGGTCAGGTGCTGGCGGGCGAACTCCAGCGCGGCGCGCAGGTCCGCCTCGCGCACCGCGCGGCTCTTCGCGCCCCGGGTGGCGACCTCCACCGCCACCGACCCGGTGAAACCCCGGCCGGCCAGCGAGGAGAGCAGCTCCCCGCACGGCTGGGTGCCGCGCCCGGGCACCAGATGCTCGTCGCGACCCTCGCCGGTGCCGTCACCGAGGTGCACGTGCGCCAGCCCGGCACCCATCCGGTCGGCCATCTCCAGGGGGTCGCTGTGCGAGGCCGCGCAGTGCGACAGATCCAGCGTGTACGACGGGTAGCCGGCGTCGGTCGGATCCCAGCCGGGCACGTACGGGACGAACTGTCGACCCGCCATCCGCACCGGGTACATGTTCTCCACCGCGAAGCGCAGCCCGGTGAACCGGTCCGCGACGGTCGCCAGGCCCTCGGCGAAGTTGCGCGCGTAGTCCCGCTGCCAGCTGAACGGTGGGTGCACCACGACGGTCGGCGCGCCAAGCGTCTCGGCCAGCTCGGCGGCCTTGCGCAGGCGCTCCCACGGGTCCGGGCTCCACACCCGCTGGGTGACCA
This sequence comes from Micromonospora sp. C97, assembly GCF_018070385.1. Classification (NCBI taxonomy): domain Bacteria; kingdom Bacillati; phylum Actinomycetota; class Actinomycetes; order Micromonosporales; family Micromonosporaceae; genus Micromonospora; species Micromonospora sp. C97. The sequence goes on from NZ_JAGPXU010000002.1 coordinate 319,220, forward strand.
GCAGGCAGGGCGCGTGCACCGAGAGCACCGGGACGTCGTAGTGCGTGGAGAGGCCGCGCAGCGCGCCCGCGTCCTGGCTGACCACGTCGGTCCAGACCATCACCTCGACGCCGTCGTAGCCGAGCGCCGCGGCCAGTTGGAACGCCGCCGCGGTCGGCTCGGGAAAGACCGACGAGCTGGACAGGAGCACGGGAACGCGGGAAGTCACATCAGCCAGCGTAGCCCGGCGACGCCGGGGGCATCGTGACGAGCGCCGGCAAACAGCCCCAAAACGGTCGTGGGGTCAGATCGGCTCAAGTTGATCGAGTCGACGGAGGATGACACCCTCCCGCAGCGCCCACGGGCAGATGTCCAGCGAATCCAGATCCAGACGGCGCATCACCGCCTCGGCGACCACGGCACCGGCCAGCAACTGGTGGGCCCGACCCGCGCTGACCCCCTCCAGCTCCATCAACTGCGCCGGTGGGATGTGCCGGATGAAGCCGATGACCTGTCGAAGGCCGGCCCGGGTCAGACTGCGCCGCGCCCACAGCCCGGCACCGGACGGGGCCGCCCCGGCCAGCCGGGCCAGGGTCCGGAACGTCTTCGAGGTGGCCACCGCCCGACCCCAGCCCACCTCCGTCATCTGGTCGACGACCTTGTCGAGCCGGCCGTCCACGTACTCCCGGAGCTTGTCGACGGCCTCCGCCGACGGCGGGGCCGCACTGGCCGGATCGACCCGCAGCCGCTCGCGGGTCAGCCGGCCCGCACCGAGCGGAAGAGAGACCGCGACGTCCGGGTCCTCGTCGATGCCGGCGGCGATCTCCAACGAGCCACCACCGATGTCCAGCACCAGCAGCCGGCCCGCGGACCAACCGAACCACCGCCGTACGGCCAGGAAGGTCATCCGCGCCTCGTCCGCGCCGGAGAGCACCGCCAGGCGTACGCCGGTCTCGTCGCGGACCCGGGCCAGCACGTCGGCCGCGTTGGTGGCGTCGCGCACCGCTGACGTGGCGAACGCGATCAGGTCGTCGGTCGCCAGCCCGGTGGCCGCCGCCTTCGCCATGCCCACCGCCTTGACCAGGCCGTCCGCACCCGCCTCGGTCAGTGCGCCGTCGGGGCCGATCTGCTCGGCCAGCCGGAGCACCACCTTCTCGGAGTGCGCCGGCCACGGGTGCGCCCCGTGGTGCGCGTCCACCACCAGGAGGTGCACAGTGTTGGATCCGACGTCAAGGACACCCAGTCGCATGGTGAAGACCCTAGGTGCAACACGTTTGCGCGGCTCACCGACCTGCGGACGGCACCGCGCGTACGCTGGGCCGAGTGACGATGGAGCTCCGTGTGCTGGTGGACGACCCGGGTGACCCGCGTAGCCGTGAGGTGCCCCTGGACTTCCCTCGGGAGTGGATCGAGTTCACCGACCCCGCCGACGAGGCGCACCTGATCCGGGCCGACCTGACCTGGTTGCTCTCCCGCTGGACCTGCATCTTCGGCAAGGGCTGCCACGGCATCATCGCCGGCCGAGCCGCGGACGGTTGCTGCTCACACGGCGCGTTCTTCACCGACTCGGACGACGAGAAGCGGGTCCGCAACGCCGTCCGGCGGCTCACCCCGTCGACCTGGCAGCACTTCCGGCGCGGGTTCAAGAACTGGACCGACGAGGACACCATCGACGGCAAGAACCCGGCCCGCCGCACCGCCACCCAGGGCGCCGACGGTCCGTGCGTCTTCCTCAACGACGCCGACTTCGCCGGCGGGGGCGGTTGCGCGCTGCACGCGCAGGCGCTGCGCGACGGGGTGCACCCCTTGGAGTACAAGCCGGACGTCTGTTGGCAGCTGCCGATCCGCCGTGACCAGGACTGGGTGAAGCGACCGGACAACAGCAAGGTGCTGGTCTCCACGCTGTCCGAGTTCGACCGGCGGGGCTGGGGAGCCGGCGGGCACGACCTGGACTGGTGGTGCACGTCCTCGACGGACGCGCACGTCGGCGCCGAGCCCATGTACCTGTCGTACGGGCCGGAGCTGACCGCTCTGATCGGCGCTGCCGCGTACGAGCGGCTGGCCGAGCTGTGCGCGACCAGGACGAGGCAGGGCATGATCGCCCCGCACCCCGCCGACGAGATCTAGCGGTCTCGGTACGGTTCACCTGGCTGCGACGCCTCCGCCTGACGACGGCCCGGCACAGCGACGCCACGGGCTTCGGCGGCGTCGCGAACGAGATCATCGGACGCCTCGCCACACTGCTCGCCCGCCCGCCTGAAGAGCGATGCCACAGCGCCCGTAGCGGGGGAGCCAGTGATATGGGATGCGAAGCCTTTGGAGCTGACTCGTTTACGACATCGGCCAGGACGGCCTCGGCCCGGCCGGCGTCGGCCCGGCCGGCGTCGGCCCGGCCGGCGTCGGCGGATGACTCGTTTGTGACATCAGCTCCAAAGGATCCCACCACCGGACTCGCATCCCCGGGCACAGGTGGCTGGGCCCCCGAAACTGGCTCGCTGAGCAGGCGCAAACAGGCCGAAGGGGGCCCGCGTCGAGCGCGGGCCCCCTTCGGGTACGCCGATCACGGCTCGAACTTGTAGCCCAGGCCCCGGACGGTCACGATGAATCGCGGCGCGGACGGCTCCGGCTCGATCTTCGAGCGCAGCCGCTTGACGTGCACGTCGAGCGTCTTGGTGTCACCGACGTAGTCGGCACCCCAGACCCGGTCGATGAGCTGGCCTCGGGTGAGCACCCGGCCGGCGTTGCGCAGCAGCAGCTCCAGCAGTTCGAACTCCTTCAGCGGCAGCTGCACCGCACCGCCGTCGACGGTCACCACGTGCCGTTCGATGTCCATCCGCACCGGGCCGGCGGCCAGCGTCGGCGCACCCGCCTCCGCCACCTCCGGGCTCTGCCGGCGCAGCACCGCCCGGATCCGGGCGACCAGTTCCCGAGGCGAGTACGGCTTCGTCACGTAGTCGTCGGCACCGATCTCCAGCCCGACCACCTTGTCGATCTCGCTGTCCCGGGCGGTGACCATGATGATCGGCACGGCAGAGCGTTGCCGCAACTGCCGGCAGACCTCGGTGCCCGACATCTCGGGCAACATCAGGTCGAGCAGCACGATGTCGGCGCCGGTCCGGTCGAACTCGGTGAGAGCGTCGGTGCCGGTCGCGGCGACCGAAACCTCAAAGCCCTCCTTACGGAGCATGTACGACAAGGCGTCGGAGAACGACTCCTCGTCCTCGACCACGAGAACGCGGCTCAACGGGGATTTCCTTTCCATTTGCTGTCAGACCTGCCGTAGCCCAGTCGGACCGGACTCGATCCCAACCGGCGGCAGTGTCGCCAGGAGGTCATCCGGTGGACTGGCGGGCAGCCGGAGGGTGAACGTCGATCCACCACCAAGAGTGCTCGACACCTCGACCCGTCCGCCATGGTTGCTCGCAATGTGTTTCACGATCGCCAGGCCGAGCCCGGTGCCGCCGGTGGCACGCGAGCGGGCCTGGTCGGCCCGGTAGAACCGTTCGAAGATCCGGTCGACGTCGGTGGGGGCGATACCGATGCCCTGGTCGGCGACGGCGACCTCGACGTGCTCGTCGTCGCCGCGCAGGGTGACTCGGACCGTGGTGTCCTCACCCGAGTAGTTGATGGCGTTCTCCACCAGGTTCGCCACCGCCGTGGCGAGTTGGGAGTCGCTGCCGTACGCGGTGAGACCACGCTCACCGTCCACGGCCACCGTGACCCCTCGGGCGGAGGCTGTGGTGCGGGTCCGGTCGACCACCTCGGCGATCACCCAGTCCAGCGCGACCGGCTCCGGTGGCGGCTGCGGCTCAGCGCCCTGCAACCGGGTCAGTTCCAGCAACTCCTGCACCAGCCGGCCGAGGCGGGTCGACTCGTGCTGGATCCGCTCGGCGAACCGGCGGGCGGCCACCAGGTCCTCGGGAAGGTCGGAGGCCGCGGCGTCGGCCGGCTCGGTGGCGTCCAGCAACGCCTCGGCGAGCAGTTGCAGGGCCCCGATCGGGGTCTTCAGCTCGTGGCTCACGTTGGCCACGAAGTCGCGTCGCACCCGGGTCAGCCGGTGCGACTCGGTCACGTCGACCGCCTCGACCGCGATGAAGCCGTTGCCGAGGCCCATCGCCCGCAGGTGCACGCCGAGCGGGTTCTCCCCCGCGCTGTCGCGACCCCGGGGCAGGTCCAGCTCGATCTCGCGCCGTACGCCGGTGCGTCGCACCTGGCCGGCGAGGGTACGGATCAGTGGGTGCGCGGCGATCGAGCCGGGGGTGCTGCCGGTCCGCAGCAACCCCATCGCGCGGGCGGCCGGGTTGATCAACACGGGGACGTCGTCGTTGTCCAGTACCACGACACCGGCCCGGAGCGAGTCGATCGTCCGGCGGCCGAGCCCGGCCTGCTGCTCGTCGGCTATCGCGGGCCTCCCCCTGTTCCAGCGGAAGCTGACGCTCCCCGTCGACGCGGAGCGGTCGTCCCGCCTCGGCAGGAACCGGGGCAGCAGCAGACCGGCGACCATCCCGGCCACCAACGCCACGACCACCACGACCGCCACTGCCCACTCCACCCGGCGATCGTAGGGTCATTGTTAACCTGGCTACCACACAGAACGGGACGAAACACCCTCACTTACACAACTGTTCACCCCCACGTCTGGCGTCGTTCACCGTGGTTCATCCGGGGTCCGTCCGCGCGCCCTACCGTTGGCGTCACACCTGCTCAAACCCCTGCGCCGGCACCCGTCGGCGGCGACCGACCACAGGACGTGATGATGCGCGACGAGTTCCGGGCCGACCTCCAGATCGTCAGCCAACTGCTGGTGGACATGGCGGAGGGCGTCCGCGCCGCCATGCGCCAGGCCACCCGGGCCCTGCTCACCGCCGACCGGCAGGCCGCCGAGACGGTCATCGAGCGGGACGCCGAGATCGACGACCTCTACCGGCACGTCGAGGAGCGGGTCTGCGACCTGCTCGCCCGACAGGCACCGGTCGCCTCCGACCTCCGGGCGATGATCACCGCGCTGCACGTGGCCGCCGATCTGGAGCGGATGGGCGACCTGGCCGAGCACGTGGCGAAGACCGCGCTGCGCCGGCACCCCTCCCCGGCCGTCCCGGCCGAGCTGCGGACGGTCTTCACCGAGATGTCCGAGATCGCCGACCGGATGGCCGTGAAGATCGGTTCGGTGCTGGCGAAGCCCGACGCCGACCTCGCCGGTGAGTTGGACCGCGACGACGACGCCATGGACGAGCTGCACAAGAACCTGTTCGCGGTGCTGCTCGGTGACGACTGGCCGTACGGGGTGGAGACGGCCATCGACGCCACCCTGCTGGGCCGCTTCTACGAGCGCTTCGCCGACCACGCTGTCAACGCCGGCGAGCACGTGATCTACCTGATCACCGGGGAGAGCACGCCCAGCGGCAACTGACGCACCGGAAAGGGGCCCCTCGCCATCGCTCTGCGCGGTGAACGAGGGGCCCCTTCTGGTAGCTCAGCGCCCCTGGTTGGCCACCGCCGCGGCCGCCGCCTTGGCGGCGGTCGGGTCGAGGTAGGTGCCGCCCAGGGTCAGCGGGCGCAGCTGCGGGTCGAGGTCGTAGCGCAGCGGGATGCCCGTCGGGATGTTCAGCTTCGCGATCGCCTCGTCAGAGATCTGGTCGAGGTGCTTGACGAGGGCACGCAGCGAGTTGCCGTGCGCTGCCACCAGCACCGTCCGGCCGGCCAGGATGTCCGGCACGATCGAGTCGTACCAGTACGGCAGCATCCGCTCGACGACGTCCTTGAGGCACTCGGTGCGCGGCATCAGCTCGGTCGGCAGCAGCGCGTAGCGAGGGTCACCCACCTGCGACCACTCGTCGTTGTCGTCGATCGGCGGCGGCGGCGTGTCGTACGACCGGCGCCAGAGCATGAACTGCTCCTCGCCGTACTCGTCGAGGGTCTGCTTCTTGTTCTTGCCCTGCAGGGCGCCGTAGTGCCGCTCATTGAGCCGCCACGACCGGCGCACCGCGATCCAGTGCCGGTCGGCGGCGTTGAGCGCCAGCTCGGCGGTGCGGATCGCACGACGCATCACGCTGGTGTGCACGACGTCGGGCAGGAGGCTGTGCTCGCGCAGCAGCTCGCCGCCGCGCCGCGCCTCACCCTCGCCCTTCTCGGTCAGGTCGACGTCCACCCAACCGGTGAAGAGGTTCTTGGCATTCCAGTCGCTCTCACCGTGTCGCAGCAGGACCAGCGTCCCGATGGTGGGCCCTTCGCTCGCAGTCATGCGGATCATCCTGCCTCAACCGCTGCGGGGACACGCGGGCAGCCGTCGTGACGACCACCACGTGAAAAAGCGGGTGACCAGCAGATCCGCCCGCCACTAGGGTTGTAAGGCGCAACAGTCACATCGGTCATTACTTGCAAGCGGGGCGCCATATGCGGACGATGCGGAGTTGGTTCCGGGACACCACCGGCGGCCTACCGACCACCTTCTGGTACCTGTGGTCGGGCACCCTGATCAACCGGCTCGGCTCGTTCGTCCTCGTCTTCCTCGCGATCTACCTGACCCAGGAACGTGGCTTCTCGGCCTCCCAGGCCGGGCTGGTGATCGGCCTCTGGGGCGTCGGTGGGGCGTTCGGCACCACCGCCGGCGGCACCCTCGCGGACCGGTGGGGCCGCCGACCGACGCTGCTCACCGCGCACGTGGGCGCGGCGGCCATGATGCTCGCGCTCGGACTGGCCCGGGACCTCTGGGCGGTGGCGCTGGGCGCGCTGCTGCTCGGCATGTTCGCCGAGGCGGCCCGGCCCGCGTTCGGGGCGATGATGATCGACGTGGTGCCGGCGAAGGACCGACTGCGCGCCTTCTCGCTCAACTACTGGGCGATCAACCTGGGCTTCGCCTGCGCCGCCGTCCTCGCCGGTCTCGCCGCGCAGGCCAACTACCTGTTGCTGTTCGTGGTCGACGCGGCCACCATGCTGATCACCGCGCTGATCATCTTCAGCAAGGTGCCGGAGACCCGCCAGGTCGGCCCCGCCACCGCCACGAGGGCCGCCCCGCGCGGTGCCCTGCGCACGATTCTCACCGACCGGGTCTACCTCGGCTTCGTGGCGCTCAACCTGTTCGCCGCGCTGGTGTTCCTCCAGCACATCTCGATGCTGCCGATCGCGATGGGCGACGACGGTCTGAGCCCGGCCACCTACGGCTCGGTGATCGCGCTCAACGGCATCCTCATCGTGGTCGGCCAACTCTTCGTACCCCGACTGATCCGGGGTCGGAGCCGCTCGCACGTGCTCGCGCTGGCCTCGGTGGTGATGGGTGTGGGGTTCGGGCTGACCGCCTTCGCCGGCACCCCCTGGTTCTACGGGCTGACAGTGCTGATCTGGACGGTCGGCGAGATGCTGAACTCGCCCTCCAACTCCACGCTGATCGCCGAACTCTCCCCGGCCGAGCTACGCGGGCGCTACCAGGGCGTGTTCTCCCTCTCGTGGCAGATCGCCGGGGCCAGCGCGCCGATCCTCGGTGGCCTGGTCCGCGAGCATGCCGGCAACGACACGCTCTGGTACGGCTGCGCCGCGCTCGGCCTCCTGACCGCTGTCGCCCACCTGGTGTCGGGCCCGGCCCGGGAGCGGCGGGCAACCGCGCTGCGCCGTTCCGGCGAGGCACTGGCGCCAGCCACCGCGACCCGGGCGCCGCAGCCCGCCGAGGCTTAACGGCTGGCGCGTCGGGGCCGGACTTCCTACTGTGCAGTGGAAACAGTTAACAGTCTGAACTGTCGGGAGGTCTGGTGCACGCCCTGCGGCGCTGGTGGGACGACACCGCAGGCGGGCTCCCCGCCACCTTCTGGTACCTCTGGGCCGGCCTGCTGATCAACCGGGCCGGCGCGTTCGCCATGCTGTTCCTCTCGCTCTACCTCACCGACGTACGCGGCGCGAGCGAAGGTCTGGCCGGCACCGTGGTCGGCGCGTACGGGGCCGGTGGGGCGGCCGGCGTCCTGTTCGGCGGGGTGCTCGCCGACCGCTGGGGACGCCGGGCAACCCTGCTCGCCGCGCACCTGGCCACTGTCGGTCTGATGGTGGCGCTCGCCTTCACCCGGCCACTGCTGCTGATCGCTGTGCTCTCCGCGCTGATCGGCGTGGTCCACTCGATGCCCAGCCCCGCGTTCGTCGCCGCGATCGTCGACGTGGTGCCCGCCGAGCGCCGCTCGCGCGCGTTCAACCTCCAGTTCTGGGCGTTCAACCTGGGCATGGCGGTCGCCTCGCTGCTCGCCGGCATCCTGGCCGAGGCGAGCTTCACGGCGCTGTTCCTGGTCGACGCGGGTGCCACCCTCACCGCCGCCGCCGTGATCGCCTGGAAGGTGCCGGAAACCCTGCGACTGGCCCAGCCGGTGGCCGGCCTTCCGCCCGCCACCCGCGCGGCACCGAGGTCCGTCCGGGTCCGTCGACCGGGACTGCACACCGCGCTCACCGACCGCACCTTCCTGGTCTTCGTCGGGCTCACCTTCGTGCTGGCCGTACTCACCATGCAGACGTCGACGATCATGCCGCTGGCGATGCGCGCGGACGGCCTGGGGCCATCGGCGTACGGGCTGGTGGTGGCGCTCGGCGGCGCGCTGATCGTGGTCGGGCAGCTGTTCGTGCCCCGACTGATCGACCGGCACCGCAAGGACGTCGTGCTGGCCGCCTCCACCGCGCTGCTCGCGCTCGGCTTCGGGGCGCTCGCCATCGCCGACGAACTGGCCATTTACCTGGGCGCCGCGGTGATATGGACGGTCGGTTCGATGCTCGCCGCCCCGCCCAACGCGCAGATCAACGCCGACCTGGCACCACCACAGCTACGGGCGCGCTACCAGTCGGTCTTCTACCTGACCTTCCCGGCCGCGGCGTTCGTCGCGCCCACCCTCGGCGGGGTGAGCCTTCAGCACCTCGGCGACCGGCACTGGCTGATCGTGGGTGGGCTGGGCCTTCTGGCAGCGCTCGGGCACCTGCTCGCCGGACCACCCCGGGAACGGCACGTGGCCGCCCTGCGCCGGGTCACCGATCCGGAACCGAAGACCGCCGCAGACCGCGTACCGACCGGATAACGACGCAAAGCGCCCACCACGTCCCTGAGGTCGTGGTGGGCGCCCGCCGGCGGGGCCGGCGGCGGCGGGCAACACTCACCCCCGTAAGCATCGCCCGCTCACGCCGCCGGTCCAAACAGGTGGGAACCGTCCCCCAACGGTTATTCCACCCGTCCCCTCGCGCCTCGTCTGGTGCGCGGATCTGATCGATCCGCCGCTCCCCCGAACGTTTCCAAACGTGGCGCGGTGCAATAAAGCTAGTTCGCCCGGATTCTGGATTCAACCCAGAACGGCTGTCTCGCCGGTCACAACTGGCGAGTATCCGCTGCTCCGGCCTCGTCCGTTGGCAACAGCCGGTTACCCGCCGGCCATTCCCGCAAACACCTCAACCGTCTTCCCGATCGGGTGACTCGGTCCGGAAGAAGTTGCTCTGCCGGCCGTCTCGCAACTGTTCCTGATAAATCAGGTTCAGCCGCCGCAGGTCAAAGGTGTAGAACCACTCATCCCAGGTGATCTCGCGGATCCGGCTGCTTTCCCGGTATCCGGGAATGTTGAAGGTCAACACCCCCGCCCGACCATCCCGCTCCGTGCCGGCGATGGTCGCCGGCTTCGCCCCGCGATCCCGGGCCCAGCGCTTGATCACCTCGTGGTTCGCCGTGATCAGACTCCGCCCCGGCCGCTCCGGCCGGTCCATGGTCGACGAGATCACCTGCGAACTGCGGACCGACCGACCCGTACCCCGTCCGGTCCGAATCCCGCCGGCCGCCGTGCCGCCACCGGTCGACTGCGTGAACGTGCGCTTGGCCGCCGTGCTCCTGGCCGGCGCCGCGCGCTTGGCCGCCGTGCTCTTGGCCGCTGCCGTGCGCTTGGTCGCGCTCTTGGCCGGCGCCGCACGCTTCGCCGCCGCGCTCTTGGCCGGCGCCGCACGCTTCGCCGCCGGCCGCGCCGGTGCCTTTTTCGCCGGCGCCTTCCGCGCGGGCGCCGTACGCGCCGTCGCTGTCTTACGGGCCGCCGTGGTCTTCCGCGCTGCCGCGGTCTTGCGGGCCGCCGCGGTCTTACGGGCGGCGGTCGTCCTGCTCGCGGTCGCGGTCTTACGCGCGGCGGTCGACGTCGCCGCCGTCGTCGTCTTCCTCGCGGTCGCCTTCTTCGCCGGTGCCCTCTTCGCGGCCGCCGTCGACTTCCGCGCGGCGGTCGCCTTCGTTGCGGCGGCCCGCTTCGCGGGCGCGCTCTTGTTCGCCGGCGCGGCCTTCGCCCGGCTCGATGCCGGCCTGGCCGCCGACTTCTTGGTGGTGGCGGCGCGACCGGCAGACGCCCGGGTGCCGGTGGCCCGGCCCGACGGGCCGGTGCTGCTCCGACCCGCGCCGGCGCGCATCGAGCGCACCAGCTGTTTCACCAGGTCGGGCTTGCGCAGTGCGGAGATCCCGGAGACCCCGCGTTTGCGCAGCTGCCCGCGGATGTCGTCCACCCGCATCCGGGAGATCTCCGACTCGGAGACTCCTGGCGTACCCGGCGTCTGGTTGCCGGCCTGTCGCTTTGTCCTGGTCGCAGTCGCGCCGCGACCTGAGCTGTTCCGCTGAGCCATGGGACGCTCCGCTCCTTGGCACTCCGTCATCGGCGCGCGGGGGTCCCTTGCCGCACCGCGCGGTGCGGCATACCCGTCAGGAGCACTCCGAACCACCGACAGTTCGCCATGATCGTGCTCGATCCAGGATCGAGTGGCATCGCGGCGTCAACGACACCACTACTTCCTGGTTCCAGCACGATCTTGCAGGGGTGCCCGCCGGGCGCGGCGCGGGGCGCGGGGCGCGCGGGGCGTGGGGCGCGCCGGGCGTGGGGCGCGCGGGGCGCGGAATGCGCGGGCACGCGGGCGCGGGCACGCGGGCGCCCGAGGTCAGGTTGGGTCGGGGCCGGCGCCGGAGGGCTCGAAGAGGTGCGCGAAGGCGGCCAGGTTGGCTGTCGACTCGCCCCGCTTGACCCGCCACTCGTACTCGCGCCGGATCGAACTACCGAAGCCGATCTCCAGCATCGTGTCGAACGACTCGTCGGCGTACGTGAGGACAGCGCCGAGCAGCCGATCCAACTCGTCGGCGTCCACGCCGGCCGGGTTGACCCGACCGGTCAGGTACACGTCGCCGACCGCGTCGGTGGAAAAGGAGACGCCGTACATCCGGGCGTTGCGCTGCAACAGCCAGGCCCACAACTCCTCGCGGCGCTCGTCCGGCTGACGCATCACGAACGCCTCGATCCGCAGCGCGTGCTCGCCGACGATCAGGTTGCAGACCGTCTTGAGCTTGTGGGTGCCCGGCAGCGTCACCGCGTACGAGTTGGGGCCGGTCGACTCCCAGGCCAGCTCACGCTCGGCACAGACCGACTCGATCAGGGTCGCAAGATCGCTCTTCGGGCTCACCGGACCCACTCTACGACCGACCCGGCCCGCGCACCGGGTGGCGACCGACGCCCCCGGTCACCAGGAGCAGGAGAGCGCCGGGTCGCATGCCAGGTCGGCAGCGAGCCGGGCACGGTGCGCGGCGATCGCCTCGCCGTAGACCCCGAGCAGACCCGCGACCGTACGGTCCCAGGAGAAATGCCGGGCGTGCTGCTCGGCACCTCGGGCCAGCACCGACCGGAGGGCCCGGTTCGGCAGCAGGCTGCCCAGCGCACGCGCCCAGTCGACGGGGTCGTGCCCGTCGATCAGCATCCCGCTGACCTGGTCCCGTACGGCGGTGACCAGCCCGCCGACGGCGGCGGCCAGCACCGGCGTACCGCAGGCCTGCGCCTCCAGGGCGACCAGCCCGAACGATTCGTTGTGCGACGGGACCGCGACCAGATCCGCCGCCCGGTACAGGGCGGGAAGGTCGTCGCCGGTGAGCGGTGGCAGGAACCGCACCCCGTCGGTGACCCCCAGCTTGGCTGTCAACTCGATCAGGGCGGTCGGCCGGTCCAGCCCACTGCCGCTGGGCCCACCACAGATCACCACTGTCACCTGGTCGGCCACTGCCGGATCGCGCTCCCGCAGGGCAGCCACCGCGCGGATCAACACGTCGGGGGCCTTGAGCGGCTGGATCCGGCCGACGAAGGCGACCACGTACCCGTCGACCGGGAGCCCCAGCCGACGACGGGCCTTGCGGGCGGCCGCGGACCGATCGCCCGACGCGGGCCGGAACCTGTGCAGGTCGACGCCCGGTTGCACGACGGCAACCCGGGTCGGGTCGGCGTCGTAGCGGTCGAGCAGGTCGCTGGCCTCGACCCGGGTGTTGGCGACCAGCCGGTCGGCCTCGGCGACCACCTGCTCCTCGCCGATGACCCGGGCCTTGGGCTCTGGGCGGTCACCGGCCGCGAGCTGGGCGTTCTTGACCTTGGCGAGCGTGTGCGCGGTGTGCACCAGCGGCACACCCCAACGCTCCTTGGCCAGCCAGCCGACCTGGCCGGAGAGCCAGTAGTGCGAGTGGATCAGGTCGTAGTGGCCGGGCGGGCGGGATGCCTCCGCGCGCAGCACACCGGCGGTGAAGGCGCAGAGCTGACCGGGCAACTCCTCCTTGGTGAGCCCTTCCAGGGGGCCGGAGGTGATGTGCCGGACCTGCACCCCGGGTGCCATCTCGACCACCGGGGGGAGGTCACCGGAGGTGGCCCGGGTGAAGATCTCCACCTCCACGTTGGCCTCGGCGAGACGCCGGGCGACTTCGAGGATGTAGACGTTCATGCCGCCGGCGTCACCCGTGCCGGGTTGGTGCAGGGGCGAGGTGTGTACCGACAGGGTGGCGATGCGGCGAGGCCGGGGCCACGGCTGGGCACCTCGCTGACGCCCGACACCGGTGTGCATTTCCGCCACATCCGCTCCTTCGTCACGGTTGATGCCGTCTCGCACGACCGGCGCTTCTCGGTCAACCTGTACGCCCGGTGCCATCTTCCCCATCGGCCTCCGGAAATTCCCGGGCGCGGCCCCCCGGGGTGACGGACCTCATCACGCGGACGCCCGCCGATGCCTGCCGCACGCCCGGTCGGGGCCGGTGGCACGCCCACTGTGACAATGTCGGGATGACCTCAGTCGCCATCGTCACGGGAGCGTCCAGCGGGATCGGCGCGGCCACCGCCCGCCGGCTCGCCGCCGAGGGATTCCACGTGCTCGCCGCCGCCCGCCGCGCCGAACGGCTCACCGACCTGGTCGCCGAGATCACCGCCGCCGGCGGGCAGGCCACCGCGGTGACCTGCGACGTCACCTCGGACGAGTCGGTGGCCCGGCTGGCCGAGGCCGCCGCGCAGGCACCCGGGCCGGTCACCCTCCTGGTCAACAACGCTGGCGGGGCGCGCGGGCTGGACCCGGTGGAGTCCGGCTCGGTCGCCGACTGGCAGTGGATGTACGACGTGAACGTGCTCGGCACCCTGCGGGTCACCCAGGCGCTGCTGCCGGCGCTGGAAGCCTCCGGTTCCGGCACCATCGTGGTGGTCTCGTCCACCGCCGGCCTGACCGTGTACGAGGGCGGGGGCGGCTACACCGCCGCGAAGCACGCGCAGACCGCGATCGCCGGCACGCTCCGCCTGGAGCTGTGTGGCCGGCCGCTGCGGGTCATCGAGATCGACCCGGGCATGGTGAAGACCGACGAGTTCGGGCTGGTCCGCTTCGAGGGCGACGCGGAACGGGCAGCCGCCGTCTACGCCGGGGTGCCGGGGCCACTGGTCGCCGAGGACGTCGCCGACTGCATCGCCTGGTGCGCCACCCGCCCCGAGCACGTCAACGTCGACCGGCTGGTGGTCCGGCCACGGGCGCAGGCCGCCCAGCACAAGGTGCACCGAGTGGGCCAGTGAAGCGCGAGGAGTGAGCCGGGTTTGCGAGCCCCGCAGCCGCGAACGGAGACCACGCAGTGAAGCGCGAGGAGTGAGCCGGGTTTGCGAGCCCGCAGCCGCGAACGGAGATTGGCCCTGAGGTCGACATGAGCCCTACAGCGCGGCGGCGACCGGTCGGGGTGGTCACGCGCGGCACGACGAACCCTAACCGGCTCCGCCGGGTGGACAACTGGATCGTCGCCACCTGCGCCGACCGGCTGCTGGCGGCGGACGACCCGCTGGTGGTCGACCTCGGTTACGGCGCCACCCCGGTGACCGCCGTGGAGCTGCGCGCTCGGCTGGCGGCCGGGGTGCGCCCGGACGTGCGGCTGGTCGGGTTGGAGATCGACGCGGCCCGGGTGGCAGCCGCGGCACCGGCCGCCGATCCACCCGGGCTGACGTTCGCCCGGGGCGGTTTCGAGCTGGCCGGGCTCCGGCCGGTGCTGGTCCGCGCGTTCAACGTGCTGCGACAGTACGACGAGAGCGAGGTGGCCGAAGCCTGGCGGACGATGACCGCCGCGCTCGCCCCCGGTGGAGTGCTCGTCGAGGGCACGTGTGACGAGTTGGGGCGGCTCGCCAGCTGGCTGCTGATCGACGCCGACGGCCCACGGTCGCTGACCCTGGCCGCGAAGCTCACCACGCTGGGCAGCCCCGCCGAGCTGGCCGAGCGGCTGCCCAAGGCGTTGATCCACCGCAACGTGCCCGGTGAGCCGGTGCACGCGCTGATCCGCGCCCTGGACGACGCCTGGCAGGCCGCCGCTCCGTACGCCACCTTCGGCCCCCGCCAACGCTGGCTGCGAGCGGTGACCCGCCTGCGGGAAACGGGCTGGCCCGTCCTCGACAGCAGCACCCGCTGGCGTCAGGGCGAGCTGACCCTCCCCTGGCCCCTCCCCTAGCCCTCACCCCCGCCCCACCCCGCCACCCGCCGATCTTGCACTTTTGGTTGGCGATTTGCCCTTCGGCATCCTTAATGTCGCCGCAGAAACTGCAAGATCGCGGGGTGGGGTGGGGTGGGTGGGTGGTCAGAGGGTGCAGTTGATGAGGACGGGTTCGGGGTGCAGGGTCACGCCGAAGCGGGCGTGCACCTGGTCGCGGATGGTGGCCGCGAGGGCGAGCAGGTCGCTGGTGTGGGCGGTGCCGCTGCGATTGGTCAGCGCCAGGGTGTGCTTGCTGGAGATGGCCACTCCACCCTCGCCCGGGTGGCCCTTGGCGAAGCCGGCCTTGTCGATCAGCCAGGCGGCGCTCACCTTCACCAGGCCGTCCGCGCCGGGCCAGGCGGGCGGGTCGCCCAGCTCGGTGGCGCGTTCCACCAGTTGGTCGTACGTCGCCCGGTCGAGCACCGGGTTGGTGAAGAAGGAGCCGACCGAGCGGGTGTCCGGGTCGTTGGCGTCGAGCACCATCCCCTTGCCCGCGCGCAGCCGCAGCACCGTGGCTCGGGCGTCCGCCAGCGGCACCTGGTCGCCCACCTCGACGCCGAGCGCTCTGGCCAGTTCCGCGTAGCGCACCGGCCCGGACAGTGGGGACCTGGTGAGCCGGAAGTCGACCGAGAGCACCACCCAGCGGTCCACGTACTTGAAGATGCTGCCCCGGTAGGCGAAGCCGCAGTCGGCGGCGGGGATGACCTGGCGGGTGCCCTGGATCCGGTCGTACACCTCGACGCCGGTGATCGTCTCGGCGACCTCCTGGCCGTACGCGCCGACGTTCTGGATCGGGGTGGCGCCGGTCGAGCCGGGGATGCCGGAGAGGCACTCCAGACCGGACCAGCCGTTGGCGACAGTGGTGGCCACCAGGTCGTCCCACGGCTCGCCGGCGTCGACCCGTACGGTGACCGAGGTGGCGTCCTCGGCGATGACCCGCACGCCACGGGAGCGCACCAGGACGACGGTGCCGGGGAAGCCGGCGTCGCCGATCACCACGTTGCTGCCGCCGGCGAGGATCAGGACCGGCTCTGCCGCGGTCCGCACCGCGCGGACGATCTCGTCGGCGCTGCCGGCGGCCACGATCCGCGCGGCCGGTCCACCCGTTCGCAGGGTGGTGTAGCCGGCGAGTGGACCGGGGATGGCACGATCGGCGTCGGTTGTCGGCTGGGCGGAGGCGTCTGGCACGCCCTTCACCTTAGGCTGACAATTAGCCGTGGCACCCACTGGTCGCCCGGCACCCCCGGGAGGATGGCGATGAGCAGACTGCAGGGCAGCAAGGATTTCTGGATCGGAGCGCTCCGGACGGAGGGTCCGGCTTTCGCCGCAGCGGTGGCCGAGGCGCCGCCGGAGACACCGGTGCTGTCCTGTCCGGGCTGGACGGTGAACGACCTGACCCTGCACATGGCCGGCATCTACCAGTGGGTTTCGTCGTTCGCCGGCACCGGCCAGACCAGCCAGCCGCCTCGGCGGGAGAAGCTCGAGGCCGACCCGGGCGTGGACGCGCTCCAGTTGTGGCAGCAGGGTTACGACCGGGTGATGACCCTCTTCGACGGGCTCGACCCGGAGGCATCGGCGTGGAACTGGGCGCCCCAGCCGAAGAAGGCCGGTTTCTGGCCGCGTCGGATGGCGCACGAGACGGCTGTGCACCGCTGGGACGCGCAGCTCGCCATCGCGGCCGGTGACCCGGTGGAGGCGAAGCTCGCCGCCGACGGGGTGAGCGAGGTGCTGGACACCTGGCTCCCGGCGGGCCGGCGGCAGGTGCCGGGTGACTGGCACGGGGTGGTGCAGCTCTGCGCGACGGACGCGGCCCAGGAGTGGTATCTGCGGCTGCGCGGCGAGGGGGTGGCGCTGCTCGACACCGCGACCATCTTCGACCACGACGATCACCACGCTCGTGCCCAGGTCAGCGGCACCGCGAGCGATCTGCTGCTGGCGTTGTGGGGGCGGGTGAGTTTCGAGACGCTTGATGTCGTCGGCGACCGCACCCTGTTGGACGGTCTGCGCACCGGCTGACCGACCGGTCACGAACGAGGGCGTCACCCCATCCGGGGTGGCGCCCTCGTCGGCGTGTGGGGCCGACCTCGCGACCTCGTGAGAGCGCTCTCTTGACAGCGGGTCAGTGACCTACCACAGTGTCGTGAGAGCGCTCTCTGAATTCATCTGCCATCACTCGCCCGCCCTGAGAGAGGTCGAAACCCATGGCTGTCTTCCCGCGCCGCCGCCTCGCCGCGGTGGCCCTCGCCGCCACCACCGCCCTGCTCGTCACCGCTGGCTGCGGCGGCGGCGACGAGCAGGGCGACGGGCCGATCACCTTGACCGTCGACGTCTTCGGCCAGTTCGGCTACGAGCAGCTCTACCAGGAGTACATGGCCGCGAACCCCAACGTGAAGATCGTCGAGCGGGGCACCGGCACCAACCTCGACGAGTACTCGCCGAAGCTGACCCAGTGGCTCGCCGCCGGCCGGGGCGCCGGTGACGTGGTGGCCATCGAGGAGGGTCTGCTGGTCGAGTACAAGGCCAACCCCGGCAACTTCGTCAACCTGCTGGACCACGGCGCCGCCGACCTCAAGGGCAACTTCCTCGAGTGGAAGTGGAACGCCGGCCTGACCGCCGACGGCAAGCAGCTCATCGGCCTCGGCACCGACGTCGGCGGCATCGCCATGTGCTACCGCAAGGACCTCTTCGAGAAGGCCGGCCTGCCCACCGAGCGGGACGCGGTCTCCAAGCTCTGGCCCACCTGGCCGGACTACATCGCCACCGGCGAGAAGTTCGTCGCGGCCAAGACCGGGGCGTCCTTCCTCGACGCGGCCACCAACACCTTCAACACCATCCTGTTGCAGACCGCTGGAAACACGACCGGTTACAGCTACTACGACACCAGCGACAAGCTGGTCGTCGACAGCAACCCGTCGGTACGGCAGGCCTGGGACACCACGATGGACATCATCGACTCGGGCCTCTCCGGAAAGTACGGATCGTGGTCCGAGGAGTGGGTCTCCGCGTTCAAGCAGTCGAAGTTCGCCACGATCGCCTGCCCCGCCTGGATGACCGGCGTCATCGAGGCCAACGCCGGCACCGGCGCCCAGGGCAAGTGGGACATCGCCCAGGTGCCCGGCAACGGTGGCAACTGGGGTGGGTCGCACCTCGCCGTGCCGAAGCAGAGCAAGCACCAGGCCGAGGCGATCGAGCTGGCCAAGTTCCTCACCAGCGCCAAGGGTCAGATCGGCGCGTTCAAGGCGAAGGGTCCGCTGCCGTCCTCGCCGCAGGCGCTCGACGACCCGGCGATCACCGGCGCGAAGAACGCGTACTTCTCCGACGCGCCCGTCGGCACCATCTTCGGCAGCGGCGCGAAGAGCCTGAAGCCGGTCTACATGGGCCCGAAGAACCAGGCCGTCCGGACCGAGGTGGAGAACGCCGTACGGACCGTGGAGTTGGGCCAGCGCAGCCCGGCGCAGGGCTGGACCGACGCGGTGACCAACGCGAAGAAGGCCGCCGCCAAGTAGCCCAACCAGCGTGCGGGCGGGCTTCGGCGACCGGAGTCCCGCCCGCACGGCGGAAAGGAGTTTCCGGGCATGACAGTCCAGCTCGACGCCCGCCCACCGGTCGCACCGGCGGCCGGCACCCCCCGCCGCTCCTCGGGTCGGCTCAGCCGACTCGACACCCGGTTCTCGCCGTACCTCTACATCGCCCCGTTCTTCCTGATCTTCGCGATCTTCGGGGCCTACCCGCTGGCGTACACCTTCTGGGTCTCGCTGCACGACTGGGACCTGCTCGGTGCCGACCACCCCTTCATCGGGGCGGAGAACTACACCCGGCTGCTGGCCGACCCGGACTTCTGGCACGCGCTGGTCAACACGCTCGGAATCTTCGTCATCTCGACCGTCCCGCAGTTGCTCGCCGCGCTCTGGCTGGCCAACCTGCTCAACCGCGGCCTGCGGGCCCGCACCGGCTGGCGGATGGCGGTGCTCGTCCCCAACGTGACCTCCACGGCCGCGGTGGCGATCGTGTTCGGGGTCCTCTTCGGCCGCGAGTTCGGGATGGTCAACTGGTTGCTCGACCTGGTGGGGCTGGACGCGATCGAGTGGAAGTCCAACCGGTTCGCCTCCTGGGTGGCCATCTCCGCGATGGTCGACTGGCGGTGGACCGGCTACAACGCGCTGATTCTGCTGGCCGCGATGCAGGCCATCCCCCGCGACCTGTACGAGGCCGCGGCGATCGACGGCGCCAGCCGGGTCCGACAGTTCTGGTCGGTCACCGTGCCACTGCTCAAGCCCACGATCATCTTCTGCACCATCATCGCCACCATCGGCGGCCTGCAGCTCTTCACCGAGCCCCGGATGTTCCACTCCGGCACCAACCCGATCCGCGGCGGACCGCTGCGGGAGTCGCAGACCCTGACCATGTACATGTTCGAGAACGCCTTCGCCCCGCACTACAACTTCGGGTACGGCTCGGCAGTGGCCTGGTTGCTCTTCGCGCTCATCGCGATCGTGGCGCTGGTCAACGTGCTGATCCTGCGCCGGATCGGCGGCCGGTCGGGGCCCGACGGACGAAAGGGAGCGGCCCGATGAGCCGGCTCTGGCGGGCCAGCCCGCTCACCTACCTGGCCCTGGTCGTCGCGGCCGGCCTGTCGATCTTTCCGATCTGGTGGATGCTCGTCGTCGCCAGCCGTTCCAACGACGCGATGGGTCAGCTGCCACCCCCGATCACCCCCGGCGGCAACCTGGGCGCGAACATCGCCCGACTGTTCGACAACACCGACGCGTACTTCGCGACCGGTCTGATCAACTCGGTGATCGTCGCCAGCACGGTGACCGTCTCCGTGGTGTTCTTCTCCAGCCTGGCCGGGTTCGCCTTCGCCAAGCTGCGGTTCCGGGGCCGCAACGCCCTGCTGCTGGTGATCATCGCGACCATGATGGTGCCGACCCAGCTCGGCCTGATCCCGCTCTACCTGCTGATGAGCAAGCTGCAGTGGAACGACCGGCTGCCGGCGGTCATCGTGCCGGTGCTGGTCACCGGGTTCGGGGTGTTCATGATGCGGCAGTACGCCGGCCAGGCCATCAGCGACGAACTGATCGAGGCCGCCCGGATGGACGGCTGCGGCACCGCCCGGATCTGGTGGCACGTGGTGGTTCCCGCGTTGCGTCCGGCCGCCGCCGTGCTCGGCCTGCTCACGTTCATGACCACCTGGAACGACTTCCTGTGGCCGTACGCTGTGCTGAACGATCCGGCGAATCCGACAGTGCAACTGTCCCTACGAGCCCTGTCGGACGGGTACTACCAGGACATGTCGCAGGTGTTCACCGGAACTGCCATCGCGACGCTGCCCCTGCTGCTGGTCTTCGTGTTGTTCGGCCGGCAGATCATCGGCGGGATCATGGAAGGTGCGGTCAAGGCGTGAGCGAGCACAGCGAGCAACCCAACAGGCACGGCAACGAGATCCGGTTCCCGGAGAACTTCCTCTTGGGGACGGCCACCGCCGCGTACCAGATCGAGGGCGCCGCCCGCGACGACGGCCGCGGTCCGTCCATCTGGGACACCTTCAGCCGTACGCCGGGCAAGGTGTACCAGGGCCACACCGGCGACGTCGCCTGCGACCACTACCACCGGTACGCCGACGATGTGGCGCTGATGGCCGAGCTGGGCCTGCGGGCGTACCGGTTCTCGGTCGCCTGGCCCCGGATCCAGCCCGACGGCACCGGCCCCGCCAACCCCCGTGGGCTGGACTTCTACGACCGGCTCACCGACACGCTGCTCGATCGGGGAATCGACCCGATCGTCACCCTCTACCACTGGGACCTGCCGCAGGCCCTCGAGGACCGGGGTGGCTGGACCAACCGGGACACCGCCGAGCACTTCGCCACCTACGCCACGGCGGTGTACGCCCGCCTCGGTGACCGGATCGACGTGTGGACCACGCTCAACGAGCCGTGGTGCTCGGCCTACCTCGGTTACGGCAACGGCGTGCACGCTCCGGGTGAGCGGAACGCGGCGGCGGCCTTCACCGCCGTACACCATCTGCTGCTCGGGCACGGCCTGGCGGCGCGGGCGTTGCGGGCGGCCGGCGCGCGCAGCGTGGGCATCACCGTCAACCCGGCCGACGTGCGCCCGGCGGACCCGCAGAGCGCTGCCGACGCTGCGGCGGTCCGCCTGGTGGACGGCCTGCACAACCGGATCTTCCTGGACCCGCTGCTGGCCGGCGGTTACCCGGACGACGTCCGCGAGCACGTGGCCCGGATCGTCGAGCCGACGTTCATCCGCGACGGTGACGAGAAGCTGATCGCCGCCCCGATCGACCTGCTCGGCATCAACTACTACGCCCCGGGTTACGTGGCCGGGCGGCCCGACGGGGCCGGCAACGACGCGTACCCGGGCACCGAGGGCGCTGTGCACTTCCTGCCACCGGCCGGCCCGCTCACCGACATGGGTTGGATGATCGAGCCGGCGGGTCTCACCCGGCTGCTGGAGCGGCTCGCCGCCGACTACCCCGGGGTGCCGCTGCTGATCACCGAGAACGGTGCGGCGTTCCCCGACAAACCCGGCACCGACTCGCCCGACGGCCCGGCGCAGGTGATCGACGCCGATCGCATCGCCTACCTCGACGGGCACCTGCGCGCGGCGCACGAGGCGATCTCCCGGGGCGTGGACCTGCGCGGTTATCTCGTATGGTCATTCCTGGACAACTTCGAGTGGGCGGAGGGTTACCGCAAGCGGTTCGGGATCGTGCACGTCGACTACCTGACCCAGCGGCGCACACCGAAGGCCAGCGCCCGGTGGTACCAGGAGGTGATCTCCCGGAACGGGCTGTGACGAGCGGGGGGAAGGCGCGATGACGACGGCGCAGCGGCCGACGCTCGAGGCGGTGGCGGCGCGGGCCGGGGTGTCCCGCGCCACCGTCTCGCGGGTGGTCAACGGCTCCACCACCGTCGCCGAGCCGATCCGCGAGGCGGTCACCCGGGCGGTCGCCGAGTTGGGGTACGTCCCCAACCTGGCCGCCCGCAGCCTGGTCACCCAACGCACCGACTCGGTCGCCCTGGTCATGCCGGAGGCCGCCACCCGGGTCTTCTCCGACGACCAGGTCTTCCCCGGCATCATCAGGGGCGTCAGTCAGGAGCTGGAGGCGGCCGACAAGCAACTGGTGCTGATGCTCGCCGGCTCGCCGGCGGGGCACCAACGGGTCGAGCGGTACACCACCGGCCGGCACGTCGACGGTGTGCTCTTCGCGTCGCTGCACGGTGCCGACCCGTTGCCCGGCACACTGGCCCGGCTCGGCATCCCGGTGGTGGTCAGCGGCCGGCCCCTCGGCGACGTGCCCGTCCCGTACGTCGACGTCGACCACGTGGCCGGGGTGACAGCAGCCGTCCGATACATGATCGACAGCGGTCGCCGACGGATCGCGACCATCGCCGGCCCGCAGGACATGGTCGCCGGGATCGAACGGCTCAGTGGCTACCGCAGCACTGTCGCCGACGCGGGGCTGCCCGAGTTGGTCGCCATCGGTGACTTCACCCGGGAGTCCGGTTCGGCGGCGATGCGGCACCTGCTCACCGAGCATCCCGACCTGGACGGCGTCTTCGCCGCCTCCGACCTGATGGCGCACGCCGCCCTGCGGACGCTGCGCGAGGCCGGTCGGCGGGTGCCCGAGGACGTGGCGGTGGTCGGCTTCGACGACATCGAGACCGCCGCGTACACCGAGCCGCCGCTGACCACCGTCCGGCAGCCGATCGTGGAACTCGGCCGCCGGATGACCCGCCAACTGCTCCGGCTCGCCGCCGGGGAGACCATCGAGCCGGCGGTCATGCTCCCCACCGAGCTGATCCGCCGCGCCTCCGCCTGACCCCGCCCTCCGCGCGGCCGCCCCGGGCCGGCGGACGCGCGGCAAATCCGCGCAACTTCACGGAAATAGTCCCCTCAGGACGCGCAGAGGCCACTGTTTCCGTGACGTTGTCGCCTCCGGCGAAGTGGGTCGCGTCGTTATTGCGTCGCCCGGGTCGGCGATCGTGGTTAGCCTCGCGACATGCCGCAACCTCTCGCGCTGTTGCACGTCCCCGCCCTCTCCGACGTCGCCGAGTACGCCTACGCGGCCACCGTCGACGCACCCGCCCGACTGGTGTTCACCGCCGGGGCGTGCCCGCTGGACGCCGAGGGGCGCACTGTCGCGCCGGGCGATCACGCGGCGCAGGCCCGGCAGGTGATGACGAACCTGACGACCGCTCTCGACGCGGCCGGCGCGCGGCTGACCGACGTCGTGAAGACCACCGTCTACGTGGCGTCGTCGCAGCAGAAGGACCTGGTCACCGTCTGGGAGGTGGTGCGGGACTTCTTCGGCGACCACGATCCGCCCAGCACCCTGCTCGGGGTGGCGGTGCTCGGCTACACCGACCAGCTCGTCGAGGTCGAGGCCGTCGCCGCCGTCCAGACGGGGGCCTGACATGCGGATCCGGGGGGCGCGGCCCGACGACGCGCCGGGCGTGGTGGCGCTACGGGCGACGGTCTACCCGTACCTGGTGCGCGGGGTCGAGTCGACCCGCAAGATGATCGCCGAACCGCCGCCCGAGGAGGCCTGGACCGCCTTCGTGGCCGAGGTCGACAACCAGGTGGTCGGCTGGGTGTCCGCCGAACGCATCGGTACGACGTCGATGGCGAACGTCGGCGGCATCAACCTGCTGCACGTACACCCGGAACATCGGCGACGCGGCATCGGCGGCGGGCTGCTGACAGCCGCGACCGACTACCTCCGCCCGCTGGGAATCCGCCGGGTGCGTGCCACCGCACAACCGGAGGCGCTGCCGTTCGCCCGCCGGCACGGCTACGAGCCCAGCCGCGAGGTGCGCTACTCGGCGCTCGATCTGGACCAGGTGCCCGCGCTGCCCGCGCCACCGCCGGGCGTACGGCTGCACCCGATCGCCGAGGTGGACCCGCACCTGCTGTACGCGGCGGACGTGGCCTCGGCCGTCGACGAGCCGGGCGACCTGCCGGTCGACAGCAAGAGCTACCAGAGCTGGCAGTACGACGTCTGGGACAACCTCGGCCTGGACAAGACGGCCAGCGTCGCCGCCGAGGTCGACGGTGAGATCGTCGCGTTCAGTCTGGTGAAGCGGGACGGGGACCGGATGTGGTCGGACTACACCGGCAGCATCCCGGCGTACCGGGGGCGCGGGCTGGCCCGACTGGCCAAGACGGCGGCGCTGCACCGGGCCGCCGCCAACGGCGTACGTGCCGCGTACACCTCGAACGACGAGGCGAACGCACCGATGCTGGCGATCAACGCCCGGCTCGGCTACCGCCCGGTGGCGTCCCAGTGGACCTGCCTCGCGGAGCTGACCTGACCGGCGGGCCGGAGCCTCAGGGGCGGTCGCGGTCGAGGTACGGGCTGAGGAGTTCGCGGGCGAGGCTGGTCGCCGTGTCCAGCGCGAGCCCTCCCTCGATCATCCGGCTCAGCGCGTAGACGATCGACTGCACCAGTTCGGCCACCCGGACCGGGTCCGAGGAGCCGTGGTCGGTGAGCGCGGCGCGCAGCGGGGCTTCCAGGCGGTCGTGCATGAGTCGGCTGGAGCTGGCGAGTGCCTCGCTGCTGCCGGCTGACGCGAGCGCGCGGGCCAGCGCGTGGTCGCCTCGGGCAACCAGTTGCAGGTTGGAATCCACGTACGCCTGGATCTTCTGCCCGGGCGTGCCGGCCGCCTCCATGCGCTTCTCGACATAGGCCGACCAGCGGGGGAACGTGTCGGTGACGAGGGCGTCGAACATGTCGGCGCGGGACTTGAAGTACGAATAGACGCTGGAGCGGGCCAGGCCGGCGTGCTGGGCGACCTCGGCCAGGCCGGGGATCTGCTCGGGGTGTTCCGACAGCAGGGTGCGGGCCGCGTCGAGCAGCGCCGCGCGTTGGGATGCCCGGTGCTCGGCGACGGTCGCGGCCTGGATCTTCGGCACGCCACCCCCTTGTTCCGGACGAGCGTGACCTACCTGGTCCTGCGCCCGCACCCTGCCGTCGTGGTCAGCTGCTGGTCGCAAGCTTGCCGTCGACCATCTCGTAAACGGTGTCACAGTACTGCAGCACATCGTGGTCGTGAGTGACCATGACCACCGCGACCGACCGCTGCCGGGCCTCGTGGGCCAGCAGTCGCACGATCTCGTGGCTACGTGCCCGGTCCAACGCCGCCGTCGGTTCGTCGACCAACAGCACGCTGGGCTCGGTGACCAGTGCCCGGGCGATCCCGACGCGCTGGCGCTCACCGCCCGACAGCTGGTGGGGGCGCCGGTCGGACTTGTCCGCCATGCCGACGTCCGCGAGCAGTTCCAGCGGGTCACGGCCGGACCGCTGCGACCTCGACCCCAGCCGCAGGGGCAGCCGCACCTGATCGGCGGCGGTCAACGCCGGCAGCAGGTTACCGGACTGGAACACGAACCCCACGTGCTGGCGGCGCAGCTCCGTACGGGTCCGGCGACTCGGCACTGTCATGTCCTGACCGGCGACGGTGACGGTGCCCTGGTCGGGTCGGGCCAGGCCGCCGGCGACGGCGAGCAGGCTGGACTTGCCCGCACCGGACGGACCCACGACCGCGGCGAGTTCGCCGGGTCGCACCGTCAGGTCGACGTTGTCGAGCGCCTGCACGGTCTCGGCGGCGTTGCCGTGCCGCAGGGACACCCCACGCATCACCAGCCCGAGCCGGTCGGACGCGTCGTCGGCGGTTGTGGTCGAAGCGGTCGGAGCGGGACGGCTGCTCATCGGTTTCCTCCCAGAGCGGTGGCCGGGTCGACAGAGGTGATGCGGATGACCGCCGCGCCGGCTCCCACCAGGCCGAGGACGACGAGGCCGACCCCGGCGGCGGAGATGCTCGGCATGCTCAACGCGAACGGGATGCCGCTGCCGGTGATCAGGGCGCCGAGCGCGAGGCCGACCCCCACGCCGATGGCCACAGCCGCCGCCAACAGGACGAACGCCTGCGTCAGCGCGTCGCGCAACACCCAGCCGGTCGAGGCGCCCAGGGCCCGCAGGACGGCCACCTCGGGCTTGCGCTGGATCGCCCACACCGCGAAGAAGGCGCCGGCGACCAGCGCGGAGATCGCGTACAGGAACCCCTGGATCAGTTGCAGGGTCGTCGTCTCGGCGGTGTATCCCGGCGAAGCGCCGTAGGACTCCTTCAGGGTCAGGCTCTCGGTGCCGGCCGCGGTGTCCCCCGCCGCCAGGTCGACGGACTTCCCGTCGGCCGCGCGCACCGCCACCGCCGTGATCTCCGTTGCGGCGCGCTGCGGCAGCGCCGTGCCGGGGGCGGTGCCGGACTTGATGGCCTGCCACGCCGCCAGCGGCACGTACGCCACGTCCACGTGCCCGAAGGTGTCCTGCTGTTCGGTGACGCCGACGACCCGCAGCCGGGTGCCCAGCCGGTCGATGGTGACGACGTCGCCCATCTGCAGGCCCGCGTCCAGCGCCGTGGGGCTCACCACGATGCCGTCCTCGGTGCCCAGCCGGTCACCCTGGCTGACCGGGGGCGACAGGAACGAGTCGGGCTGGACGCCGAACAGCGCCAGGTCGACCTCGGTTCCCCGATCGGTGCGCGTGTTCACGAGCGTGTTGCCGAACGGCGTCGCGTCGGCGACGCCCGGCTGGTCGGCCCACTCGTCCACCGCCGTCATGTCCACCACGCTGCGGGAGAACGCGGAGTCGCGCTGCACGTCCTGCGCGAAGGCGAAGGACGTGACCGGCAGGTTCTGCAGCCCGGACACACCGTCGCGGACCAGCCCGACCGACAGCCCGGACAGCATCACCATCAGCACGGCGATCAGCGCGATCACCGCGCCCATCAGAGCGAACCGCAACCGGGCGAAGTTGAGTTCACGAATCGCGAGGAACATCAGCGCGCGCCCTCGTAAATTGTCGACATCATGTCGGCATGTTATCAACAGCGTGTCGGCAAATATCACACCGCAGCTGTCGACCCCACCACACCGCAGCCTGCGGAAGTGGCCCCACCACGGACGCCATCCAGGCCCGCATCGATCAGGCGGGAACCGCCGCCCGACGTGGGTGATCAGGCGACGGCCGCCCGACTGGTGGTGATCAGGCAGCGACGGCCGCCCGACGTGGTGCTCAGGCGGCGTCGAGGACGCGGCGGGCCACGGCGTGGGTGTCCGCCCCGAACAGCACCAGGCGGGCCTCGGCGACGGTGGCGGGGGTGGCCGTGCGCAGCACCGACAGGGCCTGACGGACCGCGTCGTCGACCGGCCAGCCGTAGATGCCAGCGGAGATCAACGGGAAGGCGAGCGTCACCGCGCCCAGCTCGTCGGCCACCCGCAGGCTGTTGGCGTAGCAGTCCCGCAGCAGCGCCGAGCGGTCCTCGTCGGCCGACCAGACCGGCCCGACGGTGTGGATGACCCAGCGGGCCGGCAGCTCACCGGCTGTCGTCGCCACGGCCTGTCCCGTGGGCAGACCCCGGCCGTACCGGGACGCCCGCAGGGCCCGGCACTCGGCCAGGATCGCCGGGCCGCCACGGCGGTGGATGGCACCGTCGACCCCGCCGCCGCCGAGCAGGGACGAGTTCGCGGCGTTCACGACGGCGTCCACCCGCTGTGCGGTGATGTCCCCCTCGATCAGGACGATCTCCACGTCAGCGCTCCCCGACCGGCCGACCGGTGGCCGATGCGGCCAGCGGGCCGTCGATCGGCTGGCCGAGCGAACGGCGGGCCAGCAACGCCGCGCCGGCCACCGCCGCCGGCATGACCAGCACGGCACCGAGCGGGATCAAGAAGCAGAGGAACACCGCCACCCCGAACCCGAGGGCGGTGGGACGGTCGGCCTTCAGGATCGCCCGACGCTGCGGCAGCCGCATTCCCCGGCGGTAGAACGGCGCCCCGACAAGCTCCACGGCGAGGAACCAGCCGCCCACCGCCGCCCCGATCACCGGGACGACCGTCTGGCCGACCACCGGGATGAAACCGGCGAGGAAGAGGGGGATGCCGACCAGCGCGGTGAGCGCCACCAGGCGTACCGAGTCGGCGACGCTGCGGCGCAGCGACGACCAGAACGGCACGTCCACCGCACCCGGTGTGCCGCCGTAGCGCTGCTCGACATGCTCGGAGATCTTCTCGTAGAACGGGTCTCCGATGACCAGGGTGACAGCGGTGAAGGTGAGCACTGCCAGCAGACCACCGACCCCGAGGAAGGCCAGTCCGGCGATCACCCGGACCAGGCTGCGGGCGGTGCTCGACCAGTCGTCGGCGAACGGTGTGACGAGCGCGGCGAGGTCGTCCACGAAGTACACGAGGGTGGCGAACGCCGCCACGAAGAGCGCGCCGGAGATCAGGGCCGGCACGACGCCGAGCAGCATCAGACCGGGGCTACGAACGTAGAGGCCCAGGCCACGCAGGAGCAGGCCGGCCCCGGCGAGGAAACGTCCGGCGGCCCCGGTAACCGGGCTGGCGACTCTGCTGACATCCACGATCGAGCAGCCTAACGAGCGGCCGTCGAATCCGCCGGGTGCAGCACTAGCAACGACGCCCGCGTCGCACATCAACCGGTTGACGGATGGATGTGGTCAACCGGGGTCGCCGGTGATCATCGCCGACCGGTCGATTCGCCGCCGGGCCACCCCGACAACCCTTGAGGGGTACGGGAAAAGCGGCGAAAGGGCGGCGAGATGCCGGTCATCGAGGTGACCAGACTGCACAAGCGATACGGCGATCTGGTGGCGGTGGACGAGGTGTCGTTCGCTGTGGAGGCGGGTGAGATCTTCGGTGTCCTCGGCCCGAACGGCGCGGGCAAGACCACCACCGTGGAGTGTGTCGCCGGGCTGCGTGTCCCCGACGGGGGCGGGGTGTCGGTCCTCGGGCTCGACCCCCGCCGGGACGCGGCCCAGCTACGCCAGCGGGTCGGTGTGCAACTTCAGGAGAGCCAACTGCCGGACCAGCTCCGGGTGGCCGAGGCCTTGGAAATGTACGCGTCGTTCTATCGCGATCCGGCCGACCCGGCCGAGCTGATCGAGAGGCTGGGTCTCGGCGCGAAGCGGAACACCGCGTACAAGAAGCTCTCCGGTGGTCAGAAGCAGCGACTCTCCATCGCGCTGGCGCTGGTCGGCAACCCGGAGATCGCGATCCTTGACGAGCTGACCACCGGGCTGGACCCGCAGGCTCGGCGGGACACCTGGAGCCTCATCGAGCAGGTGCGTAGCAGCGGAGTGACGATCGTGCTGGTCACGCACTTCATGGAGGAGGCCGAACGGCTCTGTGACCGGATCGCGGTGATCGACAAGGGCCGGGTGGTAGCGCTGGACACCCCGGCGGGCCTGGTGTCGTCGGTGGCTCCCGAGCAGCGGATCCGGTTCCGGCCCTCCGCTCCGATCGACGACCGGCTCCTCACCGACCTGCCCGAGGTCTCCGCGGTGCAGCGCACC
Source organism: Micromonospora sp. C97 (assembly GCF_018070385.1). Lineage (NCBI taxonomy): Bacteria > Bacillati > Actinomycetota > Actinomycetes > Micromonosporales > Micromonosporaceae > Micromonospora > Micromonospora sp. C97. The sequence continues at coordinate 348,344 of NZ_JAGPXU010000002.1, forward strand.
GGCAGCCAGGTGGTGGTGACCGGCACCGGTGAGTTGCTGCACGCGGTCACCTCGGTGCTCGCCCGCAACCAGATCGTCGCCGCCGACCTGCGGCTGGAACAGTCCACCCTCGACGACGCGTTCGTCGAGCTGACCGGGCACCGGCCCGTCGCCTGAAGGAGAACCGACATGCACGCCTTCGGGCAGATCCTGAAGATCGAGACACGACTCTTCCTGCGGGACTTCGGCTCGCCGCTGACCACCGTCGTCCTACCGGTCGCGCTGCTGGTGGTGTTCGGGCTGGTCCCGGCGGCACGGCAGCCGGAGGTCCAGTTCGGTGACCTGTCCTTCATCCAGTACTTCGCACCCTCACTGCTGGTGATCACGCTCGCCATGTCGGCGGTCAACATCCTGCCCACGGTGCTGGCCACCTACCGGGAACGTGGGGTGCTGCGCCGGCTGGCCACCACCCCGGCCAGCCCTGCCGCGCTGTTGGCCGCCCAACTGCTCATCTCCCTCGCCACCATCCTGGTCAGCGCGGTGCTGCTCATCGCGGTGGGCCGGTTGGCGTTCGACGTGCCGTTGCCCCGGCATCCGTTGGGCTTCACACTGGCCCTCCTCCTCGGCACGGCGGCCCTGCTGGCACTCGGCCTGCTCGTGGCGGCGGTGGCGCGGACGGCGAAGTCGGCGCAGGCGATGGCCGTGCCACTGTTCATGGCCGTCATGTTCTTCGGTGGCGTCTACGTGCCCCGGTTCATCCTGCCGGACTTCCTGGTCCGGATCGGCGACTACACGCCACCCGGGGTCCAGGCGCTGCTCGACTCGTGGACCGGGGCATCGCCACACCTGTCGCACCTCGGGATAATGGCGGTGGTCGCGCTGGCGGCCGGCGCCGGCGCGGCAAAACTGTTCCGCTGGGAGTGATCGGGGATTCGATGGCCAGCAGCGGCGAGCACGACCGTCTGACCAGGTGGCGCAAGAACGAAGCGACCCTCTATCGCGTGGTTCCCTACGGCGGGCTGGCCTTGGGCACCCTGCTGGCCCTCGTCGCACCGGCACCCCATCATCTCGGCGCGCTGCCCACCCTCGCCATCGCCGTGGTAGCCGGATGCTGGGTCGCCTGGTTCGTCACAGTGCACCCCGGCTGGCAGAGCCGGCGCGGGCTGATGGCGGTCTACTACGCCGGGTTGCTCACCTTCGGCGCCGCACTGGTAGCCGCCAGTCCGTGGTACGGCTTCTTCGCCTGGATCGGTTACATCCACGCCTTTCCGGTCCTGCCCAGGCGCTGGCGGATCGCCGGGGTGACAGCCACCGCCGCCATCATCGCCACCTCTCAGGGCGGTGGCCTGGTGATAGCGATGTCGCACTGGCCGCTCTGGCTGCTGCTGGTGCTCTTCAACCTGATCGTGGCCGGCTCGGTGAGCTGGTTCGCCATCATCGCCGAACAGGAGGACGCCAAACGCCGACGACTGATGGCGGAACTCGGCGAAGCCAACCGGCAACTCACCGAGACGGTCCGGGAGAACGCCGGGCTGCACGCCCAACTGCTCATCCAGGCACGGGAGGCCGGCGTGCTGGACGAGCGCCAACGGATGGCGCGGGAGATCCACGACACCCTCGCCCAGGGGTTGGCCGGCATCATCACCCAACTGGAGGCGGCCGAGCAGACCCGCGACCGGTCCGCCGACTGGCGCCGGCACGTCGACAACGGGCTCGCGCTGGCCCGGGAGAGCCTCACCGAGGCCCGCCGCTCGGTGCGGGCGGTCCGCCCGGAATCGCTGGAGACGGCCCGGCTGCCGGACGCCCTGGTCGAGCTGGGCGGGCGCTGGTCGGACCTGCACGGGATACGGGCCGAGGTCGCCACCACCGGTACGCCCCGTCCACTGCACCCGGAGATCGAGGTGACCCTGCTGCGGGCCGCCCAGGAGGCGCTGGCCAACGTGGCCCGGCACGCCGCCGCCTCACGGGTCGGGCTGACCCTGTCGTACATGGCCGACGTGGTGACCCTGGACGTGCGCGACGACGGGGCCGGCTTCGAGGTCACCGACCAACCGACGTCCCGGGAGCCGACTGGCGGGTACGGGCTGACCGTCATGCGGCAACGGGTCACCCGGGTCGGCGGCGAGTTGGCGGTCGAGTCCGAACCGGGCGGCGGCACCGCCATCTCGGCGTCCGTTCCCGCGCTACCCGGAGGTGCCGGGTGACCACCTCGATCCGGCTGCTGATCGTCGACGACCATCCGGTGGTACGGGACGGCCTGCGGGGAATGTTCACCGGCGACCCCGATTTCGAGGTGGTCGGCGAGGCCGCGGACGGCTCGGAGGCGTTGGCACTGGTCGCGACGCTGCTACCGGACGTGGTGCTGATGGACCTGCGGATGCCCGGGATGGACGGGGTGACCGCCATCGGTCGCCTGACCCGCGCCGGCAGCACCGCCCGGGTGCTGGTGCTCACCACCTACGACACGGACGCGGACGTGCTGCCGGCGATCGAGGCCGGTGCCACCGGCTACCTGCTCAAGGACACGCCTCGCGAGGAACTGGTTCGCGCGGTACGGGCCGCCGCCCGGGGTGATTCGGTGCTCGCGCCGAGCGTCGCCGGCCGGCTGATGGGCCGGCTGCGCGCGCCGGTGGAGGAGCCGCTGAGCCAGCGTGAGCTGGAGGTGCTCACGATGGTGGCGCGCGGTGCCTCCAACCGGGAGGCTGCGGCTCGCCTGTTCATCAGCGAGGCCACCGTCAAGACCCACCTGCTGCACGTGTACGCCAAGCTCGGGGTCAACGACCGGGCCGCCGCGGTGGCCACCGCGTACGACAGGGGGTTGCTGACCCCCGGCGGGCGGTGAGCGGGGCCGGGCAGGATGGGCGGGTGCGCGCGTCCCGACTGATCTCGTTGTTGTTGCTGCTGCAGGCGCGCGGGTCGATGACCGCGAGCGAGCTGGCCCGGGAGTTGGAGGTCTCCGAGCGGACCGTCTACCGGGACGTGCTGGCGCTCTCCGCCGCCGGCGTGCCGGTCTACGCCGACCGGGGGCGGGCCGGCGGTTACCGTCTGCTCGGTGGGTACCGCACCCGGTTGACCGGGCTGACCAGGGACGAGGCGGAGGCGCTGTTCCTCGCCGGGCTGCCCGGGCCGGCGGGCGAGATGGGACTCGCCGACGCGGTGGCGTCCGCCGAGCTGAAGGTGCTCGCCGCGCTGCCACCCGCGCTGCGCGACGCGCCGGCCCGCGCCGGGCAGCGGTTCCACCTGGACGTGCCGGGCTGGTTCCGGGAGACCGCGGCACCGCAGTGGTTGCCCGAGCTGGCCCGGGCGGTCTGGGCGGACCGGGTGGTGGAGCTGCGCTACCGACGCGGCGACCGGGAGGTGACCCGCCGCGTGGAGCCGTACGGCCTGGTGCTCAAGAGCGGGGTCTGGTATCTCGTCGGCCGGGTCGGTGAGAACGTGCGCACCTACCGGGTGGACCGGGTCACCGGGGTCGAGGTGGGCGACGAGCACTTCGACCGTGACGAGGGCTTCGACCTGGCCGGGCACTGGCGCGAGCAGGCCGGGTCGTTCCTGCGGACCATGCTGCGGGCCGAGGTCGCCGTCCGGCTGAGCCCCGCCGGCCTGCGCCAGCTCCGGCACCTGGTCGATGCCCCCTTCGTGTACGACGAACTGGTCGCCACCGCCAACGAACCCGACGGGCAGGGGTGGGTGGTGGCCCGGTTGCCCGTCGAGTCGGTCCCGGTGGCGTACCACCAACTGCTGGGGCTCGGCCCCGAGGTGGAGGTCCTCGACCCACCCGAGCTGCGGCAGTTGTTCGCGCAGAGCGCCGACCGGCTCGCCGCGCTCTACCGGTAGCCGGTCACGTCCGCCGGTTTACCCGCGTCGACCACCTCGGTGATGTAGCGGAAACCCTCGGGTTGGCTGCCGTCGAGGTCGGTGAACCCGTACACCTTGGACAGGCTGCCGGCGTCGACGGACCTGCCGCTCCAGCGGGCCTTGTCGTCGTCGGCGGCGAGCGCGGCCACCGCCCGGCCGACGAAGGCAGGGGTCTCCGAGATGAGGAAGTTCGGGTCGGTGGCGGCGCCGTCACGCCAGTTCTCCTCGGTCACGCCGAAGTGCTCCAGCATCGCCTCGGAGCGGATCCAGCCGGGGGTGAGCGCGACGGCGGTGCAGCCGTACGGTTTCAGCTCATGCGCCTGGCTGAAGGCGAGCCGGTTGACCGAGACCTTGGCCAGGTCGTAGAAGACCGACAGCCGGTAGTTCTCGTCGTTGTACGCCTTGGTCCCGTCGCCCATCTCCACCACCAGCCCGCCGGGCTTGCGGATCAACAGCGGGAGGGCGAAGTGGCTGGTGATGATGTGCGTGTCGACGGCCAGTCGCAGGGTGCGGAAGCCGGCGTCGAGCGGCTGCTCCCAGACCGGCTTGTCCCAGGTGACCAGGGGGTCACCGCCCCAGATGTCGTTCACCAGCACGTCGAGTTGGCCGTGCTCGGCGTCGATCCGGGCGACCAGGTCGCGGACCTGCTCGGGCACCAGGTGATCGACCTGAACGGCGATGCCGGTGCCGCCGGCCGCGCTGACCAGCTCGGCTGTCTCCTCGATGGTCTCCGGTCGGTCCATCTCGGAGCGGCCGGCCCGGGTGCTGCGACCGGTGGCGTAGACAGTGGCACCGGCCGCGCCGAGCTGAACGGCGATCTGCCGCCCGGCACCCCGGGTGGCACCGGCGACGAGCGCGATCTTTCCGGTTAGCGGTTGCGTCATGTCTGCGACGGTGTCAGGAATACCTGACAGCCGACGTCCGAATTCGGTTACCCGATCTAATCAACGAGCCGGACGCGGACCCGACGGTTGGCGCGGCCCTTGCTCTCCACCTTGACCACCTGCACCTTGCCGATCTGGGCGGTGGAGGCGACATGGGTGCCGCCGTCGGCCTGCACGTCCAGCCCGACGATGTCGACGATGCGGACCTCCTGCTCGTCCGGCGGGATGAGGTTGGACTGGGTGCGGATGATGTCCGGCAGGGCCAGCGCCTCGGTGCGCGGCAGCACCCGCGTGGCGACCGAGCGGTCGGCGGCCACCTCGGCGTTGACCAGCTCCTCGATGCGGGCCTTGAAGTCCGGGGGCACCTCGGGCAGGTTGAAGTCCATCCGGGCCTCGCCCGGCTCCATGTTCCCGCCGGTGACCAGCGCGCCGAAGTCGCGGAACACCACACCGCAGAGCACGTGCAGCCCGGAGTGGGTGCGCATCAGCCGGGTGCGGCGCTCGTCCTCCACCGCGCCCACGACAGCGGTGCCGACCGGCGGCAACGGGTCACCCTCGGCGGGGATCAGGTACGGGTCGTCGCCCTTGCGGGTGCCGACGATCCGGGTCTGCACGCCCTGCCAGAGCAGCACGCCGTGGTCGGGTGGTTGACCCCCGCCGCCCGGGTAGAACGCGGAACGGTCCAGCACGATGCCCTGCTCCGCATCGGCGTGCAGCACCGTGCAGGTCCATTCGCGCAGTGTCGGGTCGGCAAGATCCAGCCGGTGCGTACGGCCATGCTGTGTGACGCCCATGACAGGGCAGGTTACTCGTTCAGGAAGCCGGAGATGCGCTCGCGCAGGTCGGCGCGCTCCGACCAGAGCACCCCGGGCCGGTCGTACACGTGCAGGGTGGCCTGGGGCAGCGCGGCGGCGAGCCGCTCGGCGACCTCGACCGGGTGCAGGTCGTCGCCCGCACAACCGATCACCAGCGCCGGCGCGGTGACCGCCGCCAGGTCACTGATCCGGCGCAGCGGCGTCTGGTCGGTGAGCGTGGCCAGAGCGTCGGCCAGACCGTCACGGAGCAGTTGGTCGAGCCGTTGCCGCAGGTACGCCCAGCCGGCCGGGGTGTTGCGCACCGCCGGGGGCAACTCCAGCGTGACGATGTCGGCGACCGCCGAGGCGTCCCCGCTCTCCACCGCCTCCAGCAGGTCGGTGATGCGTTCCCGGGCGGCCGGCCCGCGTGGCTCGTCGAGGACCGCCGGCAGGAAGAAGACCAGCCTGTCGAAACGCTCCGGGCTCTCCGCGAGGAGCCGGCAGAGGGCACCCGCACCGAGGCTCGCGCCGAACGCTCGGCTGGCCCGCCCGAGGTCGGCGATCGCCCGCAGATCCCGGGCCAGGTCCAGGTAGTCCCACGGACCGTCCGGGGAATCGGAACGGCCGTGACCGCGGAACTGGAAGAACACCTTGCGGCCGTTCACCCCGCTGCCGAACGGGCGGGTGGTGGCGATGCCGTTGCCCAGACCGTGCGCGAACACGGTGACCGGGTCACCGGTGCCGGTGACCAGCCGCTCCAGCCGTACGCCGTGCGGGGTGGTGACCAGCTCGGTCTCCGGCTCCGGCAGCGCCGGCCGGCCGGTACGCGGCCCACCCGGCCCCGGCCCCCAGGTGCGGGGACCGCTGTCGGGTGGGGGCGGCCAGCGAAAACCTCTCACCAGAACCCTTTGCCGTCGCTCAGGTCGCGCAGACCGACCCGGACGTCGAGCAGGTAGATGAGCGCGGCGGCGATGCCGATCAGTCCGAAGAGGCTGATCGGACCGAAGCCGAGCAGGGTGAGCACGAGGCAGACCGCCAGGATGGCGATCCAGCCGCCCTTGGGCAGCGTGCCGATAGCGGGGAACGCGTCGGAGCGCTGCGTGACGGCGTGCACCAGCGCGACACCCTGGATGATCAGCGCGAAGACGAGCAGAATCAGCTCGATCACGTAGCGGACTTCGAACGCGAAGATCGGCGCGGCGTTGGCCATGTCGGCAAGTTTATGTCCACGACCCCGGCTACGTCCGACAAGGACGCCGCCGGGGTCGTCGACCCGATGAGCTACTCGGCCGCCGGGCGGGTCCGCTTGGTGGCCCGGGGCAGCTTCGCCGACGGGGTCTCGGCCTGCTTGACGGCCTTCGGGGCGCGGGCGACCTTCTTGACCGCGGCCGGCTTGGCCTCGGCGATCTCGGCCACGTCGGCCGGGGTCGGCGTGTCGACGGGGGCCGGGGCCGGGGCGGTGGTGGTGGCGGCGGTGGCGGTCGCGGCGGTGGCGGTCGGCGTCACGGCCTCGGTGGCCTCGATGTCGGCGTTGACAGTCTCGGCTGCCTCCAGCACGCCGGCGCCGACGACCCGCTCGCCCCGGGCGACCAGCGCGCCGTACGCGGCGAACGCCCGCTCCTGGGCGACCTGGGCGCTCGCGACCACCAGGGCGGCGTTGCGGGTCGCGGCGGCGCGCAGCTTGTCGATGTCGGCCACCTCGCGCAGCTTGGCCAGGTCGGCGCTCTCGTTGGCGGTACGCAGCGTCTCGGTGGCCTTCTGCTTCAGCTCGAAACCGGTCAGCACAGCCCGACCACCCAGGTCGGCGACGACCCGGGTGCTGAGCACGCCGACCACGGCCGGCAGCTTGCGCAGCTGCTCGATGGCCAGCTCGCCGGCACCGGCTGCGGCGTAGATCGGGGCGGGGATGCGGTTGGTCTTCGGCTCGCTCATGACGTCTCCTCTTCGGCCGCCTCGGCGGCCTTCTTCTTCTGGGGGATGCTGGTGCTGCCCGGGGCGGGGGCGGTGCCCGCCTCGGTGACGGCGACCGACTCGAGCACGGCCTCGGTCGGGGTGCCGCCCACGGTGGTGGGGCCGGTGGCGGCCACATTGGCCAGATCGGCGGCCTGGCTGGCGGGCTGGTCGGCGGCCTGGTCGGCCTGGGCCGCCCCGGCTCCGGCCTGAGCCGCGTCGGCTTCGGCCTGGGCCTCGGCCAGCCGGGTGTTCTCCCGGCGGAACGTCTCGTAGATCTGACTGAGCGACTGCTTCTGCGCCATCGTCAGGTCTGCGTCCACGGCGATGGCGGCGAGCACCCCGTGGCCTTCCTTGTCGTCCAGCAGACCGGCGCGCAGGTACATCGCCGGCGTGGAGACCCGCAGCGCGCTCGCCAGTTGCTGGAGCACCTCGGCGCTGGGCTTGCGCAGGCCGCGCTCGATCTGGCTGAGGTACGGGTTGCTGACCCCGGCCTGCTCGGCGAGCTGCCGTAGCGAGATCTTGGCGTTGCGCCGCAGATCGCGGATGAACCCGCCGACGTCGGGAAGGTCCTTGGGTGTGGCCATGACCGCGACGCTAATCGCTGGCGCTAGCTCCTGCAAGCAAAATGCTAACCATAGTTAGCAAGGTCTCAACATCCCGTTTGCGCGCCGCTCCGTCGATCCGTACGGTCCGACCGTGCACAAGATCACAGTCAATGGAGCAAGCATCGCGTACGACGAGGCCGGCACCGGTTCACCCGTCGTCCTGCTGCACGCCGGCATCGCCGACCGGCGGATGTGGCGGGGGCAGGTGTCCGCGCTCGCCACCCGACACCGGGTGATCGTCCCTGACCTGCGCGGCTACGGCGACTCGGAGCTCCCCCCGGCCCCGTTCACGCACCACGACGACGTGGCCGGGCTGCTGGACGCGCTCGACCTGCCCCGGGCGGCCCTGGTCGGCTGCTCGTTCGGCGGAGCGGTCGCCATCGACACCGCGCTGGCCCACCCCGATCGGGTGAGCGCGCTCGCGCTGTTCGACACGGCGGTCTCCGGCAACGAGTGGTCCGACGAGGCGAACGACCTGTGGGACAACCTGGTCGGCGAGGTCGACCCCGACGACTTCGTCGCGGGCGCGGCCGGTGAGGTGCGCTTCTGGGTGGTCGGCCCGGGACGGCAGCCGGAGGACGTCGACAGCGAGCTGGTCGCGTTCGCGCAGGAGATGGACCAGCGGGCCCTCGCCGCCGAGCTGGCGCTCGGCGCGGTCGAGGTGGGCGAGCTGACCCCGCCGGCGATCGGCCGTCTCGGCGAGCTGGCGATCCCCGTCCTGGTCACCGCCGGCGCCGCGGACGTACCGGACATCAGCCGACTCGCCGACCGGATCGCCGCCGAGGTCTCCGGCGCGGTGCGCCTACCCGACGTGCCGAACGCCGCGCACCTGCTGCCGCTGGAGCGTCCGGAGCCGGTCAACGCCGCACTGCTCGACTTCCTGAGCTGATCAACCCCGCACGCAGGCCGGGCCGCACGCACACCGGGCCGTTCGGAGCCCGACCCGCGAATGAGCGTGATGCCACAGCGGCATCGTGATGCCGCTGTGGCATCACGATGTTCGGGCCACCGCCAGCCGGCACGGTCACCGACGGTGAGCCACGCCGGCCGTCCCCACCGATGCCGGAGTGCCGCTCACCAGAGCGGGCGGACCGCTCCGACCGGCACCCCGCCGCCGAAGAGCGGCACCTCTTCGTACTCGGCCAGCACCGGGGCGTCCACGCCGAGTCGGCGCAGCGCGGAGACCAGCACCGGCATCCGCGCCCGGTCGGCGCCGTCGTCGATCTTCAACGCGACGGCGCCGACGCCCGGCACCGCCACGGCGATCACACCCTCCGCGCCGACCTTGGCCAGCAGTCCCGGAACACCACGCATCAGCCGGGTGTCGTCGGCCTGGGTGCCACCCACGATCTCCGGGTACGCCCGCATCGCGTCGGCCACGGCGCGCGGCACCGAGCCCGGCTCGGCGTCGACCAGCCGCAGGTACGCCCCGGCCAGGCCGGTCAGCGACACGGCGAGCACCGGGGCGCCGCAGCCGTCGACCCCCACCGCCGCCGCCTGCTCGCCGGTGAACTCCTCGATGGCGGCCCGCAACCGCTGCTGCAGCGGGTGCTCCGGCCGCCAGTAGCCGTCCCGCGGCCAACCGGCCGCCTCACAGGTCAGCAGCATCCCGCTGTGCTTGCCGGAGCAGTTCATCTGCACCCGACTCGGGCCGCCACCGGCGCGCAGCACCGCCTCCCGGGCTGCGGCGCCCACCGGCAGGTCGGGCGGGCAGTGCAGCGCCGACTCGTCCAGCCCCGCGCGCTCCAGCAGCGCACCGACCCGGGCCAGGTGGAATTCCTCGCCCGCGTGACTCGCCGAGACCAGCGCCACGTCGGCCGGGTCGCTCAACGCCAGGCCGGCCCGGAGCATCCCGATCGCCTGCATCGGCTTGCTGGCCGAACGGGGAAAGATCGGCGAGACCACGTCCCCGGCGGACGCCACCGCGACACCGGCGGCGTCCTGCACCACCACCGAGCCGCGGTGCGCACCCTCCACGAACCCGGACCGGACCACCTCGGCGAGCGGCGCGCCGCCCTCGTACGTCTTCGTCACGCGGTGGACGGTACCGACGGTTCGGGGGTGCCCGGCACCGGGGTGACCAGGACATCCACCGCCCGGGTGACAGGGGCGCGGGACAGACCCGGCCTTACAGCCCGAGCAGCTCGCGGGCCTCGGTGGTGGTCAGCGGCGGACGCTGGGCGAGCTGGGCGAAACCCACCGCGCGGGCGACCAGCTGCATGTTGGACTCCACCGGGCGACCCTTCGCGTACGTCACGGTGTCCTCCATACCGACCCGCAGGTGCCCGCCCGCCGACAGCGAGGCCAGCAGGACCGCAAGTGTGCTCCGGCCGACACCGGTGGCCGAGAAGGTGGTGCCCTCGGGCAGGTCCCGCAGCATCCGGTGGGCCGCGACCAGGGTTTCCGTGGTGCCCGGCATGCCACCCGGCACACCCATCACGAAGTCGACGTGCACGTGCCCGCCGGCCGGCAGCCCGTACTTGCCGAGCAACCGCTGCAACGCCGACAGGTGGCCGAGGTCGAAGATCTCGTACTCCGGCACGATCCCGCGTTCCTGCATCCGGGTGTGCAGGTCGACGATGAACTCCCAGCGGTTGAGGAAGACGTCGTCGCCGAAGTTGACAGTGCCCATGGTGCAGGAGGCCATGTCCGGACGGGCGTCGAGGACGGCGAGCCGGGCGGCCTCCGGGTCGGTCACCGCACCGCCGGTGGAGAGCTGCACGATCAGGTCGGTGCCCTCCCGCAGCGCCGCCACCGTGTCGGCCAGCCGCACCGGGTCCAGCGTCGGCCGGGCCTCGTCGTCGCGGATGTGGACGTGGATCACGGCGGCGCCGAGCGCCTCGCACTCCTTGGCGGTGAGCAGCAACTCGTCGAGGGTCACCGGCAGCGCCGGCACCTCCGCCTTGGCCGACTCAGCGCCGGTCGGGGCCACCGTGATCAACGTCCCTGTTGTCATGCCGGCGATCCTAGACGGCCCGGTCAGGACGGGTCGATCGCCGCCGCCGTCTCGCCGATCAGCAACGCGGCGTCGTCCGGCACGTTGCGCTTCAGCACCGCGAGGGCGACCTGACCCAGCTCGTGGTGCAGCACGGCGGTGCCGACGAAGCCGACGGCCCGGCCGTCGAGGGTCACCGGCGTACCGGCCACCGGCGGCTGATCGGTGGTCACCCCGTCCAGATGTAGCAGTACGAGGCGACGCGGCGGCCGACCCAAATTGTGCACCCGCGCCACCGTCTCCTGCCCCCGGTAACAACCCTTGTCCAGGTGCACCGCCGGGGCGATCAGGTCGACCTCGGCCGGGATGGTCCGATGGTCGGTGTCCACCCCGACCCGCGGCTGCCGGGCGGCCACCCGGATCGCCTCGTACGCCCAGAGCCCCGCGACCGGCACGCCGGCGCCGCGCAACTCCGCCACCACCTGGTCCATCGCCGACCGGGGCACCAGCAGGTCCACCCCGAGCGGGCCACGTCGGGCCCAGCCGCCGATCGGCAGCGGTTTCACGTCGTACCGAGCGCCGGCCCGCTGTGGCACGGCACCGTGCGGAAACTTCGGACCCGGCACCGCGACCACGTCCGGCGCGGCCAGCCCGGTCACGCCCAACGTGCCGAGCGCCTCCATGGCCGCCGGCCCGACCAGCGACAACAGCGCCCGCTCGGCCGTCGCGTCGCGTGGTTCGACCTTGCTGAAGAACCGCATCTTCTCCAGGTAGGTCAGCAGGCCCTCGGTGGCGCCGGGCTCGGTGTCCAGCCAGGTGGTCTCGCCGTCCTCGGCGACCATGGCGTGCTGCTCGACGTGGCCGTGCGGCGACAGCACCAGCAACTCGGTGCCGTCACCGGCGGAGAGGGCACTCAGGTGCTGCGAGGTGATCGTGTGCAGCCAGCCGGCCCGGTCCTCCCCGGGCACCGCGATGACCCCTCGATGCGACCGGTCGACCAGACCGACAGCGGTGTCGAGGGTGCGCTGCTCACGCAGCGGGTCGCCGTAGTGCGCGGCCACTCCCCGCACGCCGGCCGCGACGTGCGCCGGATCCGGCTGGTCGCGGCTGGCCTCGTCGATGCTCTCGACGGCCACCGCGCCCGCGATGTCGATCATTTGTCGTCCCCGTTCTCGCAGCGTACGCAGACGCCGAAGAGTGACACGTGCCCGATGTCCACCCGGAACCCCCGTTGCGCGGCCAACTGGTCGGCGAGGGGGCGCAGCAGCTCCGGATCGATCTCGTCGATCGCGCCACACTCCCGGCAGACCAGATGGACGTGTTGGTGCTCACCGGCCGCGTGATAGGTCGGCGAGCCGTGCGACAGGTGCGTGTGGGTGACCAGGCCGAGCCGTTCCAGCAGCTCAAGCGTGCGGTAGATGGTGGTGATGTTGACGCCGGCGGCGACCTCCCGCACCGCGGTGTGCACCTGCTCCGGGGTGGCGTGGCCCAGATCGAGCACCGCCTGGAGGACGAGCTGCCGCTGGGCCGTCAGCCGCAGTCCACGGGACCGCAGCATTTCCGCGAGGGAGGATTCGGACACCGTCCGATCATAGTTCGGCAATCGCGGCCACTCCTGCCTGCGACGGGCCGCCGCTACGCTCGACGGTCATGGTGACGCCACCCGTCGGCACGGCCCCGACCGCAGCGAGTGCCCGGATCGCTGTTCTCGGCCGGGGTCTCGTCCCGGCCGACGAACCCGTCCTGCGCGCCGACGACCTGGGTGTCCTGCACGGCGACGGCCTCTTCGAGTCAATGCACCTGCGCCAGGGCCGGCCGTGGCTGCGCGACGAGCACCTGGCCCGGCTGGCCACGGCGGCAGCCGCCGTCGACCTTGAGCTGCCCCCCGTCGACGCGCTCATCGACCTGCTCGACACCGTGCGCGCGGGCTGGCCGGCGACGGTGGAGGGCGCGCTACGGCTGGTCTGCACCCGGGGCTCGGAAGCCGGCGGCCCGCCGACCGTCTACGCCACAGTGAACCCGGTGCCGGCGTCCTCCCAGGCAGCTCGACGCAACGGGATCACCGTGGCGATCCTGCCGCTGGGGGTGCCCGCCGACGCGCGCACCGGGCTCGACTGGCTACCGGCCGGAATCAAATCCACCTCGTACGCGGTCAACAGCGCCGCCCGCCGCTGGGCCCGCCGGGCTGGCGTGGACGACGTGCTCTGGGTCTCGTCCGATGGGTACGCGCTGGAGGGACCCATCGCCAACGTGGTGTGGCTCACCGGCGACACGCTCTGCACCGTGCCCGCCGCCACCACCGGCATCCTGCCCGGCACCACCGCCGCCTGGCTGCTCGCCCACGCCGACGAGCTGGGCCTGGACGGTTCCGAACGGATGGTCACGCCGGCCGAGCTGCACGCCGCCGACGGGGTCTGGTTCAGCTCATCGGTGCGCGGGCTCGCCGAGGTGCGGATGCTGGACGGGGTGCGCCGGGAGCACTGCCCGCGCACCCCCGCCCTGCACGCCCTGCTCGGTTTCCCCGTCGACTGAGCGTCAGCCGCCGACCCGGACCAGCCGGGCGGAGAGGTGCGGGCTGAGCCCGTGACCCATGGCGGCCATCTCTTGGGCGTAGAGCAACGCACCCTCGACGATGCCGAAGAGCCGGTGGCCGCCGGTGACCTCCTTGGCGGTCGGAGTCCGGATCACCGCGTCGGTGGCGAACTCGACCTGCGTGCCGGTGCGCTTTCCCAGGTGCAGCTCCATCACCCCGGTCGGGGTGGTCAGCAGCGCCTCCAGCTCGTCGGTCGCGCGCCCGTCCACGAGCACCGGACGCCACCAGCCGACCTCGCGACCGGCCGGACGGACCGGCCTGCTCTGCTCGTCGAGGATCCAGGCACGGGACTCGTAGTGCAGGAACGGCCGGCCGTCGTGGCTGATCCGGATCTCCTGCGCGTAGTCGAAATCCTCGATGGTGGGGAAGCCGCCCTTGCCCCGGCCACGCCACAGCCCGATGTACGGCAGCAGGGCGTCGAGCGCGGGGTGCAGCTTCGGCCCGACCCGCAGGTCGTGGCTCTCCTCGAACGGGTACTCCTCGACCGGCGGCGCGTTCAGCCACGGCGGCTGCAGCGGATTCTCGTCGCTCACCAGCGTCACCAGCGTCCTCTCGAAATGCGTACGGCAAGGTAAACCAGGCCACCGGCGAGCCCGCCCAGGCCAGCGACCAGCAGGCTGACAAACCCGATCTCGGTAACCATCCCGGCCATCCTATGCTGGGCCACATGGCCCGCACTCTCGTCGTCAAGGCCACCGCGGGGGCTGACGCCCCGGAGCGGTGCGCACAGGCATTCACCGTCGCCGCGACGGCGGTCGCGGCCGGGGTGGACGTCTCACTCTGGTTGACCGGTGAGTCCACCTGGTTCGCAGTGCCCGGCCGCGCCCAGCAGTTCGACCTGCCGCACTCCGCACCGCTGGCCGAGTTGTTGCACGTCATCCTGACCAGCGGTCGGGTGACCGCCTGCACGCAGTGCGCGGCCCGACGGGAGATCGGCCCGGACGACGTACTCCCCGGGGTCCGGATCGCCGGTGCCGCGGTCTTCGTCGAGGAAGCGCTGGCCGAGGGCGCGCAGGCGCTCGTCTACTGACCGCACGGCGGCGGTGGGTCGATCCGAGCGGAGTGCCGATACCGACCCGACATCTCGGACAGCTGCCTACGATTCGGATGTGACCGAGGCGGCGGAGAGGTTCTTCGAAGCGCTGCCGTCGCGTGCCCCGGAGATCCTGGGCGGCCTGGCCGACGGCACCCTCCAGATCGACCTCGGCGACAACCACCGCACCGAACACTGGCTGGTCCGGATGCGGCCCGGGTCCGTGCGGGTCAGCCGCGAGCGTGGCCCGGCCGACGCGATCTGGTACAGCAGCGCCGCCCTCTTCGACCGGCTGATCTCCGGGGAGGCCCAGGGGATCGCGGCGGTGCTGCGCAACGAGAGCACGTTCAGCGGAAACGTGGTGCTCTTCCTCGCCTTCCGGCGGTTCTTTCCGGACCCGCCCGGCACCCGCGACCCCCGCGAAACGGCCCGCCGAGCAGCCGGGCGACAACGGTGAGAGACCTCGTCAGCATCCTGGACGGCAACACCTTCCTGGTCAGCGACCGACGTGGCGACATCGAGCCGTCCTACGACTTCCCCACCGGGCTGTTCTCCTTCGACACCCGCTTCCTGTCCACCTGGGTGCTCACCCTGGACGGCGAACGGCTGCACGCCCTCTCCGTCGACGACTCCGAGTCGTACCGCACCACGTTCTTCCTCGCCCCCGGCGAACCCACCCACTACCTGGACGCGAAGGCGTCGGTGATCCGCAGCCGGGCGATAGTGGGCAGCTTCGAGGAGGAGCTGACCGTGCTGAACCACCTCGGCGCGGAGGTCGAGTGCACCCTCCGCATCGAGGTCGGGGCCGACTTCGCCGACCTGTTCGAGATCAAGAACGCTCGGCAGAAGCGGGGTCGGACCACCATCACTGTCGGCGAGAACGAGCTGCGGCTGGCCTACCGACGGGAGGAGTTCCACCGGGAGATGGTGCTCCGGACCACCGCGCCGGCCCGGATCGACGAGACCGGGATGACCTTCCGGATCCGGATCGCCCGCAACGGCAGGTGGAGCACCCGGCTGCACGTGTCCAGCGTCGTCTTCGGGGCCCGCAGCCAGGACATCAGAGCCACCCTCCCGTACGGCGGCAGCCGCAGCGCGGACGCCATCCGGGCCGAACAGCAGGAGCTGATCGACCGGGCGCCGAAGCTCGGCTGCGACTGCGAGCCGCTGGCCGGGGCGTACCGGCGCAGCCTCAACGACCTGGCCGCGCTGCGCTACGAGTCGATCGCCCTGGGCGTGCGGCTGATCGCCGCCGGGCTGCCCTGGTTCATGACCCTGTTCGGCCGGGACAGCATCATCACCTCGTTGCAGGTGTTGCCGTTCCTGCCGGAGCTGGTCCCGCCGACCATCCTGATGCTGGCCGGGCTCCAGGGTCACCGGGTGGACGACTTCCGGGACGAGGAACCCGGCAAGATCCTGCACGAGCTGCGGTACGGCGAGACCGCCGGCTTCGAGGAGCAGCCCCACTCGCCGTACTACGGGTCGGCCGACTCGACACCGCTGTTCATCATCCTGCTCGACGAGTACGAGCTGTGGACCGGGGACTCCGCCCTCGTTCGCAAGCTGGAGTCGCAGGTCCGCGCGGCGTTGAAGTGGATCGACACCTACGGTGACCTGCTCGGCACGGGCTACCTCTGGTACCAGACCCGCAACCCGGAGACCGGCCTGCAGAACCAGTGCTGGAAGGACTCCTGGGACGCCATCTCGTACGCCGACGGCCAACTGCCCGGCTTCCCCCGGGCCACCTGTGAGCTGCAGGGCTACGCGTACGACGCGAAGATCCGGGCCGCCCGGCTGGCCCGGAAGTTCTGGAACGACCCGGAGTTCGCCGACACGTTGGAGCGGGAGGCCGCCGACCTGAAACAGCGGTTCGACCGCGACTTCTGGATCCCCGAGCGGGAGCACTACGCGCTCGCGCTGGACGCCGACGGCCGGCAGGTGGACGCGCTGACCTCGAACATCGGGCACCTGCTGTGGAGCGGCATCGTGGACGAGTCACGTGCCGGCAAGGTGGTCGAGCACCTGCTCGGGCCGCGCCTGTTCTCCGGCTGGGGGGTGCGGACGCTCGCCGCCGACGAGGGGCGGTACAACCCGATCGGCTACCACGTGGGCACGGTCTGGCCGTTCGACAACTCGATCATCGCCTGGGGGTTGTGGCGGTACGGCTTCCGGGACGAGGCCGGGCTGATCTGCGAGACGATGCTGGCCGCGTCCCGGTACTTCGGGGGGCGGCTGCCGGAGGCGTTCGCCGGCTACGCCCGCGACCTCACCAACTATCCGGTGGAGTACCCGACCGCGTGCAGCCCGCAGGCCTGGTCGACGGGCACCCCACTGCTGCTGCTGCGGGTGATGCTGGGGTTGGAGCCGCAGGGCGAACACCTGATCATCGACCCGGCCGTGCCATCGGGGATGGGCCGCGTCGAGCTGTTGGACATTCCCGGTCGGTGGGGCACTGTCGACGCGTTGGGCCGCAGCCGCGACCCGGAGGAACGGCCGGGCGGGGGCTGACCCGGCCCGGCTGCCGGCTCAGCCCGGGCAGCCGACGGTGGCGGCCAGCCGGGTGGCGTCCGGGCCGATCTCGGCGAGCACCGTGACGGCACCGGTGCGGTACGCGTACACCGGGGGTTGGTCCACCAGTGGGGCGTTGCCGGCCAGCGGGGCGAGTGCGGCCGTCGAGGCCGCCGGACCGGGACCGTTGGCGGACCGCGCGGTACGGGCGAACCCGCCGCCCGGGCAGGGCGCGGTGACCAGCTCCGGCGCGGTGTCGCCCGGCCGGTCGAGTGCCAGCAGCGCGGCGCTCAGCGCGGCGGTCTCCGGGCCGGCGGCGGTGGCCGGGGCCGGAGAGTAGCCGGTGCCGACCGGCCGGCAACCGGTGTCGACGACCAGTCGCACCCGGCCGTCACCTGTCGGCCGCCCCTCGACGGCCACGAACTCTCCGGCGTCGGCGCGCAGCTCGGGGCCGTCCACTCCGGTCCAGACCCCGGCCCGCCAGCTGGCCGGCAGCCGTTCGGCGATGCCGGACAGCACGGCCCGCTCGTCGCCGGTGGCCGCGAGCACACCGACCTCACGTCGCAGCCTCGCCCCGTCGGCGAACGGGGTGACCCGGCAGCCGGACGCGATCCGCGCCGGGCCCAGCTCCAGCAGACCCGCGGCACCGGCCGCGAGGGCCAGCTCGCCGACCGCCCGGTCGACCACCGGGCCGGCCTGGTCGAGGGACCGCTGTTCGCGCACCGTTGGCGGGTCGTCCCGCACCGACACCCAGGTGAGCCCGGCCAGCAACACCGCCCAGGCCACGGTCACGACCAGCAGCCACCGCCGCCGCGACCCGGCTGGTGCCGGCGCGGCGGGGCCGGCCGAGGAGGCCCAACCCGTCTGGACAGCACCGCTCACCCGGTCATGGTGTCACGGGCCCGCCGCCGGGCCGGCGGCGGAGCCGGTCGGCACTGCCGGGCGACGGCGGGTCAGTGGTCGTTGCGCCGCGGCGGCCGGTCGAGCCGGTAGCCGACCCCTCGTACGGTGTGCACCTGCGGTCCGCCCGGCAGGCCCCGCAACCGGCGACGAAGCCGTTTGATCGTGGACCGCAGCGCGGTGGTGTCAGCGCCACCCAGCGCGGCGGCACAGAGCTGTTCGTAGCTCCACACCACCAGCGGCGGGCCGATGAGCAGGGCGAGCAGCTCGCGTTCGGCCGGGGTCAGCGGGACCGGGTCGCCGCGCCAGGTGACCCGGTGTCCGGCCCGGTCGACGACGAGCCCACCCCATTCGACCAGGCCGCGCGCCTTGGCGCGCGGATCGACCGGCACCAGGCCCGCCGGTGACGACAGCAGCTCACGCAGCTCGGCCAGGTCGGCGCAGCTGCGCACCGGGGCGAGCCCGTCGAGTTGGCTCAGCACCCGCTGCCGCATCGACCTGTCGGTGCCCACGAAGAGGACGATGGGGACCCCTTCGTCGGACACGCCACTTTCATCCCTGAATTCCACCAGAAGATAGTGACGCATGCCGATGGATTTCGGCACCCGCCCCGGCGCGTCGACGGGACACGACCGGGGCCGGCCACCCCCGGGAGGGTGACCGGCCCCGATCGATCAGAGCAGTGGGTCAGGCGACGGTGACGGCAACCTCGTTGACACCCCGGCCGGCGGTGACCGCGGTGTCGCCGTTGCCGTGCCGGGACAACGCCCGCAGCGTCCATGAGCCCGGCGCGGCGAAGAACCGGAACTGCCCAGCGGCCGAGGTGACCACCTCGGCGGTGAACTCACCGGTCGAGTCGAGCAACCGGACGTACGCCCCCGGCACCGGCTCGGCCTCGGCGGAGCGGACGACACCGGTGATGACGGTTTCCTTCTCCAGGTCCAGGCTGGCCGGCAGCGGCGCGGCCTGGTCCGGTGCGGCGCAGCCCGCAGCGGTGGGAAGAGTCATGATCAGGCCTCCCCGGGTTCGTCGCCGAGCGCCACCGGCACACCGACCAGCGAGCCGTACTCGGTCCAGGAGCCGTCGTAGTTCTTGACGTTGCGGTGACCCAGCAGCTCCTGGAGCACGAACCAGGTGTGCGACGAGCGCTCACCGATCCGGCAGTACGCGATGGTCTCCTTGCCGTCGTCGAGCCCCGCGTCGCCGTAGATCTTGCGCAGCTCGTCGTCGGACCGGAAGGTGCCGTCCTCGTTGGCCGCCTTGGACCACGGCACGCTGATCGCGGTGGGGATGTGGCCGGCCCGCTGCGCCTGCTCCTGCGGCAGGTGGGCGGGGGCGAGCAGGCGACCGGCGAACTCGTCGGGGCTGCGCACGTCGACCAGGTTCTTGGTGCCGATCGCGGCGACGACCTCGTCCCGGAAGGCCCGGATGGAGGTGTCCGGCTCCTGCGCGACGTACTGCGTCGCCGGGCGGGACACCTGGTCGGTCACGAGCGGGCGGGCGTCCAGCTCCCACTTCTTGCGACCGCCGTCGAGCAGCTTCACGTCGCGGTGGCCGTAGAGCTTGAAGTACCAGTACGCGTACGCGGCGAACCAGTTGTTGTTGCCGCCGTAGAGGACCACGACGTCGTCGTTGCTGATGCCCCGCTCGGAGAGCAGCGCCTCGAACTGCGTCTTGTTGACGAAGTCCCGGCGGACCTGGTCCTGAAGGTCGGTCTTCCAGTCAATCTTGATGGCACCGGCGATGTGGCCGGTGTCGTAGGCCGAGGTGTCCTCGTCGACCTCGACGAAGACGACGCCCGGGGCGTCGAGGTTCTTCTCGGCCCACTCGGCCGAAACGAGTGCGGTGTCGCGACTCATCGAATCACTCCCTGGTGAGGATGGATGGTGAGCCAACGCGCGCGAATCGGTTGACGTATCTGTCGCACCACGCGCGGGACCCAGCTGAAGGACGGGATCACGGGTTCGTGCGACGGCGCCGCTGCCGGGCGTTCGGTGGGATAACCGGAGGGTGCGAGAACCCTGTGCCGGTGGCCGCCGTCAGGCGGCCGGAGACAGCCCCGCCGTCAGATGACGGGGCGACACAGGCAGGTGGCCACGCGGCACAGGTCGACCGCGCGCCGTTTGGTGAGGTGGGTCCCCATGGCCAGGGAGCCTACCAGCCAGTGACCGAGCTGCCACTCAGCCGACCACCATCCGGGAATCGACGGGCCTGCCAAGGATTTCGGCGTCCCACCGCGCCTCCGGCGTCAGCCGACCGAGTTGATCGGCACGTTCTTCGCGTCGGCGGTGACCGCCAGCCCTTCCGGCAGTGGACGGACCTCCCGGACGGCGAGTTGGAACGGCAGTTCCGGAAGCGGCACGTCGATGGAGATGCTCTTGGCGTAGTTGCTCAGGAACGCACGGGCCAGCGGCAGGTTCGGCAGACCCGCGGCGTCCAGGTCGTTGAAGCGCAGCGCGACCGCGCCGTTGTCGGCGACGGTGACGTCGGCGGTGCCGCTGATGGTGAGCCGCTGACCGAGGATGTCGGCCGGGGCCGTGACGGTGAGCTTGCCGTTCTGCTCGCCGAGGGTGAGCCCTGGGCGGTTCAGCAACGCGGCCAGACTCTCGTAGCTGATCGTGCCGGCGCCGTTGACGGTGTCCGCCACGATGTCGCCCTGGCCGGTGCGCAGGGTGTCCAGCGAGGCGCGCACGTCACGGGCGGTCACGTCCAGCACCGGCAGCCGGACGGCGTCGCCCTCGACCGAGGCCTGCACGTCCCGCAGGTTGATGGTGATCCGCTGGTAACGGCCATCGAGCACCTGGGTGAGGAACGGGACTCCGCCCACCTCCACCTCAGGGGCGGCGGACTGCGCGCCCTGCTTGGCGATCTCCTGCCGCACCCGGTCGGCGATGGTCCGCTCGGCAACCCCGACCGCCACCCGGTCGGCGACCACCAGCAACCCCGCCAGCAGCAGGAGCAGAACGAACAGCCCGATGAGCAGCTTGCGGCCACGCCGTCGGGGTCGCGCCTCGTCCACCGGATAGTCCCGCGCCACGCCGCCTCCTGTCTCCGCCCGTCGCGCCGCGACGGGGCGTTCGTACCGACGCCGCAGGGCGGCGCACCCGTAGGTACCCGACCGGCTCCGCGCTCAACCGTGACTCAGAGGAAGAGCATGCACATGGCGTACGCGGCGGGCGCCGCCAGAGCGAAGCCACCGAGTGGACCCTGCATGTGCCGGGCCACCCACATCGTGGGCGGTTCACCGGCCATCAACCGGCCCGCCTCCGCGTACCCCACGGCGAGGTCGGAGAGGACGGCGGTGACCGCCGCGACCAGGCCGATCACGGCGGCCCGGGTTGGCGTGAAGGGGGTTACCAGGTAGCTGCCGAGCAGGGCGCTGGTCAGCGTGCCGACCATCGCGCCGGCCACCACGCCGGCGGCGCCCCGGGGCACCTGCGGGGCCAGCCGCGGCCACGGCAGGACGGCGTCGGTGAGCCGGGCGACGGTGAGCGCGACACCGCTCGCGGTCAGGCAGACGGTGATCGCCTGGGTGCCGGCCGGGATGCGGCTGAGCACGATCAGGGTGCCGAGGGCCACCACCCCGACCACGATGAGCAGGGTGGCACCGAGTGAGTCGGTGACCCGGACCCGGTCGACCCGGCGGACCAGCTGGCCGAGCACCGCGGCGAGGAACCCGCCGACGGCCAGGTATCCCAGCGGTGCCAGGCCGGCGACGTCGGTCCGCACCGCGGCGGTGTCGGCCAGCGCCGCGACCACGGCGCTGATCCCGGCGACCACCAGCAACGCCGGCGGGCGCATGGCCATCGTCCAGGCGAGCACGAACAGCAGTTGGACGCCGAAGACGATGGCGGCGAACGGCAGCCGGTGGCCGGGGCCCGACGTCTGCGCACCGAGCACCAGGCCGACGCCGAGCAGCGCGGCGAAGCCGGCGATGGTCAGCGCCAGTTGGCGGTGCACCTCGACCGGGGGGATGACCTCCTCTTCCGGCTCGTCGACCTCGTCTTCGGATCGGCGGGCCGGCTCACCGGAGCGACGGGCCCGGCGGGGCCCACCCCGTTCGCGGCGATCGCCGTCGGTGGTGGCCGGACCGGTACGCGGCGCGGGCGGTTGGCCGCGCGTCGGTGCGGCGGCCGGGCCCGGTTGGGACCCGGCGGGCCACGATTCACGGCCGGCCTCGGGCGAGGTGGAGGGAAACACGACCCGATCGTGCCAGACCGACCGCCCGCCGCGGTGGTCACGGGTTTCAGCGACGTTAAAAACCAGGCCACGATCAGGGGCAAGATAGACAAACAGGATTTGGCCTGACGGTGCGGCCGAGGCGATCAGTTACGCTCAACGCGTTACCCGCCCGTCAGCGACGCCGGGACCACGCAATTTCTCAGCGCACTCCCCGACGAGTGCGACTGGTCGCGTGCGGCCTCGCGCCGCCGGGACGGAGGTGATCGTGGAGATCCTGCTGCTGGTGACCGCACGTGCAGGGGAACCGTCGGCTGTGCTGCCGGCACTCGACCTGCTGCCGCACTCGGTCCGCACCGCGCCGCGCGACGTTCGCACCCTGGTCGCGGGCCCGAGCCCGGACGCGGTGATGGTGGACGCCCGATCGGAGTTGAGCGAGGCCCGGGCGACCTGCCGGATGCTGCACGCCACCGGGCTCGGCGTGCCGCTGGTCGCGGTGGTGACCGAGGCCGGTCTGATCGCGCTCAACGCCGACTGGGGCGTCGACGACGTCATCCTCGCCTCGGCCGGCCCCGCCGAGGTCGAGGCGCGGCTGCGGCTGGCGGTGGGCCGGCTCAGCAACGCGACCGCCGGCGCGGGCGGCTCGATCCGGGCCGGCGAGTTGACCATCGATCCGGACACCTACGCGGCGAAGCTCAAGGGTCGCCCGCTCGACCTCACCTACAAGGAGTTCGAGCTGCTGAAGTTCCTGGCCCAGCACCCGGGTCGGGTGTTCACCCGCGACCAGCTCCTGCGCGAGGTCTGGGGTTACGACTACTTCGGCGGCACCCGCACGGTGGACGTGCACGTCCGACGACTGCGCGCCAAGCTCGGCTCGGAGTACGAGTCGATGATCGGCACCGTCCGCCAGGTCGGCTACAAGTTCGTCGTTCCGCCGTCGCGGTCGCTTCCCGAGGCGGAGCACGCCCCAGTGCCGGTCTGATTCGCGGACCACCCCGGGCGATTTCCCATATGCCCTTTTTGTGCAGCTTGGCGGCTCTATTCTGACTGCCGGGTTTGTCGGAGAAAGGGGCGATGGTGCGCGCACTGAACACGGGGGCGACGGGCCGGCGTGACCGGCGGGCCGGGCGGAAGTCGTGACGGGGGGCAACTCCACCGCGCGGGCCGCGGGGATAGTGACGCTGGTGGTGGCGGGCCTGCTCGGCTCCGCGTACGTGCTCGGCCGCAGCCTCGTCCCCGACCAGACGCCGCCGCACACCGCCGGCGTCACCACGAACGCCGACGGACCGCACTACGCCGACCAACCCAGCGTCGGTGAGCCGGGCGCGACACCGGGCGCCAGCAGCAGCGCCGGCCCGGTCGAGACCGGCCAGGACGGGTCCGGGCGAGACGCCGGAGGCGACAAACTGTTCGGCGCGCACTCCACCACCGGCACGCCGCGGCTCGCGCTGACCTTCGACGACGGGCCGGACCCGCGCTACACCCCGCAGGTCCTCGCCCTGCTGCGCGAATACGACGTGCGCGCCACGTTCTGCGTGGTCGGCGAGAACGCGCAGAACCACCCCGACCTGGTCCAGTCGATAGTGGACGACGGGCACACGCTGTGCAACCACTCCTGGCACCACGACGTCGGCCTGGGCGCCCGGTCGGCCGACGCGATCCGCTCCGACCTGCTTCGCACCAACGCAGCGATCCGGGCGGCGGTGCCGAACGCCCCGATTGTCTGGTACCGCCAGCCGGGCGGGGCCTGGACGTACCCGGTGGTGTCGACGGCCCGGCAGCTCGGCATGACCCCGCTGCACTGGTCGGTGGACCCGTCGGACTGGGACCTGCCCGGCGCCAACAAGATCACCGCGACGGTGCTGAGCCAGGCCGAACCGGGCTCGGTGGTGCTGCTGCACGACGCCGGTGGGGACCGGCAGGGCACGGTGGACGCGCTGCGCCAGATCCTGCCCGACCTGACCGCCCGCTTCGAGCTGGAGGCCCTCCCCACCGACCCGACCTGAGCCGCGGCTTTGCGGCGACGGTCCGGGCGTCACGACACGCAGCGGATACGGTGGCGGAATGAGCAGCGCGGAGCCGACCAGCGACCAGGTGACCCGGACCGACCGACTGGCGGCGGCGGAGATCGCCGACGTACTGGCCCTCGCCAGTTCAGCGGGTGACACCGACGGGGCGGACCCGCTCGACGAACACGTCCTGCTCCGGCTGCGCGACCCCGACGCCGCCGCCGTGCACCTGATCGCCCGCGCCGACGACGGCACCCTCACCGGGTACGCGCACCTGGACACCACCGACCCGGTCGACGGGATCGGGGTCGAGCTGGTGGTGCACCCCGCGTACCGGCGACGGGGCACCGGCCGGGCGCTGGCCCGGGGCGTACTCGCCTCGGCCACCGGGCCGCTGCGGGCGTGGGCGCACGGCGACCACCCGTCGGCCGCCGCGCTCGCCGTCGACCTCGGCTTCACCCGGGCCCGGGTGCTCTGGCAGTTGCGCCGACCGTTGGCCGCCCCGCTGGGTGAGCCACGCCTGCCCGACGGGGTGACGCTGCGCGCGTTCCGACCCGGGGCGGACGACGCGGCCTGGCTGGCCCTCAACGCGCGGGCCTTCGCCGAGCACCCCGAGCAGGGCCGGTGGACGTCGGACGACCTGCGGGTCCGCCTCGCCGAGCCGTGGTTCGACCCGGCGGGCTTCCTGCTCGCCGAGGAGACAGCTACCGGCCGGCTGCTCGGTTTCCACTGGACCAAGGTGCACGAGCGGCCGGGGTCGGCCCGGATCGGCGAGGTGTACGTGCTGGGGGTGGAGCCGACCGCGCACGGCGGCGGGCTCGGCCGGGCCCTGACCACCGCCGGGCTGGCGCACCTGCGGGACAAGCGCGGCCTGGACCGGGTGATGCTCTACGTGGACGACTCGAACACCGGGGCCGTCGCGCTCTACGAGCGGCTGGGCTTCGCCCGCTGGTCCGCGCACATCAACTACCACCTGGGCTGACCGTCCGCCGTCGCGCCGAGCGGGTCACCGGCGGGTAACGGCCGGGCGTCGGCGACATAACAGCGAACCGGAAATATACCCATACTTCCGACAGGTGCATCCCGGTTCACTTAACGGACAACTCACCCTCAGCGAGCGGTCACCTCAACGGCCGTACGTGTTCACCTCGCGTTCACTTGCGACCGGCGAACCGGCTACCTGGCACTTCTAACTTTCGTGTCAGCCGGTCAGTGCCGGTCCTCGGGCCCCGGATCGGGGCGCCAAGTCAGACGCGAAGGGAAACCCCTCAGGTGAAGCTCCAGCGGTACGGCGCGATTGCCGGCCTCGCCCTTGCTGCGACGCTCGGTCTCAGCGCATGCGGCTCGGACAACAACGAGCCCGCCTCCGGCGCCAGCGCTTCGGGCTCGGCCGCCGCGGTCGACTGCGCTACCGGCACGCTGAACGCCCAGGGCTCGTCGGCGCAGAAGAACGCCATGGCCGAGTGGATCAAGGCGTACCAGCAGAAGTGCCAGGGTGTAACGATCAACTACGAGCCCAGCGGCTCGGGCGCCGGTATTCAGGCGTTCATCGCCGGGACCGCCGACTTCGCCGGCTCCGACTCCGCGCTCAAGCCGGAGGAGCAGCCGCAGGCCGACGCCAAGTGCGTCGGCGGCAAGGCCATCCACCTGCCGATGGTGATCGGCCCGGTGGCCGTCGCCTACAACGTCAGCGGCGTGGACAACCTCCAGCTCAAGCCGGCCACCCTGGCGAAGATCTTCGCCGGCACGGTCACCAAGTGGGACGACGCCGCGATCAAGGCCGACAACCCGGGTGCCACGCTCCCGGCGACCACCATCCAGACCGTCCACCGCTCGGACGAGTCGGGCACCACCGACAACTTCACCAACTTCCTCTCCAAGACCGCCGAGGCGGACTGGACCTTCGGCAAGGCCAAGGCGTGGAAGGCCCCGGGCGGCACCGGCGCCAAGGGTTCGGACGGCGTGGCCAGCCGGGTCAAGGGTGCCGACGGCTCCATCGGCTACATGGAGTGGTCGTTCGCCGAGAACGCCGGCCTGAAGATGTCCAAGATCGGTAACGGTGCGGGCGAGTTCGCCGCGCTGACCGCCGAGGCGGCCGGCAAGACCATCGCCGGCGCCAAGGTCGAGGGCCAGGGCGACGACCTCAAGCTGTCGATCGACTACAACACCAAGGAGGCCGGGGCCTACCCGATCGTCCTGGCGACGTACGAGATCGTCTGCAGCAAGGGCCTCGCCGCCGACAAGCTGCCGCTGGTCAAGGGTCTGCTGGGCTACGCCGCCAGCACCGAGGGCCAGGCTGCCATGACCGAGCTGGGCTACGCCCCGCTGCCGGAGAGCGTCCGCACCAAGGTCGAGGCCGCAGTCAAGAACATCTCCTGACCGACACCACTCCGCAATCGAATCGAGCGAGCAGATGGGTGAAACCCCCCACCGCTCGGCCGACGCCGGCACCGGCGGGACGCGCGTGACCCAGAGTCACGAGTGGCCCGCCGGTGCCTCGGCGCGTGTGGCCGAGGCACCAGTCAGCACCCGTACCCCGGGCGGCACCGGGCTGGGCGGCGGCGGCGCGCTGCCGCGCAGCCGTAGGTTCGGCGCCGAGCGGGCCTTCCGCGGTCTCACACTGGCCGCCGGCACCGCCGTTCTGGTCATCATCGCCGCCATCGCGATCTTCCTGGTCGTCAAGGCGGTGCCGGCCCTACGCGCCAACACCGAGAACTTCTGGTCCTACGAGGGCTGGTCTCCCAACGAGACACAGCCGAAGTTCGGCATCGGCGCGCTCGCCTTCGGCACCGTGCTCAGCTCGGCGCTGGCACTGCTCATGGCGGTGCCGGTGGCGTTGGGCATCGCCCTCTACCTCTCGCACTACGCACCCCGCCGGCTGGGCACCACGCTCGGCTTCCTGGTCGACCTGCTCGCCGCCGTGCCGAGCGTGGTCTTCGGCCTCTGGGGACGGGACGTCTTCAGCAGCCCGGTCCGGGACTTCTCCGTCTGGCTGAACCAGCACTTCGGCTGGATCCCGCTCTTCGGCGGCGACGGCCCCTTCGGGGCGTCCGTCATGCTGGGCGCCCTGGTGCTCGCCATCATGGTGCTGCCGATCATCACCTCGCTCTCCCGCGAGGTGTTCCTCCAGACGCCCACCGCGAACGAGGAGGCCGCCCTCGCCCTGGGGGCCACCCGCTGGGAGATGCTCCGCACCGCGGTGCTCCCCTACGGCCGCCCCGGCATCATCGCCGCGATGATGCTCGGCCTCGGCCGGGCGCTCGGCGAGACCATCGCCCTGGCACTGACCCTCGGCATCACCTTCGGCATCTCGTTCAACCTGATCCAGAACGGCGGCAACACCATCGCCGCCAACATCGCCAACGCGTTCGGCGAGGCGAACGCGACCGGCCGTGGCGCTCTGATCGCCTCCGGCCTGGTGCTGTTCGCCATCACGCTGATCGTCAACATCACCGCGCGGGCGATCATCTACCGCCGCCGGGAGTTCACGGAGTCGGCCGCATGACCACAACCGCCACCTCCCACCGCACCCGGCCGCCGGCCCAGCCCGACTCGCTGCGGGCCAAGCGGCTGCCCTGGTACGCCGCCCCGGCCATCGCCGTGGTGGCCCTGGCGCTCTCCGCCGTGATCGTCTACGGCGCCGGCGTCGGCGGCCCGGTCCTCGTGGTCGTCCTCGGTGCGATCCTCTACCTGGTCGGGCTCTTCACCGCCGCCAACGCGGTCGAGGGGCGCCGCTCGGCCCGCAACCGCACCTGGAGCGCCCTGATCCACTCCGCCTTCGTGTTGGCGGTGCTGCCGCTCGTGTCGGTGGTCTGGACGCTGGTCAGCAAGGGCGCCAGCCGGTTGGACGCCAACTTCTTCCAGACCTCGATGAACAACATCGGGGCCCGGGACGCCAACGGCGGCGCGTACCACGCGATCGTCGGCACCCTGGAGCAGGTTGGTATCGCCACCCTGATCACCGTCCCGCTCGGCGTGCTCTGCGCGATCTACATCGTCGAGTACGGGCGGGGCAAGTTCGCCTTCGCGATCCGGTTCTTCGTGGACGTGATGACCGGCATCCCGTCGATCGTCTCCGGCCTCTTCGTGCTGGCGTTCTGGGTGCTGATCGTGTCGCCGTGGTTCAACGACGGTCGGCCCAGCTTCTCCGGCTTCGCCGCCGCGCTCGCGCTGAGCGTGCTCATGCTGCCCACCATCGTCCGGTCCACCGAGGAGATGCTCCGCCTCGTACCGGCGCCACTGCGCGAGGGCGCGTACGCGCTCGGCGTACCCAAGTGGAAGACCATCCTGCGGGTGGTGCTGCCGACGGCGCTGCCCGGCATCGTCACCGGCGTCATGCTCGCCATCGCCCGCGCGGCCGGTGAGACCGCGCCGGTGCTGCTGGTCGCCGGCGGTGGCGCGGCGATCAACACCAACCCCTTCGAGAACAACCAGTCGTCGCTGTCCCTCTTCGTCTACCAGCAGGCCGGCGACGCGTCGAAGTACGCCCCGGCACGGGCGTGGACCGCGGCACTCACCCTGGTCGCCCTCGTGCTCATCCTGACGATCGCGGCGAAGCTGCTGGCCCGTCGCAACAGGCTCAGCCGATGAACCCCGGAGGTACCACCATGGCCAAGCGCGTCTCCGCCACGAACGTCACCGCGTACTACGGGGGCTTCAAGGCGATCGAGAACATCAACCTGACGGTCGAGCCGAAGACGGTCACCGCCCTCATCGGGCCGTCCGGCTGCGGCAAGTCGACGTTCCTGCGGTCGATCAACCGGATGCACGAGGTGCTGCCGGGGGCCCGGGTCGAGGGCAGCCTGACCATCGACGACCAGGACATCTACGACCGGGACGTGGACGTCACGGCGGTCCGGCGCACGATCGGCATGGTCTTCCAGCGGCCGAACCCGTTCCCCACCATGAGCATCTTCGAGAACGTGGTGGCCGGGCTGAAGCTCAACGGGGTCCGCAAGAAGTCGATCCTGGAGGACGCGGCCGAGAAGGCCCTGCGCGCCGCGAACCTGTGGGGCGAGGTCAAGGACCGGCTGGGCAAGCCCGGCGCGGGCCTCTCCGGCGGTCAGCAGCAGCGGCTCTGCATCGCCCGGACCATCGCTGTCGAGCCGCAGGTCGTGCTGATGGACGAGCCGTGCTCCGCCCTGGACCCGATCTCCACGCTGGCGATCGAGGACCTGATGTTCCAGCTCAAGGACAAGTTCACGATCATCATCGTGACGCACAACATGCAGCAGGCCGCGCGGGTGTCGGACCGGACCGCCTTCTTCTCGATCGAGAAGACCGGCGACCCGGGCCGGCTGATCGAGTACGACAACACCCAGAAGATCTTCAGCAACCCGAGCGTGAAGAAGACCGAGGACTACATCACCGGCCGCTTCGGCTGAGCCGCCGGTTCCCGCTCCACGAGGAACCTGCCAAGATCGCGCTCGATCCTGGTTGTAGTGGTCTCGGCGCGCCGTGAGGCCACTACTTCCCTGTTCGAGCGCGATCTTGGCTGAGGCGCGGGACGCGAGCGGTGCGGGTCGCGATCTTGGGTGAGGGGCGGCACGCGAGCGGTGCGGGTCAGGCGAGGACGAAGCGGGGTTCGCCGTTCGGGGGGAGGTCCAGGCGCGGGGTGATCGGGGTGGCGGCGTCCCGGTCGGCCGCCGCCCGCGCCACACCGGCCAGGTCGCCGGCCGCCGCCACCTGGGCCAGCGTGACCATTGTCGGTGGCAGCATGGTCAGCTCCCCGGCCCGCGCGCGGGCCAGCGCGTCCGCCGGCCGGATCCACAGGGTGTGGTCGGCCTCGCCGGAGACGTCGCGGGTCCGCTGCCCCGCCGGCAGCAGGGCCACGAAGAAGTACGTGTCGAAGCGCCGCGGCTCGAACTCCGGAGTGATCCACCGGCTCCACGGCAGCAGCAGGTCCGACCGGAGGGTGAGCTGCCGGTCGGCGAGCAGCGCGGCGAAGCCCAGCCGGCGACCCTCCAGGTCCTGCCGGGCCGCCTCCCAGTCGTCGCCGCTGACGTCGCCCACCACGGTCTCCCGGTTCGGGCCGGCGAGCAGCACACCCGCCTCCTCGAAGACCTCCCGCGCGGCGGCACAGACCACCGCCTGCGCGGCGTCCGAAGCCACGCCGAGCCGGCCCGCCCACTCGCCCGGTGCCGGCCCCGCCCAGTCCAGGTGCGCCTCCGAGTCGGAGCGGTCCACCCCGCCGCCGGGGAAGGCGTACATCCCGCCGAACGTCATCGCGGCGACCCGGCGGATGACGTACACCTCGAAGTCGGCATCGGTCGGGCGCAGCAGCAGGACGGTGGCCGCGACCCGCGGCGTGGCCGGGGTGCCACCCTCGGCCTGGAACCGGCGGGCGTGCTCGACCAGGGCTGCCGGGGCGGCGAAGCCGGCACTGTCGATCGTCATGCCGCGAGCCTAGTTCCCGACAGCGGAACGCCGGCCGCGCGCTGGGGCGATGAGCGGTGGCTCGGTCGACGATTTGAGCGTGATGACTCTGAGGCATCAAAATGCCTCAGAGGCATCACGCTCGTCAGGCCGTCAGGCCCGAGGCGTCGGGTCGGGGTGTGGCAGCAGGCCGCAGACCGGGCAGCGGGCGGTTCAGCTGGCTCGGTTAGCGTTTCGGCATGACTCGTTGGGGCATCCTGGCCACCGGCCACATCGCCAGCCGTTTCGCCGAAGACCTCCGGCTGGTGCCGGACGCCGAGTTGGTGGCGGTCGGTTCCCGCGCCGCGCAGAGCGCACAGCGCTTCGCTGACACGTACGGCGCGAAGCGCGCCTACGGCTCCTGGGTGGAGTTGGCCGCCGACCCGGAGCTGGACGCGATCTACGTGGCGACCCCGCATTCCGCGCACTACGAGGCGGCGATGACCTGCCTGACCGCCGGGCGGGCAGTGCTGCTGGAGAAGCCGTTCACCCTCGACCTGGCCACCAGCACCGAGCTGGTGGACACCGCCCGCGCCGCCGGGGTCTTCCTGATGGAGGCCATGTGGATGCGGCTGAACCCGATGATCCTGCGGATGGTCGAGCTGATCGCGGACGGGGCGATCGGCACGGTGAGCGGCGTCCGGGCCGACTTCGGTGTGGCCGGGCCGTTCCCGCCGGAGCACCGGATGCGCAACCTGGCGCTGGGTGGAGGCGCCCTGTTGGACCTGGGGATCTACCCGATCAGCGTGGCCCACCTGCTGCTCGGCGTGCCGCAGCACATCCGGTCCTGGGCGCAGCTCGGCCCGGAGGGGACGGACGAGAACACCGGCATGCTGTTCGGCTACGACACCGGAGCGCTGGCGACGTTGAGCTGCGGCATGGTCGGGTTGAGCGGGCAGACCGCCTCGATCACGGGCACCCTGGGGCGGATCGACGTGCCGGAGCCGTTCTTCCGACCGGGTTCGTTCACACTGCACCGGGTCGGCGCCGAGCCGGAGACGTTCACGGCGGACGAGGCCGGCAACGGCTACCAGTACGAGGCGATCGAGGTGCAGCGCTGCCTGGCCGCCGGCCTGACCGAGAGCCCGGTGGTGCCGCATGCCACCACCCTTGAGGTGATGGCCCTGCTGGACACGGTCCGCGAGCAGATCGGCGTCCGGTACGTCTGAACAGGCAAAGGGCCCCCGGCCACGGCGAGACCGTGACCGGGGGCCCTTTCGTGCGCTCAGCCGAACAGCGGCCGGACCAGCAGGTAGGTCAGGCACGCGATCAGTGCGGCGGCCGGGAACGTGATGATCCAGGCCAGCACGATGTTGCCGGCCACGTTCCAGCGAACCGCGGAGAGTCGCTTGGTCGCGCCGACACCCATGATCGCCGAGGTGATGGTGTGGGTGGTGGAGATCGGCGCCTTCAGCACCAGGGCGTTGAAGTAGAGCACCGCGCTGGCGACGGTCTCGGCGGCGAAGCCCTCCGGCGGGCCCAAGTCGATGATCTTGCGGCCGAGGGTGCGGATGATCCGCCAACCACCGGCGTACGTGCCGAGGGCCAGCATCGTCGCCGAGGTCCAGAACACCCAGCCCGGGATGTGCGTCTTGCTCTCCTGGAAACCACCGGTGTAGAGCGCCAGCACCACGATGCCCATGGTCTTGGCGGCGTCCTGCATGCCGTGACCGACCGACATGGCGGCGGCCGAGGCGGTCTGCGCCCACCGGAAGCCCCGGTTGAGCTTGCCCGGCTGCCCCTTCCGGAACATCCAGAGGATGGCCAGCATCAGCAGGTAGCCGAGGGTCAGACCGACGATCGGCGAGAGCACCATCGGCAGGATGACCTTCTCGCCGATGTTGACCCACTGCACGATGCCGCCGCTGGACAGCAGGGTCGCCCCGACCAGACCACCGAAGAGCGCGTGCGAGGAGGACGACGGCAGACCGAAGTACCAGGTGATCAGGTTCCAGGCGATGGCGCCGAGCACCCCGGCGAAGACCACCCCCAGGCTGCTGATGCCGGTGGGCAGGGTGACCAGGCCGTCGCCGACGGTCTTGGCCACTCCGGCGCCGAAGTGCGCGCCGACGAAGTTGCCGACCGCGGCGAGCCCCAGCGCGATCCGGGGGGTCAACGCGCGGGTCGAGACGCTTGTCGCGATCGCGTTGGCAGCGTCGTGGAAGCCGTTGGTGTAGTCGAACGCCAGGGCTACCGCGATCACCGCCAGGACGGCGATGAGTTCGGGAGACACCGGCTCAGGACTCCTTGACGGCGATGGTCTCGACGGTGTTCGCCACGTGCTCGAAGGCGTCGCAGGCAGCCTCCAGCTCGTCGGCGACCTCCTTCATCTTCAGCACGGTGAGCGCGTCGTACTCGCCGGAGAAGAGGCGGACGAGCAACTGACGGTTGATCCGGTCGCCCTCGTTCTCCAGCCGGTTGCACTCGATCCAGTAGTCCTCAAGATCCTTCATCGACTTCAGCCGGGGCATCGCGTCGGCGGTCAGCTTGGCCTGCTGGTCGAGCACGTTGACCATCTCGTGCAGCTCGCGCGGCAGCGCCGGAAGCTCGGTCAGCCCGTACAGGTAGAGCAGGTCGCCGACCGCTTCCAGGTGGTCCATCA
Source organism: Micromonospora sp. C97 (assembly GCF_018070385.1). NCBI lineage: Bacteria > Bacillati > Actinomycetota > Actinomycetes > Micromonosporales > Micromonosporaceae > Micromonospora > Micromonospora sp. C97. Next base: position 381,587 of record NZ_JAGPXU010000002.1, read on the forward strand.
CGTCGTCCAGCAGCGAGCCGAGCCGGTAGATGTCCTCCCGGTCGAACGGGGTGATGAAGGTTGAGTTGATCTTCTTGTACAGCTCGTGGGTGATCTGGTCGCTGTCGTGCTCGACCTCGGTGAGCCGCTCGCTGACGGACTGCACGTCCACGCCGGGCAGGGCCAGCTCGTTGAGCAGCGCCGTGCCCCGGACCAGGTTCTGCGCGGCCCTGGTGAAGAGCTCGTAGAAGGCGCCCTCGGTGGGGCGGAAGGAAAACTTCACAGCACAGACCTCGTCGCGTCGGTGGAAGGGTGGCGGCACCCGAGAGCGCCCGCTCGGTGAATGCTAGGAAACGGCAGAACCGGGAATTCGCCGGCCCACCCCTGGCCAGGCACCATTCACCGCTCGTTCACCTGCCGTTCACCTCGACCGTCCCACCGGCACCCGCTCCCCCAGCCAACAGGCGCCTCCGCTCCCGGGCCACGTCGAAATCGGCAGCCGGATACCCCAGATCGAGCGTGTCGAACGTCTCACGCAGCAGGTGGGCCACCGCCCAGTCCCGGTACCACTTGCGGTCCGCCGGCACCACGAACCAGGGCGCGGCGTCCGTGCCGCACCGGCTCAGCGCCTCGGCGTACGCGGCCTGGTAGTCGTCCCAGTGCCCCCGCGAGTCGATGTCGGAGGGGTTGTACTTCCAGTGCTTGCGCGGGTCGGTGAGCCGGTCCAGCAGGCGCTTGCCCTGCTCGGCGTACGAGATGTGCAGCATCACCTTGATCAGCGTCACGCCGTCCTCGGTCAGTTCCCGCTCGAACGCGTTGATCTCGTCATAGCGGGCCCGCCAGGTCGCCTCCGGCACCAGCGAGCCGACCCGGGCGATCAACACGTCCTCGTAGTGCGACCTGTTGAACATCCCCACGTACCCCGGCGGCGGCAACTCCCGGCGAATCCGCCAGAGGAAGTCGTGCCGCAGCTCCTGACGCGTCGGCGGCCCGAACGAGCGGATGTGCAGGCCCAGCGGGTTCATCGCGCCCGCCACCCGCTTGATCGTGCCGTCCTTGCCGCCGCAGTCCATGGCCTGCAACACCAGCAGCACCCGGCGGGCCGGCCGCTCCGATCCGGTCTTGGCCATCGCGAAGAGCATCTCCTGTTGCCGGCCCAGCTCCTCACCGACCAGCTCCACCTGCTCCCGCGCCCAGGTCTTACGGTGCTCGGCGCGGTCCGCCGGCACCGGTAGGCCGGGCATGGACCGCGGGTCGATCGCGCCGAGATCCACCGGCGCGGTGACCCGCAGCAGTTCCCGCATCGAGCCGCCGTCCGGCCCCACGATCTGCCCTTGCTGGGGTGCGCTCATGCACGGATCATCACCCAACCGCCGCCGATCCGCCCGCCGAGAGCCGTCGACGGACCCCGGCCCGGTGACCGACACCCTCGACCTGCGCCCACCGCAGGCACCGGCCCACCGGGGCGTTCCGGGGCTGCCGGCACCTCCGCCAGGCGGGAGGATGGAGGCCGGGACACCGACCGGAAGGGGTGGTGGGTCGTGCGGGAACTGGCGACGGAGTTCGAGGCCGAGCGGGGCCGGCTCCTCGCGGTGGGCCACCGGATGCTGGGCAGCCGCAGCGAGGCGGAGGACGCGGTCCAGGAGACCTGGCTGCGCTACGCCGGGGCGCTGGCCGACCCGGCGGCCCGCGCCGAGATCCGTGACCTGTCCGCGTGGCTGACCACCACCTGCGCCCGGATCTGCCTGGACGTGCTCCGCTCGGCCCGGGTCCGCCGGGAGGCGTACCCCGGACAGTGGCTGCCGGAGCCGGTGGTGAGCCCGGTGGACGGTCGGTCGTCGGCCGACGGTTACGCGCCCGACCCGGCGGAGCGGGCGGTCCGCACCGACCAGGTCGGCACGGCGCTGCTGGTGGTGCTGGAGCGGCTCGCACCGGAGCAACGGGTCGCGCTGGTGCTGCACGACGTGTTCGCGTTGCCGTTCGCCCGGGTCGCGGGGGTGCTCGGCACCACCGAGGCGGCTGCCCGGCAGCTCGCCTCCCGGGCCCGTCGGGCGGTCAGCGCGCCGGACGTACCCCGGCACACCGCGGACCCGGCCGAGCAACGCCGGGTGCTCAAGGCGTTCGTCGCCGCGACCGAGTCCGGCGAGCTGGACCAACTCCTCCAGGTGCTCGCACCGGACGTGGTCTTCGTCGGCGACTCGGGCGGGCACTTCCCCGCGGCCCGTCGGCCGGTGCTCGGCGCCGACGCCGTGGGTCGCCTCACCCTCGGCCTGTTCGGCCGGACCGGCCGGTACGCCGACCGGGTGCTGGCTCGGCCGGTGCTCGTCGACGGCGCGCTCGGCCTGCAGATGGAGACGGCACACAGCGACGGGCGACCGATCCGCCTGGTCACCGCATTCGCCGTGGACCGGGGCCGGATCACCGCCATCTACAACCAGCTCAACCCGGAGAAGCTGACCGACCTGCCGCCGCTGGACGCCGACGACGGCTGGCCGCCACGCTGGTGAGCCGGCCCGGTCAGACCACCAGGGCCAACCACTTGCGGTACGCGGTGGCGAACGGCTCGGTGCCGTCGCCCAAGGCCCCGAACAGCCGCTGTGCCGCCGCCTCCGCCTCGACCACCACGTCGTCCGGGTAGCCGAACCGGGCCCGGTGCTCGGCGAACTCGTCCTCGTCGAGCAGCTCCACCAGGCCGGTGGCCCGACGCCGGACGACGTCCAGGTCAAGGTCGATCAGGTGGACGGTGTCGTCGGACTCCCAGCGGGCCGGGGTCGTGATGTCGCAGTAGACCTCGCTGGTGCGCGGCGGCGGGTTGAACATGGCCGTCCACCAGGCGCGGTGCGGCACCAGCAGCACGAACGGGATCTTCTCCACCGAGGGGCGGCCGTGGTAGACCGACTGGGTGCCCTCGGGCACTCCGAGCCAGATGCCGAGATCGTCCTCCGTGAGCCGGCGGGCCGGGTAGTCGCGGTGGGCGCTGCCGTCGTACTTGCGGTAGATCACTCGGACCATGTCGCTCGGCATGATTCGCACCCTAACCGATACTGCCCACGCGTCGTAGCGCGGCCGTAACCGGACGGCGTCGCCCGCACCGCCCGGCCCGGTCGGTGGCACGCCACGCGGCGGATGGGCGCTACCGGTGTCGGCGGCGCCGGGTACCGTCGCACGGTGACTCCGCCCCGCACCGCCACCGGTTCCGCCACCCCGTCGGCCCGTGCGAAGGGCCGGCGGCGGGGTGCCCGGCCCAGTGGCACCGAGCTGCTGGCGGCGGCGGTCGGCGCGGTGCCCGGTGGCGCGGAACGCCCCGGCCAGCTGCAGATGACCACAGCGATCGAGGCGTGCGTGGCCGACGGTGAGCATCTGCTCGTCCAGGCCGGCACCGGCACCGGCAAGTCGCTGGCGTACCTCGCGCCGGCGCTCACTGTGGACGGCCCGGTGGTGGTCTCCACCGCCACCCTGGCGTTGCAGTCCCAGCTGGTCGACCACGACCTGCCCCGGCTCGCCGACGCGGTCGAGCCGGTGCTCGGCCGGCGGCCCACCTTCGCCGTGCTCAAGGGCCGCCACCACTACCTCTGCCTGGCCCGACTGGACAACTCCACCGAGGAGGAGCCGGAGGACACCCTCTTCGACGCTCCCGCGGCACGTCCCGGCGGCGGCACGAAGTGGCTCGGTGAGGCGGGCCGGTTGGGCAAGCAGATCGAGCGGCTGCGGGACTGGGCCGAGAAGACCGCCACCGGCGACCGGGACGAGTTGGACCCGGGCGTCGACGACCAGGCCTGGCGGCTGGTGTCGATGCCGGCCCGCGAGTGCGTCGGCGCTACCCGCTGCCCGTTCGGGCAGGAGTGCTTCGCCGAGGCGTCGCGGGCCCGTGCCCGCGAGGCGGACATCGTGGTGACCAACCACAGCCTGCTCGCTGTCGACATGCTCGCCGACCGGCACATCGTGCCACCGCACAAGTTGCTCATCGTCGACGAGGCGCACGAGCTGGCCGACCGGGTCTCCTCGGCGGCCCAGGCGGAACTGGTGCCGGAGCTGATCGACCGGACCACCCGGCGGGCCCGGACGCTGCTGCGGCCGGAGACGGCCGAGGCGCTCACCGCCGCCGGCGACGCCCTCGCCGTCGGCCTGGCCGAGGCGCCTGCCGGGCGGATAACCGCGGGGTTGCCGACGCCGCTGCGGGAGGCGTGCACGCTGCTCGACGCGGCGACCCGCACCGCCCTGGACGCGATCGGCGACATCAAGGCCGACGACCCCGACCCGGTGCGCAAGCAGCAGGCCAAGGCCGCCCTGGACGAGCTCTCCACTACCGCGCAGCGGCTGCTGGAGGAGGCCGACCACGACGTGGCCTGGGTGGAGAAGAACGACAGCGGCAGCCGCCGCGCACTGGTGGTCGCGCCGCTGTCGGTGGCCGGCACCCTCGCCACCCACCTGTACGACGAACGCACCGTCGTCGCCACCTCGGCGACCCTGGCGCTGGGCGGTCGGTTCGACACCGTCGCCCGCGCCCTCGGGCTGGACGCGCCACCGCCCGCCCCGCCGACCCCCGCCGCTGCCGCGCTGGCCGCCCGCAGCGGCCCGGGTCGTCCGGCCGCCGAGACGCCGGGCCGCCGCCTCGCCGGCGACGCCGCCCCGAACGCCGTCGTACCGGCCACCGAGGGCCCCGGGTGGCGGTCGCTCGACGTCGGTTCGCCGTTCGACTACGCCCGGCAGGGCATCCTGTACGTCGCCGCGCACCTTCCCCGCCCCAGCGTCTCCGGGCTGCCCGACGCTGCCGGGGAGGAGCTGCTCGGGCTGGTCGAGGCGCTCGGTGGTCGTACTCTCGGGCTCTTCTCCTCACGGCGGGCCGCGCAGCAGGCGGCGGAGCTGTTGCGCGCGCGGACCGACCTGCCGGTGCTGCTCCAGGGCGAGGAGGCGTTGCCGCTGCTGGTGCGTCGCTTCCGGGAGGAGCGCGCCAGCTGCCTGTTCGGGGTGATGTCGCTCTGGCAGGGGGTGGACGTGCCGGGTGACGCCTGTCAGCTCGTGGTCATCGACCGGCTGCCCTTCCCCCGCCCGGACGAACCACTGGCGGCGGCCCGCGCGGCGGCGGTGGACGCGGGCGGCGGTTCGGGCTTCGCGGCGGTCAGCGTGCCGATCGCGGCGGTCCGGCTGGCGCAGGGCGTCGGCCGGCTGATCCGGGCGACCGGCGACAAGGGTGTGGTCGCGGTGCTCGACTCCCGGCTGGAGACGGCCCGGGGCTACGGGCCGTTCCTGCGGCGCTCGCTGCCACCGTTCTGGTACACGACCCGCCCCGAGGTGGCCCGCGGCGCCCTGGAGCGCCTGGCGAAGTCCTGACCCGCCCCGTCCACCCTCGCCCCTCGCGCCACGTCCCGCCGCCAGGCCCCGCCGCCCTCCGCCGGGCCGCCCCGCCGCACGGCGCACGGCGCACGGCCAAGATCGCGCTACAACAGGGAAAGAGTGGCCTCCCGCACTGGGGGCCACTCTTTCCCTGTTCGTGCGTGATCAGGCGGTCGACGGCGTGACCCATCGGGTCCGGGCGCACAAGGCGCGGGCGCGCCCGGAGCTAGGGGGCCTGGGCGGCGACCACCACGGCGTCGGGCGGGGTGTCCGGGACCCTCCGGGCGGCGAGCCTGCGGACGGCGGTGTTCAGCACCGCGATGAGCGGCACGGAGACCAGCGCGCCGGTGATGCCGGCGAGCACCACACCGGCGGCGATGCCGATGATCACCGCGAGCGGGTGGAGGGCGACCGCCCGGCCCATGATCAACGGCTGGAGCACGTGGCCCTCGATCTGCTGCACGCCGATCACCGCGCCAAGGATGATCAACGCGGTGACCGGGCCGCTGTCGACGAGGGCCACCAGCACCGCCACGCCGCCGGAGAGCGCCGCACCGACGATCGGGATGAACGCGCCGAGGAAGACCAGCGCGGCCAGCGGGAAGGCGAACGGAATGTCGAAGACGACCAGGAAGATGCCGATGCCGACCGCGTCGATGAAGGCGACCAGCACGGTCGCGCGGACGTAGGCGCCGAGCGTGTGCCAGGAGGCGCGACCCGCGTCGTCGACCTTCCACCGGGCGGCCACCGGCAGCAGCCGGACCAGGAAGCGCCAGATCCGGTTGCCGTCGCGCAGGAAGAAGAACGTCGCGAAGAGCACCAGCAGCGTGCCGGTCAGCACCTCGGCCAGCGTCGCGGCGGTGCTCAGGGCGCCACTTGTCAGATTGGAGGTGTTGGAGTTGATCCAGGCCTGCGCCTCGTCGATGTAGCGGTCGAGCTGAGTGTCCGAGAGGTGCAGCGGCCCCGTCTTCAGCCAGTTCTGGATCTGCCGGACACCCTCCGACGACTTCTCGCTCAGCTCCGGTACGCCACGAATGAACTCGTTGACCACCAGCGTCAGCGTGCCGATCACCGCGGCCAGGCCGCCGACCAGCACCACAGCGGTCGCCAGCGACCGGGGGAACCGGATCCGCAGCAGCCAGCCCACCGCCGGCGCGAGCAGCGCCGAGAGCAGCAGCGCGATGGCCAGCGGAATGATCACGATCTTGATCGTGCCGACGATCCGCAGCAGGGCCCAGGCCACCACGCCGATCACGATCAGTCGCCAACACCACGCGGCGGCGATCCGCAGCCCGTGCGGAACGTCGGCGTCGTCCCGGCTGGACGTGGAGCTGTGCAGGTCCACCGGTGGTTCCGCGCCGTAGACAGTGGCGCTCGTCGGCGCGGTCGGCCCCGGCACGGCCGGCGATGCCACCCGGGCGGCCGGCGACGCGTCGTTCAGCGCGTCATCCGCCGCGCCCTCGTCGGCGCGCGCCGACGCCTGTCGTGACTGGTAGGCGCGGCGAAGCCGCCCGCGTACCCGCTCGAAGCGGCTCAAGCGCACCTCCTGGCAGAGAACCCGGCCCGCCCACGGTGACAGGTCGGACAGCATACGTCCGTTCCCGACACCGTAGGGGGTTCCGCCACACAATGCCCCGACCACCTCCGGCGTAACCACCGGCCGGTAGCCGTCGGCCCACACGGTAGCGTCTGCGGCGTGACCGCCGACAACGATCTGGACGCCGGCCTGCCGATCCGCCTGCTGCACGACCGCGTGCTGGTACGCATGGAGGGCAGCGAGGGCGAACGCCGCTCCACCGCCGGCATCGTCATTCCGGCGACCGCGGCGGTCGGCAAGCGCCTCGCCTGGGCCACCGCCGTCGGGGTGGGGCCGAACGTACGCGCCATCGTCTCCGGCGACCGGGTGCTCTTCGACCCGGACGACCGCTCCGAGGTCGAGCTGCACGGCCGCGGTTACGTGCTGCTGCGGGAGCGGGACGTGCACGCCGTCGCCGCCGAGCGGATCGAGAACGACTCGACCGGCCTCTACCTCTGACGCACCTCCCCCGGCCACCAGGCCCCGTCGCGCACCGTTTGCCCGGCCGCACGACGGGAAGCCATCCGGCGACCGTGGCCCTGGGGAGGGACGATGCCGGTATTCGTGAAGAAGCTGTTGACCTGGGGCAGTGTCGCGTTCCTGATCTACTTCATGGCCTTCCGGCCGGACGGTGCCGCGCAGATGTTCCGGGCGATCGGGGCCGCGCTGATCGCGATGTTCCAGGGCCTCGGTGACTTCCTCACCTCGCTGATGACCTGAGCCGCCCGCCGCCCGCCGCCCGTCGGCAGCGCTCAGGGGTGCGTCGGCGGCCAGGGCGGCGCCGACCGCGGCCCCGGCCAGCCGGGTGCCGCGTACCCCACCGGAGCCGGGGCGGGGGCCAGCACCACCGGGATCGGCACCACCGGCTCGTGCGGCGCGTCCACCGGGCGCTGGGTGCCGTCCGGGAAGCGCAGGTGGTAGCGGCTGCCGTCCCAGACCCCCGCCGGGGCCTGCGGGTCCCGACCGACGAAGAACGTCCGGTACGCGCTGATCGCGTCCAGCAACTCCCGCTCCTCACGTGCGGTCCGCTCCTGGTCGGCGGGCTTGCGGTCCAGACCGCGCAGCGTCCCGTCGCGCAGCAGGGCCAGCCGGGTCGCGGCGGACTGGTAACCCCGCATCGCCCGCACCCCGGCGTCGCCGGCCACCCGCCGCGCCCAACTGCGGGCGGCGTGTCGTCTGCCGAGGCTGCTCAGGGCGGCCACCTCGGGCGGGCTGAGCCAGCCGGCGCGTACGTAGTCGGGCAGGACCCGCTCGGTGAGCCGCCCCTCCCAGGCGCGCAGCCACAGCGCCAGCCCCACGGTGCCGAAGAAGACCGGCACCATCAGGCCCAGGAAGCCGTACAGCATGATCACCGCCTCGCCGGTGGCCTGGGTGAGCGTGGGCAGCAGGTTCCACGTGCCGTGCAGCATCATCGCGAGCAGCAGGCCGGCGATCGGGGCGAGCACCCGGATGCGCCGGTCGGCCGTCCGGGAGGCGATCCCCAGCCCCACACCGGTCATCGAGGTGAAAAGGGGATGGGCGAACCCGAACAGCAGGATCCGCAGGATGAAGATCGCGATGACCTGCTGGATGCCGGTCGCCGGGCCATAGCGGTCGGCACCGGAGGCGTAGCCCAACCCGCCCAGGTAGAGGATGTTCTCCACCATCGCGAAGCCGACCGCGGAGAGCCCGCAGTAGACCAGGCCGTCGGTGATCCCGGACCATTCGCGGCGGCGGAACACCAGCAGCAGGATCGGGCCCAGCGCCTTGGTCAACTCCTCGATGAACGGCGCCACCAGCACCCCGGTGAGCGCGGACGGCAGGCCCCAGTCGGCGAACCGGTTGGCCGCGAAGTCGTTCACAGTGAGCGAGGCGGCGGTGGAGACGAACGCACCCCAGGCGAAGCAGAAGATCAGATACTTCAGCGGCTCGGGTTCGTACCGGTCCAACCAGAGGAAGCAGCCGACCAGCACCGGCACCGGCAGGATGGCGGCCACCACCCCGATCAGCAGGGCCTGCGCACCGAGCGACTGGCCGAGCGTGAAGACCATGAACACCGCGCACGCCGCGATGAACAGCACCACCCCGGCCAGCACCAGGAACCGCCGCCAGCCCAGTCGGCGCAGCGGCATCCGGGGCGTCTCGGCCACCGGCGGGGCGGCGGGCGCGGGCGGGCCGGCGGGCGACGGCGGCAGCGGTGAACCGGGCGGGGTGTCGGCCATGCGGTCAGCGTAGCCATCCACCGCCGGCTGGTTCGGCCGCATCGGTAGCCGCTATGCTGCCGGCAGGTCACGAGCGCCAGCGTCAAACCCCGGTTTGCTGGCCGGCAACCCTCGTCGAGTTCGCGGTGGGGTGCCCCGGGTGATGACCGGGCCCAGCCCGATCGGTGTGCTGGGCAAGCGCGGACCCCGTCCCGATGTCGCACCCGGGGTCCCTGACCCCGGAGGTTCCGGCGTGTCCGTCACCCTCGTTCCCTCGCTGCCCACAGTGCCCGCCAGGCCGTCCGCGCCGCTCGACGTCCTCGGTGTGCCCGGCGAGATCAACCTGGACTACGCGGCCAGCGCACCGTGCGCGCGGGCCGCCGCCGACGCGGTGGCCGAGCTGCTGCCCTGGTACGCCAGCGTGCACCGCGGCGCGGGAGCGCTGTCGCGACGCTGCACCCTCGCCTACGAGCAGGCCCGGCAGACGATCGGGGACCACTTCCGCGCTCGCGCCGACGATCACGTGATCTTCACCCGCAACACCACGGACGCGCTCAACCTGCTGGCGCGGGCCGTGCCGGCCGGCACGACGGTCGTCACGTTCGCCGGCGAACACCACGCCAACCTGCTGCCCTGGCCGCGCGGATCGGTGCGGCTGCCGGTGCCCACCGATCCCGACGGGGCGGTACGCGATCTCGCCGCCGCCCTGACCGAGCTGCGTCGGGGCAGCAACCCGGCGCTGCCGGTGCTGGTCGCGGTGACCGGTGCGAGCAACGTGACCGGTGAGCGGTGGCCGGTCGCCGAGTTGGCGCGGGTGGCCCACCGGCACGGTGCCCGGATCGTGCTCGACGCCGCGCAACTCGCCCCGCACGCCCCGGTCGACCTGCTCACGCTGGACGTCGACTATCTGGCCGTGTCCGGCCACAAGCTGTACGCGCCGTTCGGCGCGGGCGTGCTGATCGGCCGGGCGGACTGGTTGGACGCCGCGCCGCCGTACCTGGCCGGCGGCGGGGCCACCAGTCACGTCGGTCCGGCCACCCACGACGTGACCTGGGCGACCGGTCCGGCCCGCCACGAGGGCGGCACCCCGAACCTGCTCGGCGCGGTTGCGCTGGCGGCGGTGTGCGCGGCGCTCGACGACGCGGACCGGGCCGCGCTGGCCGCCCACGAGCAGGCAGTGCTGGCCCGGCTGCGGACCGGCCTCGCCGCCCTGCCGCACGTCGTGGAGCTGCGCACCTTCGGCCCGGACGCGCCCCGGGTCGGCATCGTCTCGTTCGTGGTCGCCGGTCGGGACTCCACCGAGGTGGCCACCCGGCTGGCCGCCGAGCACCACATCGGCGTACGGGACGGGTTGTTCTGTGCCCACCCGCTGGCCCGGCGGCTGCTCAGTGAGGCGGCGGGACGTACCGGCCGGCGGGACCTGCCGCCCACCGCGCTGCGCGCCAGCATCGGGCTGGGCAGCACGGCCGCCCAGGTGGACCGGCTGCTCGCGGCGCTGGCCGAGCTGGGCTGAGGCCCGGCCGGCGGCGGCCCGCGCTCAGCCGATCGGCGGGGCGGTGGGTGGCTTCGGCGCCTCGCCGGGCTCGGCGGGCTCACCGACCGGGCGTTCCTGCTCCCCGAAGGCGGTGCGGATCCACCGGTTCGCCTCCTCCTGCTCGATTCCGGAGGCGACCAGCAGGTCGCTCGCTGTGGTGCGGACCTGGGCGACCACCACACTGCCGGAGAAGCCGACCCCCTCGCCGTACGCCCGGCCGGCCTCGCTGACCGCCCGCAGTGACCGTTCCCGGGCCTTCTCCGGCTCCTCACCGGCGGCGAACTCGTGCTTGAGCAGCCGGACCGACTCGGCGAGGTGGCCGATCGCGTCCGGCATCGGATCGGGCACCGGTTCCTCGTCCTCGACCAGCGTGACGGACCGGCGGATCAACGTGCCGCTGTTGCGCATCGCCCGGTCGATCGGGTCGGCCGCCTCGGCGTAGTGGGTCAGTTCGTCGCGGCGGTGCCAACGGGCCGGGGAGAGGGTGGCGGTCTCCTTCGCCCCCTCGATCGCCTCGCCCAGCGTGGCCAACTCCTCCTTGTTGTTGCGCAACCTCTCCAGCGCGCCCTGGATGGTGGCGCGGTCCCGGTTGCGCAGCCCGTCGGCGGTGGCGTCGAGCTGGGAGGCGAGCAGGTCCAGGGCGGGTCGGGCGGCCCGGTTGATCACCCGGAGCGGGTTCAGCGGCAGCAGCACCGCCGTGACCAGCAGCGCGATCCCACCGCCGAGGAACGCGTCGACGAAGCGGGGGATCTCCAGGTTCTGGGTCGACGGGCTCAGCGTCACGATCAGCACCGCGGTGGCCGCCGCCTGGATGACGATCGCCACGCTCGCCCCGGCGAAGATGGTGAGCAGAATCGCCACGGTGACCACCAGGCCGAGCTGCCACGCGCCAGTGCCGAGGAAGTAGATCAGCAGGTCACCGACTGCCACCCCGACGCCCACCCCGACGATCAGCTCCACCGTCCGGCGGAACCGCTGACCGACCGAGGCGGCCAGGGTGCCGACCGCGGAGATCGGCGCGAAGACTGGTTGCGGGTTGCCGAGCAGCCGGTGCGAGACGAAGTACGCGAGCCCGGCCGCCAGCCCGGCCTGCACGGCGAGCCCACCGGCCATCCGTACCCGGTGCAGCCGGTCGTGCAGGGTGGCTCGACCGCGGTGACGCAGCTCTTGGGTGGCTTCGGCGATCCGCGCGCCGTCGATGTCCACCAGCCCTTCACGCAGCGCGGTACGTCGTACCACCGGAGGTCGCTTGTCGCGGGCCACGGCCATGGGCGCGACTACCCGTGGTGGGCTCGCTGAATCCTCCCGTCCGGCGCGTCGCGGGCGGATGCGGCAGACTCGGGCGGTGGCTGATCTGCTGGACCGGTGGCGGGCGGCGGCCCGGGATGCCGGCGCGAGGCCCGACCCGGACACGACCCGGGCCGGGGAGATGGTGATCGCCCGGTGGCGGGAGCCGCACCGGCACTATCACACGCTGGCCCATCTGACGGCGGTGCTCGATGTGGTGGACCAGCACGCCGACCTGGCCGATCGGGTCGACGTGGTCCGGTTGGCGGCCTGGTTCCACGACGTGGTCTACGACCCCCGGGCCGCTGGCGACGCCAACGAACGCGACAGCGCGGCACTGGCCGGGAGCGTGCTCACCGGGCTCGGGGTGCCGACGTCCACGGTGGCCGAGGTGCACCGGCTGGTGGTGCTCACCGCCGGGCACTCGGTGACCCCGGACGACCGGGACGGCGCGCTGCTCTGCGATGCGGACCTGGCCGTGCTGGCCGCGCCGCCGGCCCGCTACGAGCGGTACGCGGCGGCGATCCGCCGGGAGTACGCCCACGTGCCGGAGCCGGCCTTCCGGGCTGGACGGGCCGCGGTGTTGACCGGCCTGCTGGCGCTGCCCGCGCTGTTCCGGCTGCCGCCGCTGGCGACCCGGTGGGAAGAGCCTGCCCGGGCCAACGTGCGCCGGGAACTCGCCGCGCTCAGCGGGGAGCCGCAGAACGCGGGCTGACCAGGTGCTTCGGGCGACGCAGGCCGGTGCTGCGGAGCAACTGGACCAGTTCCCGGCTCGGCACGACCTGCGCACCGAGCCACACCGCCGCCGCGAACCGGTCGGCCGGGATGTCGTAGTGGTCCCGGTCGAAGCCGCGCCTCGGCGCGCCGAGCGTCTCGGCGAAGGCGTGCAGCTCGGCGTACGAGACGTCACTGATCAGGTGCGACCAGAGCCGGCCGCGCCACGGCCAGGCCGGCCGGTCCAGGTAGAGCATGATGTCCAAGCTATCCCGTCGAGTCGATCATGTTGTTGATCGCCGGTCGGCGGCTTAGCCTCGGCTGCATGGCTGCCACCGCGCTCCTCGACGACCTGCGCGCCGCGCTCGGTGACGACGCCGTGCTCACCGACCCGGACCTGCTGCTGATGCACCAGCGCGACGAGGCCGACCTGTGCGCCGCCGGCCTGCCGTTGGTGGTGACCCGCCCGCGCGACACCGGGCAGGTGGTCGCCGTGGTCCAGGCCGCGGCGCGACACGGCGTACCGGTGGTGCCGCAGGGTGCGCGGACCGGGCTGGCCGGCGCGGCGAACGCGGTGGACGGCGCGGTGGTGCTCAGCACCGTCGCGATGAACGAGATCCGGGAGATCGATCCGGTGAGCCGGATCGCTGTGGTCCAACCGGGGGTGGTCAACGCGGCGCTGGCCGGTGCGGTGGCCAAGCAGGGCCTCTGGTACCCGCCCGACCCCGGTTCCTGGGAGTCGTCCACGATCGGCGGCAACGTGGCCACCAACGCCGGCGGCATGTGCTGCGTCAAGTACGGCGTGACCACCGAGTACGTACTCGGCCTGGAGGTGGTGCTCGCCTCCGGCGAGGTGCTGCGCACCGGGCGGCGGACGGCCAAGGGGGTGGCCGGCTACGACCTGACCCGGCTGTTCGTCGGTTCGGAGGGCACCCTCGGCGTGATCACCGAGGTGACCGTGGCGCTGCGGCCCGCCCCGGCCGACTCGCTGACCCTGGTGGCGGTCTTTCCGTCCGTCGCCACTGCCGGCGCGGCGGTGGCCGAGATCGCGGCTCGCGGACTCACCCCCAGCCTGCTGGAGTTGCTGGACCAGACCCACCTGCGGGCAATCGAGGCGTACCAGCCGATGGGGTTGCGGACCGACGCGCAGGCCCTGCTGCTGGCCGCCGCGGACACCGGCACCCGGGCGGCGGACGACCTGGCGGTGCTGGCCGAGGTGTGCGAGGCCGTCGGTGCCGACGAGGTCTACGCGGCCACCGACGCGGTGGAGGCGGCGGCACTGCTACAGGCCCGCCGGTTGGCCCACCCGGCCATGGAGAAGTTCGCGGCGGACACCTACCCGGGCGGCAACGGCGGCCTGGTGATCGACGATGTGGCGGTGCCGCGGGGCGCACTCGCCGCGCTCCTGGACGGGGTCGCCCGGATCGCCGCCGAGTGCGAGGTGCCGATCGGCGTGGTGGGGCACGCCGGGGACGGCAACATGCACCCGAACATCGTGGTCGACCGGGCCGACCCGGCGAGCGTGGCGCGGGGCCGGCGAGCCTTTGACGAGATCATGCGGCTCGGCCTGGACCTGGGCGGCACCTGCACCGGCGAGCACGGGGTGGGGCTGCTCAAGCGGGACTGGCTGGCCCAGGAGGTCGGTCCGGTCGGCGTCCGGGTACATCAGGCGATCAAGTCGGCGCTCGACCCGGCCGGCCTGCTCAACCCGGGCAAGGTGCTCTGACCGGCTGCGGTCAGCCCTTGACCTCGGCCGGGGTGGCCTGGGTCAGCAGCAGCAGGATCTCCCCGGCGACCGGCGTGAGCTCCTCACCGGGGCAGTCCTGTGAGGTGATCAGCCCGGTCGAGGTGATGAGGCTGGACGTCAGCGCGTCGATGCAGGTGGTCCGGTACCGCCGGGCCTGATCGGTCTCGTCGGCCAGCGCCGGGTTGGCCAGCAGCACCTGGAGCCGCTCGGTCAACTCCGGTGCGAGGGTGCCCCGGGAGGTCACCCCGTCGCCGGCGCAGTCGACGCACTGCCACGCGCCGTTGCGCTCGACGCTCAGGGTGCGCATCGGCCCGTCCTCACCGAGGCGTTGGAGCAGGCTGACCTGGCCGGCGGCGACAGTGGTGGGGATCTCCAGCTGCGATCCGCCACCCGCCGTGCCCGTCGTCTGCTCCACCGAGCTGCTCGGCTTGTCCCGGTCGAAGAGCGAGCACCCGGTCAGGGCGCTGGCGAGTGCGACGGCGAGCAGGGGTCCGAGCAGACGAGGGCGGGCGCGGTGTTGCACGCGCGGAAACCTACCCCACCGTAGGTAGCGTTCGAAACCACCATCCGGGTCGGTATCGATAGTTACCCATTGGTAACGTCGCAATTCGTCACCGAGCGGACTGTCGCAGCTCCGCCTGACCGTCACCACCCCGGTCGGCCGCGTAACCCCGGACGTCCGGAGCGCCCAACCGGGCGGCGTCCGCCGCCGCGTCGTCCGGCATCAACTGGGACTGCCGCTCCGCCTCCACCCGGGCGCGGTAGTGCTCGACCTCGCGGGCCCGGGTGGCCGCATCCCAACCGAGCACCGCCCCCATCAACTCGGCGGTGTGCTCCGCCGACTCCAACCCCCGGTGGCTGGTCTCGAACGAGATCCGGGTCCGTCGGGTCAGCACGTCCTCCAGGTGCAGCGCACCCTCGGCCCGCGCCGCGTAGGCGACCTCGGCCGCCAGATACTCCGGAGCACCGGCCAGCGGGGACGCCAGCAGTGGATCGGCGTCCACCAGCGCCAGCAGGTCCAGG
The DNA here is from genome assembly GCF_018070385.1 of Micromonospora sp. C97. NCBI lineage: Bacteria > Bacillati > Actinomycetota > Actinomycetes > Micromonosporales > Micromonosporaceae > Micromonospora > Micromonospora sp. C97. Next base: position 396,961 of record NZ_JAGPXU010000002.1, read on the forward strand.
GTGAGGGTGCCGTACCGCTCCAGCAGGTGCTCCACAACGCCCACCGGCACGCCGTGCCGGCGAGCCAGGTCGGCCCGGTCCCGCCACATCGCCGGGTAGCCGTCGGCGCCGAGCAGCGGCAGGTCGGCGGTGCGCGACGCGCGGGCCCCACCGAGGCGGCGAGCGGCCCGGTCGACCACGTCCGACGCCATCACCCGGTACGTCGTGTACTTGCCGCCCGCGACCAGCAACAGCCCGAGCATCGGCTCGAAGACCGCGTGCTCACGGGAGAGCTTCGAGGTCGAGTCGGCCTCGCCGGCCAGCAGCGGCCGCAGCCCGGCGTACACCCCCTCGATGTCGGCGGTGGTCAGCGGCCGGTCCAGCACCGTGTTGACCTGCTGGAGGAGGTAGTCGATGTCCCGGGCCGAGGCGGCCGGGTGGGAGCGGTCCAGCCGCCAGTCGGTGTCCGTGGTGCCGATGATCCAGTGCCCGCCCCACGGGATGACGAAGAGCACCGAACTCGCCGTCCGCAGGATGAGCCCCGTCTCGCCGGTGATCGCCGAGCGGGGCACCACCAGGTGCACCCCCTTGGAGGCGCGCACCCGGACCCCGGGCCGCAGGCCCACGTCGTTGAGCATCCGGGACATGTCGTCGCTCCACACACCGGTGGCGGCGATGACGGTGCGGGCCTGCACCTCGAACTCCGCGTCCGGTGAACCGGGCGGGGCCTCCAGGTCCCGGACCCGGACGCCGGTCACCTCGCGCGCCTGCCGGATCAGCCCGACGGCGCGGGCACTGCTCACCACGGTGGCGCCCAGGCTGGCCGCGGTGCGGGCCAGGGTGACCACCAGCCGGGCGTCGTCGACCTGCCCGTCGTAGTAGCGGATGGCCCCGGCCAGCGCGTCGGCCCGCAGACTCGGGAAGATCCGCCGGGCACCCTCCCGGGTCAGGTGACGGTGCAGCGGCATACCCCGGCCACCGCCGAAGACCCCCGCGAAGGCGTCGTACGCGGCCACGCCCGCGCCGTAGTACGAGCGACGAAAGACCCGGGCCGGCAGGTCCCGCAGGCCCCGCCCCGCCGGCAGCGGCACCATGATCGGCACCGGGCGGACCAGGTGCGGCGCGAGGCGGGTGGCCAGCAGGCCGCGCTCGGTGAGCGCCTCGTGGACCAGGTGGAACTCCAACTGCTCCAGGTAACGCAGGCCACCGTGGATGAGTTTGCTGGACCGGCTGGAGGTGCCCGCCGCGAGGTCACGCGCCTCGACCAGCGCCACCTTCAGGCCCCGGGACGCCGCGTCCAGCGCGGCACCGGCACCGGTCACCCCACCGCCGATGACCAGCACATCGAAGCGCTCGGCACGTAGTCGACGCAGGTCGGACGCACGGCGGACCGGTGAGAGCTGACCGGCGACGGATCGGGAGATATTGGGGTCGCGCACCCGTCCACCGTAACCGCCGGGCCGACGTGTCGACATTTCGCCGCCCGCGCCGCATAGCCCCAAATGCCCATTTCGCGACCCTCGCCTGTCGGAGATCTTGGACAGTTTCCGTTAGCTGCTAACGGAAACTGTCCAAGATCTCGACGATTCTTCGAGGTGGCACTCGGTCCGGAACCGTTCACCGTGGTCGTAAGGTTCTCGGATGCACGGTCAACCCGGGTACCCCGCAGTCAGCTCTCGAACGTCCCCATGGCCGGTGGTCGCGGCAGTGCTGGTCGGCTGCTGGACGGTAGCGGTCACCGTGGGCACCCAGACCGGCGGCTGGCTCACCGACCAGGTGCTGCTGGGCTTCGGACGGGACCGGTTCGGCTGGCTCTGGCCGGTGCTCGGCCTGGCCACAGTGGCGCTGCTCGGCACGCCCGCCCTGCTGCTTGCCGTTGCACCCCGGTCGGCGGCGGTCCGGGCCACCGGGCGGGTCTGGCTGCTCGGCGCACTCGCTCTCGGCGTGCTCACCCTGCTGCGGGTCGTGCCACCGGTGCACCACGAGGCGTACCTCGCCGCGCTGGCCGGCGTCGCGTTGCTCGGTGCACTCGCCGTCCGCTGGGCGGCGCGCCGGTGGGCGTACCCCGGGCTGGTTGGCCCGGTCGGCGGCCCGGCACCCACCGGGAACGGCGACGCCACGCGGCCCGAGACCACCGGGAACGGCGACGCCACCCGGCCCGAGGCCACCGGGAACGCGGAGCCGGTCGCACCCCAGCGACGCCCGCGCCGGCCCGGCCCGGTGCCGCTGCTCGCGGTCGCCGCCGGGTTGGCGCTGCTGCTGCCGTGGGCGTGGTTGGGTGCGCTCGGTGGCCTCCTGGAGACCGCGCTCGCGCTGCTGGCGGCCGCCGCGCTGGGAGTGCTCGCCGCGACCCTGCTGGATGCCCCCTTCTGGTCCGTGTTCGCGGTTGGTCGACCGCCCCGGCCGGCTCGACTGGTGCTGGTCGGCGGCCTGGTCGCCGGGGTGGCGTTGCTGCTGCTCGCGGCCGGGGCCGGCCAGTCCGGCGGACAGCTTCCCGGGCTGCTGACAGTGCCGCCGGTGGGGTTCGCGCTGGCCGCGCTCTGGGCGGCGACCTGGCGGTCCGGCGCCAATCCGGCCGAGGCCAGGCGGGCGGGTCGGGCGGCGACCGGCTGGCTCGTGGGCCTGGCCGCGCTCGGCCCGCTGGCCTTCACCGACCCGGAAGAGATCACCCTGCTGCTGGTCGGCACCCGGGACATCCCGTTCTGGGTGGCGGCCGCGGCCGGCGTCGGGCTCGCCGTCGCGGTGGTGGTCGCCATCGGGTACGCGGTGCTGCTCGCCCGGCCGACGGCACGCACCCCGAACCGGCGGGTCGCCGCGGTGGCGGCGGTGGTGCTGCTGGTGGCGTTCGGGGTGGTCGACCTCGGCCCCGGCCAGCCGGGCCTGTACGGCGAGCGGCTGTTCGTGGTGCTGCGCGCCCAGGCCGACCTGAATGATCTTCCGGCCGGCGCGCCGGGTCAGGCCGGGCGGGACGCCCGCGCGGCGGAGGTCTACCGGCGGCTCGTGACGACCGCCGAACGCAGCCAGGGCGACCTGCTGCGGGAGGTGAACCGGCTGCGCCTCGACCCGGTGTCGTACTACCTGGTCAACGCGGTGGAGGTCGACGGCGGCCCGGCGGTGCGGGCCTGGCTGGCCGGCCGGCCGGAGGTCGCGCGGGTGCTGGTCAGCCAGCGTCTACGCCCGCTGCCGGCCCCGGCCGGGCAGAGCCGGGGCGACGTGCCCAGACCCACCGCCCCGGAGTGGAACATCCGCCAGATCGGTGCCGACCGGGTCTGGTCCCAGCTCGGGGTCACCGGCACGGGCATCGTGGTGGGCAGCTCCGACTCGGGGGTGGACGGCAGCCATCCCGCGCTGAGCGCCGGGTTCCGTGGTGGAGACGACTCCTGGTACGACCCGTGGGACGACACCCGGAGCCCGACCGACCAGGGCGGGCACGGCACCCACACGGTGGGCAGCGCGGTCGGGCGGGACGGCATCGGCGTGGCACCGGACGCGAAGTGGGTGGGCTGCGTCAACCTCGACCGCAACCTCGGCAGCCCCGCGCACTACCTGGACTGCCTCCAGTTCATGTTGGCGCCGTTCCCGGCAGGTGGCGACCCGTTCACCGACGGCCGTCCGGAGCGCGCCCCGCAGGTGCTGACCAACTCGTGGGGCTGCCCGCCTATTGAGGGCTGCGACCAGCGGGTCCTGCGGCCGGCCACCGCCGCCCTGGACGCGGCCGGGATCTTCGTGGTCGCCGCGGCTGGCAACACCGGCCCCTGGTGCGCCTCGATCGACGACCCGCCCGCCCCGTACCCGGACGTGCTGACCGTCGGCGCGGTGGACGCCCAGCGGCGGGTGGCGGAGTTCTCCTCGCGCGGGCCGGTGCCGGGCGGCTCGGGCAAGCCGGACGTGCTGGCACCGGGGGTGGGTGTGGTGTCGGCCATGCCGGGCGGCACGTACGCCGCACTGGACGGCACGTCGATGGCCACCCCGCAGGTGGCCGGGGTGGTCGCGTTGATGTGGTCGGCGAACCCGGCGCTGGTCGGCGACGTGGACCGGACCCGGCAGATCCTCCGGGACACCGCCACGGCGGCGACGCCCACCTACCGCTCCGACAGCCCCTCCGACGCCTGCGGTGGGCCGTCGAACGTGACCGGCGCCGGCCAGGTCGACGCGTACGCCGCCGTGCGCGCCGCCCGGCGGTAGTAGGGGGTGCGACCCGACAGCCGGTGATCTAGGGTCGGCGACCATGGACGCCGAGATCACCGTCACCGAGCTGACCGCCGACCTGGCCCCCACCGTGGTACGGCTCTGCCAGCAGGCGCTCGACTTGCCCGAGGACGCCGCCGAGGCGGCTTCCATCGTGGACGTGCTCTGGCCGCGGGCCTCCGCCGACCGGCCGGTGGTCGGGCTCGGCGCGTACCGGGGCGCGGACCTGGTGGGGGTGCTGATCTGCTCGGTGTCGTCGGCCGAGCCGGGGATCGGGCACGTGGACCTGGTCGCGGTTCACAGTGATCAGCGGCGTCGGGGTGTCGGCCGGGCCCTGCTCCAGCGGGCCGAGCGGGTGCTCGCCGAGCGGGGGGTGACCGAGGTGCTGCTGGCCGGGAATCCGCCGTACTACGCGTGGCCGGGCATCGACGTCCGCTACACGCCGGCGGTCTGCGCCGCCCTCGCGCTCGGCTACCAGCAGGACCGGACCGCCTGGAACATGACAGCGGACCTGTCGTACGACGGGTCGCCGGCACTGCGGTCCACCGAGGCTGCCCAGCGGCGGCTGGCCGACCAGGGCGTCACCGTACGGCGGGCGGAGCCGGCGGACCTGCCGGCGTTGACGGCGTTCGCCAGGTCCACCTTCGGCGGTACCTGGGACGGTGAGTTGGCCGGGTCGGTGGGGCGCGCGGACGCCGGTTGCCACCTGGCGGAGCGGGACGGCGAGCTGCTCGGCTTCGCGGCGTACGGGTCGTCGCGGCCGAGTTGGTTCGGGCCGATGGGCACCGCGCCGGCCGCCGAGGGGTCGGGCATCGGTGGGGTGCTGTTGCGGCGTTGCCTGCGCGACCTGCGGGCGGCGGGGCTGGACCGGGCACAGATTGGCTGGGTCGGGCCGGTGCCGTTCTATTCGGGCAGCGCGGGCGCACGGATCGAGCGGGTCTTCTTCCTGTACCGGCGAGCCCTACCAACCACCTAACCGGGGCAAACAGGACGTAGATCCTTTCGCCCGCGTCGGCCATCGACGCCCCCTACCGTTTCGGTAGAGGAGGCAGCCATGACCACGGATGACAACCAGACCGAGGACGGCCCGCCGATCACCTGGAAGCCGGTGGGTGAACTCCCCGGTCAACTGCCGTTCGACCGGCTCGACTACGGCGACGCCGAGCAACTGGCCGAGATGACCACCGACGGTGAGCCGTCGATGGCCGAGGAACCTCAGGAGATGGTGGACGCGCCGATCCAACTGCTTCCGCCGTACAGCAGGGCACAGAAACGGCGCAACCAGCGCCCCCTACCGACCTGACGACGAACGGGGCGGACCGCGTCAGCGGCCCGCCCCGTTCGGTGTGTCGGAACTGGACTCAGAAGTCCATTTCCCCGCCACCCGGGCCAGCCGGGGCAGCCGGGGTCTTCTCCGGCTTGTCCGCGACAACAGCCTCGGTGGTGAGGAAGAGCGCCGCGATGGAAGCGGCGTTCTGCAGCGCCGAGCGCGTCACCTTGGCCGGGTCGATGATGCCCGCGGCCAGCAGGTCGACGTACTCGCCGTTGGCGGCGTTGAGGCCGTGACCCGCTTCGAGGTTACGGACCTTCTCCACCACGACGCCGCCCTCAAGGCCGGCGTTGACGGCGATCTGCCGCAGCGGGGCGTCCAGCGCGACCTTGACGATGTTCGCACCGGTCGCCTCGTCGCCGACCAGGTCGAGCTTGTCGAAGGCGGTCTTGCCGGCCTGCACCAGCGCGACGCCACCACCCGGGACGATGCCCTCCTCGACGGCGGCCTTCGCGTTGCGAACGGCGTCCTCGATGCGGTGCTTGCGCTCCTTGAGCTCGACCTCGGTGGCCGCGCCGACCTTGATGACCGCAACGCCACCGGCCAGCTTGGCCAGCCGCTCCTGCAGCTTCTCCCGGTCGTAGTCGGAGTCGCTCTTGTCGATCTCGGCCCGGATCTGGTTGACCCGGCCCTGGATCTGCTCGGCGTCACCGGCACCGTCGACGATGGTGGTCTCGTCCTTGGTCACCACGACCTTGCGGGCGCGGCCCAGCATGTCGAGGCTGGCGGCGTCGAGCTTGAGGCCGACCTCCTCGCTGATGACCTGGCCACCGGCGAGGATGGCGATGTCGGTCAGCATGGCCTTGCGGCGGTCACCGAAGCCCGGCGCCTTGACGGCGACCGACTTGAAGGTGCCACGGACCTTGTTGACCACCAGGGTGGCGAGGGCCTCGCCCTCCAGGTCCTCGGCGATGATCAGCAGCGGCTTGCCCGACTGCATGACCTTCTCCAGGATCGGGAGCAGGTCCTTCACCGACGAGATCTTGCTGTTGGCGATCAGGATGTACGGGTCGTCGAAGACGGCCTCCATACGCTCCGGGTCGGTCATGAAGTAGGCCGAGATGTAGCCCTTGTCGAAGCGCATACCCTCGGTGAGCTCAAGCTCCAGCCCGAAGGTGTTGCTCTCCTCGACGGTGATGACGCCTTCCTTGCCGACCTTGTCCATCGCCTCGGCGATGATCTCGCCGACGGTGCTGTCGCCAGCGGAGATGGAGGCGGTGGAGGCGATCTGCTCCTTGGTCTCGACGTCCTTGGCGAGCTTGGACAGCTCCTCCGAGACGCTCGCGACAGCAGCCTCGATGCCCCGCTTCAGGGCCATCGGGTTGGCGCCGGCGGCCACGTTGCGCAGGCCCTCGCGAACCAGGGCCTGGGCCAGGACGGTCGCCGTCGTCGTGCCGTCACCGGCAACGTCGTCGGTCTTCTTGGCGACCTCCTTGACCAGCTCAGCGCCGATCTTCTCGTACGGGTCCTCGAGCTCGATCTCCTTGGCGATGCTCACACCATCGTTGGTGATGGTGGGGGCACCCCACTTCTTCTCGAGCACGACGTTGCGGCCCTTGGGGCCGAGGGTCACCTTTACGGCGTCGGCGAGCTGGTTCATGCCCCGCTCGAGGCCGCGGCGCGCCTCTTCGTCGAACGCGATCATCTTGGCCATACGGCGTTGTCCTCCTGGACACTCACGGGCCACCCGAGATGTGTGCCCCGGATGGGCCGCCTGGTGTACGCACCTTGGGACGTCGCCACCTGGCGACGACGACGTCCTTCGGCCGGGCCGGATAGCCCGCGACGACCGGCCATGTGTCACCCCGGCGTCTCCACGCCGGTGCAACCTGGCCCCACCGTCCCGACCATTGGCACTCACGGTATGCGAGTGCCAATGACTTGTTTAGCACTCTCCCATGCCGAGTGCAAGCACGATGCCGCCGCTCAGCCGAGTTCCGCAGCCAGTACGGCGGTGTTCACCGGCGCCTCATGGGCCCGCTGCTCGGCGTACGTCACCAGCAGACCGATGAGTTGGGCCAGGTGAGCGGGCAGGGCCAGCACGGCGGTGATCCCGATCACGACCACCGCGCCGACCGCGGTGCCCGCCGAGGCGAACGGATCCGTTCCGAGCGGGGAGGTGCCCACCCCTTCCAGCACACCGGGGATCACCGTGCCGACGATCACCGCCGCGGCCACCAGGGCGACCCGACCGAGCAGCAGGCCCAGCCGATCATGGAACATCCGGAACGATCGGCCGATCGGGTTGTGCCGCTCGAAGAGATAGACCGGGCCGGCCATGCTCAGCGCGAGGGCCAGGTAGATGCCCGGCAGCACACAGAAGCAGAGGCCCACGCCGATCAGCAGGCCGATCAGCAGGGTCCAACCCCACAGCCCGAGGGCCCGGCGCAGGCCGTAGCGCAGTGCCGACTCCAGGCTGACCGGCTGACCGGCCGCCTGCTTGGTGATCACCCAGGTGCCGGCGGCCCATCCAACGGCCTGCACCAACCCGACCAGCAGGCTGCCGCCGACCAGCAGGACCAGAAGGTTCAGCAGCTCGGCGGCGAAGTTGTCAGGAAGCGCCGGGTTTGGACTCGACTCGGCCTGGGCGGCCCACTGCGCCGACGGGTCCAGCCCGAGCGAGATCACCGAGAGCACCGCCGCCGGCAGCACCTGGGTGAGCAGCACGATCGGCACCAACTGCCGCCAGCCCCGGCGCAACGCTGCGCCACATCTGTCGAACCAACCGCCGAGGCCGGCGCCGGGCGGCGTGACCAGTGCGTCGTTCGGGTCGAACCCGTAACCCGGCGGGTACCAGCCGGCCGGCGGCCCCGGATACCACGGCTGCCCGCCGTAGGGGCCCGACCCGGGCGGGTAGCCCCCGGTGGGCGGGAACGTCCAACCCTGCTGAGGCGCACCGGCGCCCCAGGACCCGGTTACGGGATCCCAGCCGGGCGGCGGGCCGGCCGGGGGCAGGCCCGGGCCCCAGCCGGGCGGCGGACCGGAGTGGCCGGGGCTGCCGGCGGGCGAGGACGGGTCCGGCTCCCCGGACCCGGCGGACGACGTGGGCGGGGGCGGCTGGTCGGTCATGAACGCTCCTCGGCATCGGCTGGAACGGTCACGATCTTCCCGGCTGGGTGCCCCTGCCGCAGCCCCGACTCACCGGGGCCGATCAGTCCGAAAGCTCAGCCGGTGACGCGTACGTGCTCGGCCTGCGGACCCTTCTGACCCTGGGCGATCTCGAACTCGACCCGCTGACCGTCGTCCAGCGCCTTGTAACCGTCCATCTCGATAGCGGAGAAGTGGACGAACACGTCCTGACCGCCGTCGACGGCAATGAAGCCGTAGCCCTTTTCGGCGTTGAACCACTTCACGGTGCCCTGTGCCACGGTGCACTTCCCTTACTCGCGCGGCCTTGCCTGACCCGGCGCACGGCGCAGCCGGGCGCCCCGACCACCGACTCAGCGATCGATGACCGCCATTGAGTGAGGTGACCGAAATCGCACGCTACACGAGGAGTGACGGCCGCGCACGGCCACAAATCGGACACACTCCGGGGCCGCGCCGAGGTGACGGCGAGCGGGCACAGCTCACGAGAAGGCGGCCATCCCCTGTGGTAGGCATGCGGACATGACCACCGACATGGGCTCGCCGGCGGTGCGGCTGGCGGAGATCCGCCGGGTCCGGCCGGAGGACGCCGCCCGGATGCGGGCGCTGCGCCTGGAGATGCTGGCCGACGCGCCGTTGGCCTTCCTGGAGACCCTGGCGGACGCGGCGGCCCGGCCACACAACGAGTACGCCGCCCGGGTCGCGTACACCTCAGCCGGTTCCAGCAACGCGCAGTTCATCGCCGACCCCGGTGGCCGGCTGGTCGGGCACGCCGGCGGCACCACCGCCCCGAACGAACCCGGCGTAACCGTGATCTACGCCGTCTACGTCACGCCGACCTGGCGCGGCAGCGGGCTGCTCGGCGAGCTGATCGACGGGGTGGCCGCCTGGTCGCGCGCCTGTGGCCGACCGGAGCTGCTGCTGGAGGTGGTGGTCGGCAACGACCGCGCCTACCGGGCCTACCAGCGCCTGGGCTTCCAGGACACCGGGGTACGCGTCCCGCACCCCACCATCCCAGCCCTCACCGAACTGCACATGCGCCGCCCCGCCTAGACCCGCACAGCCACCACACCCCGCTCCCCCGCCGCCCCGGTCGCGCAGCATGCCGGAGCACCATGATCGTGCTCGATCTGCGATGTAGTGGTAACCATTCGCCGGAAGGCCACCAGACCCTGGATCGAGCACGATCATGGATAGAAAGAGGCCCCGGCCGGACACGTCAGCGACAACCGTGCCCACGTCAGGGTTTCCGGGGCAGCCCGACCCGCGCAGGGATCAAGCCTGACCGCCCGGAGCGGGGCGGGCTGCCCCGGAAACCCTCAACCGCAAGGAAACGCGAGGCAGCCCCGGAAACCCTCAACCGCGACCGAGGCTCAGACGTGCCGCCGGGACTGCACGATCCGGAACCGGTTCGCCACGTACGCCCCGTCCGTCAGCGCCGAGTTGGCCGCCGCGTTGGCCCCACTGCCGTGGAAGTCGGAGAACGCCGCCGACTGGTTGACGAAGACACCTCCGGTGAGGTTGCAGGACAGGTGCACCCCGACCTCGACCGCCACCGCCTCGGCCGCGTCCAGCACCGCCTCGTCGGTGGAGTAGACCCCGGCGGTGAGCGCGCCCTTCTCGCCGACCGTCCGGCGCAGCAGTTCCAGGCTGTGTGCTGTGGAGTCGGTGGCGATGGCGAACGAGATCGGCCCGAACCACTCCCGGCCGTACGTCTCCGCGTCGTCAGCGGTCAGCTTCACGATCGTCGGGGTACGCACCACCGCGTCGGCGTACGACGGATGCTCCACGGCGCGCGACTGAAGCACCGGCTCGCCGACCTTGGTCACCTCGGCCAGCCGCTCCAGCACCCCGTCGTTGACGATGGCGCCGGTGAGTTCGACACCCCGGGCCGGGTCCGCGGTGAGCTTGCCGACGGCGGCGGCGATCCCGCCGGCCACCTCGTCGAAGCTCTTGTGCCCCTGGTCGGTCTCGATGCCGCCGGCCGGGATGAGGATGTTCTGCGAGGTGGTGCACATCTGACCGCTGTAGAGGGTCAGCGTGAAACCGAGGTTGCGGCACATGCCGGCGAAGTCGTCGGTGGAGTCGATGACGACGGTGTTCAGCCCGGCCTTCTCGGTGTAGACCGAGGCCTGCCGCGCGTGCGTCTCCAGCCAGTCGCCGTACTCGGTGGAGCCGGTGAAGTCGACGATCTTCACGGCCCGGTGCAGGGCCAGGTCGCTGGCGAGCTTCTCGCCGGGCGCCTCCGCCGCCAACATGATCAGGTTCGGGTCGAAGCCGGCCTCGGCGAGCACCTCCCGGGCGTACTTCACGGTGATGGCCAGCGGCAGCACGGCGCGCGGGTGCGGCTTGACGATCACCGGGTTGCCGGTGGCCAGCGAGGCGAACAGCCCGGGGTACGAGTTCCAGGTCGGGAAGGTGTTGCAGCCGATCACCAGCGCCACCCCACGCGGCACCACGTGGAACGTCTTGGTCATCCGCAGCGGGTCGCCCTTGCCGGCGGCCTTCTCCCAGCCCGCCGTGCCCGGGTGCCGGGTCATCTCGGCGTACGCGTACGCCAGGGCTTCCAGCGCCCGGTCCAGCGCGTGCGCGCCACCGGCCTGGAAGGCCATCACGAACGCCTGCCCGCTGGTGAACTGCACCGCGTTGGCCAGTTCGAAGATGTTCTTGTGCAGCCGGTCGAGGATCTCCAGGCAGACGCCCACCCGGGCCTGCGGGCCGGCGTCACGCCACGCCGGCAGCGCGGCGGAGGCGGCGCTGACCAGCTCGCCGGGGCCGGCGTGCGGGTACCGCACCGCCAACTCCACACCGAACGGGCTCGTCTCGGTGGCGACCCGAGCGCCGCTGCCGGGCTGGTCGAGCGGAAAATCACCACCGAGGTACGCCTCGAAGGCGGCCTTACCGTCGGCGGCGGCGGTCTCGCCGTACACCCGGGGGCTGGGGGATTCAGGATAGGCGGACCAGTAGCCCCGCTCCGTGATCGCGGTCAGCGCACGGTTGAGGGTGTCGGCGTGCCTGTCGTACAGGGGATGCGGGGTCTCCGTCATGCCCGCCATCATGCCTGAGTCAGGTCCGCGAGCAGTAGCGCGAATGCCCGGCAGCGGCGCATGCCTGAGTCAGGTCCGCGAGCAGTAGCGCCGATACCTGTCAGAGGGTGAGCTGCCAGTCGGTCCAGGAGTCCACCGGGCGGAAGCCGAGCTGCTCGTTGATCGCCACCATGTAGCTGTTGCTTGTCGCGTTCCAGGTGTCGATCACCTGTATCGCCGGCTGGTGGGTGAGCAGGTGGTGCAGGTTCTCCGCCTTGGCGATGAGGCCGAGCCGGTGCCCACGGTGGGCCGGGTCGACGATGGTGATCTGCTGGAACGCGTGCCAGTCGGCGGAGGCACCCACGTCCAGCAGCGTCCAGGCGACAAGTCGACCGGACGCCTCGTGGCGCATCCCGAGGTGGTAGCGCCGCCGGCCCCGGGCGTCCAGCGCCCGCTCGTTGCCGCGGATGCGCTCGGCGTCCACCCGCTCCGGCTCCCACTGCACGTCGCCCATGGGCGCGTCCATCAGCAGCCGGCCGTCGAGGTAGGCGATGTCGGCGACGTACTCCGGCGGGGTGGCCCCCTGCCAGCAGACCGACTGGTAGCCCTCGGCCCGCGGGCGGGCCTCGGCGAGCGAAGCCCGCAGCGCGACCCGGTCGAGCTTGCTGACGTCGAGCCGTCGGCGCACCTCGGCGAGGGCGGGCTGCGCTCCGGTAGCGGCGGCGAACGCGTCACCGGCCACGCTTCGGGCCGGCCCGCCGGGCAGCGCGGAGACCGCCATCCCCACCACCCGCTTGCGGCCGTGTTCGCGGAGCAGACGCACGCCGTACTCGTGCAGGGCCCGGCCGACTCCACGACGCCGCAGCTGGGGATGCACCAGCAGGTCGGCGGTGGCGTTGTCGGTGTTGTCGAGCTGCGGCAGGTCCAGTTGGAGGTAGCCGGCCGGCACGCCGTCCAGTCGGGCCAGCGCCCAGAGTGACCGGGTGCCGGGCATCGGCGTGTGGAACAGCGCGTCGAAGCGGCGCCGGCAGGAGGGCGGGAAGTCCGGCAGGTCGGCGTGGTTGACCGCTGACCCGATCCGGTACGCCTCGTCGACCGCGGTCCGGTCGGCGCCGTCGAACGACGCGATAGTGATGCTCATTGCGCTGAGGGTGCACCAGGCAAAAGCGATCGGGCCAGCGAATTAATCGCTGGCCCGATCGAACGTGGTCGGGAGGGACACTCGCACAACGCCTCCGGCGTTGGGTCGCAAGAACTTCAAAAGTCTTCGGCGAAATGCCCTCCCGCACGGAGCATCTTGCGCCGTCCGGTTCCTGCCGTCAAGTCCGTAGCGGCGGGTTTTCCACACTCACAGCGAAAACCCAGTTACTGGCTGATCCACCTGGCCCGTGGGTCAGCCGAGGAGGCCGGCGTCGCGGGCGGCACGCAGCGAGGGCTTGATGTGGTGGGTCGGGCCAACCTGGCCGGCCACCGCGTCGATGGTCTTCAGACCCTCGCCGGTGTTGAACACGACGGTCTCCGCCGACGGGTCGAGCCGACCGGACTCGACCAGCTTGCGCAGCACGGCCACTGTCACCCCACCCGCGGTCTCGGCGAAGACCCCGGTCGTGCGGGCCAGGTCGCGGATGCCCGCCCGGATCTCGTCGTCGTCGACGTACTCCATCCAGCCGCCGGTGCGGCGGACCGCTTCCAGGGCGTAGAGGCCGGCTGCCGGGTCGCCGATGTTGAGCGACTTGGCGATGCCGGTCGGCTTGACCGGGATGATCGTGTCGGTCCCGCCGTGCAGGGCGGTGGCGATCGGGTTGCAGCCTGCGGACTGCGCACCGAAGACCTTCCAGCCGCCGGCCGGCGCCTCGACCAGGCCGATCTCGACCAGCTCGGAGAACGCCTTGTCAATCTTGGTGAGCAGCTCGCCGCTGGCCATCGGAATGACCACCTGCGCCGGGATCCGCCAGCCCAGCTGCTCGGCCACCTCGTAGCCGAGGGTCTTGGAACCCTCTGCGTAGTACGGCCGGACGTTCACGTTGACGAACGCCGTGTCCTCGAATTCGTCGGTCTCCACCAGCTCGCCGCAGAGCCGGTTGACATCGTCGTACGAACCGTCGATGGCGACCAGTTCGCCACCGTAGACGGCGGTGGTGATGACCTTGCCCTGCTCCAGGTCGCTGGGGATGAAGACCACCGAGGGCACGCCGGCGCGGGCGGCGTGGGCGGCCACCGAGTTGGCCAGGTTGCCGGTCGACGCGCAGGCGAACCGGGTGAAGCCGAGCGCCTTGGCGGCGGTGAGCGCCACCGAGACGACCCGGTCCTTGAACGAGTGGGTGGGGTTGGCGCTGTCGTCCTTGACCCACAGCGGCGCGGTGATGCCCAACTCGGCGGCGAGGTGCGGGGCCGCCACCAACGGGGTCAGCCCCGGGTCGAGGGTGACCCGGCTGGCCGGGTCCTGACCGGCGGGCAGCAGTGCAGCGTACCGCCAGATGTTGTCCGGGCCGGCTTCGATCTGTTCACGGGTGACGGTGGCCAGCGCGGAGGTGTCGTAGTCGACCTCCAGCGGGCCGAAACACTCGTAACAGGCGTGCTGGGCGGCGAGCGGGTAGCGGGCCGAACAGGCGCGGCAGACCAGGGCGCGGGCCGGGCTGGCAGAGGTGTCGATGCCGGAGCTGACGAGCGTCGACGTCATGTCGAGAGTCCTCTCATCTTTCCCCGCATCGCACCGTGCGGCGGGGACGGAATTGGCACCTGCCCCGCGGGTCGCTCAGCGGTGAGCGCGCGGGGTGGTTGCCGGGGCGTCGTCGGGCCGTATCCCTCAGCCCCTCTGGATGAGGTATTCAGTTGTGCCGCCGAGTCTAGGCAAAGCTGGCCGTGGCCTCCAGGGCGAATCCCAGGGAGTGGGTCAGCGGGCGTTCACGGCCACCGGGTCGGTCACCGCGATCGGGTCCGTCACCGCACCCGACTGGGGCAGCGGCGTGGTCCGGGGGCGGGCGGCGAGATTCGCGGCGATCAGGGCGGCGATCGTGATGGCGGCCCCGACCAGTTCGACGGGTTCCGGGCGGTAGCCACGGGCGATCTGCACCGCGAAGGTGGTCACCGGAACCAGGTTCATGAACAGCGCGGCGTTGGCGGCACCGAGTCGCTGCACGCCGGTGTTCCAGGCCAGGACCGCGATGACGGCACCCACCACGACGGCGTACGCCAGCTGCGGGGTGACCGCCACGAGGTCGGCGGCGCCTGGCGCGTGCTGCCAGCCGACGGCGTCGGCGCCGATGCTCAGGACGAGCATGGCGGCCGTGCCGGCGAGCGCGGTCAGTGTGGTGAAGCGCAGCGGCGTCCACTCGCCGAACCGGCTGGCGCCGTGGGTGTAGATGGCCCAGCCCAGCACCGCGCCGATCATCATCAGCCCGCCGAGGCCGAACTGGCCGAGCCCGGCCAGGCTGCCGCGCGTGATCACCAGGCCGACTCCGATGAGCGCCACCAGGGAGAGGGCCAGCAGGAGCGGCTTCGGGCGTACGCCGTCGCGAGCCCAGCGGACGAGCTGGGTGATCACCGGGGTGGTGGCCACGAAGAGGGAGACCTGCTGCGGGGCGGCGTGTTCGAGCGCCAGGTTCGTGAGCAGGTTGAACCCCGCGAAGCCGACCACGCCGAGCACCACCACCTCCAGCGCCCTTCCACCGTGCCGCAGCGCGCCGGCCCCCTCGCGGAGCAGCAGGATGGCGACCAGGACGACGGCGGCCAGCAGGTAGCGCGCGGTGGTCAAATTGAGCGGGTCGACCCGGTCGAGCGCGCTGGCCAGGATCGGGAACATCACGCCCCAGCCGAGCACGGCGACCAGTGGGTAAGCGGTGGCGCGGGATCGCATCGGCAACTCCAATGTTCGAGTATCGTCGAACCAACGACACCGACAGTAGGAGCTTGTTCGACAATTGTCGAACAACGGTTACACTGGTCACATGGAGCCGCACGAACCCGACCTGACCGCCGTACCGGTCACCAGCGTGCTGGCCGCGCTCGCCGACGACGTGCGGCTACAGATCGTCCGGGCGCTCGCCGAGGGCGGCGAGTCCCCCTGCGGCAGCTTCGACTTCGGCGTCTCCAAGGCGACCCGCAGCCACCACCTCAAGGTGCTGCGCGAGGCGGGCCTGACCCGAACCCGCGCCGCCGGCACGAGCCGGCTGGTCCGGCTGCGCCGCGACGAGCTGGACAAGCTCTACCCCGGCCTGCTGGACGCGGTCCTCGCCCACCACCGACCGGCCTGACGCTCCCGCCTCGGCCCCTCCCGCACGTGTCGCTGACGGTCACGGCTGCGGAGCGGGTGACACCTACCATTCGCGCACGCTTTGGAGCTGAATCGTTTACGACATCAGCGCCCAGCTGGGAGCCGGCGCGCGGGGCACAGAGCCGGGCCGGCGCGCGGGGCACAGAGCCGGGCCGGCGCGCGGGGCACAGAGCCGGGGCTGCGGACGACCGCCCTTGACCGGCGCGTCGCCGGGGCCGCCTCGTCGAGGCCCCGGCGACGCGGAACGGGTGCGGTCAGACGACGATCGAGCTGCTCTCAGCCATCGGCGTCGCCGGCGCGGACTCAACCTCGCGGCGACGCGCGAGCAGCGTGTCGAGCGCCCAGGAACCCGGACCGAGGGCCGCGATCAGCAGGAACGACCAGCAGAAGAGTGCCGACAGCTCACCACCGTTGTGCAGCGGCAGCAGATGATCCGGCTGGTGCACGACGAAGTAGGCGTACGCCATCGAGCCGGATGCGAGCAGAGCGGCGGGTCGGGTGAAGAGGCCGGCCAGCACCAGCGCGCCGCAGACCAGCTGGATCAACGCGGCCCACCAGCCCGGCCAGGTGCCGGGGGCTATCGCCGCACCGGTCACGGGGTTGCCGCCGAACAACCCGAACACCGAGGTCACACCATGCAAAGCGAACAGCAGGCCGATCACGATGCGGAACAGGGACAGGGTCGGCCCGCCGAGCCGAGAAACGTTCATCGGTACCTCCATCGAAGGGATTGGATTCCCTCAATGTGAGGCATGAAAGTATCGAAGGTTATAGATTCCTTGTTAGTGGGAAAGTCCCCGGTTGGAATGTACCGGCGTGCAGGGCCCTCGTCGAGCGCTCGCCGCCTCACGGAGCCGGCCACCCGATCCCCTGAGCTGCGAAAACAATCGATGTCGCGTCGCTCCGACCGCCATGGGCACGCTCCCACAGTGTGGGTACGGCCGGTTACCCCACCTCAGACACCGGCGGACCGGCTGCTCGCGGCGCTGGCCGAGCTGGGCGGACGCCCGAGCGATGCCCTGAACGATTCAGCTCGAAAGGCATACCGGGACGGCACATCAGCCGGCCAGGGACAGCGTCACCGCCCCGGATCCGGGGCAGCTCCAGAGGCCCGGACCAGCAGACGGCAGGTGCACACCAGCGCTGCTGCGGGGCCAGGCAGCGGTGAGGCACCTCGATGGGTGAGGATCGACACATGATCTTCAGCTGCACGGCAGCACGGCGATGGTTCAGCGCAGTGGTCGCGGTGCCTCTCGCACTCGCCGCCTGCACCCCCGGTGACCATCGCGGCCAGGGTGGGGACCCGACGGGCCCGCCACCGACCCCGTCGAGCCCCACCCAGTCGCCCAGCGTCGCTCCGGTGGCCGAGTGTCCGGCCTCCGGCGTCCGGATCCGGGCGACCGGCGGGGACGCCGCCTCGGGCCTGCGCGCCCTCGGCATCGAGCTGGTCAACTGCGGCGAGCATCCCTACCAGCTCAACGGCTACCCGGTGCTGCACGTGTTCGACGAGGAACGCGAGCCGATCATGCTTCGGGTGGTCAACGGCGCCAAGGAGATCACCATGGGCTTCGACCAACCGCCCCGGAAGATCACCCTCGCTGCCGGTGAGCGGGCCACCGCCGTGGTGCTCTGGCGCAACCTGGTCACCGACTCGACAGTGGTGGCCACCAACGGCGCGTTTCTGACAGTGGCGCCTGCCGCCGGGCAGCCGGCCGAGGAGGTCGACCCGGACGGGCCGATCGACCTCGGCAACACCGGCCGGATCGGCGTCAGCGCCTGGAAGAAGGCCGACCCGTCCGCGCCGGTACCGACCCGGCCGGCCCCACCGCCGGCGCCGAGCGTGGTGCCGTCGTCGGTGAGCCCACCCGACAGCCGGTTGTGAGCCGCCCCGCTACGACGTGATGTCCTTTCGGGTGAACCGCCAGAACGCCAATCCCCAGAACAACGTCGCGTAGCTGATCGCCGAGATGCAGCCGCGCACCACGTCGTCGGTCTGCACCGGAGTCGACAGCAGCCCCAGCCAGGCGGTGCTGAAGTGGGTGGGCAGGAAGTCACGCAACGCGCCCAGGGCGGTGATCTGGTCCAGGATGCTCGACAGGATCCAGAGCAGCACCGCACCACCCACCGCGCCCAGCGCGGCGTCCGTGGTCACCGACAGCAGGAACGCCAGGCCGGCCACCACCAGCAGGACGATCGCCAGGTAACCCAGCACGGCCAGCAACCGGAGCAACCCCTCGGTGGGTTCCAGCTCGGCGGCGACGGTGCTGCGCAGCGGCGACCACCCGTAGCGCAGGGTGCCGGCCAGCAACGCGGTGCCGGCCAACAGCAGCAGGGCAAGTCCCGAGTACGCGAGCGCGACCACCAGCTTCACCGTCAGCAACCGCGCCCGGGGCACCGGGATCGCCAACAGATACCGCAGGCTGCCCCAGCTCGCCTCGCTGGCCACCGTGTCGCCGCAGAACAGCGCGACGACCACCACCAGCAGGAACGACGCCGACACAAAGATCGAGAACAGGGTGAAGTTGAGCCCACCCGTGGTGGCCAGGTCGACCAGGCTGGAGAACTCGTTGCGCCCGTTGTCGTCGTCGCCACCCGAGTTGAACTGGAACGCGATCAGGATGATCAGCGGCAGCAGCACCATGAACCCGAGCGCCAGCTGGGTCCGCCGTCGGGATGCCTGCCGGCG
The DNA here is from genome assembly GCF_018070385.1 of Micromonospora sp. C97. NCBI lineage: Bacteria > Bacillati > Actinomycetota > Actinomycetes > Micromonosporales > Micromonosporaceae > Micromonospora > Micromonospora sp. C97. Next base: position 415,530 of record NZ_JAGPXU010000002.1, read on the forward strand.
GAACTCCGCCTTGAACGGCATCGTGGCCGACGGCCGGTAGCCGCGTGCCTCACCTGCGTCGACAACTGCCATCACCGGTCACCGCTTCCCCGAGAGTTGTCGCCCACCAGGGCGAGGAACGCGTCCTCCAGGCGCCGCCGGGGCACCACCCGGTCCACCCCGATGCCGGCGCGTACCAGCTCGGCCACCACCTCGCTGCGGGCCGTGCCGTTGGTGTCGACCACCAACTGGCCGTCGCTCTCCGGCAACACCCGCACGCCGTGCAGCCGGTCCAGCACCGCCCGCGCCGCCACCGGGTCGGTGACGTCGAAGAGCACGCTCGGCGACTCGCCCACGATCTCCTCCACCGGTCCGGACGCCACGATCCGGCCCTTGTTCACCACCACCGCGTGGGTGCACGTCTGCTCCACCTCGGCCAGCAGATGGCTGGAGACCAGCACCGCCCGGCCGTCCGTGGCGTACCGCTGCAGCACCCGGCGCATCTCGGCGATCTGCGGCGGGTCGAGCCCGTCGGTCGGCTCGTCCAGCACCAGCAACTCGGGGAGGCCGAGCATGGCCTGGGCGATGGCCAGACGCTGACGCATCCCGTGGCTGTAGTTCTTGATCTTCCGGTGCACGGAGTCACCCAGCCCGGCGATCTCCAGCGCCGCGTCGAACTGGGCGTCCTCCCACGGCCGCCCGGTGGCCCGCCAGTACGCCTTCAGGTTGTCCAGGCCCGACAGGTGCGGCAGGAAGCCCGGCCCCTCCACCAGCGCCCCGATCCGGGACAGCACCGGCGAGCCGGGCACCAACCGCCGACCGAAGACGTAGATCTCCCCGGCGGTCGGCTGGGTCAGCCCCATCAGCACCCGCAGGGTGGTGGTCTTGCCGGCACCGTTCGGCCCGAGCAGACCCACCACCTGACCCGGGTGCACCTCGAAGTCCACGTTCGACACCGCGACGAAGCCGTCCGCGTACTCCTTGCGCAGTGCGCGCACGGCCAGCGGGGTGTCCGCGTACTCCGGATGCACGGAGCGGTCCTGGCGGCGGTGCCGGCGGCGGACCACCGCGACGACCACGACGAGCCCGATCACGATGGCGGCGAGCAGGCCGGCGAGCACCCAACGCCAGACCGTGGCCGCGGTGGGGATCGGCTCGCCGGCGACAGTGGGCAGGCTGACGGGGCCGTCCGCGGCCACCGTGTAGACGGTGGGTTCGGCGGGGGTGGTGTACGCCTGGTCGGAGCTGGCCACCACCAGCCGCAGCCGATGCCCGGCCTCCACCCGGCGGACGATCGCGGGCAGCGTGACGGTGACCGGGCGGGCGTCCTGCGCCCGCTGCGGCAGGCCGGTCAGCCGGATCGGGGCGACCAGGCCGTTCGGCAGGGTGGCCGCGCCGTCCTTGTCCACGTCGTAGAGCTTCACGAAGAGCACCGCCTCGCCGGTGGGCGACGCCGCCCGCACCGTGACGGTGGGCGCACCGGCCACGTCGACCGCCTCGGTCAGCGGGGCCGACTCGAACCGGGCGTGCTGGCCGGGCACGTCGCTGGCCACCCCGTCCAGCAGCGAGGTGAGCCCGCCCGCGAACGGGATCGAGGAGATGGCGGCCGGGTTGCCGTTCGGCGGGTTCGCGATCGGCTGCGCCGGGCCGGTGACAGTCACCTCCCGGCGGTCGGTGCCGGCCAGGCCCGGGTAGTCGGCGCGGCGGAAACCGGTGGCGACGAGGCCCCGGTCGAGCGCGTCGAAGCCGGCGATCCGCGACCAGGTGAAGTCGTCGCCGGGCGCGTCCCCCTCGCCCTTGACGTAGTGGTCGAGCCACTGGACGGTCAGGAACTTCACCCGGTCCGAGTCCGAGCGGGGGCCGGCTCCGCCGTCGTGGCCGCCGGTGAACCAGGCGACCCGCACCGGGGTGCCGGCGGCGGCGATGCCCTTCGCGTTCGCGTCGGCCTCGCCGAGCGGGAAGAGCGTGTCAGCCTCGCCCTGCACCAGCAGGGTGGGGGCCTTGATCCGGTCCAGCACGCCGGCCGGGCTGGAGCGGCGCAGCAGGTCCACGGCGGCCTGGTCGGCCTGACCGGTGGTGGCGATCCGCAGGTACGCGGCGCACACGTCGGCGGCGAACCGACCGCAGGACGGGTCGGCGGCACCGGTTGGGGCACCACCGGGGGCGGTACCCGGGCCGGCACCCGGCCCGGGGCTGGGCGGGCCGGCCGACTCCGGTGCGCCCTGCGGCGCGGCGGCGGTCCCGCCGGAGAGCCCCGCCGGGCCGGAGCCCACGTTGCCGCCCCCGCCGAAGAAGAGGCCGGCCCAACCCTTCTTGAACACGCCCTCGGTTGGCGCCCCGCCGGTGCTCTCCGGCAGGAACGCCCGGGACAGGTCGTTCCAGGTGATCATGGGGACGATCGCGTCGACCCGCCGGTCCTGGGCGGCCAGCAGCAACGCCAAACCGCCGCCGTACGAGCCGCCGACCACACCGACCTTCGGGTCGCCGGCGGCGTCGGTGCGCACCTCCGGCCGAGCGGCCAGCCAGTCCAGCAGTCGCTCGGCGTCGCGGACCTCGTAGTCGGGGCTGTCCAGGTGGATCTCGCCGCCGCTCCTACCGAACCCGCGCGCGGTCCAGGTGAGCACCGCGTAGCCGCGGCCGGCGAACTCCTCCGCGTCGGAGCGCACCGACTCCTTGGTGCCGCCGAACCCGTGCGCCAACAGCACCGCCGGCACCTTCCGGGCGGATGAGGCGTCGGCCGGCAGGTAGAGAGTGGTGTCCAGGTCCACCGGCTCGTCGCCGGACGGTCCGGAGCGGACGGTGAGCATCGCGCTCTCGGCGCGTACGCCCGACCCTTGTGGCCACACCGCCCAGGTCACGGCGGCGGCCAACAGTACGACGACCACCGCGGCGGCGGTCGCGCGGCGACGGGTGGGCAGGGCACGCCGGAACCACGCGGCCGGCGACGGCGATGTCATGCGGCACACGGTACGGCGCGGAGGCTGAGCGTTGGCTGAGATCCGCCGTACGTCTGTCCGGTTGCCCCGATCGGTGCCGGGTGGGGGTGCGAGCGCGCAACGTCCGACGCGGCACAGCGAGTTGAGTTCGGATTTCGTGAATTCCGATCTTCCGCGGATATCCACCTCGATCCCTCCATGTCACACACACAGCTGACACAGAGCGTGCTGGCAACGCGGACAAATGGTGACATGACTCGAACTGACGCGAACCTGACTCGTTCAGTCGGGTCTGACCAGTCGGGGGTTCGATTAGTTTTCCGGTCCGGTGGACGGGACTTGTCGGGCTAGCCCGACGCCGCCCCGATTCGCGCCCACGCCGGAGGAGACACACATGACAGTCCCCGCGCCGCGGGCCCGTCGACGGCCGTCCATGCTGGGCCGACTGTTGCCCCTGCTGCTCATCGGAGCACTGTTGGCACCGTTGGGCCTGCTCGCCACCTCGAACTGGGGGCGGATCACCGACGATCGGGACTTCGCCGCCCGGGAACGGCTCGGCGTGCAGTACCTCACCGCGCTGGCGGCGGTCACCGACGCCCTCGTGGAGGCCCAGTCCAACGCGGTCAACGGCCGCCCCGCGGCACGCGAGGCGTTGGACAACGCGGTCGAGGAGGCCGCCGCGGTGGACGCCCGGATCGGCGGGGAACTGCTCAGCCAGGAACGCTGGGCCGGCGTACGGGCCAAGTTGGAGGCACTGCGCGGCCGCAGCGCCACCGACCCGGAGGCCGCCTACACCGCCTACGGCGAGGTCGCCGACCTGCTGCTGGCCCTGCACCGGAAGGTCCGGGAAAGCTCCGGGCTGGTCCGCGACCCCGAGGCGGACTCGTTCTTCCTCCAGGACAGCGCCGGCGAGGAGCTGCCCGAGGCGGTGGTCGCCGCCGGTCGGCTCGCCGACCTCGGCGTGCTGGTCTCCCGCCGGCCGGCCGCCCAGCAGCCGCGCGGCCTGATGGAGCTCAGCGGCGTCCGGGTGTCCGCCCTGACACCCGCCACCGACCTCGTCGACAACCTGCGCTCGGCCGTGGACGGCTCGGAGAGCACCGACCTCGGCGCCAACGTGCTCACCCCGTTGGACACCTACCAGCGGTCGGTGGAGGCGCTTGCCGGGTACTCCCTGCCGGACAAGGACAGCGGCGTGGTCAGCCCGGGTCAGTTGAGTGCCGCCGCGCTCAACTCGCACCGCTCGGCCCGCCAACTTCAGCCGGTCATCCTCACCGAGCTGGACGCCCTGCTGGTCGAGCGCATCGACCGGCTCAACCGGGACCGCTGGCTGACCGCCGGGGCGGCGGTCGTCGCCGCGCTGTTGCTGGGCTGGCTCGCCGCGTTGCAGGTCGCCGCCGGCCGCCGGGCCCGGCGTCGGGCCGCCCTGGCCGCGACCCACGCCGAAGGCGCCGACACCCCGCCGCACCGCGACCCCTGGCAACCGCTTGCCGACGAGTCGCGGGCGCTGCAACCGGTCGGCGCGGCCCGTGATCCGGAGAGCACACAGTGGGGGGCGTTCGATGCTCAGTAGGCTCCGGATCCGCGGCAAGCTCGCACTGCTCGTGGTGATTCCGCTGCTCAGCATGGTCGGCCTGGCCGTGCCGGTGATGCTCGACCGGGTCGCCGCGGCACAGCGGGCCGGCGACACCGCCGAACGGGTCCGGCTCGCCAGCCGGGTCGGCAGCCTGGTCCAGGATCTCCAGCAGGAACGCATCCTCTCCGTCGGCCTCCTGCTCGGCCGGGTCGAACGCAGCGAGCTGATCCGTAAGTCCGCCGACGTGGACGACCGGGTGGCCGACCTCCGGGCGGCGCGGAGCGACGCGCTGACCGACGAGGTCGACAGCGCCCTCGACCGGGTGTCCAGCCTCATCGACCTGCGGACCGCCGTCCTGGCCAGGGCCGCCAACCCCGGTCAGGTGATGGACACGTTCGGCCCGGTCAACAAGGGCATCATCGAGTCACTGCGGCTGGTGTTCGGGGTGGACACCGACACGTTGCCGGGCCGGCAGGTGCTCGCCCTCGACGGGCTGCTGCGCGCCGACGAGGGGCTGGGTGCCTGCGCCACCCTGAGCCTGCTGGTCAAGGCGATCGGCACCCCGGACACCACCGCCGGGTACGTGGCGTGCATCGCCGCGCTCCAGGTCGACAACTCGCGTTTCCGCAGCCTGATCACGCCCGAGCAGCTCACGGTGTCCCAGCTCAACGACGCCGCGGTGGCCGCGCGTACCAGCCCCGACTTCCTGGTCAGAAGTGCCCGGGATCCGGCCGCCGCGGTTCGCGACGTGCCGATGGAGGCGCTCTTCCCGGCCGTCCGCACGATGATCCGGCTCGGTCAGTTCGTCGAGAAGAAGCTGGTCGCTGACGTGCTCGCCGAGGTGACCGCCGAGCAGCGGCGGGCGCTGACCGCCGCCTACCTGGTCGGTGCCCTGGCGGCGTTGATCCTCACGCTGGTGGTGCTGCTCAGCGTGGCGGTGGCGCGGACGGTGGCCCGACCGCTGACCCGACTCACCCGCTCGGCCGACCGGGTCGCCCGGGTCGCCGAGGAGGAGCTGGTCCGGGTCACCGACGACGAGACGGAGAAACATCAGTCGGTCCGGCTGGAGCCGGTGGACATCCGCGCCAACGACGAGATCGGCGACCTGGCGCGGGCCTTCGACCGGGTGCAGAACACCGCGGCGCAGCTGGTCGAGCGGCAGGTCGCCGGCCGACGCAACGTGGCGCAGATGTTCGGCCACGTGGGGAGGCGTACCCAGAACCTGGTGGGTCGGCAGATCGCGCTGATCGACCGGCTGGAGCAGCAGGAGGCCGACCCCGGCCGCCTGGAGCACCTGTACCGACTCGACCACATCTCCAGCCGGTTGCGGCGCAACGCCGGCAGCCTCGTGGTGCTCTCCGGCTCGGCCGGGGCCGACGCGCACACCGCGCCGGTGCCGCTGGCCGACGTGGTCCGGTTGGCGCTCGGCGAGATCGAGGACTACACCCGGGTGGATGTGCAGGTGCCGGCGGGCGTCTCGGCCGCGCCGGCAGTGGTCGGTGACCTCGTCCTGGCGCTGGCCGAGCTGATGGAGAACGCCACCGTCTTCTCCCCGCCGCACACCCGGGTGCTGGTCAGCGCCGAGACGTCCGGCCTCGGTGCGCGGCTCACAGTGGTGGACCACGGCATCGGCATGAGCGAGCAACGGCTGGCTGAGGAGAACGCCCGGTTCACCCGCCGGGAGCGGCTCGACCTGGCCCCGACCGAGGTGCTCGGCCTCTTCGTGGTGGGCCGGTTGGCCCGTCGGCACGGCTGGCAGGTCGCCCTGGCCGCCACGGGCGGCGGTGGGGTGACAGCACAGCTGGAGATCCCGTCGGCGTCGCTGGTGCTGCGCCGCGCCGACCGCGCCGGGGCCGCCGTGGCCCGCGCCGCGGTGCCGAATCGGGATCGGCGTACCACTGCGACCCGCGATCCCGAGAAGCCCCGCACGGCGGCCGTCGCCGTACCGGCCCGTTTCGACTCGGACCTGCTCAGTCGGGCCACCCGCAGCCTGGACGCCGGCCCGTCCTGGAACGCGTTCGGTCGGGGCCAGCCGGAGGAGACCGTTGCCGAACCCCAGAGCCCGGAGCAGGCGGACAAGCCGGCCACGCCACGGGTACGGCAGCGGGTGCCGGGGGCCACTCTGCACACCACCGCTGCGACGACCCGGCCGGTGGACGCCACCGGGGCGGACCCGGCCGCCGCCCGCGCGCTGGTCGAGGCCTTCCAAGCCGGTGTACGCCGTGCCGAACTGCACGGGGCACCCGCCCCCGACGGTGCGTCGGCGCGGACGACCAGCGACCCGTCGGCCCGGGCCGGGGCGGCCGTGGTGGACCCGGACACGACAGCGGACCTGCCCAGCACACCGGGAGGCGCCGGCCCCACGGTGCCCGGCGGTGACGGTTCGACAGATGCCGCCGCGGGGCGGCCCCGGTTGAGCCGACGGGTACCGGGGGCGAACCTCACGGCCGTCCCGGCCTGCCAACCGCCCAGTACCCACCTCGGCGACCCGGCCGAGGTCCGCGACCTCATCAGCGAGTTCGAGGCGGGCGTCGCCCGCGCTCTCCGCGAAGTCAGCCCCGACCACCGGAACGAAGAAGGATCATCACGGTGACCAGCCCCTTCCTGCACGAAAACGTCGACCAGACCCAACCCAGCGCCAGTGGGGACCTCAGCCCGGAGGCCCGGACGTTCAACTGGCTGCTGGACTCCTTCACCTCCAGCACCGCCGGGGTCCTGGAGGCGATCGCGGTCTCCTCGGACGGTCTGCTGATGGCCATGTCGGCGATCAAGGACCGGTCCAACGCGGAACGGCTGGCCGCCGTCGTGTCCGGGATGACCAGCCTCGCCGGTGGGGCCGCCAGTTGGTACGCGCTCGGCGGCTTGAACCGGGTGATCGTCGACATGGCCGACGGCTATCTGTTGATCAGCGCGATCAGCAGCGGTTCCGTGCTCGGGGTGGTCGCCGACCGGTCGGCGAACCTGGGCACCGTCGCGTACGAGATGACGCTCTTCGCCGGGCGGGCCGGTGGCGCCCTGACCCCGCGACTGATCGTCGAGTTGAAGAACGCCGTTCAGCAGTGACCCCCGACGTCGCCGGCGAGGATCCGGATCCGGAACCCAGGGTTCGGATCCGCCCGTACCTGCGCACGCCACCATCGCTCGGCGACGGCGCGGCGGCGACACCGGGGCGGCCGGAGCCGGCCGGGGACCAGCCGGCCGGTCCCCGGCCGTTCGTGCTCACCGCCGGGCGGGTGGCGGGTGCCGACCCGGCGATCGGGCTGGAGACCCAGGTGACCATTCGCATGGACAGCCCCGGGTGGGGCGGCCCGACCGGGGCCCTGCTGGCACCGGAACTTCAGACGATCATCGCGTTGTGCGTCGAGCCGATCTCGGTGGCCGAGATCTCGGCCCGCGCCCGACTGCACTTCGGCGTGGTCCGGGTCCTGGTCGGCGACCTGCGCGCCGCCGGGCACCTGGACGTGCACGTCACCGACACCGACGACGCTGTCGACCCCGATCTCATCCTGCGAGTGATTGATGGACTCCGTGCGATCTCCTGAATGGCCGGCCGCCCCGCTCGGCGGGGTCGCCGCGAACAGCGCCACCGCGCGTTACGGCATGTCTTCGGGCACCGGGCCGATAGTCGGTCGGGCCGGGCCACCGCCGACCGCACCGCCGCCGTACCGGCCCTCCTCGGAGCAGGGGTCGGTGCCGCCTCCGGTCGGTAGGCCGGCCGCACCGCCGATCCCGGTCAAGATCCTGATCGCCGGCGGGTTCGGGGTGGGTAAGACCACCACCGTGGGGGCCATCTCGGAGATCGCGCCGCTGACCACCGAGGCCGAGATGACGAGCGCCGGGATCGGCGTGGACGACCCGGGTGTCCGGTCCACCAAGACCACCACCACGGTGGCGATGGACTTCGGCTGCGTGACGATCGACCGCAGCCTGAAGCTCTACCTGTTCGGCACGCCGGGGCAGACCCGGTTCGGTTTCATGTGGGACGACCTGGCGCGGGGAGCACTCGGCGCGCTGGTGGTGGTGGACAGCGCACGGCTGGACGACTGTTACCCCGCCATCGACTTCTTCGAGCGGGCCGGGCTGCCGTTCGTCGTCGGGGTCAACGCCTTCGACGGGCGGCTGGCCCTGGAGCTGGGTGAGATCCGTTGGGCGTTGGCCATCGGCGATCATGTACCTCTGGTGCAGTTCGATGCCCGCGACCGACTCTCGGTGCGGGACGCCCTCCTGGTCGTCCTGGACCGCGCGCTGGACCGTGCTACCCGGGAGAGGAAGGCCTGAGCTGGTCAGCTCCGGCCGTGGCGGGAAGAGGTGATCTGGTGAGGGGCGACCTGGACGAGACGCTGGCCCGGCTGGCCCGACGTGAGGAGGCGTCGCGCCGTCGGGCCGCCGACCGTGACGACACCACCGCACCGTCGAGCCCGCCCGGCAGCGGCACCCGCAACACCTCGGGCCGGCACGACCCGCGGCACGCGGGGGTGGAGGCCCCGAGCGACGTGGCCGGATGGGGACCGGTCGAGGAGGTGGCCGAGGCGGTCCGTCAGGTCGTCGGGGCCCACCCCGGGCTGGCGGTCACAGTGCAGGTGGAGCACGGCGGGCGGGCGTACCCGATGCGGGTCTCCTGGAACGGGCCCGCGGTCACGGTCGGACCGGTCCCCGCACCGACCCCGGTGGAACCCCCGCCGGCCTGGCCGCTCTCCGGGCGGACGGTGCCCGCCTGGGCGCCCGGCCCGGACGGGTTGAGCCCGGACCCGGCGGCCCGGTTGGCCGAGCTGATCCGGCGCGATCCGACGCTGCTGGACGAGCTGGATCCGCGGCGCTGACCGACGGGGTTGGCCGCGGGCGGCTACGGTCGGGCGGTGGCGCAACCCGACCTGACCCTGACGGCGAGCCTGCGACCGGCGGCGCTGGACGCCCGACGGGGCATCGTGCGGCTGCACCCGGAGGCGCTGACCGCGCTGGGGCTGCGCCCCGGCGACCCGGTCCGCCTCGCCGGCCGCCGGGAGACGGCCGGCATCGCGGCGGCTGCCGGGCCGGGCGCGAGCAGCGCTCTGCTGTACGCCGACGACCTGACGTTGGGCAACCTGGGTCTGCGCGACGGCGGTCAGGTGCGGGTGAGCCCGGTGCCGTTGGTCCCGGCGAGCCGGGTCGTCCTGGCCGGGCCGGCGGGGGTGGTCGCGGCGGTCAGCCCGGAGATGCTCCGGCTCGCGCTGCTGGGCAAGGTGCTCACCGTCGGGGACGACGTGTCGCTGCTGCCGCAGGACGTGCTGCCGGACGCCTCGGTCCGCAGCCTGGTCGAGGCGGCGCGGCACAGCCTCGCCAACACCGTGGGCTTCGCCTGGACCAGCACCCTGCTCACCGTGGTCGCTGTCGAGCCGGCGGCCGGCGCGCTGGTCACCATGGGCACGTCCGTCGGTTGGCAGCACGGCGCGAGCACCCACGGCGGGCCTGCTCCGGGCGGCGCGGCGCCGGCCCGGCCGGGTGCGAGCGCCGACGCCGTTGCGCCGGACGACGCACCGGACGTGGACGAGTTGCCCGGGCTGCGGGCCCAGGCCGAGGAGCTGACCGAGCTGCTGGACCTCGGCTTCCACCACCGGGAGGTGTTGGGCCGCCTCGGCACCACCGTCTCGCTGGGGGTGCTGCTGGTCGGTCCGGCGGGTTCCGGGAAGGCGGCGCTGGTCCGCGCCGTGGCCGCCCGGGTCGGTGCCCGCGTGCACCCGCTCTGGGCCCCGGAGGTGGCGGCGCTGGCCAGTCAGGCCGCCGCCGAGCGGTTGCGGGACGCGGCGACGGCGGCCCGAGCCGGCGGCCCGGCGGTGCTGCTGGTCACCGACGTCGAGGCGCTCGCACCCGCTGACGATCCCGGCCCGGTGGCGACGGTGTTCCGTCAGGTGCTCGCCGAGAGTGTCCGCGCGGGCGTCGCAGTGGTCTGCACCAGCAGCCGACCGGAGGCGGTCGACCCGGTACTGCGCGCGCCCGACCTGCTGTCGCTGCGGATCAGCGTCCCGCTTCCGGATCAGGCGCTGCGCCGCGAACAGCTCACCGTGCTGACCCGGCAGGTGCCGTTGGCCGACGACGTCCGGCTGGACGACGTGGCCGCGCGTACCCCCGGGTTCGTCGCGGCGGACCTGGCCGCACTGGTCCGGGAGGCCGGGGTACGCGCGGCGCTGCGGCAGAAGTCCGCCGAGACGCCGACGGTGTCGATGGCGGACTTCACCGCCGCCCGGGAGGTGGTGCGGCCGACCACGATGGCGTCCTCCACCCTGGATCTGGCGTCGGTGACCCTGGACGACGTGGGTGGGCTGGAGGAGGTCAAGCAGACCCTGACCGAATCGGTGCTCTGGCCGCTCACCTACCCGGACACCTTCGCCCGGCTCGGCGTGCAGCCGCCGCGCGGTGTGCTGCTCTACGGGCCGCCGGGCTGCGGCAAGACCTACCTGGTCACCGCGCTGGCCGGGTCGGGGCGGGCCAACGTGCTGTCGGTCAAGGGCGCCGAACTGCTCTCCAAGTGGGTCGGCGAGAGCGAACGCGCGGTCCGGGAGCTGTTCCGTCGAGCCCGGGAGGCAGCTCCCACCCTGATCTTCCTGGACGAGGTGGACGCGCTGGCCCCGGTACGCGGTCAGGCCACCGACGGCGGCACCACCGACCGGGTGGTCGCCGCCCTGCTCACCGAGTTGGACGGGATCGAGACGCTGCGCAACGTGGTGGTGGTCGGCGCGACGAACCGGCCGGACCTGGTCGACCCGGCGCTGCTGCGGCCGGGCCGGTTGGAACGGTTGGTCTACGTGCCACCGCCCGACGGGCCGGCCCGGGCGGAGATCCTGCGGGCCGCGTCCCGGCAGGTGCCGCTGGCACCGGACGTCGACCTGGCCGCCCTGGGCGACGAGCTGACCGGTTTCTCGGCAGCGGACTGCGCGGCGCTGGTCCGCGAGGCGGCGTTGGCCGCGATGCGCGAGTCGCTCGCCGCTGCCACCGTCACGGCCGAGCACGTGTCGGCGGCCCGGTCCCGGGTACGCCCGTCGCTGGACCCGGCCCAGGTGGCCTGGCTGGCCGCGTACGCCGCCAACCGGGAGTGATCAGACCAGCACAACCTTTTGTCGCGCCCCGAACGTTCCTAGTACGTCACATTCCTCAGTGGAGTCATCCACTGCGACGTCAGGTGGTGTTCGGTGCGCAAGCGGCTCTCTCTTCTCCTCGTCCCCCTCGTGGCGGCGGCGACGCTGGTCTCGGTCGGCGCACCGGCGACGGCTCATCCGGCGAAGCCGTTCCCGGCCCGGATCGCGCTGCCGGACGGGTTCACCCCGGAAGGGTTGACGATCGGCCGGGGCACCACCGTCTACGTGGGTTCCGTCCTGGATGGTGCCGTCTGGCGGGGTGACTTACGCACCGGACGCGGCTCGGTGCTGATCCCCGGCACCCCGGGCACCGCCAAGGCGGGCATCAAGCTCGACGCGAAGGGGCGGCTCTGGAGCGCCGACTTCTTCGGCGGTGGGGCCAGCGTGTACGACCCGGGCAGCGGCGCCCGGCTGGCCCACTACCAGTTCACCACCGACGCCAACACCCTGGTCAACGACATGGTGATCACCGAGCGGGCGATCTACTTCACCGACTCCGTCCGCCCGGTGCTGTACGTGGTGCCGCTGGGCCCCGGTGGTCGACTGCCGGCCCCGGACGCGTTCCGGGTGCTGCCACTCACCGGTCCGGGCGCGACGCCGGACGCGTTCAACAACGGGATCGTGGCACTGCCGAACGGGGACCTGCTGGTCGCGCAGATGCTGACCGGGCAGCTGGTCCGCGTCGACCCGCGTACCGGCGGCAGCGCCCTGTTCGACCTGGGCGGCTACTCGGTGGACCGGGCCGACGGGCTGGTGCTGCGCGGACGCACCCTGCACGTGATCCGCAACCTGTCCAACGTCGTCGCGGTGGTCCGGCTGAACGCCGGGTACACCTCCGGGGTGGTGCAGCGGGAGATTACCGGCCCGCAGCTGCGGTCCCCGGCCACCGGCGACCTGCTCGGCTCGGCGTTGTACGTGGTGAACGGCCGCTTCGACGTGGAGTCGACGCCGAGCACCGACTACGACATCGTCCGGCTGCCGGCCTGAGCCGGGGCGGCCGGCGGCGGCCCTGCGGTCACCGCCGGCCCAACGGCAGCTCAGAAGGTGGGCGGCGTCGAATCGAGGCAGATCTGGGCGCGGATCTTGCCGTCGTCCTCGTGCAGCTTCGCGCCGCACTTCTCCAGGACGGCGACCGCACCGATGTTGTCCGGGGTGGTCTCGGCGACCACCACCCGCATGCCGGCCCGAGCGGCGGCGTTCAGCAACTCCCGCAGGGCTGCCGCACCGATCCCCTGCCCGCGTGCCGAGCGGCCGAGCCACATCCCGGTCTCCACAGTGCCGGGCTCGTCACAGCGCGTCATCCGCACCATGCCCATCACCTCGCCGCCGACGAGGATGGCGTACATCTGTGAACGGGTCGGGCCGTCCAGTCCGCCGAAGCTGGCTCGGTGGAACTCCCGGAACGCCTCGCGACGGGCGAGTGACCAGCCGGCGGGCGCTTCGACCGGGGGCATGACGTCGCCGGGCTCCGCCTCGGCCGCCGCTACGGAGAGCAACGGCTCCAGGTTTCGCTCGTCCACCGGCTCCAGCCGGACCGCACCCGCCACGTGCCGCAGTCTGCCGCCCTCATCGGCCGAAGTCCACCCCATTGGCCATCCACTGGCGGTCCGGACAGCGGTACCGGCCGGTCGGGCGGTATGGGTGTTCCGCATCACGCTCTGTTGTCACCCGACCGGGTGTCTAACGCGCGAACCGCCTACCCGAACTCGCAGAACACCACCGACGCGTCGTCGGTGGACTTGTGCCGGCGCAGTCGGTCGGGGTGGTCGCGCTCGGCGTCCCGCACCCGGTCGATCAACGCGCCCGGACCGTCGACGCTCAGCAGGTCCAGCAGACCGGCCCAGTCGGTCAGACCGAACTGCTCCACCGCGCTGGACGCCCCGTCGCTGAGCAACGCCGCCCGACGCAGCGCCCCCGGACCGTACCGGGGTGCGGTCCCGGTCACCGCGTGGAAGGCCGCGTCCGGGTCGGCGGCGGCCACCCAGTAGCCGTGGGTGCGGTTCATCCGCTCCCGCTGGACGCTCACCGCGTGCCGGAACCGGGTGACCGGGTCCGCCGCGCCGCCCGGCACGATCGCCACGGTCTCCCGCAGCTCCGTCATCGCCGCGTCCAGCCGGTTGTCGGTGACCACGCTGACCTGCCCGCCCGCGTCGAGGACCAGCGGGCTGTCGCAGAGCACCAGGTAGTCGACCTGGTCGCCGCAGTCCCGCAGGAGGCACACCGTGCTGGACGGGGTGCCCGGATGGTCGAGGTCGCACTGACCGCCGTGGTCGGCGCGCACCGCGAGGATGGCAGCGGCCAGGTTGCTGGTCAGCCGGGCCGCCGGGCGTACCGCCTCGGCGACGCCGATCCGGGCGGCCAGGTGCCGGACGTACCACTCGGGCCCGTGCACGCAGCCGGTGTCGAAGCCGTCCGGCACCGTCGCGCCGTCCAGGACACCGACCAGCGGGCCGAACCGGAAGACCAGATCCTCGTTGACCGGCCGGCCCGGGGCCGGCGCGGACGCGGAGCGTACCCGCATCATCGACGCCGGCCCCGGCACGCCGACCGGGTCAGCGCTGTCGAAGGTCGTCGACGGCCGCATGCGTCTCTCCCTGCACCCGACCGGCGGCCGAACGGCCCTGGTCGCGGACCGCGGACACGCCTTGCTGGGCGCTGGACCGCACCGACTGCGCCGCCTGCTGCGCAGGCTCCCGGAGGTTGTCCTGCATCTGGTGGCCGACCTGGCTCGCCTGCTCACGCAGCTGATCGGAATGTTCACTCACCATGGTCCGCGCTCGTCCGGCGAGTTGCCGCTCACGCCCGCTCGGCGGGATCAACGAGGCGGCCAGCAGACCGACTCCGAAGGCGACCAGGCCGGCTGCCATCGGGTTGCCCTGAGCCTGCTCGCGGGAGTGCTGCCCGAGTGAACGGGTTTCGTCGCGTACCGAGCCGACCGCGTGCGACATCCGCTGGCTGGCCTCCTGCCCGAAGTGGTTCGAGCTGCCCATCATCTTCTCCTTCGCTCGGGTGAACGCCCCGCGGGCCTGCCCGACGCGGTCACCGGCGATCCGACGCGGGTTGACCTTGTCGGTCAACGCGTCGACGTCACTGCTCAACTCGTTGCGGGTGGTCTCGATCTCCCGCCGGATCCGATCCGGATCAGTGGACATGATCTGTTCCTCCCGACTCGTTCACCGGCCCCGCAGGGCGTCCGGCAACTCCCGGGCAGTCTGCTTTGTTCGAGGCAGAACCGCACGTGCCCGCTTCAGCTGGGTCCGGGCGTTGATGAAGAGGCCACCGGCAACGGCGGCCCAGAGCACCGCGACGATCAGCGCCGCCCACCCCTGGTCCATCGTGTTGGACAGCCCCCACCAGAGGGCGTACGACACGAAGAGCACCGCCAGGAACCCGGCCAGTCCGGCGCCGCCGAACATCCCGCCGGCCTTGCCTGCCTGGGCGGCCTCCTCGCGCAGCTCGGCCTTGGCCAGCTCGATCTCCTTGCGCACCAGGGTGGACATGTCCCGGCTCACGTCGCCGATCAGCTCGCCGACCGACGCCTGGGTCCGTTCCTTCTCCGGGGCGCTCACGGTGCCACCCCGCCGGGCAGGTCCCGCGCCGGTTGACCGGCCGGCGAGACGTTCTGCGCCCGGGCCGTGCCCACGTACGGCTGCTGACCGGCGTCCATCGGTGCGCCCTGCGCTGGTGACGGAGCACCGGACGCGCCGCCGCCCTGACCGTTGGCCGAGGTCGGCGCGGTCAGGCCACGGGTGAGCCGCCCGACGAGCAGCCCGGCCACCGCCGCGCCCGCGAGGAACGTCGCCGGATGGCGCCGCGCGTACGTGCGGACCTCGTCGAGCACCTCGCCGGGCTGGCGCTCGTCGAGCCAGCCGGCGGCCTGCTGGGCGGCGTCGGCGGCCCTGCGCACCACCTGACCGGCCAGCCCGGAATCGCCGTCCCGTTCGGCCATCGAACTGAGGTTCTGGCCCAGGTCGCGCAGTCCCGCAGCGGCCCGCCGCTGCTGTGTCTGCGCCTGATCCCGAAGCTGCCCAGTGGCCTCCCCGGTCAACTGCTGGGGCCTGTCGCCGCGCCTCTGCGGCCACCTGCCCGCCCTGCGCAGCGGCGGTGTGGGCGACCTGACCCCCGGCCTGCGCGGCCTGCTGGCCGACCCGCGAGGCCTCCTGTCGCGCCTGCTGTCCGGTACCGCTCTGGTTCGTTGCCGTCATACCCCGCTCCCTTCCTGGGCCCGAGGTCGCGTGCGACCCCGGAACGCCTCCCGCCTACCCGCCAGGTCAGGCGGCATGCGGCTGGGCCGACCGCCGGACGGCGGGCCGCCAACAGCAGGGCCCACGACCGCCGCCGGCGATCTTGCACTTTGAGTCGCGACAAAGGCGTGCAGAAGGCGCGAAACGGCCGCAGAAGGTGCAAGATCGCGGGGCGTTCGGTCAGCGGCGACGGTTGCGGGCGCGCGACGAGCGCAGCCGGCGGAGTCGGCTGATCAGCACGGGGTCGGCGGCGAGGGCGGCGGGATTGTCCAGCAGACCGTTGAGCAGTTGGTAGTAGCGGGTCGACGAGAGCCCGAAGGTGTCCCGGACGGCCTGCTCCTTGGCGCCGGCGTGCCGCCACCACTGCTGCTCGAAGGCGAGGATGGCCCGCTCCCGCTCGGTCAACGCCGCCGCCGGGTCGACGGGCTGGACGTCCACCGGTTCGGCCGGCAACGCCGGATCGTCAGCGGTCTCGACCGGCTCGACCGGCAACGCCGGTTCGTCGGCGGTCTCGATCGCAGGAGCGGGCCGGGGAGTCGGAACGGTCTGGCCGACGCCACCCGGACGAGCGTCGGTGGACGGCTCCGGGGTGGTGGCGTCGGCGGACATTCGCTCAGCCTAGCCAGCCTGGGCCCGGGTCGCAGCAGCCGGCGCGGCGGTGCCGCACGCCCGACGGCCCCCGGCGCGCGCCGGGGGCCGTCGGGGGCCGAACGTCAGGAGATGTCGCGGCGGCGCATCGCCCAGAGCGCCGCCCCGAGGATCACCACCACTCCGACCGAGAGCAGCACGGAGGACTGCTGCCAGGTGATGTCCATCGTGGCCGGCTTGCACTCCCCGTAGTAGGTCGCGTTGCAGGCGTTCCAGTCCTCCAACGTGATCTTCTTGGTCATCCAGGCCAGCGCGTAGGTGGGCAGCAGCCAGGCCTCGGCGAAACGCACTCCCGCCATGTCCAGCAGGATGCCCAGGCCGAACTGGCCGACCACCATCACCGCCACCACGCCACCGAGGGCCATCGCGGTGTGCCGACCCAGCGAGGCGAGGGCGAACCCGATGGTGGTGAACACCACCACCAGCGCGACGCCGCGTACGCCGGTCAGCACGAACGACTGCCAGACCCCCGAGGTCATCTTCTCGGTGCTGCCCCGGAACGTGGCGACCGCCCAGAACCCGGCGAACCACAGCACCGCGGCCGGAAGCGTCACCGCCAGGATGCCGGTGAGCAGCGCGGCCAGCTTGGTGAGCAGTACGGTGAGCCGCTTCGGCCGCCAGAGCAGCAGGTTCATCATGCCGCCGGTGCTCCACTCGGCGCCGACGAAGGACGCGCCGATGACGAACCCGACCAGGGCGAGGATCGCCGCGAACGGGATCAGCGTCTCGTCGAACGTCTCCTTGAAGTTGAACGTCGAGGGCAGGAACCACTTCGCCTCGATCTGGTCCCGAGGCGGCGGCGCGATCATCGAGCAGTCGTCCGGGTAGCGGCCGTCGCTCGGAGTGCCGGCCGCCTTGGCCTGCTCGCAGGCCGCGCGCTCCTGCTCGCTCCAGCGCACCTGCTCCTGGTACTGCTGGTCGGCCTGACGCTCGGCCCGGGCGAGCTGACCGGCGTCGATCTTCTGGTTGGTGAAGAACACCCCGACCACCACCGCGGCCAGCACCACCAGGCCGAGCAGCGTCATGTAACGGGTGAAGCGCCGCTTGCTGAGCCGGCGCAGTTCGGTACGAAAGAGGCTCACGCGCCCCACCCTCCCCCGGCGGGACCGGGCTGAGCCGTCCCGCCGACCTTCATGGACTCGTCGACCTGCCGGTGCTGGCCGGGGACCGGCGCGGTGGCGGTCAGTTCGAGGAAGACGCTCTCCAGGTCGACGGCGATCGGCGCCAACTCGCTGACGTAGAGGTTCTTCTCGGCGAGCAGCCGGGTCACCGACGCCGGCTTGTCGACGCCGGCCAGCATGAGGTGGTCGGGGTGACCGGTGACCCGGATCCCCGCCTGGGTGAGCACGTCGGTGGCGACCGGCAGGTCGCTGACCGCTTCCAGCCGGATCCGCACCGCACCGGACGAGTGCTGCGCGAGCACCTCGTCGACAGGGCCGAACGCGACCCGCCGGCCCAGCGAGATGATGGTGACCGAGTCACAGATCAGCTGGATCTCACCGAGGATGTGGCTGGACAGCACCACTGTCATTCCGGACTCGGCGAGGTTACGCATCAGCGTGCGCATCTCCCGGATGCCGCCCGGGTCGAGGCCGTTGGCGGGCTCGTCGAGGATGAGCAGCTTCGGGTTCTTCAGTAGGGCCGAGGCCACCGCGAGCCGCTGCTTCATGCCCAGCGAGTACGTCTTGACCCGCTCGCCGGACCGGTCGCGCAGCCCGACGAGTTCCAGCACCTCGTCGACCCGGGTGGCCGGCACCTCGCCCGCCCCGGCGAGCAGGGAGAGCGTGTCGCGTGCGGTGAAGTGCGGGAAGAACTGCGGGCTCTCCACGATCGCGCCGACCTGGCCGGCGACGGCGGGCAGCGCGTCGGGGACCTCGTGCCCGAGCAGCACCATCCGGCCGCCGTCGGGTCGGATCAGGCCGAGCAGGGTACGCAGCGTGGTGGTCTTGCCGGACCCGTTGGGACCCAGGAAGCCGTGCACCTGCCCCGCGTCGACCCGCATGTCGAAGCCGTCGAGCGCGTTGCGGGTGCCGCGTCGACGACTCTTGTACGTCTTACGTAGACCTTCGATCTCCAGGACAGCTGGCAAGCTGCACCTCCCCCGATGGGTGGGCGTGACAGCCGACACCATACGCGGTATGCAGGGCCACGCAATACGCGGTATGCATTGACGCGCCGATCAGGTTATTTCATTGACGGAGCGTGACCGGTCAGGCGCAGATGACCTGCACTCCGGCGGCGCGGAACGCGTCCACGATCTCCGGCGCGGCACCGGAGTCGGTCACCAGCGTCTCCACCCGCTCGACCGGGCAGATCCGGGCGAAGGCGTGACCCCCCAGCTTGGACGAGTCCGCGATGATCACCACGCGCTTGGCGCGGGCCACCATCAGGTTGTTCATCGCCGCCTCCCCCTCGTGGTGGGCGGCGGCGCCGAGCTGCGGGTCGATCGCGTCCACACCGAGCAGGGCGACGTCCAGGGTGACCTCGCGCAGCAACGCCCCACCCAGTGGGCCGACCAGCTCGAACGACTTCGGACGCACCACGCCGCCGGCCACCACCACCTTCATCCGGGATCGGACCAGCAGCTCGTTGGCGATGTTCAGCGCGTTGGTCACCACGGTGAGCTGGGCGCCCTCGGCACTGGTGTTGAGATCCGGCCGGACGGCGAGCGCCCGCGCCACCTCGGTGCTGGTGGTGCCACCGTTCAGGCCGACCACGGTGCCCGGCGTGACGAGCGCCGCGGCGGCCGCCCCGATCCGCTGCTTCTCGGCCGAGTGCTTGGCCGTCTTGTACCGCAGCGGCAGGTCGTACGACACGCCGTTGGCGACCGCGCCGCCCCGGGTCCGCGTGATCATCTGCTGTTGCGCGAGCTGGTCGAAGTCACGCCGGATGGTGGCCTGGGAGACGTCAAGCCGCTCGGCCGCCGCCTCGACGCTGACCCGGCCGTTGTCGGTCAGCATTTCGAGCAGGGCGTTCCATCTGGCGTACCGGTCCACCGCGGGGGCCCTCCCAGCAACTGCACGGACGGTGATTGATTGCGTGCACACTAGTGCGCGAAACTAGGCTGGCGCAAAAGACTGACCTGCGCGATCGACTGGTCGGTTGCCATGGTCACCTGCGTTCGCGCAGAATAACGCGCGAAATGCGGGTGTAACGAGCCGTATTGCGCACCGATCGGCCCTGCGAGGAGTTTCCCATGGCGTACGTGGACGCGGAGATCGCGAGCCAACCCGACTGCTGGCGGGAGGCGGCCAGGCTGGCCGAGGTCGTACGCGGTGACCTGCCGCGCCCCGGTGAGCGGGTCGCCGTCGTCGGTTGCGGCACGTCGTGGTTCATGGCGATGGCGTACGCGGCCCGCCGCGAGCAGGCCGGCCAGGGTGAGACCGACGCGTTCCAGGCGTCCGAGTTCCCCGCCGGCCGCCGCTACGACCGGTTGATCGCGATCACCCGTTCCGGCACCACCACCGAGGTGCTGGACCTGCTCGCCGCGCTGCGCGGGCACACACCCACCACCGTCATCGTCGGTGACCCGGCCTCCCCGGCGGTCGACCTGGCCACCGCCACCGTGACCATGCCCTTCGCCGACGAGCGGTCGGTGGTGCAGACCCGCTTCGCCACCACCGCGTTGGCCCTGCTGCGGGCCCAGCTCGGCGACCCGGTGACCGCGCTCGCCGCCGACGCCGAGGTGGCGGTGCGATCCCCGTTGCCGATCGACCCGGCCACCATCGAGCAGGCCACCTTCCTCGGTCGGGGTTGGACGATCGGGCTGGCGCAGGAGGCGGCGCTGAAGTGCCGCGAGGCGGCCACCTTCTGGGCCGAGGCGTACCCGGCGATGGACTACCGGCACGGGCCCATCTCGGTCGCCGCGCCGGGCCGGCTGGTGTGGGCGTTCGGTGAGCTACCCGACGGGCTGCCCGAGGATGTGGCCGCCACCGGCGCGGCCTTCGTGCACAGCCGCACACACGGGTGGCGCACGGTGCTGGGCAGCTGGTCCGCCGGCCGTACCCCGGTCGACCCGATGGCCGACCTGATCCTGGCCCAACGCTTCGCGGTCGCGCTGGCGACCAGCCGGGGCCTCGACCCGGACGCGCCCCGTCATTTGACCCGGTCAGTGGTTCTCGCGCCATGACCGATGACCGCGTGGTCGTTGCGCTGGACGTCGGCGGCACCGGCATGAAGTGCGCAGTGGTCCGACCGGACGGCGTCGTGGTACGCGCCGAGCGGCATCCCACCGACGCCGCGCGCGGCCCGGCCGCCGTGGTCGGCACCATCCTCGACGTGGCCGAAGGGCTGGCCGACAAGGCCCGCGCCGACGGGCTCACCCCGATCGCCGTGGGCATCGCCGTGCCCGGAGTGGTGGACGAGGCGCGCGGCGTCGCGGTCTGGTCGGCGAACGTGGGCTTCCGGGACGTACCGGTGCGGGACCTGGCGGTGGCGCGGCTCGGCCTGCCGACGGCGCTCGGCCACGACGTGCGGGTCGGTGGTCTCGCCGAGGCCCGGCTCGGCGCCGGGCGCGGCAGCGGGCACGTGTTGTTCGTGGCGATCGGCACCGGCATCGCCGCCGCGCACGTCGTCGACGGCACGGCCGCCGTCGGTGCCCACGGCGCCGCCGGGGAGATCGGCCACATCCTGGTCCGGCCCGACGGTCCGCGCTGCGGCTGCGGTCGTCCGGGCTGCCTGGAGGCGATCGCGTCGGCCGCCGCGATCGGCCGCCGCTACGCCGAACTCGCCGGGCCGAGCGCCGACGCCGCGGTGACGGCGGCGGAGGTGGCCGAACGGGCCGCAACCGGCGAACCGCTCGCCGGCCAGGTCTGGCAGGAGGCGATCGACGCGCTCGCCGACGGTCTCGCCAGCGGGCAGGCGCTGTTCGACGTGGCGACGATCGTGCTGGGCGGCGGCCTGGCCCAGGCCGGGGACGGGCTGCTGACCCCGCTGCGGGCGGCCATGCGAGAACGAATGACCTTCCACCGGGAGCCGCACCTGGTCGCGGCAGCCCTCGGCGACGAGGCCGGTTGCCTCGGTGCCGCCCTGCTCGCCCTGGACGCCGTGGGTGTCCGTGACCATCAGGAGAAGCGATGACCGTACGGGTGAACGGCCGAGTGGTGACCCCGACCGGAGTCGTCCGACAGGGCTGCGTCGAGTGGGACGGGGATCGGATCACGGCGGTGGCCGAGTATCCATCGGTGCGCGACGGGCACTGGATCCTGCCCGGTTTCGTCGACATGCACACGCACGGCGGGGGCGGCCACACCTTCACCACCGGGGACGCCGACGAGGCCCGCGCGGCGGCCGGCTTCCACCTGAGCCACGGCACCACCACCCTGCTGGCCAGCCTGGTCAGCGCGCCCTTCACGTTGATGCGGTCGGCCACCGAGGCGTTCGCCCCGTTGGTCGAGGAGGGCGTGTTGGCGGGCGTCCACTTCGAAGGGCCGTACCTGTCGGCCGCCCGCTGCGGCGCGCAGAACCCCGAGTACCTGCGCGACCCGTCGACCGACGAGCTGTCCGAGCTGATCGAGCTGGGCCGGGGCGCGGTCCGGATGGTCACCCTCGCCCCGGAGCGCGACGGCGCGCTGGAGGCGATCAAGCTGCTCACCGCGCAGCGGGTGGTGGCCGCCGTGGGCCACACCGACGCCACGTACGAGCAGACCCGCGCCGCGGTCGCCGCCGGCGCCAGTGTCGGCACCCACCTGTTCAACGGGATGCGGCCGGTGCATCACCGCGAGCCGGGACCGGTGGTGGCGTTGCTCGACGCGCCCACGGTGATCTGCGAGCTGGTCGCCGACGGGGTGCACCTGCACGACGGCATGCTGACCTTCGTCACCGCGACCGCCGGGCCGGATCGCGCCGCGCTGATCACCGACGCGATGGCCGCCGCCGGAATGTCCGACGGTGAGTACGAGTTGGGCGGCCAGGCTGTCACCGTCGCCGACGGGGTGGCCCGACTCGCCCGCGACGGCGCGATCGCCGGCAGCACGCTGACCATGGACGCCGCGCTGCGGCACGCGGTGAACGCCGGAATCCCGATCGCCGACGCCGCCCGGATGGTGGCCACCACCCCGGCGCGGGCCATCGGCCTGGGCGACCGGGTGGGCGCCCTTCAGGTGGGCCTGCGCGCCGACCTGGTGGTGCTGGACGACGACCTCAACGTGGTGCGGGTGCTGCGCGGCGGCTCCTGGGTGGAGTGACGCGCCCGGTGTCGGCCCATGGCCGCAGGCTGCCCGCCCGCGGCTAGCCCCACAGTGCACCTGGAGGGCCTTTGGAGCTGAATCGTTTGCGGCATCAGCTCCAAAGGCAGCCGCTTGGATAAGTCCGGCCGCCGAGCAGACCAGCAACCGTATGAACGAGCCGGCCGCGCAGGCCAGTAATGACCAGGCCAGGAACAACCGGGCCGGGCCTCAGCTCAGGCTGGCGACTTCCACGCCGAGGACGGCCTGCTCGTCGGGGCGGTGCACCAGCACGTCGGACAGGTACGACTGGACCGCGTGGCGCATCCCGACGTCCCGGCCGGCCTGCTCGGAGAGCAGCCACTTGTGCTCGATGATCTGGGCGAACAGCTCCTGCGGCTCCAGCTTGCGGCGCAGGTGCGTGGGGACGGCCCGAACCACCGGCTCGAAGACCTCGGTGAGCCAGCGGTGCGCGGCCTGCTGCTCGTCGATCAGGTCGCTCTCCGCCCGGTAGGCGTCCAGGTCGTTGAGCAGCTTGCGGGCCTGGTTCTCCTCGGCGTCGAGCCCGGTCAGCCGCAGCAGCCGCCGGGTGTGGTAGCCGGCGTCGACGACCTTTGGCCGGACCAGGAAACGCCCACCGTCGATGGACGACATGGCCACCTCGGCGACGTCGAAGCCCAGCTCGTTGAGGCGGCGGATCCGACCCTCGATGTCGTGCCGGGCCTCCCGCTCGATCGCCTGCTCGTAGGTGATCTCGTGCCAGAGCCGCTCGTAACGCTGCACGACCTCCTCGCAGACCACCTCCGGGTCGATGGACTCGTGCAGCAGGCCGGCGGCCTGCAGGTCCAGCGCCTCACCGAAGATGTTCACCCGGGCGATCTCCAGGTCCTCACCGCGCTGCCCGTTGGAGAGCGAGTTGTGCAGGGCGCCCGTCTCCGCGTCCACCAGGTAGGCGGCGAACGCGCCAGCGTCCCGCCGGAACAGCGTGTTCGACAGCGAGCAGTCGCCCCAGAAGAAGCCGGTGAGGTGCATCCGCACGATCAGGGCGGCGAGCGCGTCGAGCAGCCGGCTCATCGTCTCCGGCCGCAGGGTGTGCGAGAACAACGCCCGGTACGGCAGGGAGAACTGCAGGTGCCGGGTGATCAGCACCGATTCGAGAGGTTCCCCGTCCTCGGTCTGCCGGTCGGCGACGACCGCCACCGCCTCGACCGAGGGAAAGTCGATCCGCTCCAGGGCCCGCAGCAGGTCGTACTCCCGCTCGGCGATCCGCTCGCGGGTCTCCTTGAACGCGTACACGTAATCGCCCAACCGGACGAACCGGACGATGTGCCGGGAGATGCCCTGCGGCAGCGCGACCAGGTGTTGGGCAGGCCACTCCTCCAGCGGCGTCGACCAGGGCAGGTCGAGCAGCGCCGGGTCCACGAGGGCAGACGTGATCCGCACGGGCACAAGCATGACGCCTCGCCCCCGGTATCCGCTCCTGATCGTGGTTGGGCCCACAGCGCCGCACATCCCGGCCTCGCACCGGGCCGGTAGCGTGGTCGCGTGTTCAAACCCACGGCGGTACGACGTGACCTGCGGCTACGGCCCGTCCGCCCGGCCGGCTGGTGGTTCGACGCCCTCCTGCTCGTCGGTCTGGCCGGGTTGACAGTCGCCCTCGCCACCGGCCAGCTCTTCGGGTTGGACCGGGCGGTCGCCGACTGGGCCGACGGGCATCGACCGACCGCCGCGTACTGGGTCGCCCGGGTGCTGAACTTCCTCGGCCAGGGCACCCCGCTGACCCTGATCGGCGCCGGGCTGGGCGTGCTGCTGGCCGTTCGGCTGCGGTCAGTGCGGCCCATCCTGCTGCCGGTGGTCGGATTCGTGGTCACCACCTTCACGATCGGTCCGCTCAAGGTCTGGACCGCGCGGACGGCACCGAGCGCCAGCATCAAGGAGCCGTTCCTGCCACCCGAGCAGACCCTGCCGCTGTTCCACGACGACCTGCCGGTCCGATTCGCCCAGTCCTACCCGTCGGGGCACGTCGCCAACGCCATCGTCTGGTACGGCGTCATCGCGCTGCTGCTCGCCCCGCTGGCCCGCAGCTTCGGCCGGCACCTACCGGCCCGACTCGTCACCGTGATCCGCATCGTGCCGCCGCTGGTCGTTCTCACCACCACCACCTACCTGGGCTGGCACTGGTTGACCGATTCGGTGGCCGGGCTGCTGCTGGGGCTGTTCCTGGACCGGCTGCTGCACCGGGTGCCCTGGGACGGCATCCCGCTTCCCGGCCGGCTACGCGAATGGGACCGGCCGTTCACCTCGTACTCCTAGGTTTGGCCTGTGGATCAACTGGCGCGGCGACTGGGCGTACCCGATGCGGTTGTCATCGGGTTGGGCTCGATGCTCGGCGCGGGCGTCTTCGTGGTCTTCGGCCCGGCCGCGGCGGCGGCCGGCGGCGCCGGCCTGCTGCCGGCGCTGGTGCTGGCCGGCTTCGTCGCCTTCTGCAACGCGACGAGTTCGGCGCGGCTGGCCGCCCGGTACCCCGAGTCCGGCGGCACCTACGTCTACGGGCGGGAACGCCTCGGGCCGTTCGCCGGGTTCCTGGCTGGCTGGGGCTTCGTGGTCGGTAAGACGGCCAGCTGCGCGGCGATGGCGTTGACCATCGGGGCGTACCTGTGGCCGGGTCAGGCCCGGCTGGTGGCCGCCGCCGCGGTGCTCGCGGTGACCGCGGTGAACCTGCGCGGCATCGGCAAGACCGCCGCCGTGACCCGGGCGTTGGTCGCGCTGGTGCTCGCGGTGCTGGCCCTCGTCACCGTCGTCGGCCTGCTGGGCGGGCCGGTGCACCTGGACCGGCTCGGTGAGAGCGGCGGTTCGGCGCGGGGTGTGCTCACCGCCGCCGGGTTGCTGTTCTTCGCCTTCGCCGGGTACGCCCGGATCGCCACGCTCGGCGAGGAGGTCCGCGACCCGCAGCGGACCATCCCGCGTGCGGTGCCGCTGGCGCTCGGGGTGGTGCTCGCGATCTACCTGGTGCTGGCCGTGGTCGCGCTGGGTGTGCTCGGCGCCGACCGGTTGGCCGCTTCCGCCGCGCCCCTGGTCGACGTGGTGACCGCCGCCGGGCTGCCCGGCCTGGCGTGGGTGGTCCGCGCCGGTGCGACCATCGCCGTCGTCGGGGTGCTGCTGTCCCTGGTCGCCGGGGTCGGCCGGACCACCCTCGCGATGGCCCGCCGGCACGACCTGCCCGGTGCGCTGGCCGCCGTGCACCAGGTGCACCAGGTGCCGCGCCGGGCCGAACTGGCGGTCGCCGCCGTGGTGATCGTGGTGGTGCTGCTCGGCGACGTACGCGGCGCGATCGGCTTCTCCAGCTGCACGGTGCTGGTCTACTACGCGATCACCAACGCGGCGGCGCTCACCCTCGGCCGGGACCTGGACCGGCGGCTGCCGGTCCAGGTCCTCGCCGCTCTGGGTCTGGTGGGCTGCCTGCTGCTCGCTGTCAACCTGCCGCTCAGCAGCGTCCTCGCCGGATTCGGCGTGCTCGCCCTCGGCGCGGCCGTCTACGCGCTGCGGGCCCGCCGCTGACCCCCGTCACGTCCTCGATCAGCGACTCAACCGCCGGTAGCGGCGCACCGCCAGCGGGGCGAAGGTCGCGATCAGCAGCACCGGCCACAGCACCGCCAGCAGCATGGCGTGCTCCGCCGGCCAGGAGTCGCCGCCCAGGCCCGGGTTGCCGAACAGTTCGCGGATCGCCGCGACGGTGGCCGACAGCGGGTTCCACTCCGAGATCGCACCGATGACCGACGGCATCAGCTCGGGCGACACGAAGACGTTCGATATCGCGGTGAGTGGAAACGCGGCCGGGAAGACGATCACGCCGACCGTGTCCGGGTTGCGGACCAGCAACGCCAGGTAGATCCCGACCCAGGTGATCGCGACCCGGAGCAGCAGGAGCAGCCCGACGGCGAGCAACGCCTTGCCCACCCCGAGTCGCCACTGCCATCCGACGAGCAGGCCACAGACCAGCAGGGTGGACATCTCCAGCAACGCGCGCAGCAGGTCAGCCGCGCTGCGACCGGTCATCAGGGCGGACCGGGCCATCGGCATCGACCGGAACCGGTCCACGACGCCCCGGCTGAGGTCCAGCGCCACGCCCGTCGCGGTGGCGCCGAGTCCGTACAGCATCGTCATCACGAAGACGCCGGGCAGCAGGAACTCGCGGTAGTTGCCACCGCCGGCCACCTGCATGCCGCTGCCGAACACGTACCCGAAGACCAGCACGAACATGATCGGCAGGGAGAAGTAGAGGATCAGTTCCTCCGGCGCGCGGACCACGTGGAGCATGTTCCGCCGGGTCATCGTCCAACCGTCGGTGATCGCCGTGGTCATGCCACTCCCGCCTTTCGTCCGGCGCCGACGGGCTCGCCGGTCTCGTCGGGCCGGTGCCCGGTCAGGTACAGGAACGCCTCGTCCAGCGTGGCGCGCCGCAGACCGATGTCCTCGACAGCGATCCCGGCGTCGTCCAACGCCCGCACCACGTCGACCAGCCCGGCGACCCGGTCGGCCACCGGGACGCTGAGCCGCCGGATCTCCGGATCGACAGCGGGCTCGACACCGCAGATCGGCGCGACGACGCCGGCGGCCCGGGTCAGGGCGGCGGGGTCGCGGACCACCACCTCGATCCGGTCGCCGCCGGTCATCGACTTCAGCTCGTCCGGCGTCCCCTCGGCGACCACCCGCCCGGCGTCGATGACCGAGATCCGGTTGGCGAGCTGGTCGGCCTCCTCCAGGTACTGCGTGGTGAGCAACACCGTGGTCCCGTCCGTGACCAGGCCCCGGACCAGGTCCCACACCTGGTTGCGGCTGCGCGGGTCCAGGCCGGTCGTCGGCTCGTCGAGGAAGAGCACCCGAGGGGTACGGATCAGGCTGGCGGCGAGGTCCAGCCGGCGGCGCATCCCGCCCGAGTACTCGCCCGCGGACCGGTTCGCCGCCTCGCTCAGCCCGAACCGTTCCAGCAGTTCGTCGGCGCGTCGGCGGGCAGCCCCTCGGCCGAGCCGGAACAGCCGGCCGAACAGTTCCAGGTTCTGCCGACCACTGAGGGTCTCGTCCACCGCGGCGTACTGCCCGGTCAGCCCGATCCGGGCGCGCACCTCGTCGGGCTGGCGCAGCACGTCGTACCCGGCCACGCTGGCGGTGCCGCTGTCGAAGCGCAGCAGCGTGGTGAGGATCCGTACCGCCGTCGTCTTGCCCGCGCCGTTGGGGCCGAGCAGCCCGTACACGGTGCCGGCCGGCACGGCCAGGTGGAAGGTGTCCAGCGCGCGGGTGGGGCCGTAGCGCTTACCCAGCCCTTCGGCCACCACGTCGAATGTCGTCATGCCCCCACCGTGCGGTGGCTCGCTGACGGGTCACGCACGCTCCGCTGACGGCGGCGCACCAGGGCCGGCCTTCTCCGCCTCGGTGATCTGTTCGAGAACGAACATGATCTCCGTACGGGTGGCGTCGCCGACGTACCAGCCGGTGAGTCCGCCGGTCAGCGCCGCTTCGCAGAACCGCCTCGCCTCGGCCAGGTCACCGCGCAGCCGGGCAACCTGGGCGAGGCCGAGCCGGGCGCCGGAGACGAACTCCGGTGCGCCGCTGCGCTGCGCGAGGAGCAGGGCGGCGGCGAAGTCGTCGCCCGCGGCGCCGAGGTCACCGGCGCGCAGCCTGATCTCGCCCCGGGTACGCAGCATGTCGGCCCGGTCGACAGTCGATTCGAGTTCCTCGGCCAATCTCATGGCCTGGTCCATGTGTGCACCCGCCGCTTCCGGATCGTCACGCCAGGCGGCGAGTTCGCCGAGCACGCCCAGCGTGATCATGGACCCCCAGCGGTCCCCGGCCTGCCGGAAGCCGTCGAGTGCGGTCTCCAGTGCCGTCGCGGCCTGGTCCCACCGGCCACTCCACATCTGCGCCGAGCCACTGCCCATCGCGCCCAGCGCGTTGATCCACACGTCGGAGCCGACCAGCCGCCGCAGCTCCCGCATCAGCTCGTTGACGTGCTCGGACCCGCCGGACGGCGGTCCGGCCGAGATCCCGGACAGATACAGCAGGAAGGGTTGCCGGGGCGGACGGTCGAGACTGCGGATGACGGAACGCTGCGTCGTCAGCGAGTCCAGCGGCCCCGATCCACCGAGCGAGGCGTTGTAGACGCAGAGCGTGTACTCCTCGCGCAGCCCCGCAGGCGCTTCGGGGCCGAGCACACCGAGGACGTCGGCCGCCAGCCGGGCCCCTTCCCCGCGCATGCCGCGCAGCCACCAGTAGAACGACAGGGCGGCGACCATCCCGGCCGCGTCGGACGCGTCACCGGCGGCCGTGGCCCGGCGCAACGCCGCGTGCAGGTTGTCCCGCTCGGCGTCGAGCAGTCGCAACCAGTGCAGCTGTTCGGCGCGCCGGAGGTGGTCGCTGGCGGTCCAGGCGAACTCCAGGAAGTACGCGGTGTGCGCCCGACGCAGGTCGTCGGCCTCGCCCGCGTCGGCGAGACGCTCGGCGCAGAAGGCCCGCACCGTCTCCAGCATCCGGTACCGGCCGCCGGACATCTCCACGAAGGACTTGTCGACCAGGCCGGTGAGCGCGTCCACGAACTCCCCGCCGGGCAGGCCGCAGACCCGTTCGGCCGCTTCCAGCGTCGCGCCGCCGGCGAAGACGGTCAGCCGGCGGGCCAGTCGGCGTTCGGCGTCGCCGAGCAGGTCCCAGCTCCACTCGACCACGGCCCGCAGTGTGCGGTGCCGGGGCGACGCCGCCCGGCTGCCCATCGACAGCAGCCGGAACCGGTCGTCGAGGCGGGCGGCCACCTCGGCGACGGGCAACGCGCGCAGCCGGGCGGCGGCCAGCTCGATCGCCAACGGCAGGCCGTCGAGGGTGCGGCAGATCCGCAGCACCGTGTCGACGTTGGCAGCCGTGACGGTGAAGTCGGGTGCGACGTCGGTGGCCCGCTCGGCGAAGAGGCGGACGGCGGCGTACTCGTCGGCGTCCAGCGCGGACGCGCCCGGCGGTGGCACCGTGAGCCCGGAGAGCGGGCACAACGCCTCACCGGCCAGCCCGAGCGGTTCGCGACTGGTGGCCAGCACCCGCAGCGTCGGGCACGCGCCCAGCAACCGGGCGGCCAGCCGGGCGGCGTCGGCGATGACGTGCTCGCAGTTGTCGAGCACCAGCAGCAGTCGCCGCTCGGCGAGCGCCTCGACCAGCCGGTCGGTGGGGTGCCGGCCCGGCTCGGCGGAGGCGCGCAGACCCGCGTCGCGCAGGCCGAGCGCGCTCAGCACCGCCTGCGGTACGTCCGCACCGTCGGCCAGCCCGGCCAGTTCGACGAAACGGACCTCCCCGTCGACGTGTCCGGCAGCCTCGATCGCCAGGCGCGTCTTGCCCGCGCCACCGGGGCCGGTGAGGGTGACGAGCCGGCGCTCACCGAGCAGTTCGCCAACGCGCTTGAGCTCCTCCTCCCGCCCGACGAAGGTGGTGAGTTGACCGGGTAGCACCGGTTGGGCGGACCCGCGTTCCGCACCGCGCAGCACCGCCAGGTGGATCGCGGCCAGCCCCGCCGACGGGTCGACGCCGAGCTGCTCGGCCAGGATCTGCCGGGCGTCCTCGAACTCGGCCAGCGCCTCCGCAGGCCGACCCACTGCGGCCAGGGCCCGCATGAGCTGACCACGCGCCCGCTCCCGCAACGGATGCGCGACCACGAACTCCCGTAGCTCCGCGATCAGTGCGCCGTCCGCGCCCAACGCCAGGTCCGCCTCGACCCGGTCCTCGACGGCGGCCAACCGCAGCTCGTCCAACCGGGCGGCCTGCGCGGAGGCGCCGATGGCATCGGCCAGCGCAGGGCCTCGCCACAGCTCCAGCGCCTCGCGCAACAGGGCCGCCGCCCGGCTCCAGTCGCCGTCGACGAGCGCGCGGCGTCCCGCCTCGGCGAGCCCTTCGAACCGGTACGCGTCGACGTCGTCGGGATCCACGGCGAGGCGGTAACCGGCCGGGTGGAACTCGACCGGGTCGTGCCCGACGGGCAGGGCCTGGCGCAGCCGTGACACCTGGGACTGCAACGCGTTTGCCGCTCCCCGGGGCGGATGCTCCCCGTACAGGCCGTCGATCAGCCGTTCCGCGGAGACCACCCGGCCCGCGTCGAGCAGGAGCAGCGCCAGCAGGGTGCGCAGCCGCGGACCGCCGACGGGGACCTCGCGCCCGTCGGCAAGCACCACCTGGGTCGGCCCCAGGATGCGGAAACGCATGCCATGGATTGTCGCGCAGTGCCGGCCGGTTCCCACGGCCCGACCAGCCGACCTCACGGATCGGGAGGCTCAGCCCGCGTCGGGATGGCGTCAGCCCTCCTCGCGGGTGCCGTCATTCCGGAGGGGCAGCTCACGTCCGTCGGGTTGGTCGCCGTTGGTCGCCCAGGGCGCCTCCCCGGCGGCAGGAACGGGATGCGCCGCGCCGGGCGCCGAGGCGGCGACCTCGGAGTCGGTCGGGCCCGGCACCGAGGGGGGTGCCGCCGCCGTGGCGTGCACCCCGCCGTGGACCGCCCCGGCCGGTCGGGGGATCGGGCCCGGTCGGGCCGGCGGGGCGCACTGCCGGGTCAGCCAGTCCAGCCCGCGCCGCCGGGCGACAACGGTCAGCCGGTCACCCGCGAAGATCACCTGTCGGGGGTCGAGGTCCTTCCACCAGATCGTCTTGGCACCGCCCGCCGGGGTGCGTGCGATCAACCGGACCTGCCCGTCCCGGTTGACCACGTCCAGCGGCCGGCCGTCCAGTTCGGAGCCGGCGGCGACCGGCACCTCGGCGACCGGCAGCGCGTGCCTGTCGACCGGGATGGTGGTGATCACGGCGCGTTCGGTGAGGGCCCCGATGAAGGCCGGTGCGGCCAGGTAGGAGACCGACCGGGACACCCCGAGGGCGAAGGTCTCCTCCACCCGCTCGGCGAAGTCACCGTCGAAGAACCGCAGCACCACCCGCAGGTCGTTGCGGAGGTCGCGAGCGGCGAGCGCTGCCTCCAGGTTGGCCACGTCGTCGGTGGACGCCACCACCAGCGCCTGACAGTCCGCCACCGAGGCGGCCACCAGCGTCTCCGGCAACGCGGCGTCGCCGACGATGAGCGGCACCTCCAGTTGGCGGGCCAGTGCCGCACCGCGCGGCTCCGGGGCCTTGTCGATCGCCACCACCTCGACGTCGTACTCGCGCAGCTGCGCCATCACGCGGGTGCCGACGTTGCCCAAGCCGATCACCACCACGTGCCCGACCCGCGCCGGTTGCAGCCGGCCGGTGTGCAGGGCCAGCCGGGCGTTGACGATGCCGTCCACCACGACCGCGGTGATCAGCGGGATCAGCGCCAACCCGGCCAGGTTGAGCACCACCTGCATGATCTGCGCGTCCGGTGCCTTGGTGGTGTCCGGGTCGGCGCCGCTGAGGGTGGTGACCAGCGTCAGGTACAGCGCCTCCAACGGGGAGACGTCCTCGGCCCGGGAGATCAGCGCCCCCAGCACCGCCATCAGCGCGAGCACCGCCATCACCGCGACGCCGATCTTGCGGGTGGCGAAGCCGCGAACCGCTCCCATCACCACAGCGACCGGACGACGCCGCCGGCGCGCGCGGACCAGCCGACGGGCGGCGACCTCGGTGCCCGGGGGCTGCCCGGTCGCCTCGGCGAGCACCAGGTCCGCGCCGGCCTGCTCGGCGGGCAGCAACTCCACGCCCTGCGCCTCGGTGAGGTGGGCCAACGCGCAGACCACGTCCTGCGGTCGGACGTCGGCTCGCCGCGCCACCCGCAGCGTCTTGTCCCGATGCTGGAAGGAGCTGGGGTCGACCTCGTTGAGCGCGGCGGCCACGAAGGCCGGCGCGGCCATCTCGGCGTCGGAGAGCACCTCGACCGGCGCCTTCAGCAGTTTGCGTACGCCGTCGGCGAGGGTGCCGTTGAACATCCGCAGCACCTGGCGGACCCGCTGGTCGACGGCCTGCGCGCAGAGCGCCGCGTGCAGGTTGCCGACGTCGTCCTGGTTCAGCAGGGCCAACCCGGCAGCCCCGGCCAGACCGGCGGCCTCGAAGGTGTCCACGTCCAGCCGGTCCGAGCGGACCACCCGGACCCCACGCAGCCCGGCCACGTCCGGCCCGTTGCTGCGGTAGCGCTCCGGCACCACGACGGTGACCCGGGCCCCACCGGCCGGCAGGTCGGATTCGAGCATCGCCCGAGCCACGTAGTAGGCGAGGGCGTCCTTCCCGCAGATCACGTAGTGCGGGCGCGGATCACCGACGGATCGCAGCCGCCAGTTCCACTCGACCGCCCGTCGCGCCCGGTCCCGCCACGGCTCCGCCATGCCCGGATCGTAATCAGCACGGCCATGCTGGGCGACCCTGTCCGGATCATCCCCGAGCCAGGCATGCCCACTCCGACGGCGGGTAGAGCAGCGCCATGCAGACGTTCCTCCCGTACCCGGGCTTTCTGGCCAGCGCCCGCACGCTGGACCAGAAGCGGCTGGGCAAGCAGCGGGTGGAGGCCATCCAGGTGCTGCGCGGGCTCACCCGACCCGGGTACGGCTGGCGCAACCACCCGGCCGTCAAGATGTGGGCCGGGTACGAGGAGGCGCTCGTCCGCTACGGGTTGGACATGTGCGCGGTCTGGACCGAGCCGGGGCGGGCCGACACCTGTGCCACCACGATGACCGTCGACCTCACGGCCGCCTGCGGGCCGGGTGTCATCCGGACCCAGGACGAGCTGGCCGAGGCCGGTGAGCTGCCACCCTGGCTGGGCCGCGACGACCTGCACCTGAGTCACCGTTCGTCGCTGCTGCGCAAGGACCCGGCGCACTACCGCCCACTGTTCGGCGACGACGTGCCAGACGATCTGGAGTACGTCTGGCCCGCCTCCGACCGCCCCCGCCGATGCCTGCCGACCGACTAGGGCTCTGAACAGGCCGTTGGGCCGCAGGTGGGGCAGACTGGGCCCATGGCGCTGTCGCAAGTGGTAGGTCGGCTGATCGGCGTACGGCAGCACCTGGTGGACCCGGGCGGCGGTGGCGCCGACCGGGTGCCGCGACCGACCACGGCGCTGGTGGTGGGTGGCGGCATCGCCGGCATGTCGGCGGCGGTGGTGCTCGCCGAACGGGGTGTGGCGGTCACCGTGCTGGAGGCGGCGCCCACGCTGGGCGGTCGACTGGGTGCCTGGCCGGAGGCGCTCGCCGACGGCAGCCAGCAGAACGAGCACGGCTTCCACGCGTTCTTCCGGCAGTACTACAACTGGCGGTCCATCCTCCGCCGGGTCGACGGTGATCTGGGCTTCCTCAAGGCCATTCCGGGCTACCCGATTCTCAGCGAGCAGTGGCCCACCGAGGAGTTCGGCAAGCTGCCGCCCGCCCCACCGGCGAACCTGCTCGCGTTGCTGTTGCGCAGCCCCAGCCTGCGTCTGGCCGACCTGCGGGTGATGGATCGGGACGCCGCGCTGCCGCTGCTCAGCTACGACCCGGTGCGCACCTACGCCGACCTGGACGACACCACCGCCGACGAGCTGCTGGCGTCGTTGCGACTGCCGGACCGGGCGCGGGCGATGCTGTTCGAGGTCTTCTCGCACTCGTTCTTCAACCACGAGGCGGAGATGTCGGCGGCCGAGATGGTCGCCCAGTTCCACTTCTACCTGCTCGGCAACCCGGAGGGGTTGGCCTTCGACTGCCCTGACGAGGACTACGCCACGGCGATCTGGCAGCCGCTGACCCGGTACGTGGAGAAGCACGGCGGTCGGATCCTCACCGACTGCGCCGCCACCGGGGTGCACCACGACGGCGAGGGCTGGCGGGTGACCACCACCGACGGCGGCAGCCACCCGGCCGGCCACGTGGTGCTCGCCGTCGACCCACCGGCGCTCGCCGCACTGGTCGCGGCCTCGCCGGACCTGGCCGAGCGGGCACCCGAGCTGGCGGCACGGATGCCCGCCTTCGGCACCCCCGGTCCGCCGTACGCGGTGGCCCGGTACTGGTGTGACGGGGACGTCGCCGCCGAGCGCGCGGTGTTCAGCGGGGTGTCCCGGCAGCCCACTCTGGACTCGGTGACGCTCTACCACCGGTTGGAGAACGAGTCGCGCCGCTGGGCGCGGCAGACCGGCGGGTCGGTCATCGAGCTGCACGCGTACGCCTGCGAACCCGGCGTGCCGGCCGAGGAGTTGGCCGAGCGGATGCGCCGCGAGCTGGTCGCGCTCTGGCCGGAGGCCGGCGACCTGCGGGTCCGCGAGCTGCGCACGCGGGTGGAGGCGCAGGCGCCTGCCTTCACGCCGGGCAGCCACTCCTGGCGGCCGGGGGTACGCACCGACGCGACCGGCGTCTACCTGGCCGGGGACGGCATCGCCACGGACTTCCCGAGCGCGTTGATGGAACGCTCTGCCGCGACCGGGATCATCGCCGCGAACCACATCCTGCGGGCCGAGGGCGCCGCCGCGGAGCCGGTGCGCTCGATCCGGCCGCGTGGGCTGCTGGCCGGCAGGCTGAATCGACAAAACACCACATAAGCCCCGGCACGCTGCCGTACGCTCGAATGATCAACCGTCGATCGGCCGGGCGGGAGGGCAGCGGGAGATGTCACCACTGCACCGCGCCGGCGCGGACCACGGCTCGTCGATCGACGAGATCGGCCGCGACGACACGTACCCGCTGATCCGCGACGAGCGCGCCTGCATCGTCACCGCGCTGCGGCTCGGTTGGTGGATGGCGGACGCCTACCACCACGGGCAGCAGGCGCAGCCCCGCGCCTTCGCGGAGACCCGCCCCGCCGTACCGCCGGCCAAGCTCTCCAACCTCACCGAGATGTCCGCGCACCGGCGGATGCGGATGTACCTCGACGGGGTGGACGTCGCGGTGGCCCAGATCGTCGAACTCACCCGGCACACCGGGCCGGTGCCCGACACCTCGGCCGCCCGGACCCTGCTACCCGACCCGGGCCAGCCGGACCCCGCCGACCCGGTGCCGCTGCTGCTCGCCCTCGACGACCTCAACGTGGAGGTGCTGCGCTGGGCGATGGCCGCCAACCACCGGGTCGGGCTGGCCTACCGGTTGGGCCGATCAGTGGCCGACACCGTCCGGGCCGGTGATGTCACGCAGCTGCTGCGGCAGTTCGGCGGCCGGCACGTCCAGATCAGCCGGTGGCTGGACGAGCTGGCCAGCGTGCTGCCGCCATACTCGGCCGCGGTGGTGCGCCGGTCGCTGGCCGACTGGGCGAGCGCCGTCGACCGCGCCGGCCACGGCGACCCGACCGAGCCGACGCCGGCCGCGCTGAGCCGGGCCCTACGCGGCCAGGGTGACCTCTGGCGGGACGTGCTCACCGGCGGCCTGCACCCGCGCGACCTGCTCGACGAGGAGGACTACGCGGTGATCGCCAGAAACCTGATCATCCGGGACCGGCGGCTGGTGGCGCAGGCCGCCCGGGGCATCTTCTGGCCGGTGCTCGTACCCCTGCTGTTGGTGCTCTTCGCGGTCGTCGGGGTGAGCGCCGCCGCGGCCGCCGGCTCACCGACCACCCGGGCCACCGTCGCCCTGGTGGGCCTCGGCGCCGGGCTGGCCGCGATCTGGCGCTCGGTCTCCGGGCCCGCCCTGGCCGTCGCCGGTGAGGTCAACCGGCCGCTGCTGGACAGCGAACTCACCACCAGGATGGCCCTGCGGCTGAACCGGCCGCTGACCACCGCCCGGGTCGCTGTGAAAGCGGCACCCCGCACCCGCCGCCAGCGGCGACCCGAAGACACCGGCCGATCGAAATACGTTGCCCGGGTCTCCCGCGTCGACCTACCGTGAGCGCGCACTGTCAACCACCACCGCGGGAGCAGCACATGACGATGTCGCACGTCACCACCGTGCCGTCGACGCTGCCCGGTGACGGTTGCCGAGCGGAAGGTCCCCGGGCGGGCCGGCCCGACTGACGCGTACCCGTACGTGCCGAGCCGCCCCGTCCGACCACTGGACCGGGCGGCTTCTTGCTGTCCGCCACCAACCGGAAAGGAGTCCCGGTGGACGCCGTTCTCGTCATCAACGCCGACCTCGGCCCGCTGCACCGGGTCACCGTCCAACACGCCGTCCGAATGCTCTGCCGTCGGGTGGCCGAGATCCACGAGGCCGAGCCGGACCGGGTGATCGGGGTCTTCCCGATGCCCCGGGTGGTGCGGCTGGTCCGCTACGTGGTCACCCGGTGGAGGTTCAACTCCGGGCCGGCCTGGTCGCGCGCCGGTGTGCTGCGCCGCGACGACCGGTGCTGCGCGTACTGCGGTGGGCCGGCATCCACCGTCGACCACGTCCTGCCCCGCTCACGCGGCGGCCGGAACACCTGGCGGAACACCACGGCCGCCTGCTACGCCTGCAACCAGCGCAAGGGGGACCGGACGCCAGCGGAGGCGGGCATGCCGCTGCGCCGGGAGCCCGTGAACCCGGGCTGGGGGGTGCTGGCCGGGCGGTGATGGACCGGCCGGCGGGAACGGGGGGCCGCGGCCCGGGTACGTCCTGGGCGCGGCACCCGCCGGCCCCCCATTCAGACGTCGCGTTCCTTGACCGTCGACCTCAGGTGACCACCGGGGCACTGCACCCGGATCTCGCTGCGGTGCTCGGTGGAGGTCAACCCGACAACGATCTGCTTCGCCGGCCCCGGGTCGTACGCCTCGGCCCGGAAGCCAGGCGCGAGCGTCACCGCGAGCACCTCGACCGTCTTCCCCACGCAGCGGACGGTGACCGTCCCGCCGCGTCCGGCGACGGGTACCCCAGCGCCGGGGGTGGGAGTCGGCGCGACCGTGGTCGGGGTCGGGGTCGGGACTCCAGTGGTGGCGGTCGGGCCGGGGGCCACTGTTCCGCCCGGACCGGTCGGGGGGCCGGTCCGGGCGGCGGTGGCGGTGCTCCTGGTCCGCGGTACGGCGGACGGCCCGACGTCGACCGGGTCGGTCGGCTCCTCGGTGCTGGGCATCCCCACCGTGGTGGTGCCCGGGCCGCTGCCGGCCGGCGCGGCGCCCTGTCCGGGCCGACGGTTGCTGGAGTCGCCGAGCGACCCGGCCAGCGCCACCGCGGCGATAACGGCCCCGCCGACGGTCAGGATGGCGCGGCCCCGACGCCACGGAGGACGCCGCACCGGCACCGCCGAGCCGCTGCTCGGCCTGGCGCTGCTCGGCTTGGCGCTGCCCGTCCCGGCGCTGGCCCTCCCGGCGTTGCTCGACGTCGCGGTCGCCGGATCGGCGCTGGTCGGATCGGCGCTGGTCGGACTGGCGCTGGTCGGATCGGCGCTGGTCGCCGTTGGTTCGACGGCGGCCACTGCGGGTGCGGCCGCGCTGGCGGCGGCGAGCAGGATGCGGGCCGCGTCGGCTGCCGACGGCCGGTCGGCGGGGTCGCGAGCCAGGCACCAGCGGTAGAGCCGGTGCACCTCGGGCGGCACGCCGTCGATCGGGGGCAGCGGGTCCGGCTCGACGTGGGTGTGCGCGCGGAGCATCCCGGTCTGCGCGTCGGCGGGCCAGGGCAGTCGGCCGGTGAGTACCCGGTGCAGCAGCAGGCCGAGGGCGTACACGTCGCTGGCCGGCAGCACCTCGCCGGCCAGCAACCGCTCCGGTGCCAGGTACGCCGGTGTGCCCAGCAGCCGCCCCTCGAAGTCGATCTCCGGCGCGCCGGCGGCTGCCGCGATGCCGAAGTCGAGCACCTTCGCCCCGGTCGGCGTGAGCATCACGTTGCTCGGCTTGATGTCGCGGTGCACCAACCCCTGCTCGTGCGCGGCGGCGAGCGCCGAGCCCACCTCGGCGCACACCCGCAACCCGGCGCGCGGCGGCAACGGACCGACCACCAACCGGTGTTCGAGGGTGTGACCGCCGAGCAACTCCATCACCACGAACGGGACCGCGACACCCTCCAGCGTCGACTCGCCGTAGTCGTAGACGCTGGTGACATGCGGATGCGACAGCCGGGCCGCCGCCTTGGCCTCGCCCCGGATCCGCTGTCCGGCGTTGCTGTCCGAGGCGACCAGCACCTTCACCGCCACGTCCCGTTCGAGCACCTCGTCGTACGCCCGGTGCACCGCCGACATGCCGCCACTGCCGAGACGCTCCAGGAGCCGGTAGCGGCCCGCAAGCAACTGATCACGCTGCACGACGGACAGCCTGCCGTACCGGCCCGGCGTGGGGCCACCCGGGATCGAGGTATCGCGATGATTGGACGCGGGCTTCGGCTATCGCCCGCCGAGATCCGGGTTGGCCCGCAGGAACGCCTCCCCCTGGCGGGCAGCCCGAAGGACCAGCACGATCAGGACGGCCCAGATCACCACCAGCAGCCCACCGATCACCACGTGGAACGGCGCGAACCCCAGGAACGCCTGACCGGCACCCGTCATCGCCAACCCGGCGATGACCAGCACGAACCAACGTTGGGCGATGGCCTGACGGGCCGTCTCCACGAGGAGGGCCGGGTCCTCGCCGGGCTCGGGTGTGCCGCGCCGAACCTGCCGCCCCAACCGTCGGCGGCGCGACCAACTGAGCGTCGTCAGCGGTGACTGTCGACGGTTGGCGCGATACCGGCCGGTGCGTACGGCCCACACGATCGCCACGATCTCGACGCCCAGGCCGAGCAGACACAGGGCCGCGCCGAAGGTGCTCGCCCAGCGCGGCGGGTCGCCGTCGAAGATGCCGGTGTCCGCACCGCCCACCGCGCTGCCCATCACCAGCCCGCCGACCACCACGACCAGCAGCACGACGGCGAGAACCGGACCAGTTCGACGTCTTCCCCGTCCGGTGCGCTCCGGTGGCGTCGCCAATGTGTCCATAGTGGACCCTCGATCACCGTGTGGAGCGGGGACTACCCATCGACGCGGGAAGCTGAAACGCGGTCAGTCGCCGGTCGGTGGTCGCCAGGCGAAGCGGGGCGTACGGCGTTCGGCGACGGCCGCGACACCCTCCCTGGCCTCGCCCGTGGTCGTCACCTTCCGGTGCCACCAGGCGATCCGCGCGGGCTCGGCCCGATCGTCGATGATCTCCTTGGCGGCGGCGATGCTCACCGGTGAACGCTGGGCGATGGTCGCGGTCAGCTCGTCCACCCGCGCGGCGAGTCGGTCGGCCGGCAGCACCTCGTCGACCAGGCCGATCCGCAGCGCCCGCTCGGCGTCGATCAGCTCGGCGGTGAACAGCAGATGCTTGGCGGCGGACGGACCGATCAGCCGGGCCAGCCGGCGCGTCGTCGGCGCCGGATAGACCAGCCCGAGCCGGGCCGGCGGTACGCCGAACCGGGCGTCGTCAGCGGCGATCCGCAGGTCGCAGGCGATCGCCAGCTGTGCCCCACCCCCGACGCAGGCGCCCCGGACGGCCGCGACCGTCGGCTTGGCGAATCGGGCCAGCCGTTCCTCGGCGGCCACCGCGATGCTGGTGTCACCGGCGTCCAACAGTTCGGCCAGGTCACCGAGGTCGGCACCGGCGCAGAAGGCGTCACCGGCACCGGTGAGCACCAACGCCCG
The DNA here is from genome assembly GCF_018070385.1 of Micromonospora sp. C97. Lineage (NCBI taxonomy): Bacteria > Bacillati > Actinomycetota > Actinomycetes > Micromonosporales > Micromonosporaceae > Micromonospora > Micromonospora sp. C97. The sequence goes on from NZ_JAGPXU010000002.1 coordinate 455,610, forward strand.
TACGTCGGGGTCGGGCTCCAGCCGGTCGAGCAGTTCGGGGAGCTGACGCCACATGGCCGCGGTCATCGCGTTGCGCCGAGCCGGGTTGTGGATCACCACTGTCGCGACCGGTCCGGTCACCTCGACTGTCAACTCCGCATCCGACACGCCCACCTCCTCATCCGCTGGTCAATCTTGGACAGTTTCCGTTACGCGCTAACGGAAACTGTCCAAGATTGCCATAACCGAGCGAGGCACGGGATCGATGACGGCCCTCTGGAGGAGGCCCTCGACGGGGAACCGACGCTGCGGGCCGCGCGTCCGACGGGGATGAGAGCCACCTCGAGAACCGGCGTCACAGTCGCGCTACTGGTCGCCCTGCTGGCCGGGTGCACCAGCACCGACCGGGCCGGCACCGCCGGAAATCCTCCACCGGACACCCCCGCCCCGACGGCCACCGTCCCGACCGCCGGCACCTCAACGCCCGGCTCCACCCCCACGGCCGCCAGTGCCGCAGCCGCCCAGGTGACGCTGCGGAGTTCGGGCGGCTTCGCGGGCCGCGGCGACGTCGTGACCGTCGAGCCGGACGGTCGGTGGACCGCTGTGGACCGGGCCGGCAGCCGGCGCACCGGTCGGCTCACCCCCGCCGACCTGGGCAGCCTGACGGCTCTGGCCGCCGACCCCCGGCTCGCCGCCGAGGCGGGGCAACCGACCACCGCTACCAACTGCGCGGACGTGATGCACTACCGCCTCACCGTGGGCAGCACCGAAACCGGGTACGCCGACTGCCCGGCCGAGGGGCCTCCGCCGCCGGCTACGCAGGCCCTGGTCAAGCTGCTGCTGCGGGCCACCGGCACCTAGACCAGGTAGTCCGGGGGCAGGCCGGTGCCCCGCAACTCCGCCGGAAGGTGGGCGACGTCGTTGACGGCGATCAGGTTCGGCGGGCCGGAGGGGCTGTACCGGATCACGGTCAAACCCGCGTTGTGCGAGTTCAAGCCCAGCCACCGCTGCTCCGGCGCGTCGAGGGCGTGCCGCACCAGCCAGCCGATCAGAAAGGTGTGCGTCACGACCAGCTCGCGGACCGGCTCGTCACCGGCTGTCGCCCCGGTGACCGGACCGGCGAACCGCCGCACGGCCGCCGCCGTCACCTGCGGCCCGTCGACCCGCTGGGCCGCCGAGAACTGGGCCAGGAATGTCGCGTACGCGGGCGGCAGGTCGGTCGGGTCCGTGTCGTGTGGAAGGTGGTCACCGGCCAGCTCCGTCTCGTACACCGGAACATCGGGCAGTGACGTGGCGATCAGCGCGGCGGTCTGCGCGGCCCGGCGCAGCGGCCCGTGGTGGACGGCGGCGAACCGGCGGCCGCGCAGGCGTTCGCCGAGCAGGGTGGCCTGCTGCCGACCGCGCTCGGACAGGCCGGTGTCGGGCTCCTCGGCGGTTGAGCCGTTCAGCTCGGACAGGTCCTGCTCGGCGTGTCTGGTCAGGTACAGCAGTCGCGTCGCCATGGCTGACACCTCAACACACCGGGAGGCACGGTCGCGACCCCGTGCCTCCCGGCCCCGCACACGTCGGTTCAGTCGGTCCGACCGGATGCCGCTCGCGCGAAGGTGACCGACACCCACAGCCAACCGGCCGACACCGCCAAGCCGAACGCCACCATTACCGCCGGTGCCGGCCGGACGATCAGCGTCACCCAGGCCACCGCGAAGAACACCCCGGTCACCAGGCTGTACGCGGCCCGACCGCGCGCCCCGTGCCGTGCGGCCCGACGGGCCGCCAGCACCGTCGCCGCGATCAGCGACCCGAAGGCGACCGCCGCCACCAGGAAGTGCAGGCCCCCGTGCCAACTGATCTCACCGGCACCCCGAGGCGTGCCGACCGGGAACCCGTCGGCCGGGTCGGCGCTGAAGATCGCCGCCCCGACCAGGCCCAGGCCGTACAGCGCGAGAAGTCGGGGCAGCCAGACCGACCGGTCACCGTCGCCGGCACGGCGGCGCAGCGCCCCGGCGGCCAGCACGCAGAGCACTCCGCTGACCAGGAACGTGACGATCTGGATCCAGCCCAGCTCGCCGGTGCTCAACACGCTCACCGGGTGCCGGCGAAAGTCGAAGCCGTCCCGGGTCGACGCCTGCGCGATCGCCGAGCCGGCGAAGATCGGGCCGGCGAGCATCCCGCCGATCAGCAGTGCCCGGTCCCGGCCGACAGCCGCCGGCCGGACCAGTGGAAGAGACGCGGCCTGACTCATCGTCCGCCCCCTACGCCCGCGGGAACATCTGGCCGATGCGGATCTTGTTTCCGAACGGGTCCCGGATGCCGAAGTCGATCCCGTACGGACGCTCGGTCGGCTCGTCGGTGATCTCGACGCCCTTCGCCACCAGATCCTCGTGCGTCTTGCGGGCGTCGTCGGTGGTCATGAAGAGGTACCCGCCGAGGGCACCCTTGGTGAGCAGCTCGCGGACCTGCTCGGCGGTGGCCGGGTCCAGCGCGGGCGGCCCCGGCTTCTCCAGCAGGATCTCCCGCTCCGGGTCGCCGGGCAGGTTGACGGTCAACCACCGCATGAAACCGAGGTCCTGGTCGGTGTTGACCTCCATGCCGAGTTTGTTGACGTAGAAGTCAAGCGCGGCGTCCTGGTCGAGGACGTAGATCTGGGAGCGGCTGATCGCGTTCATCGTCATGCCCATGACGCTAGAGGTTGGGCGTGACCTGCGGCTTATCCAAAACTGCTGGGTCGGGTCCAGGCTTTGGTGAAGCACGACGGCACGTTGGCCGGCGCGACGCGCTGACGCCGGAAATCCGTGGGCGACTCGCCGACGATCTGCCGGAACGTCCGGCTGAACGTGCCGAGGCTGCCGAAGCCGACGGCGTAACAAATATCCGTCACGTCCCGGTCGGTCTCCACCAACAACGCCATCGCCCGCTCCACCCGGCGGCGTTGCAGGTAGCGGTGCGGAGTCTCGCCGAAGGTGGCCCGGAAGGTACGGATGAAGTGCGCCTCGGAGACGAGCGCGATCCGGGCCAACGCCGGGATGTCCAGGGGCTCGGCGTACGCCCGGTCCATCGCGTCCCGGGCGCGCAGCATCGCCCGGTTCGACTCCTCCACCGCGCGACTCATCGGCCCCCGCCTCGCTCGCCCGTTGCCGGGCCCAGGCTACCGCCGACCCGGTGAGCCGGCGTTCAAACCCGTCTCCGTTGTGACATCGGCCTATGGCCGGGACGGACCGGCCACGCCAGCATGGAGGGCATGACTCGTGCACTCATCGCCCTGACCAGTCACTCCGAGCTGGGCCGCACCGGCCGTTCGACCGGCTACTACGTCGGCGAGGCCGCCGAGCCGTGGGAGGTGTTCCGGGCCGCCGGCTACGACGTCGACCTGGTGTCCGTGGCCGGCGGCGAGCCGCCGGTAGACGGCCGGGACGAGAACGACAGCACCCAGAACGACTTCCTCGCCACCGCCGGCGTCGCGGACACCCCGAGGGCCGCCGACGTCGACCCGGCGGGGTACGACGCGATCCTCTTCGCCGGCGGTCACGGCACCATGTGGGACTTCCCCGACGACCTCGACCTGGCCCGCATCGCCCGCTCGGTCTACGAGCGCGGCGGCGTGGTGGCGGCCGTCTGCCACGGTCCGGCGGCGTTGGTGAACCTGACCCTCACCGACGGCTCCCGGCTGCTCGCCGGCAAGCGGGTGGCCGGCTTCACCAACAGCGAGGAGGCCTCCGTCGGCCTCACCGACGAGGTGCCTTTCCTTCTCGCCGACAAGCTCACCGAGGCTGGCGCGCAGCACGTACCGGCACCGGACTTCACCGAGCACGCGGTGGTCGACGGCCGCCTGGTGACCGGTCAGAACCCACAGTCCGCCCGCGCCGTGGCCGCGGCCGTGGTGAAGCTGCTCGCCTGAGCGCCGGTCGGATCCGGTAGTCGCCTGGCGGGCCGGTGGCACGCAGCTCGGGCGGCAGGCGGGAAGGCCCGCGGCAAGCTCGACGGGAAACTGTCGTGAGTGCCGCTGCTGTCAACTGGTCGACTCGTGGCAGTGCCCATCGGGAAATGCCTGATGGAATTGGAGCCCCCGGCCGGGATCGAACCGGCGACATCTCGCTTACAAGGCGAGTGCTCTGGCCAGCTGAGCTACAGGGGCGCGTGCGTCGAGGTCAGCATAGCGACTGACGTCCGGATATCCCGATCGCGAGGCCTCCCGACCACGGGAATCGTCAACAACCCGACGCACACCGGTTCGCCGTGGCGTCGATTGATGTCTGACCGTGCCCGAGTGACCGGAATGCGTAGCCCGCCTGGTGGGCTCGGCGGCCCCCCGCCTTGGCAGCACGGGTAAACGCGTTTACGGTTCACTCACACGGACGACGACCGGGCGCCCCCGCGACCGGGCCGCCGTCCGTTGACCGGCACGGACACGTGCCGGTCGCTCCTTCACTCGGATCGTCCGGCACGTTCCTGCCGGTGAAAGGAAGCGCTTCACCATGGCTACGGTCACCTATTCCAAGGCGTCCCGGATCTACCCGGGCCAAGAGCGTCCCGCCGTCAACGAGCTGAACCTCGAGATCGGCGACGGGGAGTTCCTCGTCCTGGTCGGTCCCTCCGGTTGCGGTAAGTCCACCAGCCTGCGGATGCTCGCCGGCCTGGAGGACGTGGACGCCGGTTCGATCTACATCGACCAGCGTGACGTCACCCACCTCCCCCCGAAGGCCCGCGACATCGCGATGGTCTTCCAGAACTACGCCCTCTACCCGCACATGACGGTGTACGAGAACATGGCGTTCGCGCTGAAGCTGCGCAAGACCTCCAAGTCGGAGATCGACCGGCGGGTCAAGGAGGCGGCCGGGCTGCTCCAGCTGGAGGAGTACCTCAGCCGTAAGCCGAAGGCGCTCTCCGGTGGTCAGCGCCAGCGTGTCGCGATGGGCCGGGCGATCGTCCGCGAGCCGCAGGTCTTCCTCATGGACGAGCCGCTGTCGAACCTCGACGCCAAGCTCCGGGTGCAGACCCGTACCCAGATCGCGTCCCTGCAGGCCAAGCTGGGCGTCACCACCGTCTACGTCACGCACGACCAGGTCGAGGCCATGACCATGGGTCACCGGGTCGCGGTGCTGCTCGACGGTGTCCTGCAGCAGGTGGACACCCCGCGGGCGCTCTACGACACCCCGGCCAACGTGTTCGTCGCCGGCTTCATGGGCTCTCCCGCCATGAACATCAAGACCGTTCCGCTGAACGAGCGGGGCGCCGAGTTCGCCGAGCTGAACATCCCGCTGACCCGGGAGCAGGTTGAGGCGGCCCGCGCCGAGGGTGGCGACGGCAAGGTCACCGTGGGCTTCCGCCCGGAGGACTGCGAGCTGGTCAGCCCGACCGAGGGCGGCATGCCGGTCGTGGTCGAGCTGGTCGAGGACCTCGGTTCGGACGCCAACGTCTACGGCCACGCCGCGCTGGGTGGCAACTCGGAGCGCTTCGTCGTCCGCACCGACCGGCGCAACATGCCGAACATGGGTGACACCGTGTTCGTCAAGCCGGTCGCCGGTCGCAGCCACGTCTTCCACGCCGCCACCGGCAGCCGGATCTGACGTAACGCCGTACCGAAAGGGGCGGTCCGCTTCGGCGGGCCGCCCCTTTCGTCGTACCGGCGGTGGCGCCTCACCCCCGGGAGCCAGCGCGCAGGTGGCTCTTCGGGGTGACTCGGCACGGCTGGCCGTTCCCCTACCGTCACGGCAACCCCCAACCGGAGGACCTGCCGTGCCGACCGATCTCGCCCGACCCGCTGCCCACCAGCCGACCGCCCGTTCCCGGCCGTACCAGGTGGTTCGCCTGGCCGGCCGGAGTTTCGCCTACTGCGCGACGCTGATCCCGGTCGCCGTCCTCACGTTGGTGACCGCCCCGCTGGGCGGAGCCGACGCCGCCGTCACACGCTGGCGAGCCCTGCGTACCGGACTGCTCGGGATGCCATCGACGGCCGTGCCCGGCCGGCGGCCCGGCACCGTCGCGGTGCTCGGCCACGCGCTGCTCAGCCTGCTGGTGGGTGCCGTTGCCCTGCTGCCACTCGGCGTGCAGCTGCTGATGGTGCTGCGGGGTGTGCTGTACGGCCTGGTGGACCCGGGGCCGTACGACAACTCCTGGGGTGGTCCGACCCGGGCCGGCGCCTGGTTGGCGCACTTCCTGGTCGGCCTGCCGATGGCCGCCGCCGGGCTGGCCGCCCTGATCGGCATCGCCGCCGTGCACCAGCGGCTGACCCGACGCCTGGAGGGCGAGCGCGGCCCGCTCTGGTTGCTCCCGACAGTGCTGCTGATGGCGTTTGCCGGGGCGCTGCTCTTCGTCGCGTGGACCCGGCAGATCTGAGCACGAAGGCCCCTCCCGCGCGCGGCGGAAAGGGGCCTTCGTGGACGTGCGCTACAGCTCGACGGAGCGCCGACGGGCGACCTCGGCCAGGGCGACCGCCGCCGCCACGCTGGCGTTGAGCGACTCGACCTCGGAGATCATCGGGATGCTGACGGTCAGGTCGCAGGTCTCCCCGACCAGGCGGGACAGGCCGCGCCCCTCGGAACCGACAACCACCACCAGCGGGCCGACAGCGGCTTCCAGGTTGTAGAGGTCGGTGTCGCCGTCGGCGTCCAGGCCGACAACCATGAAGCCGGCGTCGCGGCACGCCTTCAGCGACCGGGTCAGGTTGGTCACCTGCGCCACGGGGACCCGCGCGGCCGCGCCGGCACTGGTCCGCCAGGCGGTCGCGGTGATCCCGGCGGCACGACGCTCCGGTACGAAGACACCCTGCGCGCCGAACGCGGCAGCCGACCGGATCACGGCGCCCAGGTTGCGCGGGTCGGTGACACCGTCCAGCGCGACCAGCAGCGGAGCCTGCTGCTCAAGGGCGGCGGCGACCATGTCCTCGAACGGCTGGTACGCGAAGGGCGGCACCTGCAGACCGACGCCCTGGTGCAGCACCCCGCCGGTCATCCGGTCCAGCTCGGCGCGGCTGATCTCCAGGTTGGCGATGCCCCGGTCGGCGGCGGTCCGGATGATCTCGTTGACCCGGTCGTCCATGTCGATGCCCTGGGCGGTGTAGAGCGCCGTCGCCGGCACGTTGGCGCGCAGCGCCTCCAGCACCGGGTTACGCCCGACCAGCAGCTCAGGGGTGTCCTTGGACGGGTTGGACTTGCGCCCCGGCGTCACCCGGGGGCCGGACCGCCCGGTGGGCTTGCCGCCCCGCCCGCCGGTGGCACCCCGACCGGCCGGCACCCCCCGACCGCCGCCCCGGCCCCAGGTGGTGTCCTTGCTGCCGGGCTGCCCGATCTTGGGGGCTCGCCCCTCCTCGGCTGCCGCGCGGCGCTCCTTGTCCTGCTTCCAGGCGGTGCGCTGGGGCAGCTTCTCGGTGCCCGAGTAGCCCTTGTGCCACGGCCGCTCGTCAGCGGGCAGGGTGCGACCCCGGCCGGCCAACGAGTCCTTGTTCTTGCCACCAGAGCCCTTGGGGGCGGTCGCCTTCGACGTCAGTCGCCGGCCACGGCGCTGCGAGTTGCCGGCCATCAGTCCTGCTCTCCAATAGTCCAACGGGGGCCCTGGGGGGTGTCCTCGACCACCACGCCGGCCAGCTTGAGCTGGTCACGCACCGCGTCCGCGGCGGCCCAGTCCTTGCGGCCCCGCGCCTGCGCACGCTGCTCCAGGGCCAGCGCGATCAGGGAGTCCACCACCGCACGAAGATCGTCCGATGGGCCGCCGCCGGTCCAGGCCGGGTCGAGAGGGTCGATCCCGAGGATATCCAGCATTGCCCGCACCACGGCCAGCGTGGTGCGGACGGTCACATCGTCGCCGGCGCTCAGGGCGGTGTTGCCGTCCCGAATGTGCTGTTGCAGCACGGCCAGCGCGGCGGACGTGTTGAGGTCGTCGTTCATCGCCGCGACGAAGCCCGCCGGCAGCTCACCGAGCTGCCCGGCACCGACCCGCTCGGCGGCCCGCTGCACGAAACCCTCGATCCGTCGGTACGCGGTGGCCGCGTCCCGCAGCGAATCCTCCGAGTAGTCGATCACCGAGCGGTAGTGCGCGGCGGCGTAGTAGTAGCGCAGCTCCACCGGCCGCACCCCGAGCGAGTCCACGTACGCCAGGCCCAACGCGTTACCAGCGGACTTGCCCATCTTGGCCCCGCCGATGCTCAACAGCCCGTGGTGCACCCAGTACCGGGCGAACGGCAACCCGGCCGCCTTGGACTGGGCGATCTCGTTCTCGTGGTGCGGGAACGTCAGATCCAGGCCACCGCCGTGAATGTCGAACTCCGGGCCGAGATAGCGCCAGCACATCGCCGAGCACTCGATGTGCCAACCCGGACGGCCCAACCCCCACGGCGACGGCCAGTAGGCGTCCGCCGGCTCGTCCGGTTTGGCGCCCTTCCACAGCGCGAAGTCGCGCGGATCCCGCTTGCCCCGATCCGGGGCGTCCCCGGCGGACTGCATGGCGTCCGGAGACTGACCCGACAGCGACCCGTACGCCGGCCAGGACGCCACGTCGAAGTAGACGTCGCCCGAGCCGTCACTCGCCGGGTACGCATGCCCGTCGGCGATCAACTTCGTGATCAGCTCGTGCATCTCGGGGATGTGCCCGGTGGCGCGCGGCTCATAGGTGGGCGGCAGCACGTTCAACGACCGGTACGACTGGGCGAGCAGCAACTCGTTGGCGTACGCGATCGACCAGAACGGACGCCCCTGCTCGCCCGCCTTGACCAGAATCTTGTCGTCGATGTCGGTCAGATTGCGAATGAAGGTGACCTCGTAGCCGGCGGCCATCAACCAACGACGCAGCACGTCATAGTTGACCCCGGAACGAAGGTGACCGATGTGCGGCGGAGCCTGAAGGGTGAGACCACACAGGTAAACCCCCACCTTGCCGGCTTCCCGCGGGACGAAGTCCCGCACCGATCGGGTGGCAGTGTCATACAGGCGTAGCGTCACCGTACAAGGGTAGCTGTCCGCGCCTGTCCGAGTCGGCCGGTGCCGGGTCGTACGCTGCCAGGCGTGGATGCGACCGCACGCTCCGGTGGCTCCGGTGACCTGCCAGCCAACCCCACCGCCCCCGCCCCCGATTCGGCTGACGCCGACGCGAGGCGGCCCGACGCGGCTGCGGGGCCGACCCCCACCGGCGCAAGGCGGGCCGACGCGGGCCTGGGGCGGGCCGACGCGGGCGCGGGGCCGCCTCCCACCGGCCCGGGGCGGGCCGATGCGGGCGCGGGGCGGGCCGATGCGGTTGCCCCGCCGTCCGGCGCGGGCCTGGCGCGGGCCGACGCGGGCCTGGGGCGGGCCGACGGGGTTGCCGCGCGTGGCGGGGAGACGTCGCAGACGCTGGACCGGGGGTTGCGGCTGCTGCACCTGGTCGCCGACGCTCCTGGCGGTCTGACCGTCACCGAGGCCGCGAATCGGCTCGGCATCGGCCGGGCAGCCGTCTACCGGCTGGTCAGTGCGTTGACCGGGCACGGCATGCTGCGCCGCGACGATGAGGGTCGGCTGCGCCTGGGGGCCGGGTTGTTGCACCTGGCCCGGCGGGCCCAGCCGCTGCTCGCCGAGGGTGCGCTGCCCGCGCTGCGTCGCCTCGCCGAGCAGGCCGGCGCCACTGCCCACCTGACCGTCGTCGAAGGTGGAGAGGGTGTCGCCCTGGCCGTGGTGGAGCCGAGCTGGACGTCGTTCCACGTCGCGTACCGGGCCGGGGCGCGGCATCCACTGGACCGGGGAGCGGCGGGCCGGGCGATCCTGGCCGGGCGAGCCGGGGTGGCAGAGGCGGTCAGCAGCAGCGGAGAGTTGCAGGCCGGGGCGTACGGGGTGGCCGCACCGGTGCTCGACGTACCCGGGCTGGAGGCCAGCGTCGGCGTGGTCGCGCTCGCCCCGCTGGACGTCGACACGATCGGCCCTCAGGTGCTGGCCGCCGCCCGAGCCATCACCACCGCCCTCAGCTGACCCCGGCTCGCCGGCCAGGATCGCCCGGCCTCGGGCGTGATCGACTCGGGTTCACGGAAGTCGCGGTATCCCATGGCCAACGACCGCCCGACTTTCAGGAACGCGAGTGGATCGTCGCCCATCAGCGGCCCCGGGTGCCTCATCGGTCGGTGGGATCCGGCCGGTGACTCCTCGGTCGGCGGATATGGCCGGTTGCCATAGCACGATCGGCAGGCGGAGTCGCCGTTGTCCACAGGTCCGGCGGCAGGTGCAGGCCGGGTTGTCCACAGGGGTTTCGAGGGCCGCTCGGTGGTCGGCAGTCTGCTCGGTATGCCACCACGTCCGCATCGCCCCGATGCCCTGACCTGGCAGGTCTTCCGCGGCTCCGACGCTGTCCGGGAAGGCCTGCTCACCGAACATCAGCTGCGCAACTCCGCCTGGGTGCGGTTGCGCCACGACATCTACGCCGACGCACGGCTGGACCGCGACCACGCCCTGGCGTGTCGCGCCGCCCTCCTCCGCCTACCGCAGGCAGTGGTGGTCGGCGGTCCGTCGGCCGCCTACCTGCACGGCGTCCACCACGCCGCGAGCTTCACCGACGACGTGCACGTCCTCGTGCCCCGATCGCTGCGGGTCGGTCCACAGCGTGGCCTCAGCGTGCACGTCAACACCATCACCCCGCTCGTGGCACCGCCCGACCCGGGACGACCGTCAGGCGCGGGGCCAACGCCCGACCCGGGACGACCGTCAGGCGCGGGGCAACCGCCAGATGCGGGGCGTCCGTCGGGCGCTGGACGTCCACGTGATGTGACGCGACCGACGGGAGCAGGGCGACCACCTGTCGGCCGAATGTCGCCACGGCCAGCACCGCTGCTGTCCCGCCAGGCCGCAGTGTCCGCCCGCGCAGGGGGTGTCATGACGGCGAGCGCGGGCGATGGGTGGTCGGCGGCCAGCCCGCTCAGGTCCAGCGAGCGCGATCTGCCGATCCCCCGGTCCGACCCCGGGCGGGCCGCCTGGGAGACGGCTGTCTGGCTCGACCCCGTCCGGGCGGTCGCCATCGTCGACTCGTTGCTCGGGCAGGGTCTGACCGGGCGCGACACCTTGGACGCCATCGCTGCCCGCAATGCCGATCGGCCCGGTGGACGACGGGCACGCTGGGTCTTCGACCTGGCCGACGGTGGAGCCGAGTCTCCGCCGGAGTCGCACCTTCGCGTGCGGCTGGTGCTGGGCGGGCTACCGCGTCCGGCGGTTCAACATCCGATACGTCTGCCCGTCGGGGTTGTCCTGCACCCCGATCTGGCCTGGCCGCAGTATCGGGTGGCGGTCGAGTACGACGGGACGTGGCATTCCGACGCGGAGCAGTTGCACCGCGACCGCCGCCGACTCAATCAGCTGGTCGCCGCGGGTTGGCTGGTCCTGCACGTGACCAGTCGACGGCTGTACGGCGATTTTCCGGCGGTCCTCCGAGAGGTGCGCGACGCGCTGGTCAGCCGCGGATGGCGACCGGCATCATCCAGATGACCAGGATCATCTCGGGTTTCCGGAAACCGCGCCCTCCCTCAGGCTCCGACACCGCGCCTTCAAGAAACCCGAGTCGATCATGACCGAGGCCAGGTAGGCGCCCCCCGGCAGGCGAGCCCGGGACGACGCCCCACGCCGAGACGACAGACCAGGCCCGGGACGACGGACCAGCCCCGAGACGACAGACCAGCCCCGGGACGACAGACCAGGCCCGGGACGACGGACCAGGCCCGGGACGACGGACCAGGCCCGGACACCACAGGGCCCGGTCGACAAGCGTCGACCGGGCCCCGGGGCGTGGTGGCGGTTGGGCCACCTGGCAGTGCGATGTGCGCTACGGGCGCGCGTTCGGCTTGAGCGGGGTCTTCACCGCCGCGTAGGCATCGACGATCCCGTAGCCGTAGAAGCCGTTGAAGTTGACCCCGCCGGCGCAGTACGCGTCGTAGGTCTCGTCCCGGCCTTCGTTGCGGTACTGCTGCAGGCGCGGCTCCGGGCAGGCGTGCTCGGCGGCCGTGCGGTAGAGGTGCTGTTCGACCTGGTCCGGCGACATCCCGAAGCCGGTCCGACCCTGCGCCTTGCCGTGCCGGCTGACGATCAGCGCGGCGACGCCGGCGGCGTGCGGGGACGCCATCGAGGTGCCCTGGAGGTACGTGTAGTAGCCGCACTCACCGTTGGCCTTGCACTGCTTGAAGACCGAGTTTTCGAATCCGGCGACGATGTTGCCGTCGGCGTCGACCGACCCCTCCTCCTGAAGCACGTGCTTCGGGTACGTCGACAGGATCATGTTGGCGTCGGTACGGAAGGTGTCGGTGCCGAAGCCGTCCCGGAACCAACCGCCCGGCGCGGCGACGGAGATCTGCTCGGTGCCGTAGTTGGAGAAGTCCGACTTCTTGCCGGACGGGCCAACCGACGACACACCGATCACGTGCGGGCCTTCGGTGGGCAGGTCCCAGCAGCTCTCGTTGTCGATCGGCCGGGGGTACGGGTCAGCGCCGTAGTCGGGGCTCGTGACGTCGGTACGCGGTGCGCCCAGGTCCTCGTTGTTGTTGCCGAGCGCGCCGACGAGGGTGACGCCCTTGTCGTGCGCGAAGATCAGCGCCCGCTTCATCGCCTTGATGATGGCCCGCTGCTCCGCCTGGTCCTCGGGCGAGTCGGCCGGGTTGGCGGTGCAGTTGTAGAGCCACGGGTCGACGTAGAACGACATGTTGACCACGTCGATCCCGGACCGGCCGGCGTGGATCAGCGCGTTGACCACCGGGTCGAGGAAGAAGTAGCCGGAGTCCTGGCCGCCCTTGAGCTCGACCAGCGAGACGTTCGGGGCGACGCCGGAGAGGCCGAAGCCGTTGGCGGCGGCGCCGATGGTGCCGGCCACGTGGGTGCCGTGCCCGCCGTCGTCGGTGCCGACCGGGTCGAGGCAGCTCGGCACCTCGCAGGGGCCGTCCACATCGGTCAGGTCGGGCGCGAAGTTGCGCGACAGCGACCAGTTGAAGTTCGGCGCGATGTCCGGGTTGCTGGCGTCGACGCCGGTGTCCAGTACGCCGACGGTCACCCGACGGTCGCCCGGCTCGATCTTGCGGGCCTTGTCGGCCCGGATCATCTCCAGGCCCCACAGCTTGTCGTCGAGCGGATCGAGCTTGGCGCCCTTCTTGGCACCAGCACCGGCGCGAGCACCGGCACCGGCCAGCAGGTGCTCCTGCTCGACGCGGTCCAGCTTCGGCTTGCGGCCGATGGCCTTCTGCTCGGCGGCACCGATCAGCGTCGGCGCGGCGGTCGCCCTGGCCGCGAAGTCGGCCCGGTCGCTGCTGACCTGGAACATGCCGACCTCGTCGGACCGCGACACCACAGTGCCGCCAGCCGCCTTGATAGCGGCGATGGCGGTGTCGACGGCGACGCCATCCTCGGCGACGACGGTGAAGGTGCGGGAGTCGCTCGGCGCGGCGTTGGCCGGCACACCCAACCCCGTAGCCGTAAGTGCCAGTACTGCCGCTGTCGCGACCGTACGGGCGGTGAAGCGCTTGCTCACCACATCGGATCCTCTCGTTGAGGGACGTGGCAGCCATCACACAACACCGGGTCGGATTACGCCAGCTGAACGCCCGTTATGGTCGTGAATTTCTCCGCCTACGCACGCCCACCAAGAGCATCGACACCGGCCACGTCGACACGCGCAGCCGGGAGAGTGTCGGCGCTGTCCGACTCGACGGCCAGACCTGCGAGTGCGGCCGGCAGGTCGGCGATCGTCGACACCTCGGCGTCCGGCGGTCCACCGGGTGGGCGGGACAGACCAAGCCGGTTCAGCCACACCGATCGCAGGCCGAACCGCCGGGGCCCCACCACGTCGTGCTCCCAGGAGTCACCGACGTACACGATCTGCCCGGCGGGCACACCGGCCGCCGCGACCACCGCTGCGTAGAACTCCGGGGCCGGCTTCTTGGGCAGGCCGTTCTCGTGCGCGTACAGCTCGAAGGCGAACTCGCCGGTGAGCCCACATCGTTCGGCGCGGCTGTTGCCGTTGGTGGCGAAGCCCAGTGTGTAGCGGCGGCGCAGCGTGGCCAGCGCCGGTGTCACGTCCGGGAACGGTCGGGTGAGGGCGAACCGGCGGGCGAAGAAGAGATCCGCGAACTCGTCCAGGTGGTCGGCCAGCGCGGCGCGGGTCAGCGACCGGGCCAGCGCGGCACGCCGGATCTCCATCACCGGGGCGGCCGTCAGCTCGCCGAAGACCGCACCCCAGTCGGACTCCAGTTCGGCGAGCGTCACGCCGGCCGCCGCCGGGGTGCGCCGCCGCATCTCGTCGAGGACGGCCACCAGCCCGCCGGTCACGGCGGGGCGCAAATCCAGCAGCGTCTCGTCAGCGTCGAACACCACAGTCGTCAGCACGACGCCACTCTCTCACCGACCGTCGAGCGCCAGCTCGGGTTCGCTCGTGACCGGTGCGGGTGCGGCAGTCGGGGGCGACCGCAGCTCGTCGAGGCGGACCAGGGCGACGCCGGCGACGATCAGCGCACCGCCGAACAGCTGCCACCCCGTGGGCAGCTCGTTCAGGAAGAGCCAGGCGATCAGCACCGCGAAGAGCACCTCGGTCAGCCCGACGAACGACGACAGTCGCGGGCCGAGGATCCGGGTGCCGGCGATGCCGGCGAGGTACGCGATGACGGCGGCGACCAGCGAGAGCCCGGCGATCGGCACCAACCAGCTGGTGGCTTGCCCGGCGAAGGTGACCTCGCCGAAGGTGGCGTGCAGCGGCAGCAGGCCGGTCAGCCCGATGAGGAGCAGCACGGCGGCGCCGACGGCCATTCCTCCGCTGGCCATGGCGACCGAGGGCAGTCGGGGGTCGACCCGGCCGGCGAGCACGAAGTAGCCCGCCAGGCCGAATGCCGCGCCGAGGCCCCAGAGCACGCCCACCGGGTGGAAGTCCGCGGTGCCGGCGAGGTCGAGCACGAATGCCAGCCCGGCCAGGGCGGCCATCGACCCGGCGATGGTGAGCCGGCGGGGTGGCTGCCCGTGTCGCAGCCACATCCAGACCACCACGAGGATGATGCCGAGGTATTCCAGCAGCAGCGCGACACCGACCGGGAGGTACCGCACGGCGTTGAAGAAGCACACCTGGGCCAGTGCCACCCCGAGGAGCCCGAACAACCCGATGGCCGCGGCGTTGCTCCGTAGCACGTGCCACCTGCCGCGCAGCGACAGCAGGGCGGGGATCGCCAGCACCAGGGCGGCCACGCCGACCCGGGCGATCACCGCGGACTCGGCTGACCAGCCGGCCTCGATGAGCGACCGCGCGAAGGTGCCGGAGGTGGCGAAGGTGACAGCGGAGAGCAGCGCCAACCCGACGCCGGCAGCAGGTCGTGAGTGCATGTCGCGCTCCTCGCAATCGGCGTGGTGTCATGAGCAAACTATCCTTGTGCTGATGACGCTAAGCGGAAGCCGTGACAGGAGTCAAGATGCTATTCGCTCATGACACCGAGTGTTCGTTGATCGCCGCCGCGGCGCTGGTCAACACCGCAGGTCGAGACGGTGAGTTGCTGCCGGACGTCGCGGCCCTGGACGCGTTCTTCGTCCGCAACTCCTACAGCGGCCGGCACGAACGCACCGACGCCGAGTTGCGGGCCGTCCGGGATCTGCGGCCCCAACTGCGCCGCATCTGGCACGCCGAGCCAGCCGAGATCGTCGCGGTGGTCAACGGCCTGCTGTTGGAACACAAGGCGCTACCGCAGCTCATCGAGCACGACGACGAGCCGTACCACCTGCACGCGGTGCCCCGCGACGCGCCGCTGGCCACCCGGATCGCGGTGGAGGCCGCCATGGCGATGGCCGACCTGGTCCGTAGCGGCGAGCTGAGCCGGCTGCGGATCTGCGAGTACCCGGACTGCGACAACGTGGTCGTCGACCTGTCCCGCAACCGGTCCCGGCGGTTCTGCGAGGCCGGCTGCGGCAACCGCGCCGCGGTGACCGCCTACCGAGCCCGACGGGCCGCCGGCCGTTCCTGACCGGCTGTCGCCCATTCCTCGGCCCGCACCTCGTACTCCACCTCGCCCTGCTCGGTGCCCGGAATCGGGTCGTCCCACTGGAGGTGGAAGGTCCGCACGTAGTGCAGCCCGGCCTTCACCATCACCCGCCGGGAGCGTTCGTTGACAGTCATCGTCTCGGCCCAGACCCGACGCACCCCGACAGTGTCGAAGGCGTGCCGCACCAGCGCCCGCGACCCTTCGGTGGCCAGCCCTCGCCCCCACGTCGCGCGGCGCAACCGGTAGCCCAACTCGGCCTCGGTGCCGTCCTCCGACGGGTCCAACGCGAACCAACCGAGAAACTCCCCGGACTCCCGATCGTGCGCCGCCCACCGACCCAGCCCAGGATGCCTGTCGTACTGGGCCAGCAACCTCGGCAACTGCTCGTCCCGCACGGTGGCCAGCGGAGTCGCGACGCCACCGGTGAGGAACCGCATCACCTCGGGGTCGCTGTCCAACTCGACCAGCAGGCCCACGTCATCCATGGTCAGCCGCCGCAACCGCAGCCGCTCGGTCCCCACCGGCGCGGCCACCTGATCGTCACCCATGGCCCGGATCATCCCGCCACCCTGTGGACACCGTCGAGCCGTTTACCCGGCCACCCCAGGTCCGCGCCCCCTCGCCCGCCGTCGCGGGCGAGCCGGTCGCGTCAGCGCGGGGGCGCGGCCACGAAGAGCCGCCAGGAGTACGCGTCGACAACGAGCACGGGTCCGCCCGAGTCCTTACTGTCCCGCACCCCGACCACGTCCCCCAGATTCGTAGCCACCTCGACGCACTGGTCGTTGGAACCACTCCGGCTGCTCTTACGCCACCGAGCCCGGCTCAACTCCACGACTCCGCCACTTCCCTCAGCAACTCGATCGACTCCTGCGGTGGCAACGCCTGCCCGAGGGTAGCTTCCCAGGTCCGTTGTAGACGCAACAGATCCGCAGGCCGGTCGAGTTCTTGGCCGCCGATCTGGCCGCCGAGATAGGCAAGATCGCTGTGGTCGGCCACGGTCGCGAGGATGAATGGCCCGTTCAGACCGGGATACTCCTCGGCCGAGCGGGGCACCACATGGAGTTGAACCCGTGGATGTTCGGTCGACAAGCGCGCCAGGTGCAGAGCTTGCTCGCACATCACCTTCCGACCGCCGACCCGTCGCCTCAGCACCGACTCGTCAAGCACCGCGACCACATGCGGCGGGCGATCCCCGTAGAGGACCCGCTGGCTGTCCATCCGGTCCGCCAGCCGACGCTCGACCTCGTCGGCGTCGAGCAGTCGGTCCGACTCGAAGATGGCGCGTGCATAGCCTTCGGTTTGCAGCAGCCCGGGGACGTGCAGCGGGTCGAACCATCGCAGGGCTCGCGCCTGCGCAAGGATCGCCTGCCAGCCCCGCAGCCAGGGCTGCGCCCGGTCCAGGCTCACCAGCTCGGTGGACATGCGGCCGAACAGGCCGCCGGTCTCCAGTGCCCGGTCGACGAGTTCCAGGTACTTGGCGGTGGGCACCTGCTGACCCAACTCGACGGCGCTGACCATCGACGCCGAGTAGTTGACCGCCTTCGCCAGCTCATCCTGACTCCAGCCGCGCCGCACCCGCGCCCGGCGCAGCTCCGCGACCAGGAACGCCGCCGCCGTCATCTGTCCATCGGCCATACCCAGCCACTCTCCAACCCGCCGACGATCAACTCCAGCCGACCAACAGAGCCGGCGCGGCCCGGGAACAGGGCAGCTACGACAGGCGGGCCGAACCCTTCCGACCGTAGTCGTCCGATCACCAGACTGTGAAGCGCGGCACCGCTCCCCGTCCCCCGGGCCCGGCGGCGCCGCACGGGACCGCCCGCTCCCCCGTGCCGGGCGGTCCCACCCCCACCCAAGACGACCAACCGCCCAAGATCGTGCTCGATCCTGGAAGTAGTGGGGTCCCAACGTGCGGAAACCACTACATCCAGGATCAAGCACGATCTTCACGCGCCGCCGCCCTCGGGAGCGCCGGGGGCGCGGGCGCAGGCGGCCCGCGAGCCCGGCGCACCGAGCGAGCAGCGAGCAGCGAGCCTGGGACGGAGCGCGGGCACGGGACGCGGGCACGGGACGCGGGCGCGGGACGCGGGCGCGGGACGCGGGCGCGGGCGCGGGGCGAAGCGCGGGCGCGGGCGCGGGGCGCGGGGCGCGGGCGCGGGGCACGGGGTGCGGAGGCCAGCGCGAGGGCGGGGGCGCCGGGTCGGGGGGTGATGCCACAAACGAGTCAGCTCGAAAGGACCGCAACACCATGCCCCGGACCAACCCGGACGACCGCGCGACCACGCCCCGACGACCGCACCTGCCGCTGCGCCCGCTCTGGCTCTGCCGGGTCTGCGCCGCGCCCTGGCCGTGCGCGGTCGCCCGGCTCACCCTCCGCCGGGAGTACGCGCACGACTGCGTCGGGTTGAGCGTCTACCTGTGCGCGGTCCTGCACGAGGCGGTCGCCGACCTGTACCGGCTCAACCCGCACGATGGGCCGGACCCCGCGGCGCTCTTCACCCGCTTCGTCGGCTGGGCGAGGCCACAAAACCTGCGCTGAGCGGGCCGGCTCAGGGGTGGGTCAGGGGTGGGTCATCCGAAGCAGGTCCAACGTCTCGTCGAGCTGGGTGACGGTGAGCTTGCCGGAGTCGACGTGCCCCCGGGAGATCACCACCTCGCGGATCGAGATCTGCTTCGCCAACGCCTCCTTGGCGATCGACGCGGCCTCGTCGTACCCCAGGTAGCGGTTGAGCGGGGTCACGATCGACGGTGAGCCCTCGGCGTACGCCAGGCAGACCTCGGCGTCCGCGACCAGGCCGGCCACCAACCGGTCGGCGAAGAGCCGGCTCACCGCGGAGAGCAGCCGGATCGACTCCAACAGGTTGCGGCCCATCACCGGGAGCATCACGTTCAGCTCGAAGTCGCCCTGCGAACCGGCGAACCCGACCGTCGCGTCGTTGCCGATCACCTGGGCGCAGACCTGCCGCATCGCCTCGGCGACCACCGGGTTGACCTTGCCCGGCATGATCGACGAGCCGGGCTGGAGGTCGGGGATGCGCAGCTCACGCAGACCGGCGCGAGGGCCGGAACCCATCCAGCGGATGTCGTTGGCGATCTTGTAGAGGCCCACGGCGATGGTCCGCAGTTGCCCCGAGGTCTCCACCAGCGCGTCGCGCGCGCCCTGCGCCTCGAAGTGGTTACGCGCCTCGGACAGCGGCAACCCGGTCGACTCACGCAGTTTGTCGATCACGGCGGCGGCGAAGCCGAGCGGGGTGTTGATTCCGGTGCCCACGGCGGTGCCACCCAGCGGCAGCTCGGCGAGCCGGGGCAGGGCGCCCTCCAGCCGTTCCATTCCGTAGCGGACCTGAGCGGCATACCCGCCGAACTCCTGGCCGAGGGTCACCGGCGTGGCGTCCATCAGGTGCGTACGCCCCGCCTTGACCACCGTCTCGAACTCCGCCGCCTTGGTTTCCAAGGAGGCCGCCAGATGCCCCAGCGACGGCAGCAGGTCCTCCACGATGAACTGGGTGGCCGCCAGGTGGATGGAGGACGGGAAGACGTCGTTGCTCGACTGGGAGGCGTTGACGTGGTCGTTCGGGTGCACCGGCGAGCCCAGCTCACGACTCGCCAGGGTGGCGATCACCTCGTTGGTGTTCATGTTCGATGACGTGCCCGAGCCGGTCTGGAACACGTCCACCGGGAACTGGTCGTCGTAACCACCGTCGGCCACGTGCGCGGCGGCGGCGGCGATGGCGGCGGCCACGTTGGCGTCGATCACACCCAGCTCGCCGTTGACCTCGGCCGCCGCGCCCTTGATCTGGGCGAGGGCCTTGATCTGGGCCGGCTCGATTCCCCGGCCGGAGATCGGGAAGTTTTGCACCGCCCGCTGGGTCTGCGCACGCCACAGTGCCTCGGCGGGCACCTCCACCTCGCCCATCGAGTCACGTTCGATGCGGTAACCGGTCGCCTCTGGAGTCGTCACGCGTACCATCCTGCCGCGCCCGTGGCCGACTCGCAGATGATCCGTCAGCCCAACTCGGTGAGCAGCCGCTCCGCCTCGTGCCGGTCCGGCGACTCGACCTCCCGGAACAACACCAGCGCCTGCTCCAGGTGCGCGCGGGCCGCCGTCGGATCCGTGGTCAGCACGCACCGGGCGATGCCCTCCAACGCCCGGGCCTTCTCGTAGCGGGCAGCGAGCCGGCTGGCGTCGGCGAGCACCCGGCGGTGCAGGTCGAGCGCGCTGACCGCGTCACCCTGCTCCAACATCGCCCGGGCCAGCAGGTTCCGGGAAGCACACTGACCGATTCGGTCGCCGGCGTCCACCATCGCCACCAGCGCCTCCCGGTGCAGGGCTGCGGCACGCTCCGGATCGCCGGCGACACGTTCCATCACACCGATCTCGTTGAGCACCTCCCCCTCACCGAATCGGTTGCTGGCCCGGCGCTTGAGGTACAACGCCGTCCGCAGCAGGCGACGGGCGGGGCCCAGGTCACCCATCCGGTGCCGGATCATGGCGAGGTGCCCCAACGCGTTGTCGGTCTGCCGGCGGTCCTTCGCCTGCCGGGCCGCCAGGAGGTGCAGCCGGGCCAGGCGTAGCGACTCGTCGTACCGGCCCCAGGCGATAAACGCGTAGGACACGTTGTTCAACAGATTGGTCAGCGCATGGACGTCGACCAAGCCGCGGATCATGTCGAGCGCCTCGTCGAACTTCGCCTTACCCAGCCGGTGGTCACCGTTCGCGGCGTAGGAGACGCCGAGGTTCCACAGCGTGCTGAGCGTGTCGTCACGGAGCCCGAGCCGGCGGCGCACTGTCAGTGCCACCTCCATCGCGCTGATCGCCTCCGGGAAGCGGGCCAACCGGAAGTACGCCGACGAGAGGTAGTTCAGCATGGTGGCGTAGGCCGCCTCGTCGCCCAGCCGCTCGGTCACCCGAAGCCCGATAGTGTGGGTCTCGATCAGCTCGTCGAGGTGCCCGCCGTCGAAGTTGAGCCGCCAGCAGGCCCGGGCCAGCTGCCAGCACTGAACCGGGAAGTTCTCCTCCTCCGCCTTCCGGACCAGGGCGGTGAGCGCGACATGGTTCTCCTCGAACCACGCCCGCCCCTCGGCCACCGGGACAGCCAACAGGTCCGGCCGACCGGGCGTGCGCTCGGGAATGTTGCGACGACTGCCCGCCGCCTCGACCGTCCGGGCGATCGCCAAGGTGACCGACAGGTGATGATCCAACAGCCGCTCCACGGCGGCGCGGCGTTCGGTCTGCCGCTCCGGGCCGACGAGCAGCAGCCGAGCGTACTCGCGGAGCAGATCGTGCAACCGGTACCGACCCGGCTGCACCTCCTCCACCAGATGCGCGTCGACCAACTCGTCCAACTGCTCCTGGGTGTCGGCGAGGGGCAGGTCGACGAGGGCGGCGGCCACCCGACTGTCGAAGCGCCCCGTCGGGTACAGGCCGAGCAGCGGAAACAGCCGCTGCGCCGACGGTGAGACCTGCGCGTACGACAGTGCGAACGCCTGCCCCACCGAGCGCTGCCCGGCGGTCAGCTCGGCCAGCGGGCCCGCCCCGGCGACCAGCCGCTCGGCGAGGTCGGCGACCCGCCAGCGCGGCCGGTGCGCCAACCGCGCGCCAGCCAGCCGGATAGCGAGCGGCAGGTGGCCGCAGCGACGCGCCACCTCGGCCGCCGCCTCCGGCTCGGCGGCGATCCGCTCCATCCCGGCCACCCGACCGAGCAGCTCGATCGCCTCGTCGGCGTCAAGGACCGGCAACGACGACGGCCGGCCCTCGTCGACCCCGATGAGCCGGCGGCGACTGGTGATGAGGACCAGGCTCTGCGCGCCGTTGGGCAGCAACGGCGCCACCTGGTCGGCACTGGCCGCGTTGTCCAGGACCACCAACGCACGGCGGCCGGCCAGCTCGATCCGCCAGAGCGCCAACCGGTCGTCCAGGTTCTCCGGCACCCGCTCCACCGGCACACCGAGCTGCCGCAGGAGGGCCGCCACGGCCGTTGCCGTTGTCAACGGTCGGCGTTCGCTGTGCCCGTGCAGGTCGATGAAGAGCTGGGCGTCGGGATAGCGGTCCGCGAGCGCGGTGGCGACGTGTACGGCAAGCGTGGTCTTGCCGCTGCCCGGCATCCCGTCGACCACCTGGATCCGGATGCCGTCCTCCTCGATCTCCTTGACCAGGCGGGCCACCGTCTCCTGCCGACCGATGAAGTCCCCGATCGCCCGGGGCAGGGAACGAACCGGGCCGACGGGTGGGGCCGGCCGACCGGCCAGGGCCAGGTCGCCGGCGAGCACCCGTTGGTGCAGCTCCTGCAGCTCGGCACCCGGTTCGATGCCCAACTCCTCGGCGTACGTCCGCCGGCCCTCGCGGTAGACGGCGAGTGCGTCGGCCTGCCGCCCGACCGAGGACAACGCCAGCATCAGCTGACCTCGCAGCCGCTCCCGCAACGGATTCCGGTCGACGCTCTCCGCCAACTCCTCGATCAGCTCAGCTGCCTGACCGAGGCGCAGTTCGACGTCGACGCACTCCTCCAACGCGGTGAGGCGTTGCTCGTCGAGCGTCTGGGCGCGACGGCGGACGCTCCGGCTCGCGATGCCACCGAGTGTCGGCCCCCGCCACAGGGCCAGCGCGGCGCGGAACTCCATACGCGCCTCGACCAGCCGGCCGGCGACGACCTGGGCACGGGCCACCTCCACGCGCCGGTTGAAGATCTCGGCGTCCAGGTCGTTCGGTGCGGTACGCAGTCCGTACCCCGCCGGGTCGGTGACGATCAGCTCAGGCGCCAGCCCGAGTTCGGTGAACCGGCGGCGCAGCCGCGACACGCAGGTCTGCAACTGCGCGCGGGCGGTGGCCGGCGGGTGGTCCTCCCACACCGCGTCGACGAGTTCGTCGACCGGCACGAGCCGGCCGGCCCGCAACAGCAGCATGGCGAGGACGGTCCGGTCGCGTCCCGCGGTGACAGTGGCTTCGCCACCGCCCACCCGCAGAGGCCCCAGGATCCCGAACCGCATCTACTCTCCCGCGTCAGTGGTGCAACTTCCAGCAGAGTAGTCCGGTGGTGACAGATCGCCCCGGCCAGGCAAGAGTGATCTGAGAGCGGATCGACAGTGATGCGCAGCAAACTCACTTCGGGTTGTCGGTGACGGCATCCGACGGGGGCGGTGCGCCCGTCCCACCCCAGCGGGGCGGGCGTACCGATTGTCGGTAGAACACGGGCGACAGACGGGTGCCGGGCGGATTCGCCCGGCACCCGTTCGCGTTGCGGTCGGGTCAGCGGCGGCCGACGGTGAGCACCGGCTTGGTGACCTCGGCGAAGAAGTCGTTGCCCTTGTCGTCGACCACGATGAAGGCGGGGAAGTCCTCGACCTCGATCTTCCAGACCGCCTCCATGCCCAGCTCCGCGTACTCGAGCACCTCGACGTGCTTGATGCAGTCCTGGGCGAGGCGGGCCGCGGGGCCGCCGATCGAGCCGAGGTAGAAGCCGCCGTGCTGCTGGCAGGAACGGGTCACCTGACCCGACCGGTTGCCCTTGGCCAGCATCACCTGCGAGCCACCGGCCGCCTGGAACTTCTCCACGTAGGCGTCCATCCGCCCGGCGGTGGTCGGGCCGAACGAGCCGGACGCGTACCCCTCGGGGGTCTTCGCGGGGCCGGCGTAGTAGACCGCGTGGTCCCGCAGGTACTGCGGCATCGGCTCACCGGCGTCCAACCGCTCGGCGATCTTGGCGTGGGCGATGTCCCGGGCGACGACAAGCGGGCCGGACAGGGACAGCCGGGTCTTGACCGGGTACTTCGACAGCTCGGCGCGGATCTCGTCCATCGGCCGGTTCAGGTCGACCCGGACGACCATCTCACCGTCGAGGGAGTCGTCGGTGACGTCGGGCAGGAACCGGGCCGGGTCGGTTTCGAGGCGCTCCAGCCACACGCCCGACGGGGTGATCTTGGCGACGGCCTG
This sequence comes from Micromonospora sp. C97, assembly GCF_018070385.1. Lineage (NCBI taxonomy): Bacteria > Bacillati > Actinomycetota > Actinomycetes > Micromonosporales > Micromonosporaceae > Micromonospora > Micromonospora sp. C97. Next base: position 479,453 of record NZ_JAGPXU010000002.1, read on the forward strand.
GCGGTCCGCCGAGCAGGAAACGGCGATCGCCACCGGGCAGGACGCGCCGTGCCGGGGCAACCGGACCACCCGCACGTCGTGGCAGAAGTACCGCCCACCGAACTGCGCGCCGATGCCGAAGTTGCGGGTCAGCTCCAGCACCTGCGCCTCCAGCTCCAGATCGCGGAAGCCGTGCGCGCTCATCGAACCCGAGGTCGGCAGCGCGTCGAGGTACTTGGCGCTGGCGTACTTCGCGGTCTTCAGCGCGTACTCGGCGGAGGTGCCGCCAATGACGATGGCCAGGTGGTACGGCGGGCAGGCGGCGGTGCCGATCAGCCGCAGCTTCTCCTCCAGGAACTGCATCATCCGCACCGGGTTGAGCAGCGCCTTGGTCTCCTGGTAGAGGTACGACTTGTTGGCCGAGCCACCGCCCTTGGCCATGAACAGGAACTTGTACGCGTCGGGGTGCCCGTCCGGGTCCTCGGCGTACAGGTCCACCTGGGCGGGCAGGTTGCTGCCGGTGTTCCGCTCGTCCCACATGGTCAGCGGGGCGAGCTGCGAGTAGCGCAGGTTGAGCTTGGTGTACGCCTGGTAGACGCCCCGGGAGATGGCCTCGGCGTCGGCACCGTCGGTCAGCACGTGCCGGCCGCGTTTGCCCATCACGATGGCGGTGCCGGTGTCCTGGCACATGGGCAGGACACCGCCGGCGGCGATGTTGGCGTTGCGCAGCAGATCCAGCGCGACGAACCGGTCGTTCGGCGAGGCGGCCGGATCGTCGATGATCGCCCGGAGTTGCGCCAGGTGCGCGGGGCGCAGGAAGTGCGCGATGTCGTGCATCGCCTCGGCGGTCAACGCGGTGAGCGCGGCCGGCTCCACAGTGAGGAACCGGCGGCCTCCCGGGCCGTGTACGACGTCCACGCCCTCGTCGGTGACCAGGCGATAGTCCGTCTGGTCCGGGCCGGTCGGCAGCAGAGGGGCGTACGAGAATGCGGCGGCACTGCTCATGAGCGGCAAGCCTAGGGCAGACCGGTCGATCACTCCCACCCGCCGGGCGGGTCCTGGGACGCCGCTCTCATCCAGCAGGCGCGCCGTGCCCGGCCGCCGTGCGGATCGTCGGGCGAACGGCCGGCTCAGCCGTCCTTACCGCCGCCCGGGTCGGGGCAGAGTTCCCCCTTCGGCCCGCAGTCGTCGTTGTCCGGCTCGCCGGGGTCGGTGCCGCCCGGCCGGGGATTCCCACCGTCGCCGGGCGGTCGGGTGGACGAGCCGCCGGCCGCGCCGACGAAGCGGACGTACCCGATCTCCCGCCCCTCGCCAATGATCATCCCCTGTGATCCGACGGCGAGAGCGTTCGCCGAGGTGCGCAGGGCGGCCAGCTCCCGGCCGGTGCGCGGGTCCAGGGCGGCCAGCCGGGACGGCTTCTCGTCGGTCACCACCACCGCGTACGGGGTGAGCGCCGCGCCGGCCTTGCCGCTGGCCTGCCGCGTCCAGAGCACCTTGTCGGTGCCCAGCTCACGGGCGATCACGGAGCGTTTGTCGGCGGCCCGGAACACCGCGGAGCGATCGTCCACAGCAATCAACTTGGTGCCCGACTCACCGACCCAGAGCAGCCGTCCGTCGTACCCGTCGATGACCGCCTCACGGCCGTCGGGAGCGACGCCGATCAGCACGTTCCGCGCGCCCTGCGGGTCCTCGCGTTGCACGCAGCCGGCCGAGTCGGCGGTGCGCAGGTTGACGCCGGCCCGCTGCCAGGCCTCCTGCCCGGTGGCCGAGTCGCGGGCGGAGATGGCGAAGTAACAGGTGCCGTCCTGGGAGCGGGCGGCGATCCGCAGCAGCCGACCGCCCACCACGGAGAGCCGCTCGTCCCGGGCCGGCTCGACGTTCTGCAACACCCGGCCGGTGGCGGTGTCGACCACGTGGACCCGACCGTCGACCGGGAAACCGAGCAGTGGCGGCGCGGCCTCCGCCCCGGCCACCCCGTCGTCGATCCGGTTGGCGGTGAGCCGGCGGGTGCCGCGCAGACCCGGGTTGTCGGCGAGCAGGCCGCTGTGCACTCCGGGCAGGAAAGCCGTCCACAGCGGCGCGGTGCCACGCGGGTCCCAGGCGCTCAGGGTGCAGTCGGTGGCGTCGGTGCAGCGGGCGTCGAGGAGCAGATTGCGGTACGTCCAGACGGCAACCGCGTCGTCGTCACGTCGCCGGGTCACCCCGGTCGTCGGGTCGAGCAGCTCGTACCCCTTGACCAGGAGCTTGCCCACGGCCACGACCGGGTCACGGTCACCGCCGGCGACCGCCGCCCAGTCGGCCTTGCGCTCCCAGAGCTGGGCGCCGGTGGCCAGGCTGCGGGCCTCGACCCGGGTGCGCTGCTCGACAACGACGGCGTCGCCGGCGATGGTCACGCTGCGCGGAGTGCCGCCGACGCGTTGCTGCCAGACCACGTCGGGCTCGGAGATGGGTTCGCTGCGGTCCACCCAGTCCCACAGGCCGGGGAACGGGTTCCACACGCCGGTCGCGGCGAGGGCGACGACCACGGCGAGGCCGAGCAGCAGCCCACCGCGCACGCTCCCCTTCGCCACACCGCACACCGTAGCCACGATCACGGATCTTCCGTACGCCCGCGTCGCCGTGTCGCCGCGCTTTCTGGGCGGGGAGGTGTTACAGCACCCTTCCGTCGGCCCGCACGGCGCTGCGCACCAGCGGAAGCGTGCGGTAGGGAATCTGCTCGGCCAGCGCGATGATCGTGGAGGCGCGGGTGATCCCGGCGGACGAGACGATCTGGTCGATGACCCGTTGCAGATCCGTGTTGGAGCGGGCCACGATCCGGCAGAGCAGGTCGCTGGAGCCGGTGATGGTGTGCGCCTCCAGCACCTCGGGGATGGCGGCGAGGTGGGCGGTGACCGGGTCGTGGCCGTGTCGCTGACTGATCTCCAGGGTGACGAAGCTGGTCACCGCGAACCCGATCGCGGCCGGTGCGATCTCGGGGCCGAAGCCCTGGATGACCCGCCGCTCGATGAGCTTGTCCAGCCGGGCCTGGACGGTGCCCCGGGCCACCCCGAGCCGCCGGGAGCACTCCAGCACCCCGATCCGGGGCTCCTCGGCGAGCAGTTCGATCAAGCGCACGTCGAGCGCGTCGAGCTGTACATTCTGCTCACCATTCATGGGTTCAGACCATACCGAATGTGCAACCTGACCAGCATTTCTGTCAACAGTTGCCCACCCCACACCGGGCCAGCGATCCTCGCCACAAGAACCGACCACGGCGGCCCACAAGGCCGGCCGGTACGCGAGGGAGCCCATCATGACCCAGGCGATCGACCGACCCCAGTCGACCGAGGACGTCGACATCGACCGGCTCGTGGGAGCTGTCGACCACGACATCAGCCACGACCCGTTCCCGGTCCGGGGCCTCGACCACGTGCACTTCCTGGTCGGCAACGCCAAGCAGGCCGCCCACTACTACTCCACCGCGTTCGGCATGACCTGCGTGGCGTACCGCGGTCCCGAGCAGGGCTACCGGGACCACGCCCAGTACGTGCTGACCAGCGGCTCGGCCCGGTTCGTGCTGACCGGTGCGGTACGCCCGGACGCCGACGGCTCCGAGCACGTGGCCCGGCACAGCGACGGGGTCAGCGACATCGCGCTGGAGGTGCCGGACGTGGACGCCGCGTACGCGCACGCCATCGCCCAGGGCGCCGCGAGCGTCGTCGAGCCGCACGAGGTGAGCGACGAGCACGGCACCGTGCGGATGGCCGCCATCGCCGCGTACGGCGACACCCGGCACACGCTTGTCGACCGGTCCCGCTACACCGGCCCGTTCCTGCCCGGCTTCGTGGCCCGCGGCCCGATCGTGGACCGGCAGCCGATGATCGACGCCGGCATTCAGCCGAAGCGCTTCTTCCAGGCCGTCGACCACGTGGTCGGCAACGTGGAGCTGGGCCGGATGGACGAGTGGGTCGAGTTCTACAAGCGGGTGATGGGCTTCTCCAACATGGCGGAGTTCATCGGCGACGACATCGCCACCGACTACTCGGCGCTGATGAGCAAGGTCGTGGCGAACGGCACCCGCAAGGTGAAGTTCCCGCTCAACGAGCCGGCGATCGCCCGCAAGAAGTCCCAGATCGACGAGTACCTGGAGTTCTACCAGGGCCCGGGCGCGCAGCACATCGCCGTCGCCACCAACGACATCCTGGCCAGCGTCGACGCGATGCGCGCCGCCGGTGTGGAGTTCCTGGACACCCCGGACTCGTACTACGACGACCCCGAGCTGCGCGAGCGGATCGGCAACGTGCGGGTGCCGATCGAGGAGCTGAAGGCCCGCAAGATCCTGGTCGACCGGGACGAGGACGGCTACCTGCTGCAGATCTTCACCAAGCCGGTGCAGGACCGTCCCACCGTCTTCTTCGAGCTGATCGAGCGGCACGGCTCGCTCGGCTTCGGCAAGGGCAACTTCAAGGCGCTGTTCCAGGCGATCGAGCGGGAGCAGGAAGCCCGCGGCAACCTGTAACACTTGCGAGCGTGACGCAACCTCCGTCGTACCCGACGCCGCCGGTCGGTGGGCCCCGACCCACCACCGGCGGCGTCGCGCCGCTGCCCGGACCACACCCTTCGGGGTACGCCCCGCGACACGTCCATGACGAGTTCGCCGGGACGGTCGTCGTTAAGGTGTCCTCGTGAGTGAGCGAAGCGGAACGGCCGCGTGAGCGTTCAACCTGGTTGGTACGTCGACCCCGCCGACACCGAGACCCGGCGTTACTGGGACGGCGAGGGTTGGCTCGGCGCGCCCATCCCCGTCGACGCGACCCCGCCGGACGGCCCGCCGCCACCCGAGCCACCACCCGCGCCGGTCGGCCCGGCCGAGCCCGCGACGTCGGCAACCCGCGACGCGGCGACCGCCGCGCCGGGCTGGCCGCCGCAGCAGGGCCCACCCCCCGGGTACGGCCCACAGCCGGGGCACGGCCCGGGTTGGGGACCCCAGGCCGGCCCACCCGGTTGGGGACCCCAGGCCGGCCCACCCGGATGGGGACCGCAGGCCGGGCCACCCGGATGGGGACCGCAGGCCGGCCCACCCGGATGGGGACCACAGGCCGGTCATCCTGGCTGGCCCGGACGGCCGCCCGAGCCACGACCGCACGGCCACCGGCTGGCCGGCTACGGCCGTCGGCTCGCCGCCCGGGTGATCGACTTCGGCCTCGTCTTCGCCCTGAACGTGGTCGTCAACGGCTGGTTCGTCTGGCGCTGGGCGCAGGAGTGGGCACCGTACTGGCAGGAGGTCTTCCGGCGCGCGGCGCGCGGCGACACCTCCGCCGAGGGCCTTCCGCTCCCCAGTGAGCAGTCCAACTCCCTCCTGGTGGCGATCCTGCTGATCGCCACCGCGCTCTGGCTGGCGTACGAGGTGCCCGCCATGGCCGCCGGTGGGCAGACCGTCGGCAAGCGGATGATGCGGATCCGGGCGGTGCCGATCGCCGCCGACCAGCCGCTGGGCTTCCGCCGGGCGTTGAGCCGGTGGAGCACGCTGGGCCTGCCGACGCTGCTCTGGTACTGCGCCGGGCTGGGCCTGGTGCTGCAACTGGTCGACGCCCTCTCCCCCCTCTTCGACCACCCGCTGCGCATGGCGCTGCACGACAAGCGCGCGCAGACGGTGGTCGTCGAAGTCCCCAACCGGCCCGATTCCGCCCCCTCGAACGACCGCAACCAGCCCCCGGGAGACACCCCATGACCGACTCCGGACGTCACCAGCCGGCACTGCGGCTGACCCGCGCCGACCTGGACGCGCTGCCCAACTACGTGCCGGGGCGCAGTCCTGCCGACCTGGCCCGCGAGTTGGGCCTGCCGGAGGCCATCAAGCTGGCCAGCAACGAGGTGCCGTACGGCCCGCTGCCCGGCGTGGTGGAGGCGGTCACCGAGGCGATCACCACGTCGCACCGCTACCCGGACATGGGCGTTGTCGCGCTGCGGGACGCATTGGCCGAGCGGTACGGCGTCGACGCCGACCGGATCGCCACCGGCTGCGGCTCGGTGGCGCTCGCCGAGCACCTGGTGCGGGCCACCTGCCTGCCGGGTGACGAGGTGCTCTACTCGTGGCGGTCCTTCGAGGCGTACCCGATCATCGTGGCGACCAGCGGCGCGACCAGCGTGCGGGTGCCCAACGACGCCGGGCACGGGCACGACCTGGCGGCGATGGCCGCGGCGGTGACCGACCGAACCAGGGTGATCTTCGTCTGCAACCCGAACAACCCCACGGGTACGGCGGTGCGCCGGGCCGAGTTGGACCGGTTCCTCAACGGGGTGCCGGACGACGTGCTGGTGGTGATCGACGAGGCGTACCGGGAGTTCGTCACCGACCCGGAGGTGCCGGACGGTCTCGACTACCTGGACCGGCCCAACGTGGCGGTGCTGCGCACCCTGTCGAAGGCGTGGGGGCTCGCCGGGCTGCGAATGGGCTGGCTGGTGGCCCAGCCGGTGGTGGCCGCCGCCATCCGCAAGGTGGCGACCCCGTTCTCCAGCAGCACGGCGGCCCAGGCCGGGGCGCTGGCCGCGCTGACCCAGGCGACGGAGATGGAGCGCCGCTGCGCCCTGGTCGTCGCCGAGCGGGACCGGGTCACCGAGGCGCTGCGCAAGTTCGTGCCCGAGGCGCCGACGAGCCAGGCCAACTTCGTCTGGCTGCCGTTGGGCGAGCGTGCCGTGGCGTTCGGCAAGGCGTGCGAGTCGCGCGGGGTGATCGTGCGGCCGTTCGCCGGGGACGGCGTCCGGGTCACCATCGGCACCCCGGCGGAGAACGACGCATTCCTGGCCGCTGCGGAGACGGCGCTGACCTGAGGACCGACCGGCCATCTGTGACCAATTAATGACGGATGGACGGTTTGTCCGGTTTGCTCCATTTTTTGCCCTATCTTCCGAAGTAGTCGACGCGCCGAGGATCGCGTCGACTCACTTCGAGAACGGGGTAAAACACGTGCGTACTGCCAAGATCTGTCTGGCCGGCGCGGCCGCCGCGGCGATGGTCGGCTTCCTCGCCGCTCCGGCCGCCGCCGCGCCCGACGACACCACCGCCACCACGTTCGAGGTGCTCGCCGGCACCCTCGACATCGTCGCGCCGACCACCGCCGACCTTGGTACTGGTGCCCCCGGTGGCACCATCACCGGGCAGCTCGGCACCGTGACCGTCGACGACTCCCGAGGCGCCGCCGACGCCTCCTGGGTCGCCTCGGTGACCTCGACGGTCTTCCAGACCGGCGGCGGCTCGCCGCCCGAGACGGTCCTGCCGGCCGAGATCGACTACTGGTCCGGCCCGGCGACGGCGACCACCGGTGACGGCACCTTCACCCCCGGGCAGACCACCGCCGGCGACGCCGCACCGCTGGACAGCGTCACCCTGCTCACCGCGTTCACCCACAGCGGCGGCACCGGCGGCAACACCGCCAGCTGGAACCCCACCCTGGTGGTCAACGTCCCGCTGGACAGCATCGCGGGCGTCTACACGGGCACGGTGACACATTCCGTGGCGTAGCCGCCGGGGGCGGTCGACCATCGCGGTCGCGCTCGCCCTGTTCTGCCTCGCCGGTCCGGGTCTGTCGACCCGGGCCGGCGCGGTCGAACCGGATGCGGGTTCGGACGACGGCACCATCGGGATCCGGTTGCTGGAAGCCCCGACCGAGCGCCGCGCCGACCCCCGGGCGCTGCGTTACATCGTCGACCACCTACCGCCGGGGACCACCATCAAGCGGCAACTGCTGATCGTCAACCGCACCGACCAGACCCGTCGGGTCGACGTGTACCCGGCGGCCGCGACAGTGGAGGGTGCGGCGTTCCGCTTCGGCGAGGGCCGCGCCGAGAACGAGCTGACCTCCTGGGTCACCCTCGACGAGCGCTCCGTCCAGCTGGGACCGCGGGGCGAGACCCGGGTCCGCGCGACCGTCACGGTGCCGCCGGCTGCCTCCCGGGGCGAGCGGTACGGGGTGATCTGGGCGTCCACCACCTCGCCTCCCCGAGCCGGCGGCGAGATCAGTCAGGTCCACCGGGTCGGCGTCCGGATGTACCTCGACGTCGGGCCCGGCGGCGAACCCGCCTCCGACTTCTCGATCGGCGAGGTGCGCCCGGCCCGCAGCCCCGCCGGCGAACCGTCGTTGACCGTCCAGGTCACCAACACCGGAGGCCGTGCCATCGACCTGACCGGCGCGGTCGCCCTGACCGACGGCCCGGCGGGCAGCCGGGCCGGCCCGTTTCCGGTCGGGCAGGGCGTCACGCTGGCGCCGGGCGCGTCCGGGCAGGTCATCGCCCGGTTCCCGGCCGCGCTGCCGAACGGCCCCTGGAAGGCGGAGGTGAACCTGGAGAGCGGTCTGGTGAAGCGCGGCGTCACCGCGCAGATCACCTTCCCCGACCCCGGTCAGGTCGGAAAGCAGGGCAGCGTCGTCTCCCGGATCGTTTCCGGGTGGACGGTGGCGGCGGCCGGCGCGGGGCTGCTGCTGGTTGTCGGCCTCGCAGTGCTGGTCCGCCGCTCGCGCCGGTCCGGTCGGCCACCCACCAGCCAGCCGAGGGAGCGCGTCCCGGCCGGTCGTTGACCCCGCACCACAACCCGCCCTTCGCCGAAACCCGCCCCTCGCCGAGGCCGTCAGCCCGGCCGCCGCCGGCCAGGCCCGTCAGCCCGGCCGGTCAACTCGGTCGGCGGCGGCGGGCGGCGAACCAACCGATGACGATCAGGGCCGCGCCCAGCACGGCGAGCGGCAGCGCCGACCCGCCCGATCCGGTGACCGGCAACTCGCCGTGACTGGGCGAGGGTTGCGGTGGTGCCGTCGGCGTGGACGTGGGTGGCGGCTGCGGGGTCGGCGACGCCGGCAGGATCTCGAAGGTGACGCCGGTACCTCCGGACGGCTCGGGCCGCGCGACGCTGAACCCGGGTACCGAGGCGGGTTCCGCGGCCAGCACCGGCGACACCGCCAGCGTCAGGCTCGCGACGGCGGCGAGCGCGCCGCCCACGAGGTAGTTGGCTGCTGTCCTGGCCATGCGCCGACCCCTTCCACCGGAAATCCGAACCGTGAAAAACATACCCTTTTCGGACAAAGAGGTAGAACGGTTCACGATTCCGCGGTCGAAGACGCCACCATCAGGTGGCGGCCAGGATCACCGCCTCGCCGGTGTAGTAGTAACGCCGGTCGTCGCCGGCGGGGTCGACCGGCTTACGGAGCCGCTCGACCGCGACGAACCCGTCCTCGGCCGTCACCGCACCGGGCGCCCAGCCGGTGCCGTCCGAGCCGACGTTGAGCACGAAGCGCGACAACTGCCTACCGGTCACCGGGTCCACAGTCACCAACTCGTTCGCCTCGGTCAGCAGGTGCACCCGGCCCGGCTGCGCGGCCAACACCCGGGCCACCCCCAGGCCCGCGGACCGCCACAGCTCGCTGCCCGTACGCGCCGATCGACCCACCACCACCCCGTCGAGTACGGCGACCGACTGCTCACCGACCAGCACCGCACCGGCCGGGTCCAGCGCGGGGGCGGCGACCGGCCGGCCGGCGTCCACCAGCCAACCCCGACCACCCTCGTCACCCGGCCCTGCGGTCCGCAGCCCCAGACAGTCCGACCAGCCGGTACGGCACCCGAGCGGCGTCACCACCAACGCGTCCGGGCCGTTCGGCGGTCGCCAACGCTCCCGTACCGCGCCCGTCGCCGCGTCCCGGAACTCGACAGTCGCCGCCCCGGCGCAGGTGTCCAGACCGATCAGCTGCCCGGCGGCGGTGGTGCCGACGTCGCTGCGGCAACTGCCGGGCAGCTCGACCCGCCACAGCTCCCGACCGCCGCTCAGCTCGACCCCGCGCGCCTGGGCGTCCCCGGTCACCACCAGCACGGTCCGCCCGTCGGGGAGGTCGGTGAGCTGGAGCCCCGGCGCATCCCAGACGGTCGCCGCCCCGGTACGCCGCACCAGCGCCGCGCTCTCGGCGGGCTCCGGGCCGTCGGCTCGCCAGAGCACCCCGCCGGTGCGGGCGTCGAGTGCGACGAGTTGCCCGTCGGACCAGCGGCTGACCACCGTGCTGCCGCTGGCCACCACCCCGCTCAGCTCTGCCGGCCACCGCCGGTACGACCAGTAGGGGCTGGTCCGGTATCGCCCGTCGACCGGTCGGTCGGCGTAGACCTGGCGGTGTGCGGCGTACACCCGCAGCCTCCCGTCGACGATCAACGGGGCGACCGGCAACCGACCGATCACTCCGGCAGCCGGTCGGGCCGGGGCCGGGTAGTCGCCCCGCGCCACGGTGCTCACCTCTGCCGGCGCGAGGACCCGGTGGACGATGACCGCGACCGCCGCCGTCGCGAGCAGCGCCGCGACCGCGATCACGAGCCGTCGCCGGCCTCTCGGGAACCTCATGCCGCACCTCCGCCCGGCACCCTACCCAGCGGAGGCGGCCGGACCCCGGTCAGGTCGTGGCGGGGCTGCTGGTTGGCGTTCAGGCGGCTTCGACAGTGCCGGTGGCACCGGCCGCGACGGCCAGATCGGCGAGATCACGCCAGAGTGCCGCCTCCACCGCCCGGGCGGCCAGGCCGCCGAGCAGCAGCGCCACCACCCGACCGTATGGAGCGGTCGGCACCGCCTCCTGGGTGACGGTGATCGCTGTGCAGCCCCGGCTGCGGCGACGGACCGGCCGCAGGCCCCAGGTGATGCGATAGTCGGCGCCGGCGCCGGAGGAGCAGAGCACCAGTCGCTGCGGGGCGAGCGCCTCCACCACCAGGAACTCCTCGGTGAGCGTGCCGCCGCCCGGCTGGACGCGCTCCTCACGCCAGGAGGTGCCCGGACCGAACGGGCCGGGGGTGAGCACCTCGATCGGGCCGGCGGCGGTCAGCCGCGCGGCGCGGCCGGACAGGTCGGTCAGCAGACGCCAGACGTCGACAGTGTCGGCCTCGATGATCCCGGTAATCGCCACCGTCGACATGCCACCCTCCCGTGTCCCCGACGGTACGCGGAGTGAGGGCCGGACGGGGCCCCCGGGACGGAATTTCCACCTCCCGGGGGCGATGCTGTCCGATTGGGCGGTCGCTTCGGCACCGGTCGTCGTCGACCGGTGCCGAAGAGCCGGTCAGCGCTCGAAGCGACCGGCCCGAATCGCGCCGATGAACGCTGTCCACCCCGGCGGGCTGACCGCGAGTGTGGGGCCGGCCTGATCCTTGGAGTCGCGGACCCCGACCAGACCATGGACATCGACCAGGTTGTCCGCCACTTCCACGCAGAGCCCCTGGTCGTTTGAGCGGCTACTGGTACGCCAGACCGCGCCCGCAAGATCGTGCATCGTCGTTACCTCCGTGTGCGTCGGGATGCCCACCGCTGGCGGCCGGGTGGAGCCCGGCTCGGATTGCGCGGTGTGGCAACGGAATCCGGACGATCAACGGGTCAACAAGGGCCGGTGATCGCACAGCCGGTGCGATCACGGGTCCCGTGCACGAGACGGATGGCGGGTGCCCGCTCAGCGGGCCGGACGAACCGTGCCGGATACCTCACCGAGGGCGATGGTGGTGCCGTCCGGGCCGGGGGCGGTGGCCGTGATGGTCACCGTGTCACCGTCGTCGAGGAAGGTGCGGCTCTCGCCGCCCACAGTGACCGGCTCGGCCCCACCCCAGGTCAGTTCCAGGAAGGACCCGACCTGTCCCCGCTCGGGCCCGGAGACGGTGCCGGAGGCGTACAGGTCACCGGTGCGCAGCGAAGCCCCGTTGACGGTGAGGTGCGCCAACTGCTGTGCGGGGGTCCAGTACATGGTGGCGAACGGTGGCTCGCTGACCCGCTCGCCGTTCCACTCGACAGCCAGTCGGAGGTCCAGGCCCAGGTGCGGCACGTCCCGCAGGTAGTCGACGACCGGCGGGTCCTGGTCGGGAGCGGGCACGAAGGCGTCGCCGAGCGCGTCCAACGGCGTCACCCAGGCCGAGACCGAGGTGGCGAACGACTTGCCGAGGAACGGGCCGAGGGGTTGGTACTCCCAGGCCTGGATGTCCCGGGCGGACCAGTCGTTGACCAGCACCACCCCGAAGATGTGCTCGGCGAAGTCGTCCACGGAAACCCGATCGCCCAACGCGCTGGGTACGCCCACCACGAAGCCGACCTCGGCCTCGATGTCGAGGCGTACCGACGGGCCGGTGACCGGGCCGTCGGCGGAGGCCCGCTGCCCGGTCGGCCGGGTCACCGGCGTGCCGGAGACGACAACGGTGCCGGCCCGACCGTGGTAGCCGATCGGCAGGTGCTTCCAGTTCGGCAGCAGCGGCGGCTGGCCGGGGCGGAAGATCTGCCCGACGTTCGCGGCGTGGTGCTCGGAGGAGTAGAAGTCGACGTAGTCGGCCACCTCGATGGGGAGCAGCAGCTCCACGTCGTCGAGGGGCACCAGCAGCGGCTCCACGGCGGCCCGGTGCGCCGGGTCGGTCAGCAGCTCGGTGATCCGCTGGCGTACCGCCGTCCACTGCGGACGTCCGAGCGCCATGAAGTCGTTGAGCACGGGCCGGCACAGCGCGCCGGCGGCCAGCACCAGCTCGGCGGCCTCCGCAGCGGCGAGGTCGAGGACCCAGGACCCGATCCGTACGCCGATCCGCGCCGGACCGCCGTTCTGTCGGAACACCCCGTACGGCAGGTTCGTCACCCCGTACGGCGAACCGTCGGCGCCGGTCACCCAGGTCATGCGTCGTAGCCCCCGTTCACCAGCCCCAGCCGGATCAGATCGGTCAGTGGTTCCAGGATGCTGCACGAGCCGAAGCCCACCCACAGCGGGCGGGGCGCGTCCAGCCGTGCCGTCGCGCGCTCCACCAGGGGCCGCGGGTCGACAACGGTCAACAGCTCGGCGACCGAGCGCACCCCGTCACCGTCGGCGGCGGCCAGTGTCGCGGCCAGCACGTTGGCGTAGCCGTGGTGGGTGAACCCGGTCTCCGGGTCCAGGTGCCGGATCGCCTGGTGCAGGCCGGCGGTGAGCTTGAACGGCAGGTCCCGGTCCCGGCAGGCGCAGATCACCGTGGCCAGCTCGGTCGGCGTCGGGAAGAGTTCGGCGGCCAGGCCACCGGTGCGGAACTTGGCCGCGACGGGCACCCCGTCGGCCCGCGCGGCGACGAGCGCGTCCAGCGCACCCATCAGACCGAAGGTCAGCGGCAGTTCGGCGTAAATGGCTTCCACACCGGCCAGCTCGCCGGTCAGCCGCAGCAGCTCGGCGATGCCGGGCAGGGGGTCCTCGCCGCGCTTGGCGACCGCCACCTCGACCTGACGCGCGGTGACGCCGTCCGGGGCGAGGAACGACAGCGCGAACGGCAGGTTCCCGATCCCGGTGTCACCGATGACGCCGACCACCAGGCCCTCGCCCGGGTCGACGAGCCCGCTCAGCTCGCCGGCCGCCACCGTCGAGGCGGGGACCAGCAGCGGTCCGACCAGGTCGGCGTACCAGGCGGCGCGGTGCTGGCGGTGGGCGGCCAGGGCGTCGGGCAGCGTGGCGCTGCCCGGAGGGAAGACGGCGGCGTCGTCCACCAGGCCGGTCAGGAGTGCGGGCACCTGCGTTGACACGGAACAAGAATGTACGGGACGCTACGAGGAACGGACAACAGCGTCCGATTATCGGACGCCTTCGGCCGGTGGACGGAACCCCTCGGGAGGCGAGATGCCGTATTACCGCAGCGTCGGCGAGGTGCCGCGCAAGCGCCACACCCAGTTCCGGCAGCCCGACGGCAGCCTCTACGCCGAGGAGCTGATGGGCCAGGAGGGCTTCTCCTCCGACTCGTCGCTGCTCTACCACCGGCACGCGCCCACCGCGATCCTGGCCGCCGACGAGTTCACCCCGCCCACGTTCACCCGGGCACCGAACCTGCCGCTCAAACCCCGCCACCTGCGCACCCACAAACTGGACACCGGCGGCTCCGACCCCATCCTCGGCCGGCAGTACCTGCTCGCCAACGACGACGTCCGGATCGGGTACGTCCTCGCCGACCGGCCCTCACCGCTGTTCCGCGACGCCACCGGCGACCACTGCCTCTACGTCGAGGCCGGCACGCTGCGGGTCGAGTCCCCGTTCGGGGTGCTGGACGCGGTCGCCGGCGACTACGTCGTCATCCCCACCTCGACCATCCACCGGCTGGTGCCCACCGGCGACCAGCCCGTCCGGCTGCTCGCCGTCGAGGCGTCCGGGCACATCGGCCCGCCCAAGCGCTACCTCTCCGTACGCGGCCAGTTCCTGGAGCACTCGCCGTACTGCGAGCGGGACGTCCGGGGCCCCGACGCCCCGCTGCTCGTCGACGGCGAAGAGGTCGAGGTGCTCGTCCGGCACCGGCGCGGTTGGACCCGCTACGTCTACGCCAACCACCCGTTCGACGTGGTCGGCTGGGACGGGCACCTCTACCCGTGGGCGTTCTCCATCCACGACTTCGAGCCGATCACCGGCCGCATCCACCAGCCCCCACCGGTGCACCAGACCTTCCAGGGGCCCAACTTCGTCATCTGCTCGTTCGTGCCCCGCAAGGTCGACTACCACCCACAGTCGATCCCGGTGCCGTACAACCACCACAACGTCGACTCCGACGAGATGCTCTTCTACACCGGGGGCAACTACGAGGCACGGCGCGGCTCCGGCATCGAGCAGGGCTCGATCTCGCTGCACCCGTCCGGTTTCACCCACGGCCCCCAGCCGGGTGCCGCCGAGCGTTCCATCGGCGCGGACTACTTCGACGAGTTGGCCGTCATGGTCGACACCTTCCGCCCGCTGGATCTCTGCGACGCCGCCAGCGCCTGTGAGGACGAGGGGTACGCCTGGACGTGGGCGCGTCGCGCCTAGCGGACGGCGGTTCGGGTGAAGACGGCGAACTCGGCAACCGCGGTGACGGCGATGGCCAGCACCAGGGGCCACGGTGAGCCGACCATGGCGTACACCAGCAGCAGCAGCGGCGCGGCGGCCACGGCGTAGATCGCCAGGGCCATCGTGCGGTCCGCGCGCAGCAGAGCGGGCAGGACGCTCCGGGTCAGCCCCGGCAGCCGGGCACCGAGCTGCCAGACGACGATGCCCCCGGTGAGCGCGGCGAGCACCGCCAGGATGCGGGAGAACCCGTCGCCCGCCGACGCCGCGAACGCGACAAGCACCGCCGCGACCAGCGACCAGCCCGCGCCGTAGAGCACCAGGCGGTGCAGCCCGTACGCGAGGGTCCGTGGCGAGTCGATCCGGCTCGGGCTGACCGTCACCGCCTCGGCGATGTGCGCCAACGCCTCCGACCAGCGGCGCTGCTCCAGCCGCATGACCCCCACGTCGTGGCCGGCCTCGGCGATCCGCGGGTCGAGCCGCAGCGCCTCCCGGTAGGCCCGCTCCGCCAGGTCGAACAGGTTCAACCGGGCGGCGACCAGGCTGAGCACCAGGTGCGCCTGCGGCTCCTGCGGGGCCAGCTCGACACCACGCCAGGCCGCGTTCAGCGCCGGCTGACCGTTGCGGGCGCCGGCCAGGATCGCCGCCGCGCTCCGCTGGGCGTACGCGTCGGTCGGGCCGAGGGCGAGGATCCGGTCGGCCGTGGCCGCCGCCTCCGCGTAGCGCTCCAGATCGGCCAGCGCCATCCCCCTGGCGACCAGTGGTGGCACCGCCTCCGCCGCGACGGCCACTGCCGTGTCGGCGGCGGTGAGCGCCTCGGCCGGGCGGTCGGCGGCCAGGTGCACCCGGGCCAGCATGGTGAGCGCGTCCACGTCATCCGGCTGGAGGGCCAAACCGTAGGCCAACTCCCCCGCCGCCTCGTCGTAGCGGCCGAGCTCGGCGAGGAGTTGAGCCCGCTGGACGTAGCCGTCGGCGGCGGACTGGTCGGGGGCGGGGTCGCTGGACATCGCGGCGAGCCTAGGCGGCCGGAGCGTCGTACACCAGGGCCACCGCGATCCCGGCCAGCCCTTCCTCACGACCGGCGAAGCCGAGCCCGTCGGTGGTCGCCGCCGAGACGGTGACCGGGGCGCCGACCGCGGCGGAGAGGACCTCCTGCGCCTCCGCGCGGCGCCGGCCGATCTTGGGACGGTTGCCGATGACCTGCACCGACACGTTGCCGATCTCCAGGCCGACGGCCCGCACCCGGCGGGCCGTCTCGGTCAGCAGCGCCACCCCGGACGCGCCGGCCCACTCCGGCTGGTCAACCCCGAAGGCGGAACCGAGATCACCGAGACCGGCGGCGGAGAGCAGCGCGTTGCAGGCGGCGTGCGCGACCACGTCGGCGTCCGAGTGCCCGGCGAGGCCGTCCTGGTCGGGCCAGAGCAGCCCGGCCACCCAGCACGGCCGGCCCGGCTCGAACGCGTGCACGTCGGTCCCGATGGCCACCCGAGGAACGATCATGATCAGAGGGTACGCGTCAACCGGTCGTGGCAAGCAGATGCTCCGCCAGGGCCAGGTCGAACGGTCGGGTGATTTTCACTGCGTACTCCGAGCCGGGCACGCAGCTCACCTCGACACCCTGCTTCTCGACCAGCCCGGCGTCGTCGGTGAGGGAGTCACCGGCAGCGGCGTGCGCGGCGCTGAGCACGGCCCGGCGGAAACCCTGCGGGGTCTGCACCGCCCGCAGGGCGGACCTGTCGACGGTGCCGAGCACCACCTCGCCGGCGCCGACCTCCTTGATGGTGTCGACGACCGGCAGGACCGGGATCACCGCGTCACGCCCGCTCCGGACCGCCGCCGCGACGGATTCGACAAGCTCGGGCGGGGTGAGCGCCCTGGCGGCATCGTGCACCAGGACGATCGTCGGGCCGGCCGGCACGGCGGCCAGCGCGGCGGCGACCGACGCCTGCCGTTCCGCCCCTCCGGGCACCACGATCACCGGCGCGACCGGGGCCAACAGCTCGCGGACGCCCTGCACCTCGGCGGTCGGCGCGGCCACCACGATGGTGTGCACGGAGGGCGCGGCAGCCAGTCGACGTACGGCGTGCACCAACAGCGGCTCACCGGCGAGCAGGCGCAGCGCCTTGGGTCGGCCGGGACCGAGCCGTACGCCGGCACCCGCCGCGGGCACGAGGACCGCGACGTCACCGCGCGGATTGAGCTGCGCGGTCACGTCGCGGTCCTCGGTGGTTTCTTCACTACGAAGTGGGTACGACGATGCTGTGCGGACTAGGCCTCGGTGAGAACCTTGTCGAGCAGCGTCTCCGCCTCATCCTTGGTGCTCTTCTCAGCCAGCGCGACCTCGCCGACGAGAATGTCGCGGGCCTTGGCGAGCATCCGCTTCTCGCCCGCAGAGAGGCCCCGCTCCCGCTCCCGGCGCCACAGGTCACGCACGACCTCGGCGACCTTCAGCGGGTTGCCGGAAGCCAGCTTTTCCAGATTGGCCTTGTAACGCCGCGACCAGTTGGTCGGCTCCTCGGTGTGCGGAGCCCGCAGAACGTCGAAGACCTTCCCGAGGCCCTCTTCGCCGACCACCTCACGGACGCCCACGATCTCGGCGTTCTCGGCCGGCACCCGGACCGTCAGGTCACCCTGCGCGACCCTCAGGACGAGGTATTGCTTAGGCTCGCCCTTGATGACCCGAGTCTCGATTGCCTCGATGAGTGCGGCCCCGTGGTGGGGGTAAACAACGGTCTCGCCGACACTGAAAACCATAGGTTCGAAACCCCTTTCGCTGTGTCTAGGGTAACACGCTCAGGCACCGATGTCTCACCGATGTCCTGACCGTTGGCGCAGCTCAGGGGCCCTGTGAGAGGTCTTGCTTCAGCTTGACAGGCGGTCAAACCGATGGTTCGAACACGCTCCGTAACGCGCAAATGACTGCCCGGTACGGGTGAACAGAACGTCGAGATCAAGGGCTATGCGCTCCTCCCATGGTAGCCCGGCCAGCCGGACCGCGCCCAGATGTAGCGGGAGGAGCCCCCGGTGCGCGACCCTGGAGACCGAGCCGCACTCAGCTCTCGAGACGCTTCCAGGAGGTCCGATGGGCAAGCCGGACGCAGAAGGTAACGGGCCAGCCGACGGCCTGCCCGGCCTGCCTCCCGAATGGGGCCGGGTGGTGGTCCCCGACGACGCCTCCGCGCTGGCCGCCGAGGCGGCCCAGGTCCGCCGTGAGCTCCGTCGGGCCAGCGGCCTCCCCGGCGGTCACCGGGCTCTGGGGCTGCCGCTGCTGGTCCTGCTGGTGGCGGTCGTCACCACGCTGGCCGGCCTGCTGGTGGTCACCTGGCCCCGGGCCAACCGCGGCACCGAGCGCCCGAGCCCGACCCCCTACTCACCACCGGCCAGCCTGACCGGGCAGGCGCTGCCCGCACTGGACCTGGTCGACGCCCAGGACGCACCAGTGCCACTGCGCGGCCTGCTACCCGCCATGATCATCCTGTTGGACGGCTGCCCCTGCCCGGACCGGGTCAGCGAGGCCCTGGCAGCAGCACCCGCCGACGTCTCCGTGGTCACCGTCACCGCAGGGCGCAGCGCCCCGGCCGGGCCGACCACCCAGCGGCAGGCGCACGTCCTGGCCGACCCGGCCGGCGGGCTGCGCTCGTTCCTGGGTCAACCGGCCCGGCCCGGCACCGCCACCGCCCTGCTTGTCGACAGGGCCGGCACAGTGACCCGGGTCCTGCCCGACCTGGGCACCGTCGAGTCCTACCGGAGCGACCTGAGCGCCCTCGCCGCCTGAGCGCCGGATCTAGCGGGGCAGCGCGACAAGCTGCACCTCGATGTCTATGGGCCGGTCGACGGCCGACAGCGACACCAGGAACGACCCGTTTTCGGGCAGCACCTCGGCAGTGGCGATCGTGCCGTCGCAGTCGATGCGCGACTCGCCGGCGATCCTGGCCCCGGCGCTCGTCACGACCATCGTGCCGAGCCGGGTGCACCGGTACTGGAGCAGGTAGCGGTCGGCGCCGTTGCCGGCCTGCCGGGTCACTTCCTGACCAGGAGCCAGTTCCCGCTCCTCCCGCCAGATCGTCTCGTGGAACTGTGGCAGTTCACCAGCAGGGGAGAGCACTGCGGGGCCGCCCTCGGTCTCGGTGGGCGAGCCCGTTGCCGGGTCGAGCACCGCCCACGCGCCGTTCCGCCCCCGGGTAATCTCGCCGCTGTCCGGGTCCAGCCGCACCGTCACCCGCTCGTCGGGCTCCGCCCCCGCCATGGCCCGCTCCAACGGGGTGCTGACGCTCTGCTCGGCCCTCGGCGCCGCCGAGGGAGGGGCAGCCGCCCCGGCCGTCGACGACGGTTCGGCAGCGTGCCACCACCAGCCACCGACGACCAGGACGGCCGCCGCGGCGCCGAACAGCACCACCGAACGCAGCCGATCGTCCAAGGTCGCATCCACGGCACGAGCGTACCGGTCGGAGGTTCAGTCCTGTCGATCGAGAAGGGCGGCGTACAGGGTGAGGCCGGGGCCGAAGGCCAGCATGACGATGCGCCGGGCCGCCGGTGTCGCCCGGCCCAACCGGTCCAGGATCAGCAGCACCGTCGGCGACGAGCAGTTGCCGTGCTCGTCGAGCGTCGCCCGGGACGCCGCCAGCCCCAGCGGGGGCAGCGCCAGCTCCCGCTCGACCACGTTGAGGATCCGCGGCCCGCCCGGGTGCACCGCCCAACCGTCCACCTCGGAGCTGGTGACGCCGTGCCGGGCCAACAGCTCGTCGACGAGCCCACGGACGTGCCTGGACAGCACCTGCGGCACCTTCGGCGACAGCCCCATCCGGAACCCCGCGTCGGTGACGTCCCAGGTCATGTGATCGGCGGTCGAGGTGTCGGTGACGGCGGTGACCTCGCGCACCGCGTACCCCGGGCCGCCCGGCACGACCACGGCGGCGACCGCGGCGTCCGAGAAGAGCGCGTGGGAGACGATCTGCTGGGTGTCCACCCGGGCGCTGGACGGCTGGATGTGCAGGCTGGTCAGCTCCGCGCAGAGCAGCAGCGCCGGACGCCCCCGGGCGGTGACGAAGTCACTCGCCGCGCCGAGACCCGGCAGTGCCGCGTAACAACCCATGTGGCCGATGACCATCCGCTGGGTGTCCGCGGCCATGCCCAGGTCCCGGGCGAGCAGGATGTCCAGCCCCGGAGTGGCGTACCCGGTGCAGGAGCAGACGATGAACAGCCCGATGTCGCCGGCACTCAACCCGGCGGCTGTCAACGCTCGGCCCACCGCCTCCTTGCCCAACGGCAGCGCCTCCACCTGGTAGCGGCGCATCCGGCGCTCGGTCGGCCAGTCCGAAACGTCCTCCAGCAGCGGGTTCACCGCAGCCTGCCGCCGGGTCACCCCGGAGTTGGCGAAAATTCGCTGCGCCAACGACCGGGTGGTGCCGGAGAAGTGCCGGGAGAAGAAACCCTCCCACAACTCGTCCTGCGAAGCGGACGGCGGCTGCGCTGTCCCGAGCCCCGCGATCACTGGTACGGACACGATCCCCACCTCTCGTCAGATGCTGTCCTCCCCCTGGCCGTCCCACCAGCCACCCCGGCTGGTCGTTCTCCCGTACGAGCCCGGTGGCGCGGGCTCACCAACGTGGTGCCGATCCGTCACGATCCGGGTCGCCACCCAGTGCGGCGATGCCGAGCCAGTCGGCGCAGACATCCGACGTGGCCGGGTGCAGTGACCCGCAGCGGGCATCGCGGTAGAGCCGCTCCAGCGGATGACCACGGCGGGTCGCCGAGGTGCCCGCCGCCTCCAACACCGACGCCGCCACCTCGGCGGCTGTGGTGCCGGCCAGCAGCTTCGCCCGCCACACCCACCGGTTGGTCTCCTCGTCACCGGGCGCCTCGTCCACCCGGCGGGCCGCCTCCGCCACCACCAGCTGCGCGGCGGCCGTCGCCGCGTCCGCCCGACCCAGCCGGGCCCGCACCGCCGGCAGACCGGCCAGATTGCGGGCGTTGAGGTGCTCGGCCGCCGCGTCGATCGCCGCGCGGGCCACCCCCACGTAGACCGCCGCGTAGCTGGCCACCAGCCAGTGCGGCATCAGTTGGGCGACCACCAGCGCCAGCCCTTCCACCCCACCGAGCAGCCGGTCGGCGGGCACGCTGACGTCCAGGTGCAGGTCGTGGGAGGAGGTGGCGCGCATGCCGAGCGAATCCCAGGTCGGCTCCACTGTCAGCCCGTCACCGGCCGGCACCAGGAACTGGGACACCACCGACTGGTCGGCAGCGCTGCGTGCCGCCACCAGGTAGCCGTCCGCGTGCCCGGCACCGGAGCAGAAGGTCTTGCTGCCCTTGAGCTGCCAGCCCCCGTCGATCGGCGTGTACGAGGTGCTCAGCTGGGACAACCGCGCGCCCGCGCCCCGCTCGCTCATCGCGACCGCGTACCAGGAGCCCTGCGCCGCCGCGCTGAGCAGCCGGTCGCGGGCGGCCAGCGCCTCGTCCGGTACGCCCAGCGCCTCGGCCAACTCCTCGGTGACCGCACCGAGCGCACCGGTCACCGAGGCGTGCATGTTGAACACCAGGGCGGTCGCACCGTTGCCCCGGGCAAGCTCAGTGGCCACCGCGGCGTACTCGGCGAAGGTGGCGCCCAGCCCGCCGAGCGCCCGGGGCACCATCAGCCCGAACAGGCCAGCCTCGCGCAGGTCGGCGAAGTCGTCCACAGGGAAGGAACCGTCCCGGTCGTGCTCGGCCGCGCGTGCGGCGAACCGTGGTGCCAACCGGCGAGCTGCCTCAAGCGCGTGCACCGTCATCTCGTCCCCTCCTTGGCGTTCCATACCCCCGCCACGGCCTGACTATCCTTTGCGGACCCCCCGGCCCTGGTAGAGCACGGCGGTGGAGCGGGTCGGCACGATGCGCGGCGCCCGGCCGGCGGGCACCGCACCGGGCGTTCCGGCCGCGCGGGCGCGGCGCAGCAGCCAGGCGAGCACCCCGCCGACCTGCGGCCGGATGCCGCGCAGCCGCAGGTCGACACCGTGTCGGGCGCACTCGGCGACCAGCGCTCGGGCGTCCACGAACAACCGAGGATCGTGAATGCCGCGCGGAACCGTCGGCAGCCGCTCGGCGATCCGGACCGCGACGAGCCGGGCCAGCGCCGTGTCGTTCAGGGTGTCCAGCACCAGCACGCCACCCGGGCGCAACAGCCGGCACGCCTCGGCCACCGCCCGCGGCCAGTCCGGCACGTGCTCCAGCAACTCGCCGGCGGAGACCACGTCGGCGCAGCCGTCGGGCAGCGGAACGGCAGTGGCGTCACCGTGGATCACGCTGACCCCGTGCTCGGCCGCCTGGACGAGGGCCGAGCGGGTCAGATCCACCCCGACGTGGCGGTAGCCCCTGCCGGCCAGGTGCGGCGCGAGCAGGCCGGCACCGCAACCCAGATCGACGAGCACCGCGCCCGCACGGGTGGCCGGCGGCACCAGCGCCGCACGCGCCTCCGCCAACCAGTGCAGCATCGCGAACGCGCCGTCGGGCCGCCACCACTCACCGGCCAGATCGTCGTACTGACGCGGATCGTTTCGCGGCAGCACCCTCGGCCCGGTGGACGCCCCGGCCGCAGCCACGTCTCGCATGGAACCGAGCGTGGCACGACTGCTCGGTAACGACCAGACTTCCCTTATGTCGTCGAGGGTGTTAGGGCTGGTCAGAGCGAGCCATCCGGAACCGGCCGCGGCGGTGACCACGGTGGCCGGTCTGCTGGCGTGGGGAGTGGGCCACCGGCCGGCCGGAATCGTCTCGGTGGTGCTCGCCGTGCTGGCGAGCCAGCTCGCTGTCGGCTGGACCAACGACGCGCTGGACGCCGAGCGGGACGCCACTGTGGGGCGTACCGACAAGCCGGTCGCCAGTGGCGCGGTCGGTCGGCGCGTCACGGCCTGGGCCGCCGTGGTGGCTGCGGTGGCCTGCCCTCTGCTGGCGCTGACCACGAACCCGGCGGCGGCGTTCTGGCTGACCCTCGCCCTGGTCTCCGCCCTGCTCTACGACTGGCCGCTCAAGGCCACCGCGTTCTCGGTGCTGCCCTACGCCGTGTCGTTCGGCGCGCTGCCCGCCTTCGTGGTGCTGGCACTGCCCGGTCAGCCGGCCCCGCCCGTCTGGCTGGTGGCGGCGGCGGCCTGTCTGGGCGCCGGCGCGCACTTCGCCAACGTGCTGCCCGACCTGGCCGACGACGCCCGCACCGGCGTGCGCGGCCTGCCCCACCGGTTGGGCGCCGCCGGCAGCCGGGCGGCCGCGGCGGGTCTCCTGCTCGCGGCGACCGCGGCCCTGGTCCTCGGGCCACCCGGGCCGCCGTCGGCGATCGGCTGGGCGGCGGTCGGCACGGCCGCCGTGGTGCCGCCGCTGAGCTGGTACGCCGGACGCTCGGCGAGCCGGGCCGGTCAGCGGCCGGTGGCGGCCTTCCGGGCGGTCATGCTGGTGGCCCTCATCGACGTGGTTCTGCTGGTGGCGAGCGGTCGGGTGGTCTGAACGCCACCCGGCCAGGTGGCATTGCCGGGTCCGCGTGCGGGCCTCGATCAGCCCCAACTACCCTGGAGCGCGGTCTGCGCGGGTATGGCCACCGTGCCCGGCGTACGGCCCGGGTGGGGATTGTGACGAGGAGGACCGACGTGACGCGCTCGATCAGGGGATCCCGGCGGGCGGCCCTGTTGCTGTCCGGGATTGCGGCGGCCAGCCTGCTGGCTTCGGGATGCGGCGCCGGTCAGATCGCCGAGACCGCGTTGAAGGAGCCGTCGGTCCAGGGCGTCAACCTCACGACCGACAACGGTTCCTTCTCGGTGCGGGGCCTGCTGGTGGACTACCCGGGCACCGAGGGTTACCGGGCCGGGCAGGACGCCGGCCTCGGCGCCGTGATCTACAACGACTCCAAGGAGACGGTGACGGTCACCGTCACCACCGAGAGCGCCCGCGAGGTGGTGATCAGCGGCGGCTCGGCGAGCCCGTCGCCATCCGCCTCGGAGTCCGCCTCGGAGAGCCCGTCGCCGTCCGGTTCGGCCAGCCCGTCGAACTCCACCTCGGGTTCGCCGAGCCCGTCGGCGACGCCGTCCGAGACCGGGTCGTCCTCGGCCACCCCGTCCGCCCCGGAGTCGGCGCGGGCGTCCGGTTCGGCCAGCCCGGCCGCTCCGGGCCAGCCGGCCCGGATCGAGCTGGCGCCGTTGAGCTACATCCAGTTCAACTCCGAGGCCACCTCGCAGCTCCGGCTGATCGGCCTGACCGAGGCGCTGCGCTCCGGTCAGAACGTCGTGGTGACCTTCGACTTCGGCAACGGCAACACGGTCACCGGCCAGGCGCCGGTCGCGGTGCCGCTCACCCCGGCGGCCCCTCCGTCGCCGATCATCGAGCGCGAGGGCGGCTACGAGGGCGACGAGGGCGGCACGACCCACGAGTGACCCGTAGCGCACATCGACGAACGCCCCGGCGTGGTGACCACCACGCCGGGGTGTTTTCGTCGTACGCGGGGGCTAGCGTCCTGATGTGACCACGTCCCGATCGACCCCTCCGCGTGGCGGCACGGCCGGTGCCGCCCGTGCTCGGTCCGCCGCCCGCGAACCGCGTCCGGCCTACCAGTGCGACGCCTGCGGGCACCAGCCGCCCAAGTGGGTGGGGCGCTGCCCGGAGTGCGGCGAGTGGGGGGCGGTGGTCGAGAGCACGGTGACCGGCCCGACCGTCTCCGGTCGGGTGGTCAGCTCCCGGATGCCGGCCGAGCCGGCCCGGCCGATCGCCACCATCAGCGCCGCTCCGGCCCGCGCCCGTCCCACCGGGGTCAGCGAGCTGGACCGGGTGCTCGGCGGCGGCCTGGTCCCCGGTGCCGTGGTGTTGCTCGCCGGCGAGCCCGGCGTGGGCAAGTCGACCCTCCTGCTCGATGTGGCACAGCAGTGGGCGGTCAATGCCGGCAGCCCTTCGCTGGTGGTCAGCGGCGAAGAGTCGGTGAGTCAGGTGCGGCTGCGCGCCGAGCGGATGGGCACCCTGCACGAGCAGCTCTACCTCGCCGCGGAGAGCGACCTGGCCTCGGTGCTCGGGCACCTCGACGCGGTCAAGCCGGGCCTGTTGGTGCTCGACTCGGTGCAGACCATCTCGACGACCGGCACCGAAGGGGTGCCCGGTGGGGTGACCCAGGTCCGCGCGGTCACCGCGGCGCTGGTGTCGGTCGCCAAGGAGCGGGGCATCGCCACCGTGCTGGTCGGGCACGTCACCAAGGACGGCCAGGTGGCCGGGCCTCGGGTGCTTGAGCACCTGGTCGATGTGGTGCTGCACTTCGAGGGCGACAAGCACTCGTCGCTGCGCCTGGTGCGCGGCGTGAAGAACAGGTTCGGCGCGGCCGACGAGGTCGGCTGCTTCGAGATGCACGAGGGCGGCATCAGCAGCCTGGCCGACCCGTCCGGGCTGTTCCTGACCCGCTACGCGGAGCCGGTCCCGGGCACCTGCGTCACGGTGGCAATGGAAGGGCGGCGGGCGCTGGTCACCGAGGTGCAGGCGCTGATCGGCGCGACGGTGGCGGGCTCTCCCCGACGCACCGTCTCCGGCCTCGACTCGGCGCGACTGGCGATGGTGCTCGCGGTGCTGCAACGGCGCACCGAGCGGCTGACCCTGCACGACCGGGAGGTTTTCGCCGCCACCGTGGGCGGGATCCGGGTGGTGGAGCCGGCCGCCGACCTGGCGGTGGCCCTGGCGGTCGCCTCCGGCGGGCTCAACCTGGCGATCGCGCCGCACCTGGTGGCGATCGGTGAGGTGGGGCTGACCGGCGAGGTGCGGCGGGTCGGGGCGGTGCCGCGCCGACTGGCCGAGGCGGCCCGGCTGGGGTTCAAGGTGGCCCTGGTGCCGCCCGGCTGCGGCCCGGCCAGCACCGGCGCCGGGCCCGAGCAGATGCGGGTGACCGAGGTCACCGACGTCCGTTCGGCGCTGCACCATGCGGCCCGTGCGTCCGCCGAGTGACCCACCGTGCCGACGAGGGCGGCGAAACCGGACAGCGGGTCGTAAGCGGGAAACGCCGGAGAGGGCGGCATCGTGACACATCACAGTAACCACGACAGCACCCACCGCACGGCAGTCCGTAGACTGTGCCCGTGCCGATCGACCGCGATACCACCAAGCCAGCCGGCGCGCCGCCCCAGGCCCGCACCGGCGCCGTGGGCTCGCCCGCCCGCCCGATCAGCGTGAGCGTGACTGCGGGGGCCGCCGGGAGCGCCGGAGATCCGCTGCGGGCCAACCTCGCCCTAATGGCCCCGGGCACCGCCCTGCGCGACGGTCTGGAGCGCATTCTGCGGGGTCGCACGGGTGCGCTCATCGTGCTCGGCTACGACAAGGTGGTCGAGGGCCTGTGCACCGGCGGCTTCCCGCTGGACGTGGAGTTCTCCGCGACCCGGGTGCGCGAGCTGTGCAAGATGGACGGCGCCGTTGTGCTCTCCAGCGACGGCACCAGGATCGTCCGGGCCGCCGTGCACCTGATGCCTGACCCGTCCATCCCGACCGAAGAGTCCGGCACCCGGCACCGCACCGCCGAGCGGGTGGCCCGCCAGACCGGCTATCCGGTCATCTCGGTCAGCCAGTCCATGCGGATCATCAGCCTCTACGTCAACGGTCAACGACACGTGCTCGACGACTCGGCGGCCATCCTCTCCCGCGCCAACCAGGCGCTCGCCACCCTGGAGCGCTACAAGCTCCGGCTGGATGAGGTCTCCGGCACGCTCTCCGCCCTGGAGATCGAGGATCTGGTCACCGTGCGGGACGCGGTGGCAGTGGTGCAGCGACTGGAGATGGTCCGCCGGATCGCCGACGAGATCGCCGGCTACGTGGTGGAGCTGGGCACCGACGGCCGCCTGCTCGCCCTGCAACTCGACGAGCTGATGGCCGGCGTGGACGCCGACCGGACCTTGGTCATCCGGGACTACCTCCCGGTCGGCCGCAAGTCCCGCACCCTGGACGAGGCTCTTGTCGAGCTGGACCTGCTCGGTGCCACCGAGCTGATCGACCTGGTGTCGGTCGCCAAGGCGATCGGCTACCCGGCGGCGTCCGACGCGCTCGACGCCGCGGTCAGTCCGCGCGGCTTCCGACTGCTGGCCAAGGTGCCCCGGCTCCCGGTGGCGGTGGTCGACCGCCTGGTGCTGCACTTCGGCAGCCTCCAGCGGCTGCTCGGCGCGACAGTGGAGGACCTGCAAGCCGTCGAAGGGGTCGGCGACGCCCGGGCCCGTGGCGTCCGTGAAGGACTGTCCCGGCTCGCCGAGGCATCCATCCTGGAACGCTACGTCTGAGCGGGCTCAGCCGGCGACGGTCAGCTTCACCGGCTCGCTGAGCTTCGTGCCGACCCTGGCGAACACCTGGTACGACCCGACCGGCGCGAACGGCCCACCGGCCAGCGCACCGTCGCAGCGGCTGGTGTCCCGCCCGTTCCACGGCACCTCGTAGGAGCGCACGAAGCCCGGCGTGAAGGTCTGCACGTCCGACCCCTGGACCTTGCCGCAGGTGTCCGACGACCAGACCTTCTCGGCACCGGACTTGATGAAGATCTCCTGCAGGTCGGCGCCGACGTTGCGACTGCACGTCCGGTCCGACGTGTTCTTGATCTTCAGTTGCAGCTCGACCACCGCGCCTCGCTGCACCGAGGTCTGGCTCGCCGACGAGACCACGCTGATCTCCCCGTCGGTGCAGGTGCCGTCGTCCTCCGAACCGGCCGCCGCGCCCAGCGGCGGGGTGTTGCTGGTGATCGCCGGGCTCGGAGTCGTCGCAGTCGAATCAGCGGGCGCGGGCGGTGACGGAGACCCGGTCTGCGGTGTCAACACCGGCCCGCCGGGATCAGACGTCGCGGAGGACGTCGCCGACGGGGTGCCTCCCGCCGTCGGCTTCTGACCGCCGGACCGATCCGAACCGGTGCAGGAGTAGAGCAGGACAATCAGGAACAGAAACCCCGCTCCGAGTACGACGGCGCGACGCCGCCAGTACACGGCGGGTGGCAGGGGGCCGACCGTCAGACGCATGATGCCCTCCACCGTAGCCGCGCCGTACCCGGCAGTGCGGCGCGACGCGCCGGAACCGATTCGAGGGGTACGCCCCACCGTCCACTGAGGACAGACGACGCACTGGTCACAGGTAGACCTTGCGCTGATAGATCGCGTGCGCACCGGCCACCCGGTCCAGGAAGAGCAGCCCCGCGCAGTGGTCGATCTCGTGCTGCAACGCCCGAGCTTCGAAGCCGTCGGTCACCAACCGGACCGGCTCGCCACTGCCCGGCAGGTCACCCTCCACCACCAGCCGGCTGGCCCGCTTCACGTCACCGGTCAGGTCCGGCACCGACATGCAGCCCTCCCGGCCCGGCTTCCACCGGGTCGCCTCGACCACCCGCGCGTTGCACAGCACGAACGTGCCGTGCACCGTCACCGCCTTCGGATGCCCGGTCACGTCGACAGCGAAGACCCGAGCGCCCACCCCGACCTGCGGTGCGGCCAGCCCGACGCAGCCCGGCGAGACCCGCATCGTGGCCACCAGGTCGGCCGCCAACTGGACCGTCTCCGCGGCGGTGGGATCGACCTCGTCCGAGGCCCGGCTCAACACCGCGTGCGGGGCGGACACCACCGGCCGCACCACGCCAGGCACCAACAGCGAGTCCGGCGTCCAGTCACCCAGACCGGTGTACGCCTCGACGTCCGGCACGCGCTCCTCGCCCGTCACAGCAGATCCGGGTCCGCCGGCCGGAGGGTGACCTCCACGCCCAGCTCGGCAGCCGTCCGGTGTAGCCGGTCAACCAGAGTGTCCGCCACCCCGGCCGGCAACTCGACCTCCGCCAGGACCACGTAGAGCTCACCGGTCAACCGGGTGCTCAGGTCGGTGACATTCCCCCCGGCGTCCACCAGCACCCGGGTCATCGCCGCGACGATCCCCATCCGGTCCGAACCGTGCACCGCCATCACGTACGGCTCACCGGCCGGCGGCACGTCGCCGTCCGGTGTGACCGCGCGTACCGTCGCCAGCAGCTGGCCCTCGGCGGTCAGTGACGCCAGTGCGGCCTCGACCTCGGCGGCGGCCGGGCCGGTGCAGATGAGGGTCATCGCGAAATGCCCCCGCAGCCGCGTCATCGTGCTGTCGGTGAGGTTCGCGCCCAGTCGGGCCAGCACCTCCGCGACGTCGGCCACGATGCCCGGCCGGTCCCGACCGATGACGGTGATCGCGAGCTCGTTCATCCGGGCATTCTCCCCCGTCCGCCGGACGACGTCGTGGCACCCCGCCCGAGCCGCCCACCCAACGGGAACGCCGGGCGTGACATCATCGACGACGCCATGACTCAACCCGACTTCGCCACAGCGGTCAGCCGATGGTTCCAGCAGCACGCCCGGGACCTGCCGTGGCGCGAGCCCGGTGTCACCCCGTGGGCCATCCTGGTCAGCGAGGTCATGCTTCAGCAGACGCCAGTCGTCCGGGTGGTGCCGGCCTGGGAGGCCTGGCTGGCGCGATGGCCGGAGCCGGCCGCGTTGGCGGCGGACACCCCCGCCGAGGCGATCCGGATGTGGGGACGCCTCGGCTACCCCCGTCGGGCGGTGCGGCTGCGCGAATGCGCGGTCGCGATCGTCGACCGGCACGCCGGCCAGGTGCCGGACCGGCTGGAGCACCTGCTGGCACTGCCCGGCGTCGGCACCTACACCGCGCGGGCGGTGGCCGCCTTCGCGTACGGGCAGCGGCACCCGGTGGTCGACACCAACGTACGCCGGGTCGTGTGCCGGGCAGTGGCCGGTGAACCGGACGCCGGGCCGGTCACCCGACCCGCCGACCTGGTCGCCACCGAAGAACTGCTCCCACTGGAACCGGCAGCGGCAGCGCTGGCCAGTGCCGCGTTCATGGAGCTGGGAGCGGTGATCTGCACCGCCCGGTCGCCGCGCTGCACGGCCTGCCCCGTCGAGTCGACCTGCGCCTGGCGGGCGTCCGGCCAGCAGGCACCGGCGGGGCCGACCCGTCGGCCCCAGCGGTACGCGGGTACCGACCGACAGGTACGCGGCCTGCTGCTCGGGGTGCTGCGGGACAGCACCGGGCCGGTTCCGCACCAGCGGCTGGACCAGGTCTGGACCGACGACGTGCAGCGCGCCCGCGCCCTCGCCGGCCTGGTGCAGGACGGGCTGGTCGAGCCCGCCGGCACCGACTCCTTCCGCCTGGTCGGTGACGGCCCCTCCCTGCCAACGGCCGACCTCACGACCTGACCGTCCGCAAGATCGTGCTCGATCCTGGAAGTAGTGGTGTCAGGCGCGACGGATGCCACTACATCCTGGATGTTGTGCGATCTTGCGGGCGGAAGCGCTCCACCGGGACGAGGCCACCGCCGAGCGGGCGGGCCGAGCGGGTGCGACGGGTCGGGCGGGTCGGGCGGTCCTGGAGGGTGGTCGGCCGGGCGGCGGCGGGGTGGCGGGTGTTGTTCGTGCGGGTGGCGCACGAAGGCGGGGCCCCGGTGGCTTGCGCCACCGGGGCCCCGCCCCTTGCCGGTTGTGCTACTCGTCCACGCCTGCGGCGGCGGTGCCAGCGGCAGTGCCACCGAGATCGGCCGGGACGGCGTCCGGAACGTCGACCGGCTTGTCCGAGCCCCGGAAGACGAGCTTGGACTTGTCGATGTCGTCCGGGTCGCCCTCGCAGTCGACCACCACGATCTGACCGGGGGTCAGCTCGTTGAACAGGATCCGCTCGGAGAGGTTGTCCTCGATGTCGCGCTGGATCGTGCGACGCAGCGGACGGGCACCGAGCACCGGGTCGAAGCCCTTCGCGGCCAGGTACTTCTTGGCGTTGTCGGTCAGCTCCAGACCCATGTCCTTGTTCCGCAGCTGGCCCTCGATCCGCTGGATCATGATGTCCACGATCGAGAGGATCTCGGTCTGACGCAGCTGGTGGAAGACGATGGTGTCGTCGATCCGGTTGAGGAACTCAGGCCGGAAGTGCTGCTTGAGCTCGTCGTTGACCTTCTGCTTCATCCGGTCGTAGTTGGACTCGGAGTCCTCCGACTGCTGGAAGCCCAGCGACACCGCCTTGGCGACGTCTCGGGTGCCCAGGTTGGTGGTCAGGATGATGACCGTGTTCTTGAAGTCCACGATCCGACCCTGACCGTCGGTGAGCCGACCGTCTTCGAGGATCTGCAGGAGCGTGTTGAACACGTCCGGGTGGGCCTTCTCGATCTCGTCGAAGAGGACCACCGAGAACGGCCGACGCCGCACCTTCTCGGTCAGCTGCCCGCCCTCGTCGTAACCGACGTAGCCGGGAGGGGCACCCACGAGCCGGGAGACCGTGTAACGGTCGTGGAACTCGGACATGTCCAGCTGGATGAGGGCGTCCTCGCTGCCGAAGAGGAACTCGGCGAGCGCCTTGGACAGCTCGGTCTTACCGACACCGGACGGGCCGGCGAAGATGAACGAGCCCGACGGGCGCTTCGGGTCCTTCAGGCCGGCCCGGGTACGCCGGATCGCCTTCGAGACCGCCTTGACCGCGTCCTCCTGGCCGATGACGCGCTTGTGCAGCTCGTCCTCCATGCGCAGCAGGCGCGAGGTCTCCTCCTCGGTCAGCTTGTAGACCGGGATGCCGGTCCAGTTGCCGAGCACCTCGGCGATCTGCTCGTCGTCAACCTCGCTGACGACGTCCAGGTCACCGGCCTTCCACTCCTTCTCCCGCTGGGCCTTCTGGCCGAGCAGCTGCTTCTCCTTGTCGCGCAGCTGGGCGGCGCGCTCGAAGTCCTGCGCGTCGATCGCGGACTCCTTGTCGCGACGCACCTGGGCGATGCGCTCGTCGAAGTCACGCAGGTCTGGCGGCGCGGTCATCCGGCGGATCCGCATCCGGGCACCGGCCTCGTCGATCAGGTCGATCGCCTTGTCCGGCAGGAAGCGGTCGGAGATGTACCGGTCGGCCAGCGTCGCGGCGGCCACGAGCGCCGCGTCGGTGATGCTCACCCGGTGGTGGGCCTCGTACCGGTCGCGCAGACCCTTGAGGATCTCGATGGTGTGGGCCAGCGACGGCTCACCCACCTGGATCGGCTGGAACCGGCGCTCGAGCGCGGCGTCCTTCTCCAGGTGCTTGCGGTACTCGTCGAGGGTGGTGGCACCGATGGTCTGCAGCTCGCCACGGGCCAGCATCGGCTTGAGGATGCTGGCGGCGTCGATGGCGCCCTCGGCGGCACCCGCACCCACCAGGGTGTGGATCTCGTCGATGAACAGGATGATGTCGCCGCGGGTGCGGATCTCCTTGAGCACCTTCTTGAGGCGCTCCTCGAAGTCACCGCGGTAGCGGGAACCCGCGACCAGCGCACCCAGGTCGAGCGTGTAGAGCTGCTTGTCCTTGAGGGTCTCGGGCACCTCGCCCTTGATGATCTTCTGGGACAGCCCCTCCACCACGGCGGTCTTACCGACGCCGGGCTCACCGATCAGGACCGGGTTGTTCTTGGTACGGCGGGAGAGCACCTGCATGACCCGCTCGATTTCCTTCTCGCGCCCGATGACCGGGTCGAGCTTGCCCTCGCGGGCGGCCTGGGTCAGGTTGCGGCCGAACTGGTCCAGCACCAGGCTGGTCGACGGCGCGGCCTCACCCGGCGCGGCGCCCGCCGCGGCAGGCTCCTTGCCCTGGTAGCCGGAGAGCAGCTGGATCACCTGCTGGCGGACCCGGTTGAGGTCGGCGCCGAGCTTGACCAGCACCTGGGCGGCGACGCCCTCGCCCTCACGGATCAGCCCGAGCAGGATGTGCTCAGTGCCGATGTAGTTGTGGCCGAGCTGCAGCGCCTCGCGCAGCGACAGCTCCAGCACCTTCTTCGCCCGCGGCGTGAACGGGATGTGCCCGCTCGGCGCCTGCTGGCCCTGGCCGATGATCTCCTCGACCTGCTGGCGGACGCCCTCCAGGGAGATGCCGAGGCTCTCCAGGGCCTTAGCCGCGACGCCTTCACCTTCGTGGATCAGGCCCAGCAGGATGTGTTCCGTACCGATGTAGTTGTGGTTGAGCATCCGGGCCTCTTCTTGGGCCAGGACGACAACCCGTCGCGCTCGGTCGGTGAACCGCTCGAACATGCCCTCGTGCTCCTCACGTGCCGTGCGCCTTGATGGTCAAGATCTTGGCGGGGCCGGTGCACGAACGTCCAGGACGGGCGTCCGTGCCTCCTTACTCTATCGTCGCTGACCGACTCAGCTGAGGTCGTGTGTCTCCGGTCTGGGTCAGTTCCACGTCGTTTTGAACAACCGTCCGCGCTCAGGAGGTGTTCCGGTGGCCCTGTCGCTACGCGCAGAGCGAAATCCGACTGGCGCCACCGAAGCCCGATCCGGGGTCCGGAAGCGCTCCCGGAGGCTCCGGGCGGCCGGACCGGCGGTCGCGACAAGCGTCGCGCCGGACCCTGGGGAGGTTGTCCACAGGTTGTGGACAGCTGGTCCACTGGTTGTGGACAACGACGGTCGGCTCGAATTGCTTCCCGGCCCGGACCGGACCCGACGACGCCACCCCCGAGCGGCCACCGCGACCCCAGCGGCGAAACGGTCACTCACCCCGAACGGGCACACGACGCGACATCCCGGATACGGCGACGCCGGCCCGGAGAACTCCTCCGGCCCGGCGTCGGTGTCGCCTGCGGTGGCGGCTGGCCACCACGCTGCTGACAGGTCAGCGCTTCGCGTGGAACTCGTCCACGATCTCCTGGGGGATACGACCCCGGTCCGAGATGTCCTTGCCGGCCTTCTTGGCCCACTCCCGGATCGCCTTGTTCTGTTCCCGATCGGCGGTCGCGCCACCGCGACCGCGGGCAGCCCGCCCACCGATCACGACACCACCACGGCCGACCTTGGTGCCGGCGCCAACGTACGCGGCAAATGCATCACGCAATTTCGCGGCGTTGGCGCTCGACAGGTCGATCTCGTACTGAACGCCGTCGAGGGCGAACTTGACGGTCTCGTCCGCGTCCCCGCCGTCCAGGTCATCGACCAGCTTGTGAATGATCTGCTTGGCCACGTCCCACATTCCTTTCGAGCAGGGCGCTCCTGCTAACTAGAGCACAATAACCCCCGCGCCGCTCGTCGCGTCAATAGGACCCCGTTACGGCCCGCCGTGAGCTCCGGCCCGGACTACTCCTGGCGGACCAAGGGGAAGAGGATCGTTTCCCGAATTCCGAGGCCGGTCAGCGCCATCAACAGCCGGTCGATTCCCATTCCCATACCGCCGGCCGGCGGCATTCCATACTCCATCGCCCGAAGAAAGTCCTCATCGAGACGCATCGCCTCGTCGTCGCCACGGGCGGCCAACTGCGCCTGGGCGACCAGCCGCTCCCGCTGCACGATCGGGTCGACCAGCTCGGAGTACCCGGTGCCCAGCTCGAAGCCGAGCACGTAGAGGTCCCACTTCTCGGCCAACCCCGGCTCGCTGCGGTGGCCCCGGGTGAGCGGGCTGGTCTCCTCCGGGTAGTCCCGGACGAAGGTGGGCGCCTCCAGGCCGGGAACGACCAGCTCCTCGAACAACTCCTCGGCCAGCTTGCCCGGGCCCCACTTCGGGTCCACCGCCAATCCGACCTTGTCCGCGTACTCCACCAGGCGTGAGCGTTCGGTGCGGACCGTGACCTCCTCGCCCAGCGCTTCGGAAAGCACACCGAACAACGTCACGGACCGCCACTCGCCGCCGAGGTCGAACTCGCGCCCGTCGGCGTGGGTCACCACAGTCGAACCGCTCACCGCGATCGCCGCCTGTTGCACGAGATTACGGGTCAACTCGCCGATCGTGTCGTAGTCGCCGTACGCCTGGTACGTCTCCAGCATCGCGAACTCCGGCGAGTGCGAAGAGTCGACACCCTCATTACGGAAGTTGCGGTTGATCTCGAAGACGCGGTCGACGCCGCCGACCACAGCGCGCTTGAGAAACAGTTCGGGAGCGATTCGCAGATACAGATCGGTGTTCAACGCATTGCTGTGGGTCACGAACGGTCGAGCCGTCGCGCCGCCATGCAGCAGTTGCAACATCGGCGTTTCCACCTCGATGAAGCCCTGCCCGTGCAGTGAATCGCGCAGACTGCGTACGGCGGCGGCCCGGGTACGCACCATCTCCCGTGCCTGCGGCCGGACAATCAGGTCGACGTAACGCTGCCGGACGCGCGCCTCCTCGGACAGCGGCTTGTGGGCCACCGGCAACGGTCGCAGCGCCTTCGCCGTCATCTCCCAGTGCTGGGCCAACACCGACAGCTCACCCCGGCGGCTGGTGATCACCTCACCGGTGACGCCGACGTGGTCGCCGAGGTCGACCAGGCGCTTCCACGCCTCCAGCCGCTCCGGCCCGACCCGGTCCAGCGAGAGCATCGCCTGCAACTCGGTGCCGTCGCCGTCCCGCAGGGTCGCGAAGCAGAGCTTGCCGGTGTTGCGTACGAAGATCACCCGGCCGGTGACAGCGACCTGGTCGCCGGTCGCGGTGTCGGTCGGCAGGTCGGCGTAGGCCGCCCGGACCTGCGCCAGGGTGGTGGTGCGGGGGAAGCCGACCGGGTAGGGCTCGACACCCTCGGCGAGCATCCGGTCCCGCTTCTCCCGGCGGACCTTCATCTGCTCGGGAAGGTCGTCGGCGGGGTCCACTGGCACGGGGTTCTGCTCGCTCACGGCACGCTTCCTCGTCACGATGACTACGGGGGGTCAGGCCCGAGCGTACTCAAGCGCTCAGGTGGCTGTTACCGGATAACCTGCCCGTCATGGCGGATCACACTCACGCCCTGTCCTTCGGCGTCGCGGCGAGTGACTATGACCGCTTTCGGCCACGTTATCCCGAAGCTGCGGTCCGCTGGGCCCTCGGCGGGCTGCGGGCGGGCCAAGTGGTGGATCTCGCGGCCGGCACCGGCATCCTGACCCGCGCCGTGCTGGCCCTGGGCCACCAGGTCGTACCGGTCGAGCCCGATCCGGGGATGCGGGCGCAACTCGCCGTCAGCACCCCGGGCACGACCGCGCTGGCGGGCACCGCCGAGGCCCTGCCGCTGCCCGACTCGGCCGCGGACGCGGTGCTGGTGGGCACGGCGTACCACTGGTTCGACCGGGAGCCCGCGCACGCCGAGATCGCCCGGGTGCTCCGTGGCGGTGGCACCTTCGCCCCCCTGTGGAACATCCGTGACGACAGCGTCGACTGGGTGGCCGAGCTGGGTCGTATCGCCCACTTCGGCGACAACTCAGCCAGCCTGGCGGGCAACGACCACCCCGACTTCGGCTCCGCCTTCGACCCGATCGAGCGGCGCGAGTTCCGGCACCACAGCACGCTCACGCCGGACGAGCTGCGCGGCGTGGTCCGCACCCGTTCGTACTGGCTCACCGCCACCACGGACGATCAACGGCGGGTCGAGCGGGAACTGACCGAACTCCTGAACACCCACCCCGCCCTCGCTGGCCGGGACACCATCGAGCTGCCGTACCGGACGCTGGTGCTGCGCGCCCGACGCCGCTGAGGTCCACCCGACGGCCGCCCCCGACGGCGGCCGGGGTCACCGGTTGCGCTCGTAGACCATCCGCAGGCCGATCAGCGTGATCATCGGCTCGTGGTGGGTGATGGTGCGGCACTCGTTGATCACCAGGGAGGCGAGGCCGCCGGTGGCGATCACCGCCCGCACCTCGCCCAACTCCTCGGTCATCCGCTCGACGATCCGGTCCACCTGCCCGGCGAAGCCGAAGTACAGGCCGGCCTGAAGGCACTCCACGGTGTTCTTACCGATCACCGAGCGGGGCTTGGTGGCCTCCACCTTGCGCAACTGCGCCGCCCGAGCGGCCAGCGCGTCGAAGGAGATCTCGATACCCGGGGCGAACGCGCCGCCCAGGAACTCACCGCGCTCGCTGATCACGTCGAAGTTGGTGGTGGTGCCGAAGTCCACAACAATCGACGGGCCGCCGTAGAGGGTGTACGCCGCCAGGGTGTTCACCACCCGGTCGGCGCCCACCTCCTTCGGGTTGTCGATCGCCAACTGCACGCCGGTCCGCACACCGGGCTCCACGATCACGCTCGGCAGGTCGGCGTAGTAACGGCCGAGCATGGTCCGCAGCGACCGCAACGCGGCCGGCACGGTGGAGCAGGCGGCCACGCCGGTGATCTCGACGTTGTCCCCGGCGAGCAGACCCCGGAACTTCAGGCCCAGCTCGTCCGCCGTCGAGCGGGCATCGGTCTTGATCCGCCAGGAGTGCACCAGCTTGTCGCCGTCGAAGGTCGCCAGCACGGTGTTGGTGTTTCCGATGTCGATGCAGAGCAGCACGCACGCAGCCTAGACAACTAGTCGGTACGCAGGTCCATCGCGATGTCCAGGATCGGCGACGAGTGCGTCAACGCGCCCACCGAGAGGAAGTCCACGCCGGTGGCCGCGTACCGGCCGGCCACCTCCAGGGTCAGCCCACCGGTCGCCTCCAGCTCCGCCCGGTCACCCACCGCGGCCACCGCCTCGGCCAGCGCCTCCGGCGTCATGTTGTCGCAGAGCAGGAAGTTCGCCCCGGCCTCCACCGCCTCCACCGCCTCGTCGACGCTGGTCACCTCGACCTGCACCGGCACCTCCGGGAACGCCTCCCGGACCCGCCGGTAGGCCGCCGTGATGCCCCCGGCCGCCAGCTTGTGGTTGTCCTTGATCATGGCGACGTCGTAGAGGCCCATCCGTTTGTTGGTGCCACCGCCCGCCCGCACCGCGTACTTCTCCAGAGCCCGCAGGCCCGGCGTCGTCTTGCGGGTGTCCAGCACCATCGCCTTCGTACCGGCCAGCGCGTCCGCCCAGGCCCGGGTGTGGGTGGCCACCCCGGACATCCGGCAGAGCAGGTTGAGCGCCGTCCGCTCGGCCGTCAGCAGCAACCGGGTCGGGCCGGTCACCGTCGCCAGCACGTCACCGCGGGCCACCCGCTCACCGTCGCGGGCCAGCACCGACACCTCGACGGTACGACCGAAGCCCGTCACCTCACCCACCAGCTCGAACACGGCGGCGGCCACCGCCATCCCGGCCAACACCCCGTCCGCGCGGGCCACCAGGTCGGCCGTGTCGGTCTGCTCCGCCGGGACGGTGGCCACGCTGGTGACGTCCAGGAAGTCCGGGCCCAGATCCTCGACCAGCGCGCCCTCGATCACCTGCCGCACCTGTGCCGGCTCCAGTCCGGCCGCCTGCAACGCCACCGCCGTCGGCCCCGTCAACGCCATCTCCGTCGCGCTCACCGTGAACTCCCCTCCCACTGTTGCGTCACCCGGCCCTGCGCCCCGACCGCCCCGACGAGATGGCCCAGCCACCGTTCGTCGGCCGTCGGAAAGTCCTCCCGCCAGTGGCAGCCCCGAGTCTCACCACGGGCGTACGCGGCGGCGACCAGCGTCGACGCCACGGTCAGCAGGTTCGTCGCTTCCCAGTCGGCGGTGCGCGGGCGACCCCGGGCAACACCCAGCTCGGTCAACGTCCCGGCCGTCTCGGCCAGCGTCGCCGCGGATCGGAGCACCCCGGCCCCCCGGGTCATCGCCCGCTGCAGGGTCGGCGTCACCTCCGCCGGCAGCACCCAGCCCGTGCCGCCACGCCAGGCGCCGACGTCCGCCGGCTGGGCCTGCTCGGGCAGGCCGGCCGCGATGTCCTCGGCGATCCGCCGGGAGAAGACCAGCCCTTCCAGCAGCGAGTTGCTGGCCAGCCGGTTCGCGCCGTGCACGCCGGTGCAGGCCACCTCGCCGCAGGCGTACAGGCCGGGGATGGAGGTACGGCCGCGCAGGTCGGTCCGGACCCCGCCGGAGGCGTAGTGGGCGGCCGGCGCCACCGGGATCAGGTCGGTCGCCGGGTCCACGCCGATCGCCAGGCAGGACGCCACGATGGTGGGGAACCGACCGGCCAGGAAGTCGCCGCCCAGGTGCCGCGCGTCGAGGAAGACGTGGTCCGCGCCGGTGGCCACCAACACCCGGTGGATGCCCTTGGCCACCACGTCCCGGGGGGCCAACTCGGCCAACTCGTGCTGGCCCACCATGAACCGCTTGCCGTCCGCGTCCACCAGGTACGCGCCCTCGCCGCGCAACGCCTCGGAGACCAGCGGCTGCTGCGCGTGCCCGGCCCCGGGCACCCCCGCGCCGGCCGGGGTGATCAGGGCGGTCGGGTGGAACTGGACAAACTCCACGTCGGTCACCGCCGCGCCGGCCCGCAGCGCCAGCGCCACCCCGTCCCCTGTGGAGACCGCCGGGTTGGTGGTGGCCGAGAAGACCTGCCCCATTCCGCCGGTGGCGAGCACCACCGCGCGGGCCAGCAGTGCGCCGACGCCGTCCTCGCTGCCCTCACCCAACACGTGCAGGGTGATCCCGCACGCCGGGCCGAGCCCGTCCGGGCCGTCGCCGGGCGCGCGCAGCAGGTCCAGCACGAGGGCGTGCTCGACCAGCCGGATCCACGGGTCGCGCTGCACGGCGGCGTGCAGGGCACGCTGCACCTCCGCGCCGGTGGCGTCCCCGCCAGCGTGCACGATCCGGTCCGCCCGGTGCCCGCCCTCGCGGGTCAACATCAACGAGCCGTCCGGGTGTCTGTCGAACTCGGCGCCGATCCGCATCAGCTCACGCAGCCGGGTCGGGCCCTCCTCGACCAGCACCCGGACCGCCGCCGGGTCGCACAGCCCGACCCCGGCGACCTCGGTGTCCCGGGCATGCGCCGCCGGGGAGTCGGCCGGGTCGAGCACGGCGGCGATGCCGCCCTGCGCCCAGCGGGTCGAGCCATCGTCGATGTTGACCTTGGTGACCACCGTGACGTGCAGACCCGCCTCGCGCAGGTGCAGCGCCGCGGTCAACCCGGCCACGCCGGAACCCACCACGATCACGTCGGTGGTCTCCACCCAGCCGGGCGCTGGCGCGGCCAGCAGCGTGGGCAGGGCGGGCAGGTCGACGGTCGGGAAACGCATTCCCCCAGTCAACCCGAACCGTCCTCGCCCGGGGCGGCGGGGGCGGGACGAGTGGTTTGGGCGACGCCGTCCGGCGCCCGCCGCGCCGCGTCGACCGTCAGGCCACTGTCACTTCGTCCGCACCGGCAGACCCACCGGGCCCGCGCCCTTCAGGGAGGCGGTCACCGTACGGTCGCTGAGCCACAGATAGCAGCGGATCCCCCGATCACCGACCTTCCACCGCCCCGCCCCCGGCGGCCGGACCACCACCCCGCTGCGGAAACGCAGCGTGGCGTCGTCCGGTACGCCCGCGTACCGGGCGAGGACGCTGCGACAACCCGTGTAGAGCGGCAGCCAATCGGCGTCCCGGGTCGGGTACGGCCGATCCGGTGCCCGCCACACCCCGACGAACTCCGCGTCGTGCTGTGCGCCGCACTCCACCGGGATCAACGTCTGCACCCCCCGGCCGGCGCCCGCGCGGGTCTGCTGGCAACCCAGGCGCAGCGCGGTGGGCCCTTTCAAGGCGTCCCGCAGACTGCCCGACCGGACCACCACGGTGGCCGCCGCCTCGACGGTGGTCAGCTCGGTGACGTCACAGCGGAACCACCGGGAACCCGCCGCCCAACCCGGCCCGTTGGGCAGCGCCACTGACAGCCGCAGCCGGCCCGACCGCCAGTCGTCACCCAGGTAGCCGGCCGCCCGGGTGTCGCACTCGGCGAACGCGCCGCGCAACTCCGCCGAACCACCCGCCGGGGCGGTCGTCCGCTCGACCGGGAACGCCCCCACGTGCACGGTCTCCAGCCGGTGCGGGCCGGCGCAGTCCACCGGCTGGTAGCTGGCCAGGCTGACCAGATCGGTGAAGTCGGCGGCGTGACACACGCCGGCTGCCGGGGTGAACGCCGACGGCGCCGGCAGGGCCGCCCAGTCGTCGGTCAGATCACCGTCCAGGCCGTCGGACCCGGCACAGGCCACCAGCAGCGCCGCCGCGGCAACAGCGGCGAACAGGGTCGTCATGGCACGGCGCATCGCGGCCTCCCCCAGCCACCGACCGGCTTCCGCCAGCGGGCCCAGGGTAACCGGAAATGACAGTCCGGTGACAGACCGGAATCGTGGTACCCGGGATCAGACTCCGGACACGGCCAACGGGCTGGGCACCGGGTTCCCGGCCGTGCCGGGTGCCGCCGCAGCCGGGTCGGCACCCAACTCGATCACCCGGTTGTCGGCGTCGACGTGCACCACCCGAGGCCGGTACGACCGGGCCTCGGCGTCGTCCATCTGCCCGTACGAGATCAGGATGACCAGGTCACCGGGGTGCACCAGGTGCGCGGCGGCACCGTTGATACCGATCACGCCGCTGCCCCGCTCGCCCGGGATCACGTACGTCTCCAGCCGGGCGCCATTGGTGATGTCCACGATCGCCACCTGCTCGCCGGGGAGCAGGTCGGCGGCGTCGAGCAGGTCCTCGTCCACCGTCACCGAACCGACGTAGTGCAGGTCGGCCTGGGTCACCGTGGCTCGGTGGATCTTCGACTTGAGCATGGTCCGCAACATCGGGGTGGCCTTTCGCGGGATTGGTGGAGGGTGGTGCGGCCGGGTCAGGGGCGCGGGGCGAGGTGGATCGCCGCGTTGTCGATCAACCGGGTGGCACCCACCCAGGCGGCGATCACCAACCGGGCCGGCCCGGACACCGGTCCCGGTTCCAGGTCGGGGTCGGTGAGCACCAGGTAGTCGAGGCGGGCACCGGGCGTACCGGCACCAAACGCGGCGTGCGCCGCGGTCAGCACCGCCCCCGCGTCCCGACCGTCGTCGGCGGCCCGCGCGCCGGCCCGCAACGCGGCGGACAGGCTCAGCGCGGCGGCCCGCTCCGACTCGCTCAGGTAGCGGTTGCGGCTGGACAGGGCCAGCCCGTCCGGCTCGCGGACGGTCG
This sequence comes from Micromonospora sp. C97, assembly GCF_018070385.1. NCBI lineage: Bacteria > Bacillati > Actinomycetota > Actinomycetes > Micromonosporales > Micromonosporaceae > Micromonospora > Micromonospora sp. C97. The sequence continues at coordinate 520,930 of NZ_JAGPXU010000002.1, forward strand.
GCACGCCGACCACCTCGACCGGCACGTCCAGGTCCCGGGCCATCCGTCGGACCAGGGTCAGCTGCTGGTAGTCCTTCTCGCCGAAGAACGCCAGGTCCGGCCGGGTGAGCTGGAGCAACTTCAGCACCACGGTGAGCACGCCGTGGAAGAAGCCGGGACGACTCGCCCCCTCCAGCTCAGCGCCGAGCGGACCCGGGTCGAGGCGGACCCGGGGCTGCCCGTCCGGGTACATGTCCGCCACCGACGGGGCGAAGACCAGATCGGCGCCCGCCCGCCGGCACACCTCCAGGTCGGCGTCGAGGGTGCGCGGGTAGCGGTCGAAGTCCTCGTTCGGCCCGAACTGCAACGGGTTCACGAAGATCGTCACCAGCACGTGGTCGGCCTGTTCCCGGGCCGCGCGCAGCAGCGTCTCGTGCCCGGAGTGCAGCGCACCCATGGTCATCACCACCCCGACCGTGCCCTTCAGCCCGGCCCGGGCCTCGGCCAACTCGGCCCGCGTGTGCACCACCTGGGTCATGCCGCCACCTCCCGACCGCTGTCGGCCAGCACACCGAGCAGCGACTGTGCGTCCACCGGCCGGAGGCGGCCGGCGGCGATCGCCCGGTCGGCGGTACGACGGGCCAACGCCAGGTACGCGGGGACGGACTCCGGCGCGGTGGCCACCAACCGGTCCAGGTGCCGCCGTACGGTGCCCGCGTCGCCACGGGAGACCGGGCCGGTCAACGCGTCGTCGCCGAGCCGCAGCGCGTTCTCCAGGGCGGCCCGCAGCAGCGGGGCGAGCACCTTCTCCGGCCGGGACACCCCGGCGTCGCGCAACCGGTCGGTCGCCTCGTTGACCAGGGTCACCAGGTGGTTCGCGCCGTGGGCCAGCGCGGCGTGGTAGAGCGGGCGGTCCGACTCGGCCACCCACTCGGGCACGCCGCCGAGGTCGGCGACCAGTCGGGCGGCCAGCGGGCGCAACTCCGCCGGGGCGGTCACCCCGTACGAGATGCCGTCGAGGCGGGGCAGGTCGTCCGGCGTACCGGTGAAGGTCATCGCGGGGTGCAGGGCGAGCGGGCGGGCTCCGGCCGAGACGGCCGGCCCCAGCACGGCCAGGCCGTGCGCTCCCGAGGTGTGCGCGACGATCTGGCCCGGGTGCAGCGCACCCCGCTGGGCGAGGTCGGCCACCACGGCGGCCAACCGGTCGTCCGGTACCGCGACGAGCAGCAGGTCGGTGGCGGCGTGGGCCACCGCGGCGGCCGGGCGGCGGGGCACCTCGGGCAGCAGCAGGGCGAGGCGGGCGCGGCTGGCTCCGGAGCTGCCGGAGACGGCGGCCACCCGGTGCCCGGCGGCGGCGAGCGCGGCACCCAGCACGGCGCCGACACGGCCCGCGCCGACGACACCGACGGTGAGCAGACGGGAGGTGGCGCGGGCGCCGGGAACGGCGCTGTCCCACGACGCGGCAGGCCCGGGTGGGGCGGCCGGACGCGGGCGCATCGGTGCGCTCATGTCGATGATCCAGTCCTCGAGAAGGGGTACCGGTCGATCGCAAGTATGCGCCCGGCCCGCCGAACCGGGACAAGCATGTGTGAAAACCTTCACCACCGACGAGACGGCTCGTCAGGGCGTTTCGGTAGGGGCTGACGTGATGGCGCGTAGCTCGGCGGCCACCTCGGCGATCAGGTCGCTGAGCGGGGCGTCGCTGCCGGGCGCGACCCAGCGGGCGTACGCGACCCGGAAGACCGTCGCGCCCGACTCGGTGGCCAGGGTGGCAGTGGTCTCGTCGAGGCCCCTGGCGCGCAGGGCGGCGGTGACGGCGGCGGCGAGTGAGCCGGTCTTGCGCAGTTCACGCTCCTGCAGCTCCGGGCTGCTCTCGATGATGGCCTGCCGCGCCCGGACCAGTTCGAGACGGTCCGCGAAAAGCTCCTCCGCCACCCGGCGGAAGGCGGCGACGACCGCCTCGAACGGGCCGGCGTCGGTCTCGGTCACCGCCTGGACCAGGACCTCCTCGACGCGCCCACTGCCGCTGAAGAGCGCCTCGCGCTTGTCCCCGAAGAGCCGGTAGAAGGTGCGTTTGTCGAGGCCGGCACGGGCGGCGATGTCGGCGACGGTGGTCTGTTCGAAGCCGCGCTCGCGGAACAGCTCGAAGGCGGCCGCCTCCAGGCGGCCGCGCGCGTCCGGTTGCCAGCGGGCCATGCGGCGATGGTATCCGACGTCACACTGCGACATTAAGTTCGTCCGGATGTCGCGATGTGACATCACTCGGTATACGGTTATGTCGCAAGGTGACATCGGCACTCACGAAGGAACCACCATGCGCGTATTCGTCACAGGCGCCTCCGGCCACCTCGGCTCCGCAGTCGTCCCGGAACTGCTCTCCGCCGGGCACGAGGTCGTCGGCCTCGCCCGCTCCGACACATCCGCCGCCGCCATCGAGAAGCTCGGCGCCCACGCACACCGCGGCGACCTGGCCGACCTCGACGTGCTTCGGGACCAGGCGGTCGCCGCCGACGGCGTGATCCACCTGGCGTTCCGCCACGACCTCATGGTCAACGGCGACCTGGCCGGTGCCGCCAGGACCGACCTGGACGCCCTCACCGCACTCGCCGACGGCCTGGCCGGCTCCGGCAAACCCCTGGTCGGCACCGGCGGGACGGCCATGCTCGTGATGGGCGGCATCGTCGGCCGCCCCGGCACCGAACACGACACCTTCCCGGGCGGCGGCTACCGGATCGACGCGGAGAACTTCGTGGCCGGCCTCGGCTCCCGCGGTGTGCGCTCCTCCATCGTCCGGCTCGCACCCACGGTGCACAGCTCCCTCGACCGCTACGGCTTCATCAGCACCATCATCGCCGCGGCCCGACGCAAGGGCTACGCCGCGTACGTCGGCGAGGGCACCAACCGGTGGCCGGCCGTCCACACCCTCGACGCGGCAGTGCTCTACCGACTCGCCCTCGAAAAGGCCCCAGCCGGCACGCGCCTGCACGGAGCCGCCGACGAAGGCGTCCCCTTCCGACAGATCGCGGCAGCCATCGGCGACAACCTCGGCCTCCCGGTCCGAAGCATCAGCCCCGCCGAGGCCGACGAACACTTCGGCTTCCTCGGCTCGTTCGTGCAGATCGACAACCCCACGTCGTCCGCCCTCACCCGCGACCTGCTGGGCTGGACCCCGACCCACCCCGACCTGATCGCCGACCTCCACGAAGGGCACTACTTCCGGACGGCATGAACGGCACGACCCCGGGCGGGGATCACGGGTCGGCCCACAACCGGTGACCGTAGGGTCGGCACGGTGACGCACCCTGACCTGATGCCGATCCGCTGGCGGGACGCCATGAACCAGGCCCTCTACGGGCCGGGCGGCTTCTTCGTGGCCGGCGGCGGGCCGGCCGCCCACTTCCGGACCAGCGTGCACGCGTCCCCGGCGTTCACCACCGCCCTGCTGCGCCTGCTCACGCAGGTCGACGCCGCTCTGGGGCATCCGTCGCGGCTCGACGTGGTCGACGTGGGGGCTGGGCGAGGCGAGCTGCTGCGGGCTCTCGTCGGGCTCGCGGTGGGGGTTTCCGGGGAGCCCGCCCACTCCGGGCGGTCAGGCTTGATCCCTGCGTGGTCGGGCTCCCCGGAAACCCTGACTCCCACGGCCTCCGCCCGTCCGCTGGGCGGGGAGCCGCCGTCCGGCAATGTCCGTCCGTCGCTTGCGGAACGCATCCGCTTCACAGCAGTCGAGTACGCCGACCGCCCCGAGAACCTGCCCGAAGAGATCAGCTGGACCGCTGAGATTCCCGACGGGATCACCGGACTGTTGATCGCTACCGAATGGCTGGACAACGTCCCGTTGGACGTGGCGGTGCACACCGGCGACGGCTGGCGATATGTCCTGGTCGACCCCGGCAGCGGTGCCGAATCGATTGGCGAGCCGGTCACCCCCGACGACCTCGACTGGCTGACCACCTGGTGGCCCAGCCCCGACCCCTCGCCCGTTACGGACAGTGACCCGAGGCCGGGGCTGACCTGGACCGACGCGACCAGCGACAGCGGGTCGGGTTTCGGGGCAGGCCGGCCGGCGCAGGGATCAAGCCTGACCGCCCGGAGCCGGCCGGGCTGCCCCGAAACCCCCAGCGGCGACCAAGGAAGGGCCGAAATCGGAAGGACGAGAGACGAAGCCTGGGCCAACGCGGTCGGAAAGATCAGCCGAGGGCTCGCGGTGGCTGTGGACTACGGGCACCTGAGCGGCGACCGGCCCGTGGACGGGACGTTGACCGGGTACCGGGGTGGGCGGCAGGTGCCACCGGTGCCGGACGGGACGAGTGATGTGACAGCCCACGTGGCCATGGACTCGGTCGCCTCCGCCGGTGCGGCGGTCGCCCGGTGCGCGTACTCAATGGTTCCGCAGCGGGAGGCGCTGCGGGCGCTCGGGGCCGACGGTGGGCGACCGCCGCTCAGCCTGGCCGGCACCGACCCGGCCGGCTACGTGCGGGCGCTGGCCGCCGCGTCGGCGGTGGCCGAGCTGACCGACCCGGCCGGGCTCGGCGGGCACCTGTGGTTGCGCCAGCCGGTCGGCATCCCGCTCGGGTCGGTCGTGGCACGATGACGGGCATGACCACCGACGCCGGGGACCTTCGTGAACTGACCGTCGGCACCGGGGCCGGCCTGGTCGCCGGCACCGGTGATCAGCAGCTCGGCACCGACATGGTGCTGAACATCGGCCCGCAGCACCCCTCCACGCACGGTGTGCTGCGGTTGAAGCTGGTGCTCGACGGCGAGCGGGTGGTCGCCTGCGAACCGATCGTCGGCTACATGCACCGGGGCGCGGAGAAGCTTTTCGAGGTGCGTGACTACCGGCAGATCATCGTGTTGGCCAACCGGCACGACTGGCTCTCGGCGTTCTCCAACGAGCTGGGTGTGGTGCTCGCTGTGGAACGCCTGATGGGCATGGAGGTGCCGGAGCGGGCCACCTGGCTGCGGATGGCCCTCGCGGAGCTGAACCGGGTGCTCAACCACCTGATGTTCCTCGGCTCGTACCCGTTGGAGATCGGCGCGATCACGCCGATCTTCTATGCCTTCCGGGAACGCGAAACCATCCAGGCGGTGATGGAGGAGGTCTCCGGCGGCCGGATCCACTACATGTTCAACCGGGTGGGTGGCCTCAAGGAGGAGGTGCCGTACGGGTGGACCGGGCGGGCCCGCGCGGCGATCGGTGAGGTACGCCGCCGGTTGCCCGACCTGGACCACCTGATCCGCCGCAACGACATCTTCCTGGCCCGCACCGTCGGCGTGGGTGTGCTGTCCGCCGCGGACGCCGCCGCGTTCGGTGCGTCCGGCCCGGTGGCCCGAGCCTCCGGGCTCGACCTGGACCTGCGCCGCGACGACCCCTACCTGGCCTACGACGAGCTGGACGTGCCGGTGGTCACCCGGACGGCCGGGGACTGCCACGCGCGGTTCGAGGTGCTGCTCGACCAGGTGTACGCGTCGCTGGATCTCGCCGAGCAGTGCCTGGACCGGGTGGATCGGCTGACCGGGCCGATCAACACCCGGCTGCCGAAGGTGCTCAAGGCGCCGGAGGGACACACGTACGCCTGGACAGAGAACCCGCTCGGCATCAACGGCTACTACCTGGTGTCGCGGGGCGAGAAGACGCCGTGGCGGTTGAAGTTGCGCACCGCCTCGTACGCGAACGTGCAGGCGTTGGCCACCCTGCTCCCCGGCTGCCTGGTCCCGGACCTGATCGCGATCCTCGGCTCGATGTTCTTCGTGGTCGGCGACATCGACAAGTGACCCGAGCCGGCTGACCGGTCAGCGCCAGCGGTCGGCGGGTGGCGCGCCCCCGGCGCGCGGCACGTCGTCCTGGGGCGGGTAGCCGTAACGCTCGTCGACCCGCCGCCGGCCGGTCCGTTCCGGCGCGGGTTCCGCCTGGTGGCCGCGTTGGCGCGGTGGACGCCACTCGTCGGGCACCGGCACACCGCCCGCCGGCAGCGCGGGCCGGCCCGGCTCGTCCCGCCAGCCACCGTCGCGGTCGCGGCGACGCGCCGGCTCGTAACCGCCGGCCTCCTCGTGGCGGCGCGGCTCCTCGTAACCGCTGGCGTCCTCGTAGCGGCGCGGCTCCTCGTAACCGCCGGCGTCCTCCTGGCGGCGCGGCTCCTCGTGGCGGACGGCGGCCCAGCGGTCGGCCATCCGGTACTCGGTGCCGGTGGCGTCGGCGTGCACCTCGGCCCGACGTTCGCCGACCCGCAGCTCGCGGCCGTTCTCGTCGTCGCGGACGGCGGCCCACCGGTCACCGGTCCGCAACTGCGACCAGTACTCGCCGGTGTCGTCAGCCCGCAGGGGCGGCCCGGGCTGCGGCGCGGCAGCCGCCCGGTCACGCTGCTCCGACCAGCCCCGATCGTCCGGGCTGTCCCAGGAGGCGGCCGCCGGCCGCTCCGGGGTGCGGTGCGACCGGGAAGGCGGGGTGGGCTCGTCGCGTGGGGCGTACCCGTCGCGCCGGTCGGTCCACTCTGGTTCGTCGCGGCGGCCCGTCCAGCCCGGCTCGTCGCCGTACCCGGCTCGGGGGCGCTCGTCCGGCTCGTGCCTCGCCCGGCCGGCCGGCCGGGGGCGCTCGTCCGCGTCGCCGCCCCGGGTCCACTCCTGCGCGGGCGGGGTCCACTGGCCGGCGTACCCGCCGCCGTAGCGCCCGGCGGGTTCGGCCGCGCCGCCGTCCACCACCGTGTGCCGAGTGGTGACGTGCACGGTCTCGGTGTGCCTGACCACGCCACCCGGCCGGTGGGCCGGTTCGGGGCGGTCGTGCTCCCGGGGTCGGGCTGAGCCGTACGCGGCGGCCGTTGGTCGTTCCCCGCCGTACGTCCCGGCGGTGGCCGGTGGCTCGGGGGCTGCCCGCGCGTACCCCGGCTCGTCGTCGTCCGGGTGCTCGGAGCGCCCCCACCGGGGCGCGTCGTCGGGGCTCGACACCCGGGCCCGGCCGGCCGACGCGTCACCCGGGACCCGGCTACGGGCCGCCGGCGTGTCGTCCACCGGCGGCTCGACGGCAGCCACCCGCGCCCGCCCGGCGCCCGCTGGTTCGACAGCGGGGGCGGCACCGGCGAGAGCGGCACCGCTGACGTCGAGTCGGCGACGCACCGCGGCGATCGCCTCCTGGGCCCGTTGCGCCTGGTCGAGCGCCTGGTTGCCGCGCTGCGCGGCGGCCACGATCTCGCTGCGCAGCTCCCGACGCAGCCCTTCGATCTCGTCCAGCAGCTCGTCGGTCCGCACCGAGTCGACCTCGCCCTCGGGCCGCAGCGCGATGGACAGACCGATCAACACCACCGCGAGGATGGCGAGCACGGCGGCGAAGCGCAGCGGGCCGTTGCCGTCGGCCACCAGCAGGATCAGCGCCGCCACCGGGGCGAGGGCGACGCCCGCCCAGAAGAGCATGGTCAGCAGCGGTGGTTGACGCCGGGCGTCGGGGGTGGCCGGGGCTGGCATGGATGTGCAGCCTACCCACGATGTCCGGCGGAGGGAACGGGTCCCCGGGACGCGCGGACGCCCCCGCCCGGTCGGGGGCGGGGGCGTCCACAGCGCGTGCGGGGAGGGCTCAGCTGGTGGCGAAGGCACCATCCGAGGAGAAGATCAGGCCCACGCTGATCGAACCGTCGCGCAGCCCGCTCTTGGTCAGCGGCCCGCCCTGGTCCAGCGAGGAGAACTTGCCGACCGACAGCCCGTACGTCTTCTCCAGGCCCGGCTTGCAGAACGGACGCTGCTCGCACTCCGGCGGCCCGCCCAGCACCGTCGCGCTGCCGGAGCACTTCGCCGCCAGCTCGGAGAGGGTCCGCACGCCGTACTTGTCGGCGAAGGCCTGGGTCACCGCGAAGGCGTTCTGGTCCTGCGCGGCGGCCGGGGTGCCGAAGTTGAGGCCGGCCTTGTCGCCCTCGGCCTTGAGCGCGGTCACCGTGGTGTTGATGTCCGGCGAGGAGATCGGCTGGGCGTTCTGGCCATTGGCCTTGGTGTTGAGGAACTCGGCCATGGTCGCCGCGTACTCCGGGACGACCTGGATCTCGCCCTTCTCCAGAGCCGGCGCGTAGAGCTCCCGGTTACCGATTTGCTGCACCTTGACCTGGTAACCGGCGGCGGTGAGCGCGATCCGGTACAGCTCGCCGAGGATCTGACTCTCGGCGAAGTTGCCGGCACCGACGGTGATGTCGCCGCCCGGGCCCTTGGCGATGCCAGCGGTGAGGTTGTTGGCGGACGCGAACTCCTCGGCCGCCACCTTGGGGGTCTTGCGGTCCTCGTTCACCGCCTTGTTGAGCTGGATCAACTTCGGGGTGTCGAGCGCGGCGGAGACCTTGTCCAGTGCCGCGATCAACTGCGGGTTGGCCGCCTTGCTGTTGACCGCCGGAATGACGTTGTCGGAGTTCTGGAGCTTCTTGTCGTCCTGCAGAGCGATGAGCTGCTGACCGGCGACCGGGGCGCACCCGGCGCCGGAGGCGCTCGACTGCGGTGCGTCGGTGCCGGACGAGCCGGCGTCACCGCAGCCGGTGAGGAGCGCTGCCCCGGCGACGGCGCTGACCGCCCCGATCGCCAGACGTGTACGTGCGCGCATGTGCCCGCCTTCCGTGTCCCGGCGCGGCCCGTCCCGGGCCGGCCGCGTGTCCGACGGGCGATCCTGACTGTCGGCCGCCCGCGAATATCCACCCAACATCCTCCGCAACCGACCGACAACTTGGGATGGACTTCGTCACCCCATCGTCACCGAACGAACCGGGCGGGGTGGTCAGTTCGACGCCGGCCCACCCCGACGGGTCACGCGCTGCCGGTGGCGTCGGCGGCCCGGGGGCGTCCCAGGCGCTGCCGCCCGCGTCGCAGTGGTTTGGGGGTGACCAGCCGTTCGACACCGCCCAGGACCACCTCGGCGAGCAGCGCGAGCCCGGCCACCAGCACACCGCCCGCGACGATCTGCCCGCCGCCGGCCGCGATACCGATCCCGAAGCCGGTCCGGATGATCTGGCCCAGGCCCCCGCCGTTGACGAAGGACGCCAGCGCGGCGGTCGCGATCACCTGAACCGCTGCGGTCCGGAAGCCGGCCGCCAGATAGGGCACGGCCAGCGGCAACTCCACCCGGCGCAGCAACTGCGCGCTGGACAGACCCATCCCCCGGGCCGCGTCCCGGGCCTCCGGGTCCGCCTGCCGCACCCCGGTGTACGCGTTGGCCAGCAACGGCGGCACGGCGAAGACGGCCAGCGCCACCACTACCGGCGTCTTCCCGAAGCCGCTGGCGAAGACCACCGGCAGGATGGTCAGCAACGCCAGGGTGGGGATGGCCAGGGTCGCGTTGGAGATCAGCACCACCAGGCCGCCACCTCGGCCGAGGTGCCCGAGCCAGAGCCCGAGCGGCCAGGCCACCAGGCACCCGAGCGCCACCGCCAGGGCGGAGATCGTCAGGTGCTCGCCGAGCCGGTCCAGCATGCCGCCCGGGTTGGTCCAGTTCAGCGGGTCGTTGATCCAGGTGATCGCCTGCCCGATCGGGTTCGCCGCCATGATCACCGCGCCCTCCGGGGGGACCAGGGGGTCACCAGCCGGGCGACCAGGATGAGCAGCAGGTCGAGCACTACCGCGAGCGCCACGCAGAGCAGCGCGGCGGTCATGATCTCGGCCTTGTAGAGGTTGTTCTGGAAGCCCGCGAAAATCAACTGCCCGAGCCCGCCGTGCCCGACCAGCACCCCGACCGTGACCAGCGCCACCGTCGAGACGGTCGCCAGCCGTACGCCGGTCACGATGCCCGGCAGCGCCAGCGGCAGATCGATCCGGAACAGGCGCCTCCACCTGCCGTAACCCATGCCCTCGGCGGCCTCGCGAACCTCCGGCGGCACCTGGTTGAGACCGGCCACCACGTTGCGCACGATCAGCAGCAGCGCGTAGAGGACCAGCCCGACCAGCACCGTTGTCGCACCGGTGCCCAGGTACGGGGCGATGAACGCGAAGAGCGCCAGGGACGGGATGGTGTAGACCACCCCGCTGACAGCGAGGATCGGGCCGGCGAGCGGACGGAACCAGTACGCCAGCACCGACAACGGCAGGGCGATCAGCACCGCGATCAACACCGCCCGCCCGGTGAGGGAGGCGTGTTCGCGCACCGCGGCGAGGATCGTGTCAGAGTTGTCCCGCACGTACTGCCAGGAGAACCAGGGGTTACCCGGGTCGGCCAGGTAGCTCAGGCGGAAGGACATACGTGGACGTTACCCCGGAGGCTGCCAGCGTGGCCCAGTCACCTCGCGCGGCGTCGATCTCCCTGCACGGCATCCAGAAGCGCTATCCGAACGGCACCGAAGCTGTCCGGGACCTCAGCCTGGACGTCCGGGCCGGCGAACTGGTGGTGCTGATCGGCCCGTCCGGCTGCGGCAAGTCGACAGTGCTGCGGATGATCAATCGCCTGATCGAACCGACCGCCGGCCGCATCACGCTCGGCGACGAGGACGTCACCGACGTCGACCCGGTGCGCCTACGCCGTCGGATCGGGTATGTGATCCAGAACGTCGGCCTCTTTCCACACCAGACGGTGCGGGCCAACGTGGCCACGGTGCCGGGCCTGCTCCGCTGGCCCAAGAGCCAGACCCGGGCCCGGGTGGACGAGCTGCTCGACCTGGTCGGGCTGGACCCGGCCGAGTTCGGTGGTCGCTACCCGCACGAGCTGTCCGGTGGCCAGCGTCAGCGCGTCGGGGTGGCCCGCGCACTCGCCGCCGACCCGGTGGTGCTGTTGATGGACGAGCCGTTCTCGGCCGTCGACCCGATCGTCCGGGCCCGCCTCCAGGAGGAGTTCCTGCGCCTTCAGGCCGAGGTGCGTAAGACGATCGTGCTGGTCACCCACGACCTCGACGAGGCGGTCCGACTCGGCGACCGGATCGCGGTGCTCTCCGCGGGCGGGCACCTGGAGCAGTACGACACCCCGGCCGCCCTGCTCGGCGCACCCGCCACCGAATTCGTACGCGAGTTCGTCGGCGCCGACCGGGGCATCCGCCGACTGGCGGTGACCCCACTGGACCGTGACGCGCTGGAGCCGGTGCCCGACGGCACCGCAGCGGACCTGCCCACCGTGACGGTGGACGGCTCCGCGTACGACGCGCTGGCGGTCCTGCTCACCTCGGGCCGGGACCGGCTCCTGGTGACCGACGCCGGCCGCCCGGTCGGCACGCTCAGCCGACAGCGCCTCCTCGACCTCGGCCGACAGACCACCTGACCGACCCGACCGAGGCTGACCCCGCCTCGGTCGGGTCGGTCAGGCGCGACCGCCCAGGCTGGCGACGCCGATGATCCACCCGGTGAGGAAGCCGTAACCGGCACCGGTGCTGGCGGCCTCCAAAGCACCCAGCAGCGACGACGTCGGGCCGAACAGCGTCGCCAGCAGGCCCGCGAGCCCGGCGGCCAGCACGTACGCGGCCCAACCGGAGAAGAACTGGCTGACCGGGCCCGGCACCCGGGCGACCTGGGCGGCGGGCAGCAGGTAGAGCAGGGCCACCGCCAGGACCACCAGCAGCACGGCCCGCACGTCGGCGGCGAACAACCCGCCGGCCTGCCCGTCCGCGTCCAACCGCCAGGCCGGCCAGGCGAGCAGGCGCGCGTAGAAGGCACCGCCCGACTCCGGGTCGGTCAGGGTGGCGGCCCAACCGGTGTACGCCGGACTGCCGCAGATGCCAACCAGCAGCAACACGGCCAGCGCTCCGGTGCCGGCGGCCGTGCCGTAGCGGCTGACCGGGCCGGAACGGTGCAGGAACGACGCCATCCGCCCAGCCCCCGCACCGTTGGATCGGGCGGACCTGGGCTGCCCCGGGCGGCTCAGTGCTTCATCAGGTAGTCGATGAAGGCGGCCCGCAGCAGCGGCGCCGACTCCTCGTACCCGTGACCGGTGAGCTCCCGCCACAACGCGTTGGCCTCGTCGATCGTCGGGCCGATCGAGTTCGGGGCGCCGTCCAGCACGGTGGCCTCGTCCGCGTTCGGCAGGTGGCGGATCACCGACCAGTAGAACTTGACGTCGCGACGCTCCCGGGCCAGGGCGAACGCCCGCTCCCGCAGTTCCTCGGTGGGCAACGCGTCAAGCTCTTCGAACGAGGTTCCGCCGGGGGTGGCGGCAGGTGTGTCGGTCATGTCGCCGAGCCTAACTGTCGAGATCAGCTCCGGCTCGGCGGACGCGACGCGGCTCACCGACCGTCGGTGTCCCACTGCCGCGGGCCGTCCTCCCAGCGCGGATCCCGCCACGGGTCGGCGGGCGGGGGCGCGGCCTGGGTCGGCAGGGTGGGCGGCCAGTTGTCGACCGACTGCTGCTGCGGCATCGTCCAACCCGAGCTGATCGTGCCGTCACTGACCGGCTCGGGCTGCTCGGGGCCGCCCGCCCGGGGCCGCCCGAGCGTCTCGACCAGCCGGGTCGCCAGGAGCCCGACGCCGAGCGCGGCCCCGCCGACCACCCAGTTGCTCAACGTCCAGTCGCGTTCCGAGGCGTACACCTGGAAGACGGCGACCAGACCGACCGCCAGCAGCGTGCCGAACACCCCGCCCCGGCGGCCGTACGCGCTGGTGCCGGCGAGCAGGGCCACGCCGACTGCCAGCACCGTCCAGTCCAACCCCGAGGTCGGCGCCACCGGCCCGGGGTCGTTCGCGGCGAGCAGCACACCGGCGAGAGCGGCCAGCACCGTGGAGACGACCAGCGCGACAGCGGTCACCACGGCGGCCACCGCACCCCGGCGGCGGGCCGCGTCGGCGACCGGCCGGTACCGGCCGACGAGCCGGCGGATCGCCCGGATCGCGCCGAACAGCCCACCGAGGACGGCCACCGCGGCGAAGCCGGCGAAGAGGTACCCGGCGCTTCTGGTCGGTTCGTAGTCACCCTGCACCAGCACGGGCGCCGAACGGCGTTCGATGTACACCACCACGGCGGCGGCACCGGCCAGGCTGGCGGCCCAACCCGGCACGTGCAGCACCACCACGGCCAGCGCCAGCACCAGCCCGCCCACCGCCGCGACCGCCACCGCCGGGCCGATCGACGCCGGCAGGCCCCGGTCACCCTGCTCGGCGTAGTGCAGCGCAGCCGCCACCGCGACCGGGCCGATGGCCAGGTTGGGCGCGGCCGTCCGCAGACTCAGCCCAGCGGCCAGTGCGAGCAGCCCCAACCCGACCGCGTCGATCAGCAGGGTGCGCAGGTTGCCGTCGCGCACCGCGGCCGGGTCCTCCTGCCAGAGCAGCCAGCTCACGGCCGCCAGACCGGCCAGCAGCACCAGCTCCCACCCCAGGTGTACGCCGATCCGGTCCCGGCCGGGTTCACCGTGGGTGGGGTCGTCGAAGACGTTCTCCAGTACCGCGGCCGGCACCCCCGACGAGGGCTCGGCCGACCGGTCCCGGCCCGCTTCTTCGTACCCCATGACGCCGCCTTCCCGGTGGCCGACCGCCCCCGGTCCGGCGCACGGACGGACCCTGGGCGGCCTCGCTCTCTGATCGCAGGCACCGTACCCGCGCCCGCAGCCGGGCGTAACCCCCTGCTCAGCGCTGGCCGGGGCGGCTCTCGCGTGGGTCCTGCTCGCGCTCGTCGTCCGGGCGTTCCGGCACCCGGCAGGAGCGCTCCAGCCAGAGCGCGGCGCCGACCAGGGCCAGTGCGGCGAGCAGGCCCCCACCGGCGGCCGGTCGATCGTCCAGGGCGGCCCGGGTGGTCTCCACGAAGAGCCAACCGGTGAGCCCCGCGTAGAAGCCCGCGAAGATCGCCGCGGCCAGTGCCGACGCCTTGGCCAGCACCACGAAGCGGGCGACCATCAGCGGGTTGACCGGGTCCCGGCCCGGCTTGCGCTCGATCCGACCCCGCGTGTTGATCGCCGCGTACGCCTCCAGCACGGCGAGCCCGGCCAGCGTCACCACCGGCAGCCAGGGCAACCGGGGAATGCCGCTGTAGTAGAGGGTGCTGATCAGCAGCCAGGCCACCGCCGCCGCGGCCAGCCCGGCCACGACCAGTGTCGAGATCCGGGTGGGGCCCATCCGGGACCCGTCCGGGCCCGACCCGCGGGGTGGGGGCTTCGCCTGCGTCATGCCGGCCGGTTCCGCTCGGTCATGCCGTCGACTCTAACGCCAACTCCGGCCGCGGACGCAGTTCCAACGCCTCGTCCGCCGCCGGGCCGGTGGTCAGCAGGTCGGTCAGCCAGCCGTGACCGGGCAGCTGACCGTACGGCTGGATGTCGATCCACGGGCGCAGCACGAAGGCGCGCAGGTGGGCCCGGGGGTGCGGCAGGGTCAGCTCCGCGTCGTCGCTGAGCACCGGCTCGCCGTCGTCGCCCCAGACCGCGATCACGTCCACGTCGAGGGTGCGCGGCCCGAACCGCCGCTGCGGGTCCCGGACCCGACCGGCCGCACGCTCCGCGTCGCGGGCCCGCTCCAGCCAGTCGCGCGGGGTCGCGCTGTCGTCCTGGGCCAGCACCACCGCGTTGAGGTACGCGGGCTGGTCGGTGTCGCCCCACGGTGGAGTCTCGTACACCCCGGAGAGCACGAGCACCGCGTCGCCGAGGGTGGCGACGGCCGTACGCAGGTGCTCCAGCCGGTCGCCCAGATTGCTGCCGAGCGAGAGGACCGCCCGGGTCACCGGGCACGCGCCCGGGTCATGGTGACGGCCACGTCGGTGAAGGTGTGCGGCACCGGGGCCTCCGGCTTGTGCACGGTGACCGTCGCGGAGTCGACCCGCTCGTCTGCCAGGCAGACCGTGAGGAGCCGGTCGGCGAGGGTCTCGATCAGGTTGACCGGTTCCCCGGTCACCACCGCGACCAGGCGTTCGGCCAGCTCGCCGTAGTGCACGGTGGCGGTGACGTCGTCGGTGGCTGCGGCCGGGCCGAGGTCCAGCTCCAGGACGGCGTCGACAACGAAGTCCTGCCCCTGTGCGCGTTCGAAGTCGTACACCCCGTGCCGGCCGTGCGCCCGCAGGCCGGTCAGCTGGATCCGGTCCGTCGTCATCGCCGTACCTCGTGTTCGTGATCGTGTTGCGCTCGCCAGTGGTCGCGGGATGCGGCGGCGAGACGGGGGCTGCCGGTGGCGGCCCAGACGGCGAGCGCGTCGGTGGTGGCCCGTACGTCGTGCACACGTACGCCCCAGGCGCCCGCGGCGACCGCCAGCACGCTGGTGGCCACGGTGGCAGCCTCCCGCTGGGCGGTCGGTCGGGGCGTGCCGTCCGCTGCGGCGAGCAGGCCGCCGAGATACGACTTCCGGCTGGCCCCGAAGAGCAGCGGGTAGCCGAGGTCCAGCAGCTCCGGCAGGCGGGCGCTGAGCTCCCAGTTGTGGGCGGCCGTCTTGGCGAAGCCGAGCCCGGGGTCGACGACGAGACGGTCGGCGGCCACCCCGGCGGCCAGCGCCGCGTCGATCCGTTGGGCCAACTCGGCCCGCACGTCGGCCACCACGTCGGTGTAGGTGGCCAGCTCGCGCATCGCGCGGGAGTGGCCACGCCAGTGCATCAGCACCCACGGGCAGCGCGCGTCGCGGACCACGCGGGCCATGTCCGGGTCGGCCAGGCCGCCGGAGACGTCGTTGACCACGGCCGCGCCGGCGGCCAACGCGGCCTCCGCCACCCGGGCGCGGCTGGTGTCGACGCTCACCGTCACACCGGCGGCGGTCAGCTCACGGATGACCGGCAACACCCGCTCCGCCTCGGTCGCGGCGTCGATCCGCTCAGCGCCCGGACGGGTCGACTCGCCGCCGATGTCGACCAGGTGCGCGCCGGCGTCGCGCAGACGGACGCCGTGTCCGACGGCAGCGTCCAGGTCGGCGTACCGTCCGCCGTCGGAGAAGGAGTCCGGCGTGACGTTGAGGACGCCCATCACCACCGGGCCCGAGGCCCGCACCAGATCGGTCACGACTAGACGGTACCGGTCGCGGCAGCGGCGCCCAGCGACCCGGGTCGACCCTGCGGCACTGCCCCTGACGTGCCGATTAGAACAGGTGTACGATCGGTCATCCGGGCAGCATCAGGCAGGCCCTTCGCGGCTTGTCGCAATCCGGGGCGGCCCGTACGCTTTGGAATTGGCCAGCATCGAGATGGCGAAGCTTGGAGGGAGGGCCGAAGCGGGGGAAATCCGCCCAAACCTCGCCACCCTCCGTGGTGAGTAACGAACACAGGGTCAAGAACGCCATGCCCTGTGGAGCACTTTTCCCGCAAGGCTTGCCTATTGCACCGCCGCGGCACCGCCGGCCGCGCTATGGGGAGGTTCCAGTGATCGCCTTCGAGCTCATGGAGACGGCGTCGTCCGGCGTCGCCCACGCGCTCTCCACCCTGGCGTCGGCTCCACTCGCGGAGCCGGCACCGAAGGGGATCGACACCAACAGTGTCGTCACCTTCTTCGCCAGCAAGATCGCGCCGATCCTGCTCGCCGTCCTGGGCGTCATCTTCATCGGCCGTGCCAGCCGAGGCGAGATCTCCAAGGTGCTGACCAGCTCCGCGATCGCCATCGTCGGGCTCGCCTTCATCGCCGGCGCGGCAACACTCTTCTTCGTCGGCGATTACCTGATCGACCTGATCTTCGAATAGGCGCGTTCACCAGATGCGGCTGCGCACCGACGACGACATCTACCGGGCCCGCCTGGTCTACCTCGGGCCGCCCGGTTACACCCTTCCGGTCCACCTGCCCTACGCCCAGTACGGGCTCTTCATCCTGCTGGTCCCCCTCTACATGTTCATCCACTGGCTGTTCACGTTGACGGTCGAGCTCTTCCCGGCCTGGGAGATCGCGCTCGCCATCGTGACCACGTCGTTCATCTTCCGGCACGTCGACCCCGACCGGCCGGCGCGGGTGGTCATCCGCACCGCGCTGACCGACTGGCGACGCACCCGGGAGCCGGCGGTCGAGCAGCGCGATCCGCGTCTGGTCGGCAGCCGGATCAGGATTCGGGAGGAGCTGGCATGACCGGAAGCATGGCGAACGGTCCGTCACCGGACGCGGGCACGGGTCTGCCGACAGTCGCTGAGGCGGTGGCATGAGCCGCTCCTCCACGCCGGGTTCCCCGGCCGGCCGCCCAGGCGCGCCGGCCGGTCACCGTGCGCACTCATTCGACTACACCGAAGACGAGGACGAGGTCGCCCTCGACCCCGCGCTGGTGACGTCGCCCGGTCACGGTGCCGTCGGCGTGTTCCAGGCCCCCCGGCCGGTCCCCCGCCGGACCCCACCGGCCGAACCCAGCACCGTGTCGGCCGGTGAGAACGCCGACATCGACTCCCCCTTCCTGGACCTCTTCGGCGGCGGGGCCCGGCCCGGCGCGACCCGAGCCGTCACGGCCGGCCCGAGCACCCGCGAGCAACCGGCGATCCCGCACCAGCCGCCACCCACCGCCAGCCCGGCACCAGCCCGTGCGGTTCCCGAAGTGGAGCCGCCGTGGACGCCCGCCGACCAGCCCGGCAGCGGTGTCCGACCCGTCGAGGCACGCCACGGAGGCGGCCACCCGACCGAGTCCCGGGTGCCGCATCAGGCCGGCGATCGACGGCCGATGCGGCGTCCGCCGGACGAGCCCGCCCCGGCCACCGGCCCTGGGCCATCGGCGGCGACCACCGACCCCGCCGGCCGGCCAGCCGGCGCCCCGCCGAGCCGACCCCCGGCACAGGCGGCCCGGCCCACCGCACCGGCCCCGCAGCCGGCCAGCATCGCCGGCACTGACCGCCCAGCCCTGGAACGCACGGCGCGGCGGGCGGCCGACCCGGGTCGCCCCAGGAGCACCGGCACCGCGTCCACCGGCAAGGAGGTCGCCGCACCCCGCCAACGTGCGGCGAGCCGAGCGGACCGACCGATCAAGCCGACCCGGGTACGGGCTCCAAAGATCAAGTTCGGAGACCGGGACCCGTCGGTCGAGTTGGCCATCACCGAGATCGCCGGCCACCTGACCTTCACGCCGAACACCGTCACGGCCTGGTACTGGTTGCCCGAGGTCCGCTGGGCGTTCCGGCCGGACGCCGAACGTGAGGCGCTGCTGTCGGCGATCTCCGAGCAGTACGCCGGCCTGGCCGGCTTCCGACTGCACCTGCGCCGCACCACCCGGCCGTTCCCCGCCGACGAGTGGGCCCGCACGATCGACACGCACACCTCGGCACCGCTGCCCGACGTCCCCGGCACCACCGGCTGGGCCGATCACCTGGTCGCCGCCCAACGCCACCTGATGGCGGTCAACCACGCCGAGGGGCAGACCTACCTGGGGGTCACCTTCGCCCGCCGCTCACTCGGCGACTCGCTCACCGAGCGGCTGCTGCGCACCTTCGGTCGGGGCACCGCCGACGGCGAACGCCGCAAGCTGGGCCGCACCGTCGAGCAGTTCGACGAGGTGCTCGGCGCGTTCGGCATGCGCGGCCGGCGGGTCACCGCCCAGGAGCTGGAATGGCTGCTCTACCGCTCGGTGGCGCTGTGCATGTCGCCGCCGAGCACCCTCTCCCCCGTCACCGACGGGCGCTGGGAGCGCGGTGACCTGCTCGCCATGACCGAGCAGGTGGAGCGCTACCGCACTCCGTACGGCTCGACCGTGAAGCTGGTCAACCGGATGACCGGTGAGGAGCGGCACGTGGCCGTGCTCGCCGTCGGCCGGATGGAGCCGCTGGAGATCCCCGAACGGCACGAGCCCTGGCTGCACTTCCACGAGCGGCTGCCCTGGCCGATGGAGATCTCCACCCGCGTCGACATCCTCGGCTCCGGTGACTCCTTCCGCAATCTCGAACACCGGCTGCGGATGATCCGCTCGCAACAGCTCGACTACGCCGAACACGGCATCGACGCGCCCCCCGAGCTGGAGCGACTGGCCAAGCGCGCCCTGGTGATCGGCGACGAGATGACCACCGGCCTGCCGGTCGACTCGGCCCGAGCGCACGGCTGGCACCGGATCGCGGTCGGCGGCCGGACCAGGGAGGAGTGCCTGGAGCGGGCCCGCCGGCTCATCCAGCTCTACTCCCGGGAGCTGCGCATCTCATTGCAGCACCCGAAGAACCAGGACTGGCTGGCCCGCGAATTCATCCCCGGCGAGCCGATCGCCAACACCGGTTACGTCCGGCGCATGCCGGTGCCGTTGCTCGCCGCCGCGCTCCCCCAGGCAGCATCGAACGTGGGCGACCGGCGGGGCGACCTCATCGGCCGGACCGCCGGCACCTGCCGCCGCCCGGTCTTCCTCGACCTGCACTTCCCCATGGAGGTCCGGGAACGCTCCGGGCTCGCGGTCTTCGTCGCCGAACCGGGCGGTGGCAAGTCGACACTGCTCGGCGCCCTGGGCTACCTGGCCGCCCGCCGAGGTGTCCAGGTGACCCTGCTCGACCCGTCCGGCCCGCTGGCCCGCCTCTGCGCGATGCCCGAACTGCGGCCGTACTCCCGGGTGTTGAACCTGACCGGTTCGGAGCACGGCACCCTGGCGCCCTACTCACTCATCCCGACGCCGCTGCGCTCCGAGTTCGGCCCCGGGGCCTCCGGCGACCGGGAGTTCGAAATCGCCGTCTCCAACGCCCGGGCCGAGCGGCGGATGCTGGTCCAGGACATCTGCATGATGCTCGTCCCACCGCAGGTGGCCAGGGAGGCGTCGACAGCCACCCTGTTCCGGCACGCCGTCCGGCAGGTCCCCGCCGAGGAAACCTCCACCCTGGACGACGTGGTGAGCTGCCTCGGGCGGCTCGACGACGACGCCGGCAAGGAACTGGCGAACCTCCTGCTGGACACCGCCGAGATGCCGCTGGCCATGCTCTTCTTCGGCCGACCGCCGGAAGGGCTGCTCGGTGCCGACGCGGCACTCACCGTGATCACCATGGCCGGGCTACGGCTGCCTGACCTCAAGATCGAACGCGAGTACTGGTCAGCCGAGGAAGCACTGGCCCTGCCGATGCTGCACACCGCGCACCGGCTCGCCGTCCGGCGCTGCTACGGCGGCTCGATGTCGTCCCGCAAGCTCGTCGGCCTCGACGAGGCGCACTTCATGGAAGGCTGGCGCTCCGGGCGCTCCTTCCTGGTCCGGCTCGCCCGCGACTCCCGCAAGTGGAACCTGGCTGCGCTGGTCGCCTCCCAGAACCCCCGCGACATCCTCGGCCTCGACGTGCAGAACCTCGTCTCCACCGTCTTCGTCGGCCGCATCGCCGAGGACGCCGAGATCGCCTCCGAAGCTCTGCGGCTGCTGCGGGTGCCGGTCAACGACGGATACGAGGCCACCCTCGCCTCCCTCTCCGCCGCCGACGCCAACTCGGCCGCCCGCCTCGGCTTCCGCGAGTTCGTGATGCGTGACGTGGACGGCCGGGTGCAGAAGGTCCGCGTCGACGTCTCGTACGTCGAAGGCCTGCTGGACCACCTCGACACGACGCCCGCCGCGATCGCCGCAGCGGCCGGAGTGCTGCCGAGCATCCCCCTGCCGGATCTGGAGGCGTGACATGGCTAGGGCCTGGGTCAAGGTCCTCGGTCGAGCCGAGGCGGAGGGCCGTGACCGAGGCCCGGGAGCCTGGGCAAGGCTCACGTCGTTCCTGCTCGCCCTCGGCGTACTGGCCGGGGCCAGCCTCACCTGGCCGCTGATCGGCGCCGAGGCCGCCGCCGCCGCACCCCCAGCCGCCCAGGCCCGCGCCGACCTTTGCACGACCGCTGAATGGCAGGCCGACTTCCGCACCTGCGTGGGCAAGCTGAAGCAGGTCAGCCAGGCTGAGATCGATTGCCGAAAGCCACCTGTACCGTCCGCCCCGGATTCTGGCCTTGCCGGCTGGTTCGCCTCCCGCCCGGACTCGTCAAAGCTGCCCGGGCCGAAGGGCATCTACAGCGACTACGGGTACGGCGGTTACAGCTTCAACACCTATGACGTGGATGGTGGTTGCGCCTCCACCATTCTCCATCCGGACTACAAGTTCACCACCACGGTCGCCAACGGTGAGCTCATGATCGCCACTGCGGTCGTGGGCGCCTCGAACGCCCTGCGGGAACGAGCCTGGGATCCACGCGCGATGTGGGACTGGGCCGACCCGCTGGTGGAGAAGGCCACCAAAGCCGTCTACCAGAAGGTGTTCAGCGTTTTCGGGATCGTCACGCTCTGCGTGGTGGGCCTCTACCTGCTCTGGCGCTCCCGCCAGTCGGACATGAGTAACGCGATGACCACCGCAGGGTGGGCATTGCTGGTGATGGTGGCAGTCACCGCGCTGGCGGCCTGGCCGGTCAAGTCGGCGAACATCGCCGACGGCACTCTGATCACCTCGCTCGGCGTCGTGCACGACGCCATAGGCCCGGCTTCAAGGGATACCCCGCCGGATCAATGCGACGATCCGGATCCTAAGGCCTGCAAGGACAACCGACCGCCGGCTGTCCGGGCCAGCGACACTGCCACCGAATCCATGCTCTACCGCAACTGGCTGCGTGGAGTACTCGGCTCGGCGGACAGCGAGACCGCTCGTAAGTACGGGCCGGCACTCTACGACGCGAAGGCCCTCTCCTGGGAGGAGTCGGAAAAGCTCCGTGCCAACCCGGCCACCCGGGATGCCACGATCAAGGCCAAGCAACAGCAGTGGATGACGGTTGCCGAGCAGATCAAGACCGAAGACCCGGAGGCGTACGAGTTCCTGACGGGGACCCGAGACATGGACCGGATTGGGTCCGGATTCATCGCGGTACTCGCGGCAGTGCTCTTCGCGATGTTCGACCTCACCGCGTCGGTGCTCGTGCTGCTCGGCTTCCTGATCTTCCGCTGGGCGGTGATCGCTGCCCCGATTCTCGGCACCATCGGTCTACTCCGACCGGCCAGCGCCGGGCTTCGCCGGCTGGCCAATGCGGTCGTTGCCGCAGTGTTCAACATTGCCATCTTCGGCACTGGCGCCGCTATCTACCTGTTCGCCGTCGATCTGATCATGAGCACCCCCACCCTGCCGGGTTGGCTTCAGGTGGTGCTGGTGTGGCTCTGTGGGGTGGTCGGATGGCTGCTGCTGCGGCCGTACCGACGGATCACCCAACTCGGCGGCAAGGACAGCAGCGAAGCGGTGAGTTCGGCCGGCTCCTGGCACCGCAGGTTCTTCCGCGACATGCGGACCGCAGCGCGGCTGGACGTGGCGGAGCCGGGCGGCACCGCCGAACCGGTGGGCGGACGTCGACGGTCACCCGACGCGGAGCAGACCCGGCTACGACCAGAGGCGCGGCGGGAGGACCCGGCCCCGGTGCCGACCGCCGCCGCCGAGGGCCGGCGCAGCGAGACGGTGCGTCCGGACGGTCGAGAGCGGCCCGACGATGCGCTGGCCGAGGAGGGTCGCGGTCGGAGCCGCCCGGTGGCACCGCAGCCCCGACGCCGAAAGCCGGCGACCTGGACCGAACCCGATGTGCCGGCTGAGAACCCGTCGTTCGTGGTCTACCGCCCGGGCTCCTCCGAACGAGCGCCGGATCGCACCGGACCTCGGGTGCGCTCAGAGGCGAGGTGACAGCCATGCGGCGGGCGTTGGAGTTCCTCTTCACCCGGGCGCTGCGGTCCCGGCTGGGCATTGCCCTGTTGATCGGGGTGGTGGTTGTCGGTGTGCTCGGGGCAGCCCGGCTGGTCGGCAACCCGGTCGATTCGACGGATGGGTTGAGCAACCGTCCTGATGGCCCGATCATCACCGTGGACCCGACAGCCGGGGACGACGGCCTGCTCAACAGCGCGGCTCCGCCGTCACCCGTGACGTCGCCGGGTGCCCGCACCCCCGAACAGACCGCTGACCGCTTCGCCGCAGCCTGGCTGGGTCGCCCCGGGATGACCACCGAAGACTGGCAGGCTGGCCTGCGGCCGCTCTCCACACCGGCGCTGAGGGAGAAGTTGACCGGCGCCGAGCCCGAGAGCGTGCCCGCCGAGAAGGTCACCGGTCCGCCGACCATGCGGGAGCGAACCGAGACGTTCGTCGAACTGCTGCTCCCCCTCGATACCGGCCGGCTCCGGCTGGAGTTGGTCACCTCCGACGATGGTTGGCTGGTCGACGTTCTGGACTGGGAGCGGCCGTGAGCGACGTTGATAGCCCCACTCGCCGCCGGCCCCGGCTCGGCCTGATCGCCGCGGTGCTCACCGGGATGCTGCTCCTGCTCTGCTGCACGGGCGGCACCGCGGCGTTCTTCCTCACCGGGCTCGGCGGCGACGACGCCGAGAACGGGGACGCCCTAGCGGGCATGGAATGCGGACCGATCCGAGCGGTGAACGTCGCGGGCAAGCTGCCGCGGTTCGCCGAGTACGGCGACAGCCAGGTCCGCAATGCCGCGATCATCATCAAGGTTGGTCAGGACATGGGCGTGCCGTCGCGCGGCTGGGTGATCGCCCTCGCCACCGCGATGCAGGAATCCGCCCTTCGCAACCTGGCGAACAGCGGCGTACCCGAGTCCCTGGCCCTGCCCCACGAGGGCGTTGGCGCGGACCACGACTCGCTGGGCCTGTTCCAGCAGCGTCCGGGGTGGGGCTCCGTCGCCGAGCGGTTGAACCCGGCGTACGCGGCCCGCAAGTTCTACGAGAAGCTCGTCAAGGTTCAGGGCTGGCAGGGCCGACCGCTGACAGTTGTCGCGCAGCGGGTACAGGTCAGCGCGTACCCGGACGCGTACGCCAAACACGAGGAGGTGGCCAGCCGGATCGTGGACGCGCTGGCCGGCGGTGCGGCCCGCACCGTCGAGATCAACGGCAAGGCGGTGTGCAACGCGGCGGAACGCGGCCAGATCGCCGCCTCCGGCTGGACCGCGCCGATACCCGGCCGAGTGGGCTCCGGTTTCCGCACCGCCAGCCGGCCCAGCCACAACGGCGTCGACATCGGCGCGGCCAAGGGCACCGAGATCCGCGCGGCAGCGACCGGTCGGGTGCTGGTCTCGACCTGCGACGAGGACCACCGCGGCCGCCAGGACTGCAACGTGGACGGATTTCCCGGCAAGGGGGGTTGCGGCTGGTTCGTCGACCTGCTGCACGCCGGTGGCTACATCACCCGTTACTGCCACATGGTGGTCCAGCCCTTCGTCAAAAAGGACCAGATCGTCACGGCCGGTCAGGTGATCGGCAAGGTCGGCAGCAGTGGCAACTCCTCCGGCCCGCACCTGCATTTCGAGGTACACCTGCGCAACAACCGCAGCGCCTCCGGCGCGGTGAACCCGGTCCCGTTCATGCGCGAGCGGGGCGCCCCGCTGCGCGCCGCTGAGTGAGGTCACCGCAGGGATGACCGGTCCATTGCCCGACCCGTTCGCCGACCAGCCCGACTGGGCACCGCAACCACCTCGACCGCTGGCCATCGTCCCCGCGACGGAGCGGGTCGACCTACGCGGGCGACGGGTGCTGGTCGGGTTGCCCGGGCTGGGTTGGCGTGGCGATCTGCGCGCGGACGACCGGGTGGTGCAGAACGCCCGGACCTACGTGCCGGTGATTCCCGAGCACGAGTGGTACCGGGCCGAAGCCGAGCAGGTCGAGGTGTTCGCTCCGTTGGTGCCGGTGGAGCGGGTCTGGGTGGAGACCGTCGGCAGCCGACCGGTGGTGGATGGTGCCCGGGACACCGGCATCCGGTTGGTCTCGCTGGACGGCCCGGCACACCGGGCTCCCACGCCGGTCTTCGAAGCCGACGCGGTCACCGGGCGGCGGGTGGTGCACGTCGAGAATGGCCTGGAGCACCGTGACCTTCGAGCGGTCACCGAGACCTACTCGGGCGCCGAAGGGGACATCTGCGTGCGGATCACACCTGAGGTGGAGTGGTACCGCTGGGCTTGGCGCGGCCAGTCACCCACCACGCTGGAGGTTCCGGTTCACCTGCTCTGGATCGAGTGACATCAGCCAGCACGTGCGCCGCCACATACCTGCCAACCGCCGTCATCCTCGACGACAGTAAACGTCCAGTCCTCTCGGCGACTGCTTCGGACGACACCCTCGGCAGCGCCGGAAATAGTCAGCGTGGTGGCAACAACTTCTCCCGCACCCGACTGTGTGCGAGTCAGTGCACCCCAACTGACTCGCACAGTGACCCCGAACTTCGCCTCACGCTGCTCAGCCTCAGCTCGCAGGTCTCGAACGGGCTGAAGGTCGGCTCCGCTCTCGCAGGTGAAGAGGTCTGCTCTCGTGTCATTGCGATCCACAAGGAACGCGCGCAGATAGTTGTCCACCACTACGTCGGGTGCGCTGCGATCCGGGGCTGAGGCGCGGTCGTACCAGACGTAGGCGGTGGCGATTCCGCCGAGACACAGCAGCGCGAGCACGCCAGCGGCGACGGTGAGAACCGTCCGCATCCGGCGGCGTGGGGGCTGCGGTGCCGGCGCTGCCGGGGCGGGCGGCAGCTGCTCGGACGGTGTCCGCTGGGCCGGTACGCGGGAGACCTGGGAACCGGCGGGGGGCTGCACTGATTCCACCTCCTGAAGTTATCGGCTGGACGCTCCGGAGCCAATGCCTCAGATCCAGCGGATCGTGACGGACCCCTCCCCACCGGTGAGATCCGCGACAACACCGGCGCAGCGCCGAGGCACCTCCCGGAGGTGCGCCCGCGGCTGGGATACCGTCTCTGCTTGGGAGGGGTTGCCAACCTCGGGTAGAGGGGGTGGACGCGGTGGCCGGTCCGAAGGCTCGCACGAACCGCGCCGCAGCCCTGCACCGTCGGGCGACGGCTGTCGCGACCGCGGCTGCCGGGATCCTGGACGAGACGCGGCCGGCTCCGGCGGATCAGCGCCGTCAGTACGAGGTGGCTGACCGGCTACGGTCGGCTGCGGCGTTGGTGGCTCCGGGTTGGGCGGGCGCGGCGCTGGATTCACTTTCCGTGGACTCTCCGGCTGGTGATGGTCCGCCGCCGTTCGTTCGGGTCGGCACTGCGGCGCCGTTGGACGACGCTCGTTTCCCCGCGTTGGTGCCACTTGTCGGCACCGGTCATCTCAGCGTGGACGTTGACGCGCGCGAGGCGCGAGTGGCGGGGTTGCTCCGGGCCGTACTCCTGCGGTTGTTGGGTGCGGCGCCGGCGGGTGCCCTGTTGATCCGCGCGGTGGATGCCACCGGGGCGGTGTTGACGCCGTTCGGGGCACTCGCGGATGCCGGTCTGCTGCCGCCGCCGGCGGTGGATGTGGCGGGTCTGCGTGCGGTGCTGACCGAGGCCGAGCAGTGGGTCACGCCGGGGGCGAGTGGGCGTCGTCGTCACGACCGGACGCTGTTGCTGGTGGTGGCCGCGTTGCCGGAGTCGACCGGTCCGACCGATCTGGCGCGCATCGAGACGTTGGCCGAGCAGGGGCCGGCAGCGGGGCTGCACCTGGTGGTGGCGGGTTGGCCTCCCGCCGGCCCGTACTCGGCCCGGGCACCGCTGCCGCTCAGCACCGCGCTGGCGTTGCGTAATGCGTACGCGCTGCTCGGTGACCCGCCGGGGGCGTCGTTCGCCGGGCCGGGCGCGGATCCGCCGGGTGGTTTGAACTCTCCGGTCTTCGTGGAGTCGGACCCGCCGGCCGAGTTGGTCGACGCGGTCTGTCGGCGGCTCGCCGAGCAGGTGGAGGCGGGTTCCCGGTTGGCGTTGGGGGCCCTGCTGCCGCCGACGGGTGAGCGGCTGTGGGAGTCGGACTCGGCCGACGGGTTGACCACGACGGTCGGCGATGCCGGAGGCCGGTCGGTGTCGCTGGGTTTCACCGAGTTGACCCCGCACTGGCTGGTGAGCGGTCGTTCTGCGGCGGCCCGTGCGGCGTTCCTGACCACAGCGCTGCTCGGCCTGGCCGCCCGGTACGGCCCGGATGACCTGGCGTTCTACCTGGCGGATCTCGGCGACGGCGAGTCCTTCGTGGAGTTTTTGCAGACCGAGCGGGACCGGTCGTGGGTTCCGCAGGTGCGGGCGGCGGCGATGGCTGCCGACCGGGAGTACGTCAGGGATCTGCTTGAGGAGTTGACGGCCGAGGTCCAGCGCCGCACGGAGGCGGGTGCGCGGGCCGGGGGGCAACGCTTCGCGGAGTTGCGTCAGCATCAGCCGCTGCCGCGGATCGTCTGTGTGGTGGACAATGTGCCGCTGCTGTTCGCCGGGCGGGATCGGCTGGCCGCCGAGGTGGCCGCCCAGCTGGACGCGCTGGCCCGGGCCGGCCGGGCGTACGGCGTGCACCTGGTGTTGGCCGGTGCGGGTGAGTTGGGGTTGAGTGCGCGCGCCGACGCCGGTCATCGGGATTCGGTGCTCGGGCAGTTTCCGGTTCGGGTGGCGCTGCCGGGTGGCAGTCCGGTACTGGAGCCGACGAACGACTCGGCCGCCGGTCTGCCGGTGGGCAGTGCGGTGGTGAACACGGCCGGTGGGCTCGGCGGTCCGCGGGGGGCGATCCGGGGTCATGAGCGGTTGATCCGTCACCCGGATCCGCAGGATCATCCGGAGGTCGTGGAGGCGTTGCGGCACGAGTTGTGGGCGGCGCGTCCGACGGGGTCGGTGCCGCCGGTGGTCTTCGCTGGTTACGCCCGGCCTCTGCTCGGCAACGATCCGCGCCATCGGGCGGCCTTGGCGGGGCAGGCGCACGGGCCGGCCGCCCTGTTGGGCCGGGCGGTGGACGTGGCCCGTTCGACGGTTGCGGTGCCGTTGGGGCCGGCGGCCGGGCGCAACCTCGCGGTGCTGGGCTCGGGCACCGCGGCGGGCGGGCTGTTGGCGACGGCGGCGCGGAGCACAGCGGCTCACCACGCACCGGGTGGCGCCCGTTTCCTGGTGGCGGCACCGGACCCGGGCTCCCGGGCGTTGGCGCAGGCGTTGACGGCCGAGTTGGCGGCCCGGCATTCGGCCGAGTTGGTGGATCTGCCGACGCTGTTCGCGGACACTGCCGACGACCTGCCGACGTACCTTGTGGTGTTCGGGCTGGACCGGCCGGGTCCTCGGGAGTTGCCGGTGGACCGGCTGCGGTCGCTACTGCGGGACGGGCCTCCGGCGGGCAGGCATCTGCTGGGCTGGTGGCGTGCGGTGCCGCCGTTCGCGGCGTTGTTCGAGCCGGCGGGCGAGGTCGACAAGCTGGCTGCGGTGGCAGTGCTGGACGTGCCGGTCGCGCAGCTGACCGCGGTCTTCGGCCGGCCGGTCGAGTGGCACGCGCGCCCCGACCGGGCGGTGCTCTGGGACGGCCCGGACGAGCGGGGCACCGTCCTGGTGCCGTTCGCCGACGGGGCCGGCTGATCGGGTGGCGCGGGTGGGGGGTGCCGAGGTGAATTCGAACGCGACGGTGACCGGGCCGGTGCGACAGCGGGCCGCTGCGGCGACCGGGGACGCCACGCTGCCGGCTGTCGAGCCCAGCACGGCCTGGGCGGGGTATCTTGCGGCCGCCCGTCAGTTGGACGGGGTACGCCGTAGCGCTGCTGCGGCCGCCGGTGAGCAGGCCCGGTCGGCGGAGGCCGCGCGGGAGGAGTTGACGGTGCTCCGTACCGGGCTGGCGAGCCAGCAGGAACGGCTGCGTGAGTTGGGCGTACCGGCGATCTCTCTGGTGCCGTCGCCGCCGGAGGTGTCGGAGGCGGCCCGGTCGATGGCGGGTGGTCCGGCGGCCGTGCTGGCGGCGTTGCGGTCCGCGCGGGGGTGGGCCGAGGCGGCCGACGCGGCGTTGGCCGCACGCCGCCGGATCCGGCCGGGGTCCTGGCCCGCGCGAGCGCGCAACCTCCTGGTGTACGGGCCGTTTGCGCTGCTGGTGCCGTTGATCCAGGTCGTGGTGCTGGCGGCCACGGGGGTGGGACCGGCGACCGTGGCGGCGCTGATCTGTGGGCTGCCGATGCCGGCGGTGGCGTTCGTCGCGGGTTGGATCGGCATCGGACGGTTGTTCCGGGTCAGTCCCACCGAGCGGTTGGAACGTACGGCGCGTTTCGGCGCGTTGGTGTGCCTGGTGCCGGCGGTGCTGGCCACGGCCGGGCTGCTGCTGGCCCTGCTCGCCGGCTGACGGGCACCAGGGACGCAACGGCCGGCCGTCCCCGCCAGGGGGTGTCGGCCGGCCGTGGTGCGTCGGGTTGTCAGCGGGGGATGATCAGCGCCATCGCCTCGGCCCGCGACTTGGAGTCCGTCTGCAGGATGCCGCGTACGGCCGACGTGATGGTCTTGGCACCAGATTTCTGGATGCCCCGCATCGCCATGCACATGTGCTCGCATTCGAGCACGACGACGACGCCGCGGGGTGCGAGTTTGCTCATCAGCAGGTCGGCGACCTGCGAGGTGAGCCGCTCCTGCACCTGCGGGCGGCGGGCGAAGACCTCGACGAGCCGGGCCAGCTTGGACAGGCCGGTGATCCGCCCGTCGGGGCCGGGGATGTAGCCGATGTGCGCGCTGCCCCGGAAGGGCAACAGGTGGTGTTCGCAGAGGCTCATCACGTCGATGTCCCGGACGATGACCAGCTCTTCGTGGTTGGCCTCGAAGGTGGTGCTGAGCACCTGGGCCGGGTCGACCCGCAGGCCGGCGAAGAGTTCGGCGTACGCGCGGGCGACCCGGGCCGGGGTCTGTTGGAGTCCGTCGCGGTCCGGGTCCTCGCCGACCGCGATCAGGATCTCGCGGACGGCCTTCTCGATCCGGCCGAGGTCGACAGCGTCCTCGACGGGGCGGCCGGTCAGCTTGCCGCTGATCAGCCGCGCGGCCACGTAGTCCAGTTCGTCGTCGCCGTCGGGTCGTTGCTCAGTGCGTGCCGTCCGAGTTGTTGGACGGCGCCACGCCGCCGACCGACGCCTGCGCGCCGTCGGCCTGGGCCTGCGCCTTGAGCTTGTCCTTCTCCGCAGGGGTGAGCACGGGCGGCTCGGTGGAGGGTTGACGCTTGCCGAAGCCGTTGTACGGTGCCAGCGGCGGGCGTTTGACCACCCGGGAGCAGATGCGCGCCATGTCGGCGGTGGAGAGGGTTTCCTTCTCCATCAGCTCGAGCACGATGTTGTCCAGGACGTCCCGGTATTCCACCAGGATCTCCCAGGCCTCGTCGTGCGCCAGCTCGACAAGTGCCCGCATCTCACCGTCGATCTCGGCGGCCACCGAGTCCGAGTAGTCCCGCTCGTGGCCCATGTTGCGGCCGAGGAACGGCTCGTCCCCGCTGGTGCCGTACTTGATGGCCCCGAGCTTGGAGCTCATGCCGTACTGGGTGATCATCGCGCGGGCCAGTTGGGTGGCCTTCTCGATGTCGTTGCCGGCACCGGTGGTGGGCTCGTGGAAGACCAGCTCCTCAGCGGCCCGGCCGCCCAGCGCGTACGCCAGGGTGTCGATCATTTCGGCGCGGGTCTGGGTGTACTTGTCTTCGGTCGGGAGCACCAGGGTGTGGCCCAGCGAGCGGCCACGGGACAGGATCGTCACCTTGTGCACCGGCGCGGCGTGCGGCAGCGCCCAGGCGACCAGCGCGTGGCCACCCTCGTGGTACGCGGTGATCTTCTTTTCCTGGTCGCTCATCACGCGGGTCCGTCGCTGCGGACCGGCGATCACCCGGTCGATCGACTCTTCGAGCGAGTCGTTGGTGATCGCGCGCTGGTCCTTACGGGCGGTGAGCAGGGCCGACTCGTTGATCACGTTGGCCAGGTCGGCGCCGCTGAAGCCAGGGGTGCGCCGGGCCACCGAGTCGAGGTCGACGTCGGGGGTGAACGGCTTGCCCTTGGCGTGCACCCGCAGGATGGCCTTGCGGCCCTCCATGTCGGGGGCGTCGACCGGGATCTGCCGGTCGAACCGGCCCGGACGCAGCAGCGCAGGGTCGAGGATGTCCGGCCGGTTGGTGGCGGCGATCAGGATGACCCCGCCCTTGGTGTCGAAGCCGTCCATCTCGACGAGCAGCTGGTTGAGCGTCTGCTCCCGCTCGTCGTGGCCGCCGCCCATGCCGGCGCCGCGGTGCCGGCCGACGGCGTCGATCTCGTCGACGAAGACGATCGCCGGGGCGTTCGTCTTGGCCTGCTCGAACAGGTCACGGACCCGGCTCGCGCCGACACCGACGAACATCTCGACGAAGTCGGAGCCGGAGATGGAGTAGAAGGGCACCCCGGCCTCGCCGGCGACCGCGCGGGCCAGCAGCGTCTTGCCGGTGCCGGGCGGGCCGAACAGCAGCACGCCCTTCGGGATCTTGGCGCCCAGGGCCTGGTACTTCGCCGGGTTCTGCAGGAAGTCCTTGATCTCGTGCAGCTCCTCGACGGCCTCCTCGGCACCCGCGACGTCCGCGAAGGTCGTCTTCGGAGTGTCCTTGGTGATCATCTTGGCCTTGGACTTGCCGAAGTTGAGCACCCGGGAGCCGCCGCCCTGCATCTGCGACATGAAGAACAGCAGCAGGAGGACGAGCAGCGCGATCGGCAGCAGGTTGACCAGCAGGCTCACCCAGATGCTGTCCGAGGAGACCTTGGCGTCGGCGGGGCCGGTGACCCGGTTGGCCGCCTTGGCGTCCAGCACCTCGTTCCAGATCTGGTCGCCAGCCTGGTACGGGAACTGGGCCTCGATCCGGTCGGTCTCGGTCTTGCCGAACTTCGTCTTCTGGGCCAGATCCAGCTGGAGCGTCTGCTCCTTGTCCTGGAAGACAACCTTATTGATCTTGGCGGTGTGCAGTTGATCGAGCGCAACGGAAGTGTCCACGCGGTGGTAGCTGGGACCAGCGGTGAACAGCTGACTGAGCACAACGGCGCCGAGGATGACCAGGATGATCCAGACCACCGGTCGGCGGAAGAAACGCGTACGTTCCATACTGTTGTCGAGCGCCGGAGCGCCCGCATCCTCCTGATCGACGTCCTGACCGTCTGATGGTGTCGCCGCGCTGAGCGGCGGCCGGAGCCGCCGTGCGGGCCGGCTCGACCCCGAGACGCGAAAACTGCCGCGCCGCGGTCATTCGACGGTACACCGTGTACGCGAGGAGTGAGCTTGCGAGCCCCGCAGTCGTACACAATCACAGCGGTGTACGCGAGGAGTGAGCTTGCGAGCCCCGCAGTCGTGCACCATCAAAAGACCGAGGACGCCGACAGCGAGCCTGCGAGCCTCCGCACTCGGCGCGCCTTCGACATCGACGACACGCACCGTGGGCAGGCCCACCAGCCCCGCAGCCAACGTACGGCGAGTCCGGGTGGAGCCGGCGTGGCGGGGAGTCCGGCTCGGCCACCCGAGCGCCCGGTCACGCGATCGAGGGGGTCGAGCGCGGAGTAACCTCCGGGCCACCGTGCTACACGGTAACCGCATCAGCTGAGAGCGCGCTGAACGTCGGCTTGATGGATGCCGATGCGAGTTGGGCTCATTACGCCCGAGGGGCCACCCCGACGGGGTGGGACCCGTCGTCAGGAGCGGGCGTAGACCTCGGGCTTGAGCACCCCGACGTAGGGCAACTCCCGGTAGCGCTCACCGAAGTCGAGGCCGTACCCGACCACGAACTCGGTGGGGATGTCGAAGCCGACGTACTTCACCGGGACCGGCACCTTCACCGCGTCCGGCTTGCGGAAGAGCGCGACCACCTCGACGCTCGCCGCCGACCGGGACTCGAGGTAGCGCAGCAGCCAGGAGAGCGTCAGGCCGGAGTCGACGATGTCCTCGACGACGACCACGTGCCGACCCGCGATGTCGCGGTCCAGGTCCTTGAGGATGCGGACGACACCGGAGGAGGTGGTGCCCTGGCCGTAGGACGAGATGGCCATGAAGTCGAGCTCCGCCGGCGGGCCGTTGCGGCCCAGCGCCCGGGCGAAGTCCGCCATGAACATCACCGCACCCTTGAGGACGCACACCAGCAGCAGCCCGTCGCCCACGTGGGCGTAGTCGGCGGAGACCTGCTTGGCCAGCTCCGCCGTCTTCTCGCGGATCTGCGCCTCAGAGATGATCACGTGGTCGATGTCGGCGTCGTACCAGGAGCCGTCAGCCATGACTCCTAGCCTGCCGTACGTCTGCTGGCCTCCGTCGGCGGGGCCGCACCTTTTCGCGCGGTCCCGCCGAGGATTTTCTGGGCAAACAACGCCAATCACATCAGTTGGTACGTGACCGCCAGCGGCGGCCGTCGTCGCTGGGCTTCCAGTCGGCCGAGTCGTGGCTGTCGACGGTGAGGCCGGCCGCCGAGGCGGCGACGAGCAGGACGAGGAACAGGAGGAAGAACAGGAACTCCATGGCGGCGCTCGCTTTCGCATGATTGCTGTCGGTTTCGCCGCCGGTGCGCACCGGACTGAGACCAGTCTGCGACCTGCCGGAGCAACCGGACAGTGGCAGGAATGCCATTGGTCATCGATTTACTGCCACCTGTCGGGTTACCCTCGTCACATGCTGCGGTCCGTTGCCGTCCTCGCCCTCGACCAGGTCGCTCCCTTCGAGCTCGGCGTTCTCGCCGAGGTGTTCGGCACCGACCGGACGGCCGACGGTTTCCCCGCCTACCGCTTCCAGGTGTGCAGCCCCGACGGCGATCCCGTGCGGACCTCGTCCGGCTTCCACCTGACCCCACACGCGGACCTCGGCCCGGTCGACGAGGCCGACCTGGTGGCCATCCCCGCGCACAGCCAGGGCACCACCGTCCCCGGCCCGGTGCTCGACGCGCTACGCCGTGCCGACGCCCGCGGAGCGCACCTGTTCAGCGTCTGCTCCGGAGCCTTCCTGCTCGGCGAGGCCGGCCTGCTCGACGACCGCGAGTGCACGACCCACTGGCGGTACGTGGACGAGCTGCAACGCCGCCACCCCCGCGCCCGGGTGCGCTGCAACTCGCTCTACGTCCAGGACGGCCGGCTCCTCACCAGCGCCGGCACCGCGGCCGGCATCGACGCGTGCCTGCACCTGATCCGCCAGGAACACGGCTCGGCCACCGCGACCCGGCTGGCCCGGCGGATGGTGGTCCCGCCGCACCGTGACGGCGGCCAGTCCCAGTACGTCGAGGCGCCCATCCCGAAGGCGCCCGAGGCACCCACCCTCGAACCGGTGCTGGAGTGGATGATGGGCCACCTGGACCGGACGATCACCGTGGAGGAGCTGGCCGCCCGCGCCGGCATGGCACCCCGCACGTTCGCCCGCCGGTTCCGCGCCGAAACCGGCACCACCCCGCACGACTGGCTCACCAACCAGCGGGTGCTGCTCGCCCGCCGGCTGCTGGAGGAGACCCCGTTGAGCGTGGAGGCGGTCGCCGACCAGTCCGGCTTCGGCGACGCCGCCGCGCTCCGGCACCACTTCAGCCGCCGGGTCGGCGCCACCCCGCACAGCTACCGGACCACCTTCCGGGACCGGGCACACAGCGGCTGACCGGACAGCTCAGCCCGGGGTCAGCCGGCCGTCGCGGCGCAGCACCCGGACACCCCCGGGCAGGTCGGCCGGGCCCTGACCGTGCCAATCGGTGACCAGGGCGTCCAGTGCGGCGACGTGCCGGTGCGACAGCGCGCCCGGCAGCGCGCCCAACTCACGGGCCCAGACGTGCAGCACCCGACCGCGTACGGCGGGCACCAGGCCCAGCAGCGCCGCAACGGACAGCCCTCCGTCGGGACACCGGGCCGCCGCCAGCGCCGCCCCCGCCAACTCGTCGAGCGCGGCGTTGTCGGCGGCCACCAGCCGGGCGGTACGCGCGAGGTTGTCCACCACGCCGGGACCGAGCGCCCGCACCAGCGCCGGCAGCAGGTCAGCCCGCACCCTCGACCGGGCGTACGACGGGTCGGTGTTGTGCGGGTCCTGCCACGGACTCAGCCCGAGCACGGCGCAGGCGGCCCGGGTCTGCTCCCGACCGACCTCCAGCAGCGGGCGCAGCAGCGGCACCCCGCCCAGATCCCGCCGGGCGGGCATCCCGGCCAGCCCGCGCGGGCCGGCGCCCCGGGCGAGCGCGAGCAGCACCGTCTCCGCCTGGTCGTCGCGGGTGTGCCCGGTGAGCACCGCTACCGCGTTCTGCTGCCGGGCCACCTCGGTCAGCGCCTGGTAGCGGGCCTCGCGGGCAGCCGCCTCCGGCCCGCCGGGGCGCCCGGCCACCTGCACCCGGACCACGGTCGCCGACGCGAACCCAACCTCCCGACCCCAGGCGGCCACCGCCTCCGCGCGGGCCGCGGAGCCGTCCTGCAAGCCGTGGTCGACGGTGACGAGCATCGCGGTGCGGCCCAGCCGAGGTGCCACGAACACGGTGGCCGCAGCGAGCGCCAACGAGTCGGCCCCGCCGGAGCAGGCGACCAGCACACCGCCGGACGGCAGACCGGTCAGGGCGCGGCGTACCGCCACCCGGATCGCGGCCACCGGCGGGGCGAGCGCGGCCACCGGCGGGTGATCAGCCGGCGGCCGGGACGGTGCCGGCCGGGCCGTGCACCCGGGCGACCCAGGCGTCCGGGTCGCCCAATTCCGACAGTCGGGGCAGGGTCAGCGGCGAGTTGAAGATCGAATTGAAGCCGTCCATGCCGACCCGCTCCACCACGCCGTGCACGAACTTGCGCCCCTCGGCGTACTGGCGCATCTTGACGTCCACCCCGAGCAGCCGGCGAATCGCCTTCTCCAGCGGGTTGCCCGCCTCCCGGCGACGGTTGAACGACGCCCGGATCCGCTCGACGCTCGGGATCACCTGCGGGCCGACGCCGTCCATCACGAACTCGGCGTGCCCTTCCAGCAGGGTCATCAACGCGGTGAGCCGGTCCAGGACCGCCCGCTGCGCCGGGGTCTGCACGATGTCCAGCACGCTGGTGCGGCTCTCCGGGTCACGGACCGCCTCGGACAACGTGGCCACCCCGCGCCGCAACCGCTCGACCAGGTGCTCGCTCCCGCTGGACGAGGCGTCCACGAACGCCTGCACCTCGCTGAGGAAGTAGGCCCGCATCCACGGCACGGCCGTGAACTGGGTGCGGTGGGTGACCTCGTGCAGACACACCCAGAGACGGAAGTCCCGAGGGTCGGCGCCGAGCTTGCGTTCCACCTCGACGATGTTCGGTGCGACGAGCAGCAGCTGGCCCGGCTCGGCCGAGAAGACCTCGTACTGGCCGAGCACCCGGCCGGAGAGGTAGGCCAGCACCGTGCCGGCCTGCACCCCGGTCAGCCGGGACCCGATCGCCTCGGTCAACGCTCCCGGTTGCTTGTCGCCGGAGAGCCGACTCACCAGCGGGGTGATCACCTCGCGGAGCCCGGCGATGTTGGTCGCCGCCCAGTCGCGGCGATCGACCACCCGGACCGGCGGATGCGACACCTGCGCCCGCAGCCCCGTGTAGTCGGCCACGTGCCCGGCCGCCTCGTCGGTCAGCCGGCGCAGGTCGCCGACCACGTCGGTGGCTTCGGCGTACGACACGCGGGGGCCAGACTTGCTCAACGCCCCCGCCGTGGCGGCGGCCAGATCCCAGTCCACGAACTGCGCCATGGACCCACCGTACCCGCGCCGCGACACCCCGGCCCGGGCTCGCGCCCTCGATCGACACCGATGGCGACCGCGTCCCGCCGCAGCGGCGCAGGTCAGCCGCAGCCGCAACCGGCCAGCGCGGCGGTGATCCGGTCCAGCGCCGGCTGGGCGGTCTCCCTGCCCCCCGGCACCTTGTCGGTGAGCACCGCGAAGGTCAACAACCGACCGTCGGCGGTGGTGACCAGGCCCGCGATGGAGTGCACCTGGGTCAGCGTGCCGGTCTTGGCCCGGACGCTACCCGCGCCGGCGGCGGTGCCCGCGGTGTTGCGGTAGCGCTCGTTCAGCGTCCCGGACCAACCGCCCACCGGCAGACCACCGAAGACACCTGCCAACTCCGGGTGGTCCGGGCTGGCGGCCAACCGGATCAGATCGGTCAGCAGCGACGGGCTGATCCGGTTACGACGGGACAGGCCACTTCCGTCGGAGACGCTGATCTCGTCGGCGGGCAGGCCCAACTCCGCCACCTCGGCGTCCATGGCTGCGGCACCCCCGTCGAACGAGGCCGGCTGGTTGCGGGCCAACGCGACCTGACGGGCGAGCGCCTCGGCGACCAGGTTGTCGCTCTCGCTGATCATCACGTCCACGAGCCGGATCAGCGGCGGAGACTGCACCACGCCCAACTCGGTTCCCGGCGCCGGGCTGGGGCCCGCCGCGGCCTGGGCCGGGGCCGAGCCACGCTTCACGGCGTCGGTCGGCACTCCGAGCAACCGGGCGAACGCCTTGCCGGCGGCCAGGTCCGGCTCGGCGAAGCGCTGGGCGGACCCGTGCTCGACGCCCGGGTCCGTACGCGCGCCGTCGGTCATCAACGCGGTCACCGCGCCGCCCGACCCACCGGTGGGGATGTCGTCGTCCCAGCCGGGGCCGTAGACCGGCCCGGAGTAGACCGAGCCGTCGACGGTGACGCTCGTCGGCGGTGTCCCGCCGAGCGCGGAACGCACCTGGGCGGCCAGATCGTCGAGCCGTGCCGCGCCCGGGTAGTAGCCCTTCTTGTCGATCGCCAGGGTCGGGTCACCGCCACCGACGATCACCACCTCGCCAGCCTTCGCGCCGGCCACCGCACGAGTGGGGATCCGGTAGCCGGGCCCCCGGGCCGCCAGCACCGTCACCGCGGTCACCAGCTTGGTCACCGAGGCGGGGACGGTGCCGTCGTCCGCCCCCTTGGCGAACAGCGTCTGACCGGTGATCACGTCGGCGACCGAGACGTTCACCCGGTCACCCAGGGCGGCGACGCCGACCAGGGGATCGAGCACGGCACTGACCCCCTCGGGGGTGGGCACCGGGGCGTTCGAATCGGGGCCGGCCAGCACCTCCGACGGGGCGGGGTCCGGGGGCACGCCGCCCGCGTTCGGCCCGGCCGCGGCGTCGTCGCCCAGCCACCCGGCGACCGGGCCGGGACGGGTGATCACCACTGCGACGCTGGCGAGCACCAGCACGAGCACGGCGGCCAGCACCAGCGGCAACCGCCGGCGGCGCGACGCGGGCGAGGGCTGGGGGGTGGGCGTGGCGCCGGCCGGTGCCGGCAACGCGGAGATCGGCGGGCCCACCGGGGGGACCCCACCGGGGCCGGCACCGAACGACGGGCTGACCGGCGCCGGGCTGACCGGGACCGTGGCACTGCCGCGTGGCGGGCCGCTCACCGGCCGCTCACCGCCGGCTACCGGGAAGTGCCCGGTGTTCGGGGTCGGTGACGCCGGACCGGCCGGCGGACGCCAGGGCAGCGGCGGGGGCCGCTCGGGCACCGTCTCCGGTGCCGTGTTCGGTGCTTCGGGAGCCCGAGGGAGGTGAGCCTCGGGCACCGGGACCCGTCCCTTGGCACTGCCCGAGCCGGATCGTCCGGTACCGTGCGCGGAGCCCCCGTCCGGGCGGTAGTGTGAATCTTCCCTCCCCACGACCCCCTCCTCCCCCAGCGAAAATCGGCTTGGGTGACACTACTTCGGTCCGAAGACTATGCGGCGGCCGGAGTCGGCGGGTGGGCATTCACCTGTCCGGAGGGCCGCCAGTGGTTCCGTTAGCCAGCGTGGGCAGACGAGGGAGCGTGCAGATGGATTTCGACGTGACGGTTGAGATCCCCAAAGGTCACCGGAACAAGTACGAGGTGGACCACAAGACCGGCCGGATCCGGTTGGACCGCACGCTCTTCACCTCCACCCAGTACCCGGCCGACTACGGGTTCATCGAGGGCACGCTGGGCGAGGACGGCGACCCGTTGGACGCCCTCGTGCTGGTCCCCGAACCGACCTTCCCGGGTTGCCTGATCCGCTGCCGCACCATCGGCATGTTCCGGATGACCGACGAGAAGGGCGGGGACGACAAGGTCCTCTGCGTGCCCTACGAGGACCCCCGCCAGGAGCACCTGCGCGACATCCACCACCTGGGCGAGTTCGACCGCCTGGAGATCCAGCACTTCTTCGAGGTGTACAAGGACCTGGAGCCCGGCAAGTCGGTGGAGGGCGCGACCTGGGTCGGCCGCACCGAGGCCGAGGCCGAGATCCACGCCTCCTACCAGCGGGCCAGGGACGCCGAGGCGCGCGGCGAAACCATGCACTGACCGACCGTTGACGCACCGGGCCCGGGGGCCGCTCAGCCGAGCAGCCCTCGGGCCCGGTCGTACAGGTCGAGCACCGCGCAGGCGATCGGCACCACGGCGACCACCAGTGCCGTGTCGGTGAGGTCCGCGACCCTCCCGACGTACGGCGAGACCGGCCGGCGGGCGTACCCGGTGCCGCTGGCGACTGCCACCACGGCCAGCGCCGCCCCGCCGAGGACCAGCACCAACCGCCCGGTCTCGTCGGCCCGACCGACCAGCGCCGCGCCCAGCACCGCGTAGCCGGCCAGCCCGGCGAGCACCGTCGGCACCCGCTGCCGCAGCGCCACGAACAGCCGCGACCGCAGCAACAGCACGGCCGACGTGACCGCCACCAGCACCCGACCGGCAGTGCCACCGGAAACCACGAGTACGACCGCTGTGGCCGCCGCCAGCAGGGCGTGGCCGATCAGCATCCCGGTGAGCATCTCCTCGGTGCGGATCACCGCGGCGTGCACCCGGCCCCGGTCCGGCAGGTCCCGGGCCCGCTCCGGCTCCGGCGCGGGCGTCGAAGCCGGCAGGGTGATCGGCGGCAGCGGCAACTTGCCCAGCCGGATGGCCAGCAGCGGGATCACGCCGACGGCGAAGACCAGTGCGCTGAGCAGCACCGCCGCCGTGCCGGCCGTGGTCATCACCAGCGCACCGAGCGCGGCCCCCGCACCGATCAGCCCGACAGTGACACCGGCCACGAAGACCCGCAGCCGGCTGGCCACCCCGAGGAAACCGATCAGCGCCACCAGCAGCAGCGCGACCGAGCCGGCCAGCAGTTCCGGAGCGCCCACCCAGCGGGCCGGCCCGAACGGTCCGACCGGGTCGCCGGAGCCGACCGCCAGGGCTCCGGCCGTGAACGCGTAGGGCAGCGCGTAGCCGCCGAGCGTCGCCCCGGCGGCACCGTCGCCGTTGGCCCGGGAGGCCACCGTGGCGGCGACGGTGAGCACCAGCGCCACCGCGCCGGCCGCCAGCCAACCGGCCCGGTGGGTCGGTCCACCGGCGAGCAGCGCGAGCACTCCGACAGCGAGCGGTACGGCAGCACCGGCCAGACCGGCCGCCCGGGTGGCGGTGGGCGACCAGGCGCCACCCCGGCGACGGGCACCCTCGGCGATCGCCTCGATGACGTCGTCGTACTCCAACTCGGGCCAGTGGGCGCGGGCCGGCACGAGGTGCAGCACCTCACCGTCGCGGACCCCCTGCGGCAACAACGCCTGTGCCGTCACCAGCAGCGCCCCGTCGGTGCGGCGGAGCACCCAACCGCCGTGCTGCTCGCCGTCGTCGGCCAGCCCGACACCGGCGTGTCGGAGCACGTCGGGCAGCAGCTCGGCCAGCGGCACCTGCTCCGGCAGGGCGACGTCCACCCGTCGTTGCGGCGCGCTGATGGTGACGCGTGCCAGCCCGGTAGTCATCGACTGATCTCCATATCGAGTGGGATCGGAGGCTGCGCGGACGACAGGACTTTACCTACCATGAGCCAGGCTCGGGTTACCCAGCGCTGTCAGGAGGCCGAGTGTCCACCGTCGTCATCAAGCGCCCACCACGCCGACCAGCGCCGGAGATTCCCGCCGGTGAGGTGTCGGTGGACGCGCCGCCGGAGATCCCCGTGGTGACCGGTGGACGGTGGCAGCAGATGCTCATGGTGCTGCCCATGCTCGGCGGCACGGTGGCGATGGCGATGATGTTCGGCCGCGGGGGTGGCGCCTACTCGTACGTGGTGGGCGGGATGTTCGGGCTCTCCTCGTTGGCGATGCTGGTGACCTCCTGGGGCAGCGCCTCCGGCACCCCGAAGAAGTCCGAGATGATGGCCGCCCGCAGGGAGTACCTGCGCCACCTGGCCACGCTGCGGCGGCGGGTCCGGCGGACCGCCGGCCAACAACGGGCCGGGCTCTACTACCGGCACCCGGATCCGGGTCGGCTCTGGTCGACGGTGGACAGCCACCGGGTCTGGGAGCGGCGTCCCGCCGACCGGGATTTCGCCGTGGTACGCGTCGCCGTCGGGCCGCAGACCCTCGCCACGCCACTCGTCCCACCGGTCACCCGACCGTTGGAGGAGCTTGAGCCGATGACCGCCGGCGCGCTGCGCCGCTTCCTGGACGCGTACTCAGTGGTGCCGGACCTGCCGGTGGCGCTGTCGCTGCGCAGCTTCGCCCGGGTGCACGTGCGACCCGCCGGCCGCACCCCGGCGACCACCCCGACCACCGGCGCGCCCCCCAGCGCGGACCCGGCGGCGCAGGCGCTGGTCCGGGCCGTTCTGACCCAACTGGCGGTCTTCCACGCCCCCGACGAACTGCTCGTCGCGGTCTGCGCCGGGCCGGAACGCCGTGCCTGCTGGGAGTGGGTGAAGTGGCTCCCGCACGCCCACCACCCCACCCGCACCGACGCGCTCGGCCCGGTACGGCTGGTCACCAGCTCCGCCGCCGAACTGGAGTCGCTGCTGGCCGACGTGCTGGCCACCCGGTCCCGGTTCAGTCCGGCCGGCCCGGCCACCGACGGCCCGCACGTGGTGGTGGTCCTCGACGGCGGCGACCTGACCGGGGCCAGTGAGCTGACCGGCGACGGCGGCATCGACGCGGTCACCGTGCTGGACCTGGACACTCCGCCGCCCCGACTGCTGGACCGGTACGCGCTGCTGTTGGAGTTGCACGGCCGACGGCTGCACTCGTGGTCGTCCGACGGGCACGCCGAGGTGGGCACCGCCGACCAGTTGGACCTGGCCGACGCCGAGGCGGTCGCCCGACGGTTGGCGCCGCTGCGCCTCGCCGGCACGGCCCGTGGGCCGGACGCCCCGTTCCAGGCCGACCTGGGTCTGCCCGAGCTGCTCGGTCTCGGCGACCCGGAGAGCTTCACAGCGGAACAGGGCTGGTTGCCGCGTTCGGCACGAGACCGGTTGCGGGTGCCGATCGGGGTGGGCGCCGACGGCGGCGCCATCGAGCTGGACCTCAAGGAGTCCGCCCAGGACGGCATGGGCCCGCACGGCCTGCTCATCGGGGCGACCGGGTCCGGCAAGTCCGAGCTGCTCCGCACGCTGGTGCTGGGGCTCGCCGCCACGCACAGCTCCGAGCAGCTCAACTTCGTGCTGGTCGACTTCAAGGGTGGGGCCACCTTCGCCTCGTTCGACCGGCTGCCGCACACCGCGGCCGTGATCACCAACCTGGCCGACGCGTTGCCACTCGTCGACCGCATGGTGGACGCGATCAACGGGGAGCTGGTCCGCCGTCAGGAGTTGCTGCGGCGCGCCGGCAACTTCGCCAGCGTGCGCGACTACGAGCGGGCCCGGGCGGCCGGCAGCCCGCTCGCACCGCTGCCGTCACTGCTGCTGATCTGCGACGAGTTCTCCGAACTGCTCTCCGCCAAGCCCG
Organism: Micromonospora sp. C97; assembly: GCF_018070385.1. NCBI lineage: Bacteria > Bacillati > Actinomycetota > Actinomycetes > Micromonosporales > Micromonosporaceae > Micromonospora > Micromonospora sp. C97. Next base: position 562,971 of record NZ_JAGPXU010000002.1, read on the forward strand.
ACTTCATCGACCTGTTCGTGCAGATCGGCCGACTGGGCCGGTCGCTCGGCGTGCACCTGCTGCTCGCCAGCCAACGGTTGGAGGAAGGCCGGCTCCGTGGGTTGGACACCCACCTCTCGTACCGGATCGGGTTGCGCACCTTCTCGGCGCTGGAGTCCCGCACGGTGCTCGGCGTCGCGGACGCCCACGAGCTGCCCCGCTCGCCGGGCCACGGCTACCTGCGCGCCGGCACCGACCCGCTGGCCCGCTTCAAGGCCGCGTACGTGTCCGGTGCCGTCCGCCGACGGACCGCACCGGGCGTCGCCGCCGCCGAGGGGGGTGCCCGGCTGCTCACCTTCACCACCCACGTCGTACCGGTGGCCGAGCCGGCGTCCCCGGTCGTACCGGTCGTGACGGAGGAGGAGGGGGGCAGCACGCTGCTCGACCTGCTGGTGGACCGGCTCGTCGGGCAGGGCCCCCCGGCGCACCAGGTGTGGCTCGCACCGCTCGGTCAGCCGCCGGCCCTGGACGAGGTGCTCGGCCCGGTCGAGGTGCACCCGAAGCGCGGGCTCACCGTCGGCAACCCGGAGCTGCACGGCGCACTCGGCGTGCCGATGGCGATCGTGGACAAACCCTTGGAACAGCGCCGGGACCTGCTCTGGCTGGCACTGGACGGCGCCGCCGGGCACGTCGCGGTGGTCGGTGCGCCGCAGAGCGGCAAGTCCACCGCCCTGCGCACGCTGATCTGCGCGCTGACGCTCACCCACACGCCGGCCGAGGTGCAGGTCTACTGCCTCGACTTCGGTGGCGGCGGGCTGGCCGCACTGCGCGACCTCCCGCACGTGGGCGGTGTGACCGGCCGCGCCGACCCGACCGCGGTACGACGCACCGTCGGCGAGATGACCACCCTGCTGGTCGATCGGGAACGCCGCTTCGCGGAGTTGGGCGTGGAGTCGATGGCCGCGTACCGGCAGCGGCGAGCGGCGGCGGGGACGGCCGGCCAGCCGGGCGTCGACCCGTACGGTGACGTGTTCCTGGTGATCGACGGGTGGAGCACCATCCGCGGCGAGTACGACGACCTGGAGCCACTCGTCACCGACCTGGCCACCCGGGGCCTGTCGTACGGACTGCACGTGGTCGCCACCACGCTGCGCTGGCTGGACTTCCGCCCGGCGATCCGGGACCTGTTCGGCTCCCGACTGGAGCTGCGCCTGGGCGACCCGGCCGACTCGCTGGTGGCCCGGCGTGCCGCCGCGAACGTGCCGGAGCGCCCCGGCCGAGGGGTGACCGCGGAGGGCCTGCACTTCCTCACCGCACTGCCTCAGCTCGGTACCGCCGGTGGCGACACCGCCGATCTGGTCAAGCGGGCCGCCGAGGGGTGGGCGGGTCCCGTGGCGCCCCGGGTGCGGCTGCTCCCGCCGGCGCTGCCGTACGCCGATCTGGACCTCACCTCGACGACCGGGCTGCGGCTGCCGATCGGGATCGCGGAGGCGGACCTGCGCCCGGTGCTGCTCGACTTCGCCGCCGAGCCGCACTTCGTGGTCTTCGGGGACTCGGAGTGCGGCAAGTCGTCGTTCCTGCGCGCGCTGGCCACGTCGATCATCACCCGGTTCACTCCCGAGCAGGCCCGGGTGATCCTCGTCGACTATCGGCGCAGCCTGCTCGGCGCGATCGAGACACCACATCTGATCGGGTACGGCACCGCCGCCGCGCACACCGCCGACCTGATCGAGTCGGCCGCCGGTTACCTGGAGCGGCGGGCACCGGGGCCGGAGGTCACCCCGCAGCAGCTGCGGGACCGGTCCTGGTGGTCCGGGCCGGAGCTGTTCGTGCTGGTGGACGACTACGACCTGGTGGCGGCGGGGCCGGCGAACCCGTTGCGGGCGCTGGAGGAGCACCTGCCGCACGCCCGGGATATCGGACTGCACCTGGTGCTGGTCCGCCGTTCCGGTGGGGCGGGCCGCGCCCAGTACGAGCCGATCGTGCAGCGTCTGCGGGAGCTGTCCACCGCCGGCCTGGTGATGGCGGGCAGCCCCGAGGAGGGCGCGCTCGTCGGGCCGGTCCGGCCCGGACCACTGCCGCCGGGGCGTGGCCGACTGGTCACCCGACGGGAGGGCGTACGCCTCGTTCAGCTGGCGCATCTGCCGCCGCAATGAGCTGACTCGCCGGTTCTTCCCGTGACGGGTGGGGAAACCGGTAATCTCCGATCGTCATGGTTCCGTCGGGATGAATGGCTGGGGATGTGACTGGGGTGCGGCACAGCGGTCCGTCAGCGGCCCGACGAACGACCGGCCGAGTGCTGCTCGGCGTCGCCGCGGCGCTCGCCGTCGTGGCACCCACCGCGGCGGCCGTGCCGGTCGCCGCGCCCACGAACGGTGGACAGCTCGCCGGCGCGCCGATGGCGTTCGCCCCCGGTGACGCCGTCGCCCGCACCGACCAGGTCCGCGATGAGCAGTGGCAGCTCGACGAGTTGCAGGCCGAAACGGCGTGGCGCAGCTCGACCGGGCGGGGCGTGACCGTGGCGGTGGTCGACTCCGGAGTGGACGGCACGCATCCCGACCTGGTCGGTCAGGTGCTCCCCGGCAAGGACCTGGTCGGCGCCGGCGGCGCTCCGGGCCCGGACCCGGTGGGCCACGGCACCACTGTCGCCGGCCTGATCGCCGGGCGCAGTGACGACAAGCGGGGCGTGGTCGGCCTGGCACCGGACGCCCGGATCCTGCCGGTCCGGGTGCTGGACGAGGAGAACCGTTACGACGACGCGCTGATCGTCGCCCAGGGCGTGCGCTGGGCGGTCGACAACGGCGCCCGCGTGATCAACTTGTCGCTGGGTGGCAGCGGCGACAGCCCGGCCCTGGCCGCCGCCCTGGACTACGCGTTCGTCCGGGACGTGGTCGTGGTTGCCTGCACCGGCAACCTGGCCACCTCCACCAGCACCAAGGTCTGGTATCCGGCGCGGGAGCCGGGTGTGATCGCGGTGGCCGGTCTCGAACGCAGCAGCGACAACCTGTGGTCCGGGTCGATCACCGGCCGGGCGACGGTGCTCACCGCCCCCGCCAGCGGGCTGGTCGGCGCCAAGCCGCCCAGCGGGTACTGGCGGGTGCAGGGCACCAGCTTCGCCGCGCCGCTGGTGGCCGCGACCGCCGCGCTGGTCCGGTCCCGTTATCCGCAGATGCCGGCGGGTGAGGTGGTCAACCGGTTGTTGGCCACCGCCCGGGACCTCGGCCCGACCGGGCGGGACGACCGCTTCGGGTACGGGGTGGTCGACCCGGTGGCCGCGTTGACCGCCCAGGTGCCGCCGGTGACCGTCAACCCGCTCGACGATCAGACGTCGCCGGGCGTGACCGGCTTCGGTCCGGCGCCCGGCTCGGTCGACGACGGTCCGGTGTCCGGTGCCGGTAGCGATCCCCTGGGTCTCGCCGCGTCCGGTCAGCAGAGCCGGTGGACGGCTCGGGCGGCGGGCGGTGCGGACACCCCCGCGCCGGAGCAACTGGCGACCACCGTCGTGCTCCTGGTCGCGTTGGTCGCCGGGGCGGCGCTGGTGGTTCGCCGGCTCCGCCAGCGGACCCGTTGATCGCAGCCAACCGGTAGGCCTGACCGGCCGCCTGGTCGGGTAGAACAAAATCATGAGGACGCACCGGCCGCCCACGCTCGCCCCCACCGGCCGGCCGTCGTGGCGGCACCGCCGATTCGACCCGGACCACGCGCTGGGGCTACGGCTCACGCTCGCCGCGACGGCGGCGTTTCTGGTGCTGGTGCCGTTCGCGCTGCTCACACTGCTGGTGCTCGACGCCTGGGCACCGCTGCACCGGTTGGACACGACGGTCACCGACGCGCTGCACGGCTACGCCCAGGATCATCCCGCGTGGGTGGTGCTGATGCGGGTCTGGACCGAGGTGTTCGCCCCGATGCCGCTGCGCGCCGTCGTCCTGCTCCTGGTGGTCTGGTTGCTGCGCCGGGGCGCCCGCCGCCTGGCCCTCTGGGCGGCCACCACCATGGTCGTCGGCGGGTTGCTCGGTCCGCTGCTCAAGCTGCTGGTCAGCCGGGACCGACCGGAGCTGCTGGACCCGGTGGCCCGGGCCGCCGGTTACTCGTTCCCCTCCGGGCACGCGCTGAACGCCACCCTGGCCGCCGGGGTGCTGCTGCTGGTGCTCCTTCCGTACGCCCGGCGGTGGCCGGCGGGGGTGGCGCTCTGGGTCGCGGCGGTGCTGCTCACCGTGGTGACCGGCCTGAGCAGGGTGGCGCTCGGCGTGCACTTCACCAGCGACGTGGTGGGTGGATGGCTGCTCGGGGTGGCGGTGGTCGCGGCCACCACCGCCGCGTTCACCAGTTGGCGGGCACACACCGGGCTGCGGCCGGTCCGACCGATTCGCGACGGCGTCGCTCCCGAGGTCGAGCGACACCCCGGGGCTGCCTGAGGACTGACGACGGGGCCGGCCGGGTACTGGCGCACCCATGTCCGACCTCGTGCTCCAGATCGTTCGGCGGGTGCTGCTGCCAGTGTCCCTCCTGCTCGGACTCATGGTGCTGCTCGGGGTGCTGGTCACCCGGGTGTTCGCCCGCACCTGGCCGTTCACCGCAGAGGACACGGTGAACCGGGAACTGGCCGCCGACCGCACCGGTGACTGGAACAACGTCTCGCTGGTGTTCAGCACGCTGGCCAGCACCCAGATGATCGTCGTGGTGACAGTGCTGGTGGCGTTGGCGCTGCGGCTCTGGCTGAAGCGTTGGCGCGAGCCGCTGTTCCTGTGCGCGGCGGTGACCGCCCAGGCGCTGGTGTTCCTGCTGACCACTCTCGCGATCGACCGGCGGCGGCCGGCGGTGGAACACATGGACGTCTCGCCACCGACGTCGAGCTTTCCGTCCGGGCACACCTCGGCGGCGGTGGCGCTCTACGTCGGCATCGCCGTGCTGATGGCGTTGCGCGCCCGGAGCACCGGGGCGAAGGTCGCCTGGTGGACGCTGCTGCTGATGGTGCCGCTGGGCGTGGCGCTGACCCGGATGTACCGGGGGATGCACCATCCGAGCGACGTGGTGGCGTCCTTCGTCAATGGCGGCACCTGCGTCGCGATCATGGCTCGTGCGGTGCTGGACCGGGGGCTGCGATGGGGTCGGGCGAAGTTGCCGACGGCCGGGAGTCGCGCTCTGTCCGCTCAGACCTGAGCTGACCCGCGGCGACTCAGGTGCACTCGCCGGTGCCTACCTGCCGGTTGCGTTCGGCTCCCGCCAACGCCACCGGACGGGCCTCGGCCGCCGTCACCGCGAAACCGGTGTTCGGGTCGTCCGACGCCGCCGCGAAGATCACGCCGAGCACCAGGCCGTTGGCGGAGAGCAGCGGACCGCCCGAGTTGCCGCTGCGGACCAGCGCCCGGATCGTGTAGATCTCCCGGGTCACCTCGTTGGCGGAGTAGATGTCCGGGCCCTTGATCCGGTCGACGTCCCGGACCCGCGCCGACTGCGCGTTGTACGGGCCGTCGAGCGGGAAGCCGAGCACGATGGCGTCGGCGCCGCTGCCCGCGTTGCCGGCGGCGAACCGTAGGGACGGCCCGGGCAGTCCGGGTACCAGCAGCACCGCCAGGTCACGGTTCGGGTCGTAGACGACCACCTTGCCGTCGTACCGCTCGCCGCCCAGCTCCACGGCGACCGAGCGGGTGCCGGCCACGACGTGCGCGTTGGTCATCACCCGGTCGTCCGCGTAGACGAACCCGGAACCCTCGATCCGGCGCGAACAACTGGGCGCCGAGCCGAGCACCTTGACGACCGACTGCTGACCGCTGACCACCACCTGCGAGCCGGCCAGTGCCGGGTCCGGCGGGTCGACCTGCCGGGCCCGGGTAGGCGCCAGGTCGCCGAAGACGTCCGGGAAGCCGTCGGTGTCGACGGTGTCCTCCAACGCCGTGGACAACCGGTGGGCCTGCTCCGGTAGGACCTGGTTGACCACCGTGATCAACGCGCTGTTGCGGACCGAGGCGGCGAGCCAGGGCACCGAGGACGAGCCGAGCGGCACGGCCACCAGCCAGGCCAGCAGGAGCACCGCGAACAGCGAGACCAACGCCCCTCCGACGTCGTCGGCCCGTTTGCCCACGTCGCTGGTGATCGTCTTGCGCAGGTGCGAGCCGAGCCAACCGGCGAGCGCCTGCCCGACCACCGCCAGCCCGAAGATGGCCACGAGCGAGATCAGCACGCGGGTGCCGGCGTCCACGAACTGTCTGGCGAACAGCGGCCCGAGCTGGAGACCCAGCAGGAGACCCAGGAAGAAGCCGGACAACGACGTGACGCCGATGACGAAACCCTGGCGGTATCCGCTGATCGCGAACACGAGCATGAGCAGCAGCAGGACGAGATCCACGACGGACACGGGTCAAGCGTACGGGCAGTGTGCCCGGCGGATGACCATCGCTTGCGGAAGGTGACCGTGCGGTCAGCGCAAGGCGTTCTCGTCGGCCTCTTCGGTGCCGGCGGACGGGGCCGGTGTCGCCCCGCTCGGCGGAAGTTCCAGCACCCGGCCCGGCGACCACGGACGCGCCCAGCCGCCCATCTCGAGCAGGGTGGCGAGCACCCCCGCGGTGAAGCCCCAGACGAGCATCCCACGCGCCGAGAACGCCGGCCCGATCCAGCCGCTCGGGTGGCGGACCCGCAGTCGGTTGGCCGGATCGACCAGCTCGCTCACCGGCAGCCGGGCGACGTGTGCCACCTCGGCCGGCTCCCGTGGGTGCACCGGGTGCGGGTCGTGCCACCAGGCCAGCACCGGCGTGACCACGAAGTCGCTGACCGGGATCCACAGTTTCGGCAGCTCGGCCAGCACCGTCACGCTGGCCGGGTCGAGGCCCACCTCCTCGTTCGCCTCACGCAGGGCGGTGGCACGGACGTCGGCGTCCTCCGGGTCGGCCGCACCGCCGGGGAAGGCCGGCTGACCGGCGTGGTTGCGCAGGTTGGCGGCGCGTTGCAGGACCAGCACGTCGGGGCCCACGCCGGGCTGCTCGCCGAGCAGCACCAGCACAGCGCTCTCCCGACCGCCCTCGGCCGGGGTGGTGAGCCGGGTGAAGTCCTCGGCGCGGGCGGTGCCCAGCCGGGTCAGCAACGGTTCGATCCACTCGGGTGGCCGACGGGTCACGCCGGCACCGCCAGGTTGAGGTGCTGGCGGACCAGCGTGGCGAGCGTGGCGTCGTCGAGAGCGCCGGTGGCGTCGATGTGCCGGATCTGACCGTCGGCGGCGACGAAGAGGGTCAGCGGAATGGCATTGCGCCTCAACTCCCGCTGCAACGCCTCACCCTGGTCCACCAGCATCGGGAACCGGACGCCGAAGTCCTCGCCGATGGACTGCGCGCCGCTGCGGCTGTCCCGGCTGTTGACCCCGACCACCTGGAGCTGACCGGCGGCCCGCTCGCTGAGGCGTTGGAACGCGGGCAACTCCTTGCGGCACGGCGGGCACCACGACGCCCACACGTTGATCACCGCCGGTCCGGCCACCGCCCCCAGCGCGACGGGGGCACCGCCGGTGAAGCAGGAGAGCGTCAGCGCCGGCAGTGCCTGCCCACCGGCGGCGGGCGCTGACGTGCCGGAGCCGGGGGTCGCGGAGGTCGACGCGCCGGAGCCAGGGGTCGCGGCCGTGGGCGCGGTGCTCAGCGTGGCGCAGTCCCGGAACGGCGATGGCCGCTCGGCGGCGGCCGGACGGGGGGCCGGCTCGTCGTCGGCAGTGCCGCTGGTGCAGGCGGTGACGGCCAGCAGCAGTGGCAGGACGGCGAGGGCGAGGCGGCGGTTCACGGCACCTCCGCCGTGACCGCCTGCGCGGGCACCAACTCCGGGTCGACCCCGGCGGCCACCGCGAGGTCGCGTGCCCGAGGGCCCTTGAGCAGCTTGGCGGCGGCTGCCGGCTCGGTCGGGCCGGTGCCGTACGAGGGGCAGAGCCTGGCGAGCGTGCACGCCCCGCAGGCCGGTTTGCGGGCGTGGCAGACCCGTCGCCCGTGGAAGATGATCCGGTGCGAGAGCATGGTCCAGTCGCGCTTGTCGTACAGCGCGCCGATCGCGTGCTCGATCTTGACCGGGTCGGTCTCGGTGGTCAGCCCCCACCGGTGGACCAGCCGTTGGAAGTGCGTGTCGACGGTGATGCCCGGGACGTCGAAGGCGTTGCCGAGGATCACGTTGGCGGTCTTGCGGCCGATGCCGGGGAGCGTCACCAGGTCGACGAGCCGGCCGGGGACCCTGCCGTCGTACCGGTCGAGGAGGGCCTGACCGAGCTTGAGCAGCGAGTCGGTCTTGTTGCGGTAGAAGCCGGTGGGCCGGATCAGCTCCTCCATCTCGCCCCGGTCGGCGCCGGCGTACGCGGCCGCGTCGGGATAGCGGGCGAAGAGCTTCGGGGTGACCTCGTTGACTTTCTTGTCCGTGCACTGCGCGGACAGGATCGTGGCGACGGCCAACTCCAGAGCGTTGGAGTGGTCCAGCTCGCAATGCGCGTCGGGGTGCGTCTCGGCCAGCACCCGGCCGATCTTGCGGGCACGGCGTTTGCGCCCGAGGTCGGTCTCGCTGGCACCGGGAGGGCTACTGGTCACGACGGTCAGCCTACGTCGCACCCCGGACGTCCTCCTCGGGTCAGCCGGCGGTTGGCGGCGAGATCTTCCCCTGCCCGTCGAACCGGGCGCCGGCCTTCGGGAAGTCGGCGCGGCTCAACTCGGTGACCAGACCCAGGCCCCGGTCGTCCGGGTCCATCGTCGGCTTGCCGGCGGAGTTCATGTACGTGGAGGTGAACGAACCACCCGCCCAGCTACCGTCCGGCTTGAGCGACACCTTCAGCACCCCGCCCCAGCCGAGGCGACCGGCGTTGCTCAGCGAGTTGCCGCCGCCGGCGAAGTTGCCCAGGCTGTACGCGATCAGCCGGCCCTGGTAGAACTCCATCCCGCGCAGCACGTGCGGGCCGTGCCCGACGATCAGGTCAGCGCCGGCGTCGATCATCGCGTGTGAGAACTTCACCGGGTCGCCCCGGTTCTCGCCCAGGAACATCTCGGTGCCCGGCTTCACCCGGGTCTTGTCGGCGCCCTCGCCGCCCATGTGCACCTGCACCACGACCAGGTCGGCCATGGTGGCGGCCTTGGCAACGACTGTCTTCGCCTTGGCGATGTCGACGAGACTGTTGGACCAGACGTACGACGAGAAGCCGGCGACAGCGACCTTGACGCCCTTGACGTCGACCACGGTGATCTCGTTCGGCGCGCCGGTGTGCTCCAGCTCGTACTTCTGCAGCGCCTTCTGGGTGTTCTCGTAGCCCTTCGGGCCGTAGTCGTAGCCGTGGTTGTTGGCCTGGTTGAGCACGTCGAAGCCGGCGTCGCGCAGGTGCCCGGCGTACTCCGGCGGGGCGCGGAACTGGAAGCAGCGGGTGGAGTTCGCCCCGCACTTGCCGGTGCCGGTGTCGACGGTCAGCGGCTCCTCCAGGTTGCCCATCACCAGATCGGCCTTGAGCGCCTCGGTGACCGAGTTGAAGAAGCCCTTACCGCCGGCGGCGGGCAGCCGACTGGGCGCGTTGCCCATGATGATGTCGCCGGTGGCGGAGAGCGAGATCGCGCCACCCGCACCGGAGGAGGCGGGCCCGGTGGCCTTCGGGCCGGCGGTGGAGACCGGTGCGCCGGTGCCACCACCTCCCGCGCCGGGCTGCCAGACGGGTGCCTCACCACCGGGGTCGGCACAGCCGGCCACGAGGAGGGCGGCCAGCAGCGCGGCGAGGCCGAGGGCGACGCGGCGACGCGGGCGGGACGCGAGGGGGGCGGGAGCGTACATCGCCCGCGACCCTACCGGTCGTTAAACCCGCCGACGATGGCCGATCGGTTGGACTTTGCACCCTTGAGCTGCTCAGACCACGGCACGACCGGCCGGGCGCCGCCGGCCAGGACTGCCGCGTGCACCGCTCGGGCGAGCGGGGCGCCCCAGGTGGAGCGTGGCCCGCCGTACGCGGCCACCGGCCCGTCCACCGGGCAGAGCACGGTGACCGCGTCGGTGGGCGTGCCGGTCCCGGGCACCCCCAGCTCGGTGATCGCCTGGGTCTTCGCCTCGGTCGCGGTGGCCACCGCGTTGACGAGTGCCGAGTCGGCGAGCCGGGCCGGCACGTACACCACGATGTTGACTGTGCCGACGCGTTCGGCGAGCGCGGCCGGCGTCGGCGCGGCCGCGGGCACCGGCGTGCCGAGCCCGACCGTCGCCCAGGCCCGCACCCCGGTGTCGGTCCGCGCCACCACCTCGGCCACATCGACGCCGGTCAACAGACCGACCCCGGCGCCGTCGAGGGCCAGCTCAGCGGCGAGCGAGGCCAGGTGCGCCGCGGGGTCCTCCCGGTCGTACGACATCGGTACCGTCGCGTTCAGCACCCACCGCCGGACCCCGATGCCACCGCCCAGCGGGCCACTGCTCACCGCCCGCAGCGGGACGTCCGCGCGCCAGACGAGCAGCGGGACGTGCCGCCCGTCCTCGGCGCGGCTGGTCAGAATCGGCTCGCTTAGCACGTCGGGCAGGTTACGCCCAACGATCAAGATTCCAGGGGCGACCTCTGATTCATGCTCACGTGCGCCTAGACTTGGCGGCGCGCGAGGGGATCAGCGGACGGCGGCCCCGGCCGACGGACGGCACGCGCAACCGGAGGTGCGCAATGGACGAGGTACTGGCCCGCAGCGGGATCTTCCAGGGTGTTGACCCGGAAGCTGCCGAGGCGCTTGCCAAGGAGATGGAGACGATCGAGGTCCGCAAGGGCGAGATCGTCTTCAATGAGGGCGAGCCCGGTGACAGCCTCTACATCCTGCTGTCCGGGAAGATCAAGGTTGGTCGCCGCGCGGCGGACGGCCGGCAGAACCTGATCGCGGTGATGGGGCCGTCGGACATGGTCGGTGAGCTGTCGCTCTTCGACCCGGGTCCGCGTACGGCGACCGCTACCGCGGTGACCGACACCCGGCTGGTGCGGCTGCGTAAGCAGGCGCTGCGGCCGTGGCTCAACAACCGCCCGGAGATCGCCGAGCAGTTGCTCCGGGTGTTGGCCCGTCGACTGCGCCGGACCAACGACTCGCTCGCCGACCTGATCTTCACGGACGTGCCGGGCCGGGTCGCCAAGAACCTGCTGCAGATGGCGGGTCGCTTCGGCACCCGCGACGGTGGCGTTCTGCGGGTGACCCACGACCTCACCCAGGAGGAGATCGCCCAACTCGTCGGCGCCTCCCGGGAGACCGTGAACAAGGCGCTGGCCGACTTCGCCTCGCGCGGCTGGCTGCGCCTGGACGGCAAGAGCATCATCATTCTGGACCCGGAGCGCCTGGCCCGTCGCGCCCGCGTCTGAGCGGCACAGCACGTCCCCGCCTGCGGCCGGTGCCGGCCGCAGGCGGGGACGTTTGCCATCTGCCTGGCGCAGAATCGCTGGCCCCGAGGCGGTACCAGCGGTGAGGGTGGGGCCATGGTGAACCGTGTTGCGGTGCTCTCCGACATCCATGGTGTTCTGCCGGCGCTGGAGGCCGTACTGGCTGAGCCGGACGTCGCCACCGCCGATCTGATCGTGCTCACCGGTGACATCGCCGCGGGTCCGCAACCGGTCGAGGTGCTGGACGTGCTCACCGACCTTGGCGACCGGGTGTGCTGGGTCGGTGGCAACGCCGATCGCGAGCTGGTCGAGGCCCGGGCCGGGCATCCCGCGTCGATCGAGGTGTCGAACTGGGCCGCCGGGCAACTGCGTGACGACCAGGTGGCCCGGCTGGGCGCGCTGCCGGCGACGGTGACGTTGGAGGTAAACGGCCTCGGGCCGACGCTGTTCTGCCACGCGACGCCCCGCGACGACGAGGAGGTGGTGCTCGTCGACTCCCGGTTGGCCCGCTGGGCGGAGGTGTTCGACGGTCTTCCCGCCGAGGTTTCCACGGTGGTCTGCGGCCACACGCACATGCCCTTCACCCGGCTGGTCGACCGGCGGCTGGTGGTGAACCCGGGCAGCATCGGCATGCCGTACGGGGGCGCCGGAGCGTGGTGGGCGCTGCTCGGGCCGGGCGTCCAACTGCGCCGCACCGCCTTCGACGTGGACGCCGCCTGCGCGCGGGTGGCAGCGGAGTCGACCTTCCCCGATGCCGCCGCCTGGGCCGACGAGTACCTGCGCTCCCGACACAGCGACGCCGACGCGCTGACCGTCTTCGGCCCCCGCGACGGCCGCTGACCCGGCAGCCTGACGGCGCAACGGCGGCGGGCCGAGGCATGGAGCCGACGGTCCGAGACGGCGCACAGCCGACGGCCCGAGACGGCGCACAGTTGGCGGCCCGTCGCTGGGAAGACCGCCCGACAGCCGCTGACACGGCGTCCGGCGGTCGCCGAGCAGGCACCCGACGGCCACGCCGGCAGCACTCCGATTACGGGTCAGGGGCCCTTTGGAGCTGAATCGTTTGCGGCATCAGCGGTCGGTGATCGGCAGGCCGATCCAAGGCAAGGCCAGTGGGCAACGGGCAGTGGGCATCAGGCATCAGCAACGAGCAAGGAGCAAGGAGCAAGGGGCAAGGGGCAGCAGGCAGCGGGGCCGACGGGTGATTCGTTTGTGACATCAGCTCCAAAGCGAGGCCACTGCCCCCATGCCGTCTCCTGGGCGGCGCCACCGCCACGCCACGCCGTCACCATCCGCCGTCCCCCACCCATCCGCGTCCCATCACCACCCGCCGGCCCATCACCACCCGCCGTCCCAACACCCACCCCGCCGCGCCATGGCCCACCCGAAGTCCCGTCACCCGTCCACTGCGCCTTCGCGGGGCCCGAGCCCGCCCGGCTCGCGCCCGAGCGACACGGGCCTAGAAAAAGTCAGTCTTGACTGTTTGTTTCGTAGGCCCCAGGCTGTTCGCGTGCCCCCCGCATCGACGCGTGTCCCCCAGCAGGAACGCAGCCGCGCCACCCAGGCCCGGCTGCTGGAGGCGACCGTCGACTGCCTGATCGAGCACGGTTGGTCCGGCACCACGACCACCGTCGTCGCGGCGCGGGCCGGTGTTTCCCGTGGGGCTCAGCTGCACCACTACCCGACGAAGGCGGCGCTGGTCACGGCCGCCGTGGCTCACCTGGCCGAGCGTCGGGCCGACGAGTTGCGCACCGAGGCCGAAGCGTTACCTGCTGGCCCACAACGGTTGGACCGGGTCGTCGACCTGCTCGCCGTGGCGTTCACCGGTCCGCTTTTCGTGGCCGCGCTTGAGCTCTGGGTCGCCGCCCGCACCGACCGGGAACTCCGCGACGCCCTGGTGCCGCTGGAGGCGACGGTCGGGCGGGAGATGCACCGGCTCACCGTCGCCCTGCTCGGTGTCGACGAGCGTCGACCCGGCGTCCGCGAAGCGGTGCAGGCCACCCTCGACCTGCTCCGCGGGCTCGGGGTGGCCAACCTGCTCAGCGACGACTCGGCCCGCCGGGCCGCCCTGCTGACCACCTGGAAGCGCCAGCTCACCACTCTGCTCACCCCCTGACCGCCGGCCGCACCGGCCCCCACCGACCGGAGGCACCATGGTCGACCTCAGCGACCTGCTCACGGACCTGGCCGACGAGTCCGCCCAGCTGGACGCCCTGGTGGCCACACTGCCCGCAGCCGACTGGGCGAGGCCGACCCCCGCGCCGGGCTGGAGCATCGGGCATCAGATCGCACACCTCGCCTGGACCGACCACGTGGCACTGTTGGCCGCCACCGACGCGGAGGCGTTCTACGCGACGGTGACCTCCGCGCCGGACGTGACGCGGATGGTCGACGCGGGGGCCGAGGAGTTCCTGGCACCGCCGGCCGAGCTGCTCGCCCGCTGGCGGGCCGGACGAACCGCGCTCGTCGACGCGCTGGCCGCCGTTCCGGCCGGTGACAAACTGCCCTGGTACGGCACCCGGATGTCGGCCACCTCGATGGCCACCGCCCGGCTCATGGAGACCTGGGCACACGGCGGGGACGTCGCCGACGCCCTCGGCGTGGTCCGCCCCGACAGCGACCGGCTTCGGCACGTGGCGCACCTGGGCGTGCGTACCCTCGGGCACGGTTTCATCGCGCACGGCCGGGAGGCGCCGACGGCGCCGGTCCGGGTCGAGCTGGTCGGGCCCGGCGGCGACACGTGGAGCTGGGGCCCGGCGGACGCCGCCGACCGGGTCACCGGCCCGGCCCGGGACTTCTGCCAGCTGGTCACCCAGCGCCGACACCGTGCGGACCTCGCACTGGTCGCCACCGGGCCGGTCGCCGACGACTGGCTCGACGTGGCACAGGCCTTCGCCGGGCCGCCGGGTGACGGCCGCAAGCCGGCCGGCGGGAACGGGGTACGGGCATGATCCGTATCGGCAACGCCTCCGGCTTCTACGGCGACCGGTTCACCGCCTGGCGGGAGATGCTCGACGGCGGTGAGCTGGACGTGCTGACCGGCGACTACCTGGCCGAGTTGACCATGCTGATCCTGGCCCGGGATCGTCTCCGTGACAGCGACCTGGGCTACGCGAAGACGTTCCTGCGGCAACTGGAGACCTGCCTCGGCACCGCCCTCGACCGAGGGGTGCGGATCGTGACCAACGCCGGCGGGTTGAACCCGGCCGGCCTGGCCGCGGCCATCGAGAAGCTCGCCAACCGGCTCGGCCTGCCGGCCCGGATCGGATACGTCGAGGGCGACACGATCCAGCGGCCGGACGCGTTGAGCGCTAACGCCTACCTCGGCGCGTTCGGGATCGCCGCCTGCCTGGACGCGGGTGCCGACGTGGTGGTCACCGGCCGGGTCACCGACGCGTCGCTGGTGGTCGGCCCGGCCATCGCCTGGTACGGGTGGGGCCGCGACGACCTCGACGAGCTGGCCGGGGCCACCGTCGCGGGGCACCTCGTCGAGTGCGGCGCACAGGTCACCGGCGGCAACTTCAGCTTCTTCACCGAACTGCCCGACGGCGGTCACCGGCCCGGGTTCCCGATCGTCGAGGTGCACTCCGACGGCTCGTCGGTGGTCACCAAACATCCGGGCACCGGTGGCGCGGTCACCGTGGAGACGGTCACCGCCCAACTGCTCTACGAGATCGGCGGGCCGTCCTATCTCGGGCCGGATGTGGTCACCCGACTGGACACCGTGGCGCTGCACGCCGACGGGCCGGACCGGGTCCGGGTCTCCGGCGTACGGGGCACGCCGCCACCGCCAACCCTCAAGGTGGGCGTCAACAACCTCGGCGGCTTCCGCAACTCGATGACGTTCGTCCTCTGCGGTCTGCACATCGAGGCGAAGGCGGCACTGGTCCGAGGGCAGATCGAGGAGGCGGTGGGCGCTGACGGGCTGGAGTTCACGCTGGCCCGCACCGACCACGAGAACGCCGCCGACACCGAGGCGGCCAGCGCCCTGCTGCACGTACACCTGCGTGACGGCGACAAGACGCGGGCCGGTCGGGCGTTCTCGGCCGCCGCGGTGGAGTTGGCCCTGGCCTCGTACCCGGGCTGCACCCTGACCACGGTGCCCGGCGACGCGACACCGTACGGCGTCTTCACCGCCGACGCGGTGCCGCAGGACGCGGTGGCGCACGTCGCGGTGCTGCCCGGTGGCGAGCGGGTGCCGATCGCCCCGCCGATCCGCACCGCCCCCACAGCGCAGGACGAGCCCGCCTCGGGTGACGAGGTGGCGGTCAACGGCTCGACCCGGCGCGGGGCGCTCGGCGAGGTGGTCGGCGCGCGCTCCGGGGACAAGGGCGGGGATGCCAACCTCGGTGTCTGGGCGCGTTCCGACGCCGGGTACGCCTGGCTGCGGGCCTGGCTGACAGTCGACCGGCTGGCGGAACTACTGCCGGAGACCGCGCCGCTGACCGTGCGGCGCTACGAGTTGTCGAACCTGCGTGCTGTCAACTTCGTGATCGAGGGTCTGCTCGGCGCGGGGGTGGCCGCGTCCACCCGGTTCGACCCGCAGGCCAAGGCGCTCGGCGAGCTGCTGCGCGCCCGGATCGTCGACCTGCCGGCCGACCTGTCGACGGAGGCGCGATGAGCATCGTGGACACCCCGGAGCGCCGGCAACTGCGCGAACTGACCCGGGCGTTCGTGACCCGGGAGGTGTTGCCGCACCTGGACGACTGGGAGCGGGCCGGCGAGGTGCCCCGGGCGTTGCACGCGACCGCCGCGAAGCTCGGCCTGCTCGGCATCGGCTTCCCGGAGTCGGTCGGTGGCAGCGGCGGTGACCTGCTCGACTCGATCATCGTGACCGAGGAGCTGATCCGCTCCGGCGGCTCGTCCGGGCTGGTGGCGGCCCTGTTCACGCACGGGATCGCGTTGCCGCACATGGTCGCGGCGGCCGGTGCCCGCACCGGCGGCTCGCTGGGCGGTCGGCTCGGCGGCACCGCGTCCCCAGCCGACGACAGCCTGATCGAGCGGTACGTCCGGCCCACCCTGTCCGGCACGATGATCGGGGCGCTGGCCATCACCGAGCCGGACGGCGGTTCGGACGTGGCGGGCATCCGCACGACCGCCCGCCGCGACGGCGACCACTACGTGGTGAACGGGTCGAAGACGTACATCACCAGCGGCCACCGGGCCGACTTCGTGACCACCGCCGTGTGTACCGACTTCCCCGGCAGCGGTGAACTCACCCTGCTGGTCATCGACAAGGGGTCGCCCGGGTTCACCGTGGGACGCCGGTTGGAGAAGCTGGGCTGGCACTGCTCGGACACCGCCGAGCTGTCCTTCGCTGACGTACGGGTGCCGGTCGCCAACCGGATCGGCGCGGAGAACACCGGCTTCCTGGCGATCATGCAGCACTTCGCTGCGGAACGGCTGTCGCTGGCGACCCAGGCGTACGCGACCGCGCAGCGCTGCGTCGAGCTGGCGGTGCGTTGGTGCCGGGACCGGGAGACCTTCGGGCGTCCGCTGGCCAGCCGGCAGCTGATCAGGCACCGGTTGGCCGAGATGCACACCCGCACCGAGGCGGCCCGGTCGTACGTGCACGACGTCGCCGCTCGGGTGGCTGCCGGCGAGCCGGTGGTGACCGAGGTGGCGATGGCCAAGAACATGGCGGTGGCCGCCTGCGACCACGTCGTCGACCAGGCGTTGCAGCTGCACGGCGGCTTCGGCTACCTGCGCGACGCCGAGGTGGAGCGGCACTACCGCGACGCGCGGATCCTCGGCATCGGCGGCGGCACCACCGAGATCATGAACGAGATCATCGCGAAGGGCATGGGCTTATGACGATCCTGGACAGCTCGGTCGACCCGTCCGCGCCCTCGTATGTGGCGAACCGGGCGGCGTTGCTGGAGCGGCTGGCCGAGTTGGACGCCGCGCTGGACCAGGCGCGGGCCGGTGGTGGCGAGAAGTACGTGACCCGGCACCACGCCCGCGGCAAGCTGCTCCCCCGGGAGCGGATCGAGCTGCTGGTGGACGCCGACAGCCCTTTCCTGGAGTTGTCGCCGGTCGCCGCGTACGGCTCGGACTTCCCCGTCGGAGCCAGCGTGGTCACCGGTATCGGGGTGGTCGAGGGCGTGGAGTGCCTGATCGTCGCGAACGATCCGACCGTACGCGGCGGCGCTGTCAATCCGTGGTCGCTGGCGAAGACCCGGCGGGCCGGCGAGATCGCGCTGGCCAACCGGCTGCCCATGGTCAACCTGGTCGAGTCGGCCGGGGCGGATCTGCCCACCCAGGCGGAGATCTTCATCCCCGGTGGTCGGGTGTTTCGTGACCTGACCCGGCTCTCGGCGGCGGGCATCCCCACTGTCAGCGTGGTCTTCGGCAACGCGACGGCCGGTGGCGCGTACGTGCCGGGGATGTCCGATCACGTGATCATGATTCGGGACCGGTCCCAGGTCTACCTGGCCGGTCCGCCGCTGGTGAAGATGGCGACCGGCGAGGTCACCGACGACGAGTCGTTGGGTGGCGCGGCGATGCACGCCGGCACGTCCGGGCTCGCCGACTACCTGGCCGCCGACGAGCGGGACGGCATCCGGCTGGCCCGGCAGTGTGTCCGCCGGCTGAACTGGCGTAAGCAGGGCCCGTCGCCGCGTACGGCGGTGCCGCAGCCGCCGAAGTACGACCCGGAGGAGTTGCTCGGCATCACCAGCGCCGACCTGAAGGTGCCGTTCGACCCCCGGGAGGTGCTGGCCCGGATCCTCGACGGCAGCGACTTCGACGAGTTCAAGCCGGCGTACGGGGACGCGCTGGTCACCGGTTGGGGCGAGCTGCACGGGTACCCGGTGGGGGTGCTGGCGAACGCCCGAGGGGTGCTGTTCAGCGCGGAGGCGCAGAAGGCGGCCCAGTTCATCCAGCTCGCGAACGCCTCGGACACCCCGTTGATCTTCTTGCAGAACACCACCGGCTACATGGTCGGCACCGAGTACGAGCAGCGCGGCATCATCAAGCACGGCGCCCTGATGATCAACGCGGTGTCGAACTCGACGGTGCCGCACCTGACGGTGAACCTGGGTGCCTCGTACGGGGCGGGCAACTACGGCATGTGCGGCCGGGCGTACGAGCCGAGGTTCCTGTTCACCTGGCCGAACGCGAAGTCGGCGGTGATGGGCCCGGCGCAGCTGGCGGGGGTGCTGTCCATCGTGGCCCGGCAGGCGGCTGCCGCCCGGGGGCGCGACTACGACGAGGAGTCCGACGCGGCGATGCGGATGATGGTCGAGCAGCAGATCGAGTCGCAGTCCGGGGCACTCTTCCTCTCCGGCCGGCTCTACGACGACGGGGTGATCGATCCTCGGGACACCCGGACCGTCCTCGGGCTCTGCCTCTCGGCGATCCACAACGGACCCGTCAAGGGTGCCGACGGCTACGGCATCTTCCGGATGTGAGGGGTCAATCGATGATCGAACGCTTGCTCGTGGCCAACCGGGGCGAGATCGCCCGTCGGATCTTCGCCACCTGCCGTGCGATGGGCGTGCAGACCGTCGCCGTGCACTCGGACGCGGACGGGGACGCGCCGTTTGTCGCCGAAGCCGACCAGGCGGTCCGGCTGCCCGGGAACACGCCGGCCGAGACGTACCTGCGGGTGGATCTGATCCTGGACGCGGCCCGGCGCACCGGCGCGGACGCCGTCCATCCCGGTTACGGGTTTCTCGCCGAGAACGCCGAGTTCGCGGCGGCGGTGACCGACGCCGGCCTGACCTGGGTCGGGCCGCCGGTCAAGGTGATCGCCGCGATGGGCGACAAGCTGGCGGCGAAGGCGTTGCTCGCCGAGGCGGGCGTGCCGATGCTGCCCAGTTGGACCGACCCGGACGAGATCACGGACTTCCCGGTGCTGCTGAAGGCGTCGGCCGGCGGTGGCGGCCGGGGGATGCGGATCGTCCGGGCCGCCGACGAGCTGGCCGAGGCGGTCGCCTCCGCGCGCCGCGAGGCGGCTGCCGCGTTCGGCGACGGCACTGTCTTCATCGAGCGGTACGTCGAGCGCGGCCGGCACGTCGAGGTGCAGATCTTCGGCGACACCCACGGTCGGGTGGTGGCGCTCGGCGACCGGGAATGCTCGATCCAGCGGCGGCACCAGAAGATCGTCGAGGAGGCACCGGCGGTCGTACCGGAGCGGGTGCGGACGGCGTTGCACGAGGCGGCGGTGGCGGCCGGGCGGGCGGTGGACTACCTGGGCGCGGGCACTGTGGAGTTCCTGCTCGCCCCGGGTGGCGAGTTCTTCTTCCTGGAGATGAACACCCGGCTCCAGGTGGAGCACCCGGTCACCGAGTTGTGCACCGGCCTGGATCTGGTGGGGTTGCAACTGCTCGTCGCCGAGGGTGGGCCGCTGCCGGCGGACCTTCCGGGGAGCACCGGGCACGCGATCGAGGTGCGCCTGTGCGCCGAGGACGCGGCGGCGGGGTGGCGGCCGGACACCGGGACGCTGCACCGGTTCAGCGTCGGCGCGGTGGTGACCGAGTTCGGTGGGCTGGCCGGGCCGGGGCTGCGGCTCGACTCGGGTGTGGTGGCCGGCTCGGTGGTCGGGGTGCACTACGACTCGATGCTCGCGAAGCTGATCGCCTGGGGTCGTACCCGGGCGGAGGCGACCCGGCTGCTGGCCGGCGCGCTGACCCGGGCCGAGCTGCACGGGGTGACCACCAACCGGGACCTGCTGGTCCGGGTGCTGCGCAGCCCCGCGTTCGCCGCCGTGGAGATCGACACGGGTTTCCTGGACCGGCACCCGGAGGTCTTCGACCCACTGCTCCCCACCGAGCAGGTGCCGCTCACCGCCCTCGCCGCCGCGCTGGCGGGCGCGGCGCACCGTCGGGCGACCGCGCCGGTGCTGTCCGGGCTCCCTTCCGGGTGGCGCAACGTGCCCGCCGTCCCGCAGGTCACCCGCCTCGTCCAGTCGGACGGCCACGAGATCGAGGTCCGCTACCGCCTGGACCGGACCGGCCGGCTCGCGGACTGGGGCAGCACAGCCCCGGGCTCCGACGCCGCTGGGTCGGCGGACCCGCCGGCAGTGGCGCTGGTTCAGGCCGCAGCGGACCGGGTGGTGCTCGACGTCGACGGGGTT
Source organism: Micromonospora sp. C97 (assembly GCF_018070385.1). NCBI lineage: Bacteria > Bacillati > Actinomycetota > Actinomycetes > Micromonosporales > Micromonosporaceae > Micromonospora > Micromonospora sp. C97. The sequence continues at coordinate 583,352 of NZ_JAGPXU010000002.1, forward strand.
CGGCGCGGGTACCGCGTACACCGGGTGGGGTCGGCTGTCTTCGTGGACGGCCCGGACGGGGCGGCGAGCCTGACCGAGCTGCCGCGCCTTCCCCTGCCCACGACGGAAGTGGGTGCGGGGTCGCTGCTCGCGCCGCTGCCCGGCGCCGTGACCCGGGTGCACGTCCAGGTCGGCCAGCGGGTCAGGGCCGGCGATCCGCTGCTCACGTTGGAAGCGATGAAGCTCGAACATCCCGTGCTCGCCCCGATCGACGGTGTGGTCGCCGAGTTGCCGGTGCCGACCGGTGGTCAGGTGCAGGCGGGCGCAGTGCTGGCCGTCATCGACAGCTCCCCCGCATCCGCCGATCTGGAGCCGTCGAATCCCGAGGAGGACCCCCGATGACCTTCGACCTCAGCCCCGAGCAGGACCAGTTGCGCGACGCCGTGCGGGCCCTGGGCCGCCGCTACGGCCACGGCTACTTCGTCGAGAAGGCGAAGGCCGGTGAGCACACCACCGAGTTGTGGGCCGAGGCGGGACGGCTCGGCTACCTGGGGGTCAACATCCCCACCGAGTACGGTGGCGGGGGCGGCGGCATCACCGAACTGGCCATCGTCTGCGAGGAGTTGGCGGCGGCCGGTTGCCCGTTGCTGCTGCTGGTGGTCTCCCCAGCCATCGCGGCGACCGTGATCAACCGACACGGCACCGAGGAGCAGCGCAAACGGCACCTGCCGGGCCTGGCCGACGGCTCCCAGAAGATCGTCTTCGCGATCACCGAGCCGGAGGCCGGTTCCAACTTCCACCGGCTCGGCACGGTGGCCCGGCGCGACGGTGACGACTGGGTGCTCAACGGTCGCAAGTGCTACATCTCCGGAGTCGACGAGGCCGGGCACGTGCTGGTGGTGGCGCGTACCGAGGATTCCTCGACCGGCAAGCTCAAGCCGGCGTTGTTCCTGGTGCCGACCGACGCGGCCGGGCTGACCCGGTCCAAGCTGGACATGGAGATCGTGTCTCCGGAGAACCAGTTCCTGCTCTACCTGGACGACGTGCGGGTGCCCGCCGACGCGCTGCTCGGTGAGTCGCTGGACGCGGGACTGCCGGCACTCTTCGCCGGGCTCAACCCGGAGCGGATCACGGTGGCCGCGATGGGCGCCGGCACCGGCCGGTACGCCATCGAGCGGGCCAGCGAGTACACCGCCACCCGCAAGGTCTGGGGTGGTCGGACCATCGGCACCCACCAGGGCGTGTCGCACCCGCTGGCCCACGCGGCGGTGCAGGTGGAGCTGGCCCGGCTCATGATCCAGAAGGCGGCCACGCTGTACGACGCCGGCCGCGACCTGGAGGCCGGGGTGTCCGGCAACATGGCCAAGTACGCGGCCGGTGAGGCCGCCGCGCTCGCCGTGGACACCGCCGTCCAGGTGCTCGGCGGGGCCGGCATGACCACCGAGTACGGGGTGGCGACCCTGCTCGGCGCGGTCCGGGCCGGCCGGATCGCCCCGGTCAGCCGCGAGATGATCCTCAACTTCGTGGCCCAACACGTCCTCGGCCAGGACAAGTCGTACTGACCCGGCCTGCACGGCCACGCCGATCTTGCAGTTTCGGTCGTCGATATGCGTGAGATGCCCTTTACGTCGGGACAGTAAGTGCAAGATCGCGGCATAAGGGGCGGGACGGGGTCAGGCCGGCGTACGGCAGGCGGCGTCGATGCGGTGGACCGGGCGGACCCGACGACCCATGCCCTCCAACAGTGAATCCTCGACGTGGAAGTCGTGAATGCGCAGTTGGTGGCGGGGCAACTCCTCCTCGCTCGGGCAGAGCACCTGGGCGCGGACCTGATCGACAGGGACGTACCGGACCCCACCCCGTTCCTGGAGAATCACCATGTTGACGTCGTCGGTGGTGACCACGTGCCCGCGGACGTCCTCGGTGGGCCCACTCTCCGGGCCCACGGTGGTGACGGTCAGCGGCAGCACCGGTGTGCTGATCACCGGCACCGCTGCCCAGACCAGGGTGGCGAGCACCGCCACCTCGGTCACCGACGCCAGCGGCCGGATCACCATGCCCGGCAGCGGCCCCGCGATGAACAGGGCCAGCAGCGGAGGCACCACGATGAGCGCGATCACCAGCAACTCGCCACCCTGCTGCACCGCCGCACGCAGAGTCGGCAGCATCAGCCAGCCGTACCCGGCGAGCAGCGCGCCGATCAGCAGCAGCCGAGGCACTACCCGTTCGTGCAGCCGCCCGGGGCGCAGCTGGAACGCGGCCACGAACGCCGGCAACAGCAGCGGAAGGTAGAGCAACGGCCAGGTGATCAGGGCGAGCAGGAAGCTGGCCAGCACCACCCAGGCCGGCGTGATGTCGGCCCAGCGGGCGAAGAGCGGGCGACGCCGGGCGCCCGGCGGGAGTCGGTCCGCGCTGACGGCCAGCACCGCGCCGAGCGCGAACACCGCGACCAGGCCGGTGGAGAGCAGCCGGGCCGCCGTGGTCAGGAAGCCGGCGAGCAGGTTGACCGGCCCGACGTTGGCCACCAGCAGCAGCGTGGTCTGAAGCTCGCCGCCGGCCTCCACGCCGAGGCGGAGCACCGAGAAGATCGCGGGTACGCCCACCACGGCGGTCCAGAACGACTGGCTGGCTCGGGCTCGCCGCTCCGCAGGATCCCAGCGGACCCGCCCGGGCTGCACCTCGGCGACGACCGGTTCGGCTGGTTCGGCGACCGGCACGGCGGCCGGCCAGGCGACCTCACCGTCCGGTCCGGCCGGTGGAGGGTCGACGACCGGTCTTGCGGTGACCGTACCGTCGACTCTCGGCGCCTCGGCAGCGCCGCCGGGCACGGAGCTGCGGGGCGGCGGCACCGGCCCGTCGCCGCCGGTGGCGGTCGGTGCCGCGCTCACTTCGCGGGCGCCTTGTCGTCGAAGTCGACGAGCTTCGGCACCTCCAGCGGCTGCGGCTGGCGCTTCTCGGCCTTCAGCCACGGGCCGAGGGTTCGGTTGTACGCGGTCTGCCAGGGGCTGGCATCCCCGTCGCGACCCTGCTCGTAGCTCTTCTGCAAGAAGTACGCGACCAGGTCGCGCAGCGCGGGATCACCGATCGGCACGCCGATGCCCAGCAACTCGCTGGTGCCGAACGGCATGTCGACGATCTCGAACTCCTTGGGGAAGCTGGCCAGGAAACCGGCGAGGATCGACTCGTCGGAGCTGACCGCGTCGTAGCGGCCCTTCCGGATGCCGTCGACGCAGTCGCCGACGTCCTTGACCACGAACGTCTTGACCTGGTGCTTCTCCAACTCGGCCTCGGTGGTGGAGCCGCCGCTGGTGCAGACCTTGTAGGCCGGGTCGCGCAGGTCCTCAATGGTGCGGATCTTGTCCTTGAGTCGGACCGGCACCATCACCTCCTGCGTGGTGACGAAGTACGGCCCGGCGAAGCTGACCAGCTTCTTACGGTCCTCGGTCATGGAGAAGCTGGACACCACCAGGTCGACGGTGCCGCCCTGGAGTGACGGGATGCGGTCCTCGGTGGCGACCGACACGAACTCCAGCCGCTGCTCACCCTCGTAGCCGAGGGAGGCCGCGATGTACCGGGCGATCTCGACGTCGAACCCGACGTGCTGGCCGTTTCGCAACTCACCCATGAGCGGCTCGTTCGTGGCGACACCGATGCGCAGCTTCGACTGGCCGTAGATGTGGGTCTCGCGCATCTTCTCCTGCACCGACAACAACTCCGGTTCCTTGCGGCTGTCGCAACCGGCGGCAGCGGCCAGGGTGAGAGTCAGGGCGACCGCCAGCGTCGACGCGATCGAGCGGAGCCGGGATTGCGAACTGCCTGAGCTCATGGGCGACCTCGCTGCCGGAAGAGCCTGCGGGACACTGAGAGTAGCGGTTCTTGTCCAGTCCGTGTGGGTGCCGTGGGCCATGTCGGCCGGGTCGGCCGGGATCGACGCCGATCGGCACGACAGTCGGCTCTGCGGTTGACAGCCGGCCTCGTCACGACATGCTGGACGGGTGAGCCGATTGCCCAGACCCGATGCGCGCACAGTGGCGGTGCTCGCGGCGCTCGGAGCCCTTGCGCCGCTGGTCATGCTGGTCGTGTGGCGCCGGCAGGATCTGCTCGGCGTGGTTCTCGCGCTGCTCTGCGTGCTGATGACCATGGTCGCCGGGGTGGCCGTCTCCGCCGCTCGTCAGGTCGACGGTCCGGAGCCGGTGGACCGGTCGGCAGCCGTCGGGCCGCCCGAGCTGATGCCGTACGGCATCGACGCGGACACCCTCGACGCGTTGGACAGTCGGGACGCGTTGCGTGCGGTGCGTGACCGCCGACGCGGGTCGAACGGCCTCAGCGGCCGGTGAGCGTGGGCGCGGTGAGCGCGTCCACGCCGCGCCCCGCCAGACACCGGTAGGTCCGGTCGATGCTGCCGTCGACCGGCGGTAGCACCTCCAGGTGCCAGCCGGTCACCTCGGCGATCCCGGTGGTCAGTCGGAACGTGGTGACGCTGCACACCTGCCGCACCGGTTCAGCGGCGGCCACCTCGTCGTAGGTGGCGCCGACCAGCGACACCGGCAGGATGCCCTCGGCGTACGTCTCCCAGGTGTGTCGGCCGGCGCAGGACAGCCGGGCCGCCTCGGCGCGGCTGCCGCGGATCCGCATCGGGCCGAAGCACTCCAGCTCGGGCAGGCACCGGGCGCCCTCGGGCAGGGCGGTGGGCCCACCGGTGCCGGTCGCGCAGCCGGGCAACGGCCCGGTCGCCGGCGCGGCGATCTGGGTGGCGGACGGGTATGGGGTGGGTGGTGGCGCCCGATCCGCGACCCAGGCCCCGGCGGTCGCGGAGGCGGCCAGGGCGAGCACCCCGATGCCGCCGAAGAGCCACCGCCGCCAACGCCGGCCGGTGGAGAGGGTCGGCTGGGTGTCCTCAACGGGTGGGCGGGGCACCGGCTGGCTGGCCGCGTACGGGCCGGACAGCGTCGCGCCCCCGCTGATCGGAGCGCCGCTGACCGGTGCCGACGGCGAGCCGAGCGGCAGGTTGCTGAGCAGGTCGTGCAACTCCAGGGCGGAGGGGCGCTCGCCCGGGTCGTTGGCCATGCCCGCGCGCAGCACGTCGATCAGCTCGTCCGGCACGCCCGGCAGGGCGGGGAGCGGCTGGTTGAACATCTCCAGCACGGTGACCAGGCTCGGGTTGCGCTCGGACTGCCAGCGCGGCGGTCGGCCGTGCATCACCGCGTAGAGGGTGGCGCAGAGCGCGTACACGTCGACGGCCGGCGATGGCGGGCTGTGGCTGAACATCTCCGGCGGCGCGTACGCCGGGGTGAGCACCTCGAGGGTGACCGAGGCGTCCCGGTGCTCGGCGAGGACGGCGAGCCCGAAGTCGGCGAGCACCGCCGAGTTGAAGCCCGAGTAGAGGATGTTGGCCGGTTTCACGTCCCGGTGCAGCACCCCGGCGGCGTGCGAGTGGGCCAGCGCGTCCGCGATCTTGATGCCCAGGTCGCGGGCCTCCACCGGGCCCAGCGGCGAGGTGCGCATCCGTTCGGCGTACGAGCCGTCGCAGAGTTCCATGATCAGGTAGGGGTGCTGATCGATGGTGACCCCCACGTCGAAGAGGTCCACCACGTGCGGGTGTGACGACATCCGCCCGGCGGCCCGCGCCTCGCGCAGGAAGCGGGCCTGGTCGCGCTCGCTGTCCAGCGTCCGGTTCTCGACCTTGACGGCGACCTCGCGGTCCACGGAGATCTGGGTGGCTTGGTAGACGGTCGCGTACCCGCCCCGGGCAAAGACCCGCAAATCAGTCAGGCCGGGCACGATCGGCACGCGCACGCCGCCGGTCGGGGAGTCGGTCACCGCTCGAAAATACCCAACCCGACCGATGGCTCAGCGCGCCGCGTCCGCCGGAGCCGCACCGGTGGGACCGGTACCCTCCTCGGCGACCGCGGTCGTCCCGGCACCCTCGGACGTTCCGGACCCGCCGGCCGGGATGCCCCGTCGGGCATCCAGACGCAGACCGATGGCGGTGGCGACCGCGCCCAGCCCCTCCCACGCCGCCACCCCGAAGAACCGGTCGGGAGCGATGTCGGCCAGCACCGCGATAGTGAACACGGTGAACGTGACCAGCCGGAAGACCACTGTGAAGCGGAAGAACACCCGCCACTCGGTCACCGTGGCGAGCAGGTAGTAGACGCCCATGTTGAACGCCGCCATCGACGACGCCAGCAGGAACGTCCCGGTGTGGTCACCGACGGCCCGCGTCGCCGGCACCTCGAACCCGAGCATGCGCAGCTGTGCCTCCGGCCAGAGCAGCCCGACCGCGCCCATCACCAGCGCCAGCACGCCGAAGACCGCGATGGTCCAGCCCGCGATGGATCGCGGCAGCTTCATGAAGGGCCTCCCCAGGCACGGCGACGGTCACCACTGTGGACCCGTACGCGGTGGTGACACGCTAGCCCCTCACCCCGGGCACCACATCCCCAGAACCGGCAGAACCTGCACCCTCCCCGGGACGGTTCAGACCACTGCGGCCAGGCGGGCGTGGAGGGCGTCCGCCGCGGCCCGCTCGCTGCGCTGCTCGGTCGCGTACGCCAGGCGGACCGCCTCCTGCGCACAGGACAGCGCCTCCGCCGGGCGTCCGCAGGCGGCCAACGCCTCGGCCAGCACACTCGCCGCGATCACCTGGCTGCGCACGTCCTCGGCGGGTGCGCCGACCGCTCGGCGGGCCCAGTCCAACGCCTGCTCCCGCTGACCGTGCGCGAGCAGCGCCGCAGCGTACTGGGCCATCGTCTGGCGGCGGGAGAAGAGCAGCGAGGGTGCGTTGGCGGCGGCAGTGGCCACCGGAGCGAGCAGTCCCACAGCGGTCGCCGAGTCGCCGGCGGCGAGCCGGGCCGTCGCCAGCAGCACCCGGGGCGCCACCTGCGCCGGGGCCTGCGGGTTGTGCGGCTCCACGGCGGTCAGCACCGCCCGGGCCACCTGCTCGGCCGTCTCGCAGTCGCCCATGTCCAACGCGACGAAGCCCCGCAGCGTCCCGGCCATCCCGGTGAGCAGCGGGTGCGAGGTGCGCTCCGCGTACGCCAGGGCGTCGGTGAGCAGGTCGGCCGCGTGCTCCGGCTCGCCCAGCCCGCGCGCCACCACCGCCCGCACCACCAGGGCGAAACCTCGGCCCCAGTCGTCGGAGGCGGCAGCGAACTCCCGGTACGCCCGCCGGGCCTCCCGGTCCGCCTCGGCCAGATCGCCCAGCTCGGCGGTGGCGAACGCCGCCACCGCGCGCAACGTCCCCACCGCCCACGCCTCGCCGACCCGCTCACCGAACGGCAGGAACACCTGCGCCATCCGACACGCCTCGCGCAGTCGACCGGCGAGCAGCCGGGCGAACGCCGTGGTGCCGCGCAACCAGGCCCGCCCGTACGGATCCTTCAGCTCGGCGAAGAGCCGGGCCGCCCGGCCGAGCACCGCGTCGGTGCCGGCGAAGTCACCCCGGGTGGTGGTCACCCAGGCCAGGTTCTGCAGGGACCACGCCTGCCCGCGCCTGTCCTGGACGCCCAGGCTCACCTGGTACGCGGCCGCCAACCGACTGCTCGCCTGACTCAACCGCCCGGCCACGAAGTCGGCCATGCCGAGCCGGCGCATGGCCGTGGCGCGCTGGGTGGGCAGCTGACCCTCCGTGGCCACCTGCAACGCCTCCTGCCAGGCGGTCACCGCCCGGCCCTGGTCCCCGAGGGTCTCCTGGGCCTGCCCCGCCAGCAGCAGGGCGCTGACCCGGGTGGCCTCGTCCCGCGCGTTCGCGGCGATCTTCTCGGCGTACGCCAACGCGTCGGAGACCCGGCCGACCTGGAGCAACGCCCGGGCGTGCACCACCTGGTCGGCGGCCGGCACCCCGTCGCGGGCCAGTTCGGTGGCGCGCTCGGCGTACTCGACGGCCATTGCCGGCTCACCGGCGGACAGCGACCGGCGCGCGGCCCGGCCGAGCGCGGCGACGCCGAGCGGAACCACCGCCCGGGCCGGCGCGTCCGGACGCAGCTTCACCGCGTCGGCGAGCGTGGCGGCCCGCTCGACGTGCATCGCCACGAAGTCGTCCCGGGCCTCGTCGGTGAACCCGCCCACCGTGCTCGGCGTGGCATCGTCCACCGGTGCCGCCCAGCGGGCCAGCGCGGCGTGCCGCTCAGCCAACTCGGCCTTGCTCACCCCGGCGTACGCGGCCTCCCGCATGAGCGGCGTCGCGAACGAGTAGCCGGCACGCGAGCGGTGCAGCATCCGGCGTTGCAGCAACTCCTCGACCGCCCGGTCGAGTTCGACGGCGACCACCGCCGACGGCCGGCCGTCGCGACCGGCCCGCTGCTCGCGCATCGCCTCCAGCGCGCCGGTCGGCACCGTGTCACCGGTGACCGCCGCGTCGCGCAGCACCGACCGGGCGTCCGGCGGCAGCGCGTCGATCCGGGCCGCCAGCACGGCGGCGAGGTCGCGGGAGAGCAGCCGGCTGCCCAGCGAACCCGGCACCAACCGCCAACTGGCCGTCCCGCTCTGCTCCCGATCACCGGAACCGGACCGCTCCACGGCGACGCCGCGGACGGACGCGGCACCGGCACCGCGCACCGACTCGGTGGTGAGCGCACCCCGCTCGATCAGCAGGGTGACCAGTTCGGCCAGGTAGAACGGGTTGCCCTGGGCGGTGGCGAGCAACCGGTCGGCGTCGGCCTGGGGCAGCTTGCCGCCGCCGAGGTAACTCGTCAGCAGCCGGGCCGCGTCGGCGCCGCGCAGCGGCGGCAACGAGTGCACCTCGGCGTCCGCGACCCGGGTCAGCGCTCCGGCGGTACGCACCAGTTCGGGGCGGCCGAGCAGCAGCACCAGCACCGGGCCGGTGAGCCTGGACAGCGTCAACCCGAGGGCCCTGATCGTCTCTGCGGTGGCATCGTGCAGGTCGTCCACCACGATCACCAGCGGGGCCTCCGAGGCGAGCCCGCTGAGCAGGTCGGCGACCGCGTTCGGCACCACTTCGGCATCCGCGGCCGGGGTACCCGACCCGCCCCACTCGCCGCTGTCGGTGCCGCCGTGCGCCGGGAGTTCGGCATAGCCGAGCAGGGCGAGCAGCTGCTCGGTGGCGATCGGCGCGGTCTCCGCACCGGATCGGGCGAGCCGCTGCCCGAGCCGACGCAGCCGCTCCTCCACCGCCGGGCGGGTCAGTGCGGTGGACGCGTCGCTGGGCAGGCCGACAGCGGCCCGCACCAGGTCGGCGAGGGGCGCGAGCCGGCGCCGCTCGCCGAACGCGGCACAGCGCACCGAGAGCACCCGGGCCCCGGTGTGCGCCGCGTACCGGCCGGCACCGACGTCGTACCCGGCGGCGAGGCGCTCCACCTCGGCGGCGAACCGGGACTTGCCGATACCCGCCTCGGCGGTCATCAGCAGTACCCGTGGGTCGCCCTGGTCGATCACCTCGGCGAGCCGGCCGGCGACCCGACCGATCTCCGTCTCCCGGCCGACGTACGGCGCCTCGTCGCCGAGCCCCGAGCGGGTGCCCGGCGCGTCCAGCAGACCCAACAGCTCGTACGCCTCGACCGGTTCACGCTTGCCCTTGAGCCGCAGTGGGCGCAACGCCCGCCAGGAGGAGACGTGCCTGGTCGCCGCGGCGGTCCGCCCGCCGGCGTAGACGGCTCCGACCGCGGCGGCGTCGGCGAGCCGGGCCGCGGTGTTCACCGTGTCGCCGATGACCGTGTACTCGATGGCGGCCTGGATGCCCGCGATGACGTCGCCGGTGTTCAACCCGACCCGCAGCCCGAGCGGCGCGCCGCCGCCCCGCTCGTCGTCGAGCACCCGCCGGACGGCCCGCTGCATGGACAGGGCGGCCCGCACGGCGCGTTCGGCGTCGTCCTCGTGCGCCACCGGGGCGCCGAAGACCGCCATGATGCCGTCACCGGTCAGCTTGTCGACGTGCCCGCCGAAGGTCTTCACCGCACCGGCGAGGGCGGCGAGCACCCGGTCGGTGACCGCGCCGACGCGTTCCGGGTCGAGGTCCTCCGACCAGGAGGTGAACTCGGAGAGGTCGCCGAAGAGCACGGTGACCACCCGACGCTCGGCCGCCGGCAACGTGGCGGCGGCCGGCAGCGCGGCACCGCAGTTGTGGCAGAACCGCGCACCGGGAACGGCAACGGTTCCACACACGGGGCAGGTCACATGTGCTCCAACCCACTGACCCCGGGCGGGGATTCCCCGGTGTCGACGCCCAGATACTCCAGCTGGGCACGGACCGACCATTCGGCCGCCCACCAGAGCGAGCGGTCCACGTCCGCGTAGACCGCTGCCACCACGTCGGCGGGAGTGTGGGCACCGGCGGCGACCGCCGCCCGGACCTGGTCGAGCCGGGCCCGACGGTGGGCGAGGTAGAAATCGGCGGCGGCGGCGCAGTCGGCCAGCGCCGGGCCGTGTCCGGGCAACGCCGGAATCCCCCGGTACGCGGACAGCAGCTCCAGGCTGGTCAGGTAGTCACCGAGGTGCCCATCCGGGTGGGCGACCACGGTGGTGCCCCGGCCGAGGATGGTGTCGCCGGTGAGCACCACCCGCTCGTCGTCGTGCTCGACCAGGAAGCAGACCGAGTCGGCGGTGTGCCCCGGCGTCGGCAGCGGACGGATGCGCAGACCGAAGTCACCGAAGCTCTCGCCCGGCCCGGTCAGCGGTTCCACGCCGATGGTGTGCGCCGGGTCGACGGCGAGGACGGGCACCGCGCCGAGCAGCTCGCTCAGCCGGGCGGCGCCCTCGGTGTGGTCGGGATGGCCGTGGGTGATCAGGATCAGCCCGACCGGACCGTGCTCGACGATCCGGGTCAGGTGCCCCTCGTCGGCCGGCCCCGGGTCGACCACCGTGGCGTACTCGGCGGCCGGGGCGCGCAGCACCCAGGTGTTGGTGCCGTCGAGGGTCATCGGCCCCGGGTTGGGGGCACGCAGCAGCGAAACCCAGCGGGGCAACTCGTCGGCAAGCGCCGCCACCGCCCCCGTCACGTGCCCGCTCATGGCTGCGATCGTACGACCCCGCCCGCCACACCCCACGATCTTGCACTGGCGGCCCCTGATTCATCCCCGTTCAGGGCTTTCGTCCGAGCAGAAAGTGCAAGATCGCGGGGCGATGGGGACGCGTCAGGCGACCTCGACGATCAGTTCGATCTCCACCGGGGCGTCGAGGGGCAGCTCGGCCACACCTACCGCACTACGCGCGTGGCGGCCGGCCTCCCCGAAGACGGTGCCGAGGAGGTCGGAGGCACCGTTGATCACGGCGGGCTGACCGGTGAAGCCGGGCGCGGAGGCCACGAACCCGGTCACCTTCACCACCTTGACCACGTTTTCCAGGCCGACCAGCGAGTCGACAGCGGCCAGCGCGTTGAGCGCACACCGCTGGGCCAGATCCTTCGCCTGCTCGGCGGAGATCCCGGCGCCGACCTTGCCGGTCCCGAGCAGCTTGCCCTCGGCCATCGGCAACTGGCCGGAAACGTACACGTGCTGCCCGGACTGCACGGCCGGGACGTAGCTGGCCACCGGCGGCACGACCTCGGGCAGTTCGAGGCCGAGCTCGGCGAGCTTCGCGTGCGGACCGTTGCTCACGCCTTCGGCCGCTTCAGGTAGGCGACCAGCTGGTCCGGGTTCGGGCCGGGGACCACGGCGACGAGCTCCCACCCGTCCTCGCCCCAGTTGTCGAGGATCTGCTTGGTCGCGTGGACCAGCAGCGGGACCGTGGAGTATTCCCACTTCTGCATCGCTGAAGGGCTCCCTCTCGGTGCGGAATTGTTCGAGGGACAGCCTACGGTCCGCTGGCGGGACGGGGTACGGGACGCTGCTCCGACGTGGCCGGCAGTTCCCCGCAGCGCCCTTCGTGCTCGTACCCCTGGGGGCAGCGGGACCGGTCCGGCAGCAGCAGGTCGCAGAAGACCCGGTGCCGGTTGTTCTGATCGTCGGCATTGGACACGGTGGTCTCGCCGGCGTCCAGCTCGGGCAGGAACCCCAGGGACACCGCGACCCGTCCGGCCAGCACCGTCGCCGCCGCCAGGTTCGGCACCCGGATCGGCAGATGGATGACGAAGCCCGGCTCGTCGTCGTCGCGGATCCGCTCGACGGGCTGGCTCGGCACGCGGGCCGCCTCCGCCTGCTCCGGCGTCCGGCGGTACGACCGTTCGTTGATCGGCTGGTTGGTGACCTGCCCGCCGGCCTCGGCCACGGTCCCCGGCCGGCGGGGCCGGTCGTTCGTCGGGAAGTGGGTACGAGGAACGTTGTCCGCGTCGCGCATGCACTGCCTCCGGTCGTACCTCTCGGACCATGCTTCCGGCCCGGCCCCATTCGTCCGTTCCGGCCCCCGCACCGGGGACGAAGGTAGGTCTGTGGCCCCAGTCCCGCCAACAGGACGCGCACAAGAGGTCACCAACAGTCACATATGCGACACACCGCAGGTCGGGGGCCCGACACCGGAACCGACCCGGGTACCGCTCACCGGATCGCTGGACCTCCCGGGCAGGCAGGGGCGACACCGAGGGGGCCATCGACCGCTACCCTTCCGGTCGGACGGTCGCGCAGCGCCCGGACGCCCGCTCGATCACGCTCGGCGCCAGGGGTGGCGGCGGGCGCCGCACCCCTGGGGGAAAGACATGACCCACCCGCCCAGCGGCGACCAGGCCGGCCCACCCGTCCACCCGCCGGCGCACCCGGATCAGCCCGGCGCGCCGGGTGTCCCCAGCCAGTCCACCCCCACCCCGCCGCCGGGGCAGCCCACTCTCCCCGCGCCCCCCGCCCGGCCGGCGCTGCCCGCCGCCCCCGCCTCGGCCGCCGCGCCGCCATCGGGCACCCCGAACCCCTCGCCGATCCCCCCGGCCCCGCCGGCCTACCCGCCCTACCCGGGCACGGCCGAGCCGAAGAAGAAGCGCGGCCTGCTGATCGCGGCCATCGCACTCGTTGTGATCATGGTGCTGTGCGTGGGCGGCGGCGTGGTGGCCTTCCTGACCCTGCGCAATGCCGAGACCGGCGAGGGTGCCAAGGAGCCGGCGGTCGCCGTCGACGAGTTCCTCACCGCGATCTACAAGGACCGCGACGCGACAAAGGCCGCCAGTCGCGTCTGCGCCGCGGCCCGCGACGACGACAAGATCGCCGCGAAGGTCGCCGAGGTGGACAAGTACGCCTCCGCGTACCAGAACCCGCGCTTCCGGTGGACCACCCCGAAGGTGGACAACCAGACCGGGGAACGGGCCACCGTCTCCACCCGGCTCACCATGACCACCGCCGACGAGAAGGTGGCCGACCAGGAACTGCGCTTCACTGTGGTGCAGAAGACGGGTTGGTGGGTCTGCGAGGTCGCGTGACCCCGATGCCTGGATAGGCTCGACGGGTGTGTGCAGCTGAGCGCCCGATCGACCCGGCCGGTGCCGGATGGCCTGCCCGTCTCCACGTGGTGACCGGCAAGGGCGGCACCGGTAAGACCAGCGTGGCGGCGGCGCTGGCCCTCGCGCTCGCCGCCGGGGGTCGGCGCACCCTGCTGGTCGAGGTCGAGGGGCGGCAGGGCATCGCGCAGCTGTTCGGCATCGACCCGCTGCCCTACGAGGAGCGGCACCTCGCCGACGCGCCGGACGGCGGTGAGGTGCGGGCGCTCGCGGTGGACGCCGAGGAGGCGCTGCTCGAGTACCTGGACATGTTCTACAAGCTGGGCGCGGCCGGCCGGGCACTGCGCAAGCTCGGTGCCATCGACTTCGCCACCACCATCGCGCCCGGCCTGCGCGACGTCCTGCTCACCGGCAAGGTGAAGGAGGCCACCACCCGCACCAACGGGCAGCGGCGCGCGTACGACGCCGTGGTGCTGGACGCCCCGCCGACCGGGCGGATCGGCCGGTTCCTCAACGTGACGGCGGAGACCGCCCGGCTGGCCAAGGTGGGCCCGATCAAGACCCAGAGCGAGGGGGTGGCCGCGTTGCTGCGGTCCCCGATGACCGCTGTGCACGTGGTCACGCTGCTGGAGGAGATGCCGATCCAGGAGACCGTCGACGCGATCGCCGACCTGACCGCGCTCGGCTTCGGCGTCGGGAAGGTGCTCGTCAACGGCGTCCGACCCCCGCTGCCCGCCGGGCAGGCGGTCACCGCTGCGGAGTTGCGGCGCGGACTGGTCGCCGCCGGGCTCCCGGCCGATCGGGACATCGTGGCCGGGCTGCACGACGAGGCACGTGACCAGGTCATCCGGCGCGAACTGGAGGATTCGCTCCGCGCCGACCTGGTGGAGTTGGGGCTGCCGATGATCGAGCTGCCATTGCTGCCCGACGGGGTGGACCGGGCGGGGCTGGCGACGCTGGCCCAGGCGCTCGTCCGCGCCGAATGACTCACACCTGAGCGCAGCACGGGCGCGCGGGCCCACCGGCCCGATACGCTCGATTGGTGCCTTCCGAAGACGCGGCGCCGCAGCTGGACGTCGACCAGATCCTCGCCGATCCGGGCGTGCGGATCGTCGTGTGCTGCGGTGCCGGCGGAGTGGGAAAGACGACCACGGCCGCGGCGCTGGCGCTGCGGGCCGCCGAGCACCACGGCCGACGCACCGTGGTGCTCACCATCGACCCGGCCCGCCGGCTGGCCCAGTCGCTGGGCCTGACCGAGCTGGACAACACCCCTCGCCAGGTCAAGGGGATCGACGTCGAGGGCAGCGGCGGCGAGTTGCACGCCATGATGCTGGACATGAAGCGCACCTTCGACGACGTGGTGTTGCAGCACACCGACCCGGCGAAGGCCGCGGAGATCTTCGCGAACCCGTTCTACCAGGCGATGAGCTCGACCTTCGCCGGCACTCAGGAATACATGGCGATGGAGAAGCTGGGTCAGCTGCACGCCCGGGGCGAATGGGACCTGATCGTGGTGGACACGCCACCGTCCCGTTCGGCACTTGACTTCCTGGACGCGCCGGCCCGACTCTCCCGTTTCCTCGACGGCCGGATGCTGCGACTGCTGCTGGCCCCGGCGCGAAGCGGCGGCCGGAGCATGTTCAGCCTGGTCACCGCCTCGTTCGGGATGTTCTCGAAGGTGGTGCAGAAGGTGCTCGGCGCGCAGCTGCTCACCGACCTGTCCGGCTTCGTGGCGGCGCTGGATTCGATGTTCGGCGGTTTCCGGCAGCGCGCCGAGCAGACGTACCGCATCCTGCAGGCGCGGGAGACGGCCTTTCTCCTGGTCGCGACGCCGGAGCCGGACGCGGTCCGGGAAGCCGCCTACTTCGCGGGCCGGCTGCGCGAGGAGCAGATGCCACTGGCCGGCCTGGTGCTCAACCGGGTGCACCGCCCGGCGGTCCCGGAGCTGGACGCCGAGCAGAGCCGGGTCGCCGCCGAGCGGCTGACCGAGCTGGGTGGGCACGAGGCCACCGCCGACGTGCTGCGGGCGCACGCGGCGTTGGCGCGCCAGGCGGTACGCGAGCAGCAGGTCGCCGCACGCTTCACCGAGGCGTTCCCGGCCGTGCCGGCGGTTTCGGTTACGGCGCAGCCCGCCGACGTGCACGACGTCGACGGGCTACGGACGATCGGCGCGGCGATCAGCCGGCCGTGACCGGCGTCAGTTGGCCGCGCTGACGAGAATCTTGTCCTTGCCGGCCTTGTCCTTGCTGTTCTTCTTCATCGCGGCCTCGAACATCTTGCGCCAGCTCGTCACCTGCGGGTGACGACGCAGCAGCGCCCGCCGTTCGCGTTCGGTCATGCCGCCCCACACACCGAACTCGATCCGGTTGTCCAGCGCGTCGGCCAGGCACTCGTACCGAACTGGGCAGCTCCGGCAGATCCGCTTCGCCACGTTCTGTTCGGCGCCCTGTACGAACAACGCGTCCGGGTCCCCGTTCTGACATGCCGCCAGTGACGGCCAGTCAGTGATCATGCCCATGTGTACACGTCCCCCCTTGCAGTACCTACCGACCTCGTCGATGCACGTCAGCCGGCAATTCCCCCCGATCGCCCGGCCCGCCTTCCCCAAGGCGGCGCGGACGACATGTGGCGCTGTCGCCGTCCCCATCATGCTCTGTAGTCGACCGATTACGCAACGTTGTCGACGAAATCCATCATTCCGGACACTCCCGGCTTCCCGGGCCTTCGACCGCCGGTTACCCCGCCGAGGTCAGCGATAACGCTGCGCCGCCTCACTGAATCGGAGGAGACTCACGCCAGGTCACACGCAACCAAGCACCGGGGGTCGTGCGTTTAGCACAACGAGGGCAGCGCGCGCAGGAAATGGGGAAAGAACGCCCCAGCGCCCCTCGTTCCCTACTCGCGTACCCTGTCGAGGTGACCTGGATGCGGAAACGTGACCACAATGTGCTGACCAACGCCGCATCGCTACTCGTGTGTGGCCTGCTGGCCGGCGTGGTGGTCGCCGCGGCGGCCTTCCCCGCGGTAGCGATGTCCGGCCTGGCCGCGAAGGCCGGCGCCGAGACATTCGGTGCCCTGCCCACGGAGCTGACGGTGGCCCGCGCGCCACAGATCAGCTACCTGATGGCCTCGGACGGCAAGACCCCGCTCGCGACGATGTACGACGAGAACCGGCGGGACGTGAAGCTCCCAGACATCTCGCCGGCAATGCAGAAGGCCATCATCGCGGCCGAGGACCACGACTTCTACAAGCACAACGGCGTCGACATCAACGGTGTCGCCCGCGCGTTCGTGAACAACCAGAGCGAGGGCGCCGGTCGGCAGGGCGCCTCGACGCTGACCATGCAGTACGTCCGGCTGGCCATCGCCTACTCGGCCACCCACCCGGCGGACGTCGTCGCGGCGACCGAGGACACCAGCGCCCGCAAGCTCCGCGAGATGCGGCTGGCTCTCCAGGTCGACAAGGAATTCTCCAAGGACGAGATCCTCACCCGCTACCTCAACCTCGCCTCGTTCGGCAACGGCGCGTACGGCATCTACGCCGCCAGCCAGGTCTACTTCGGCAAGCCGCCGAGCAAGCTGAAGATCGAGGAAGCGGCCCTGCTGGCCGGCATGGTCAAGGCGCCGACGACGAACGACCCGACCACCGAGGCCGGCTACCCGCTCGCACTGGAGCGGCGTAACTACGTCATCCAGAACATGGTCGACATCAAGGCCATCACCCAGCAGGAGGCGGACGCCGCCAAGGCGACCAAGCTGGTCGTGAAGGACAAGCGCACCCCGAACGGCTGCGTCGCCGCCAACGTCAACGAGTGGGGCTTCTTCTGCGACTACTTCTACCGCTGGTGGATGGATCAGGAGACGTTCGGCTCGACCACGTACGACCGGGAGCGTCGGCTCAAGAGCGGCGGCTACACCGTCGTGACCTCGCTCGACGTCCAGGCGCAGCGCGGTGCGGACAAGGCCGTCCGTAAGGCCAAGAGCGTGAACAGCAAGGAAGCGGCAATGGTCGCGGTGGTCGAGCCGGGCAGCGGCCGGGTGCGGGCCCTCGCGGTCAACCGGCAGTTCAAGCTCGACGACCCGAAGAACCCGAAGAACAAGCTCTCCAGCGACCCGGCCAAAAGCAGGAAGGGCATCCGGGGCAACTACCCGGCGACAGTGAACCCGCTGCTCACCGGCGGCAACGGCATCACCGGTTACCAGGCCGGCTCGACCTTCAAGATCTTCAGCATCCTGGCCGCGCTGGAGAAGGGCATTCCGCTCAGCTACACGATCAACGCGCCCCAGCAGTTCAAGTCGGAATACATCATCGACAGCAGCAGCCCGGCTGCCTGCAAGGGCACCCACTTCTACTGCCCGACCAACTCCGGCCTGAAGGCCGGCGGCGTGCAGAACATGTGGAGCGCCTTCAGCGCGTCGATCAACACGTACTTCGTCCCGCTGCAACAGCAGGTCGGCGCGGAGAACGTGGTCGACGCCGCCCGGCGGGCCGGCATCCAGTTCCGGGCGAGCAACGACGCCAAGTTCGCCGCGACCAAGGATGCCGCCCACCAGTGGGGCGCGTTCACCCTCGGTGTCTCCTCCACCACGCCGCTCGACCTGGCCAACGCGTACGCCACCCTCGCGGCGGACGGGAAGTACTGCGAGCCGATCCCGGTGCAGGAAATCCGCGACCCGGAGGGCAACAAGCTGGACATCGCCAACCCGCGCTGCGAGAAGCGGTTCAGCACCGAGGTGGCCCGGGCCGCCGTGGACGCCGCCCGCTGCCCGGTCGGTGACAACTCCAGCACCAGCAAGTGCGGTGGCAGCCGTACGGCCCGCGTGGTGAAGGGCATCGTCGACGCGCCAGTGGCCGGCAAGTCCGGCACCACCGACTCGGAGAAGACGGCCGCCCTGGTCGCCATGACCAAGCAGTACTCGGTGGCCGGCATCATGGCCGACCCGGACTGGCCGCAGACGAACGTCAAGATGAAGCACGCCGAGAAGGACGGCATCAACCCACCGGTGTACGAGACCCTGCGCGATGCCATGAAGGGCAAGGACCGGGTCCAGTTCACACCACCCGGCCAGAAGATCTCCGAGGGTGACCAGCGCAGCATCCCCGACGTGAAGTGCGTGTCGGTGGAGCAGGCGAAGTCCCGACTCAAGGGCGCCGGCTTCGAGCCGGTCGTCTCCAGTGCGAAGGTGCCGTCCTCCTGCAAGGCGGGCGACGCGGCCGGCACCAGCCCGGACGGACGCACGATCAAGGGTGGTGTGGTCACCATCCAGGTCAGCAGCGGCGGCGGCACGCCGGGCAACACCGACGGCACTCCGGGCAACCCGCCCGGCAACCAGCCAGGTAGACCCGGCAACGGCCGCCCCAACGGCTGAGCCGACGGGTAGGACACGACGGGCGGGCACCCTCCTCGGGTGCCCGCCCGTTTCGTCTGCCCGGACCAGCTGGCGGCTACGACCACAGTCGTGCCGCGCCACCGACCCGGTGAGTCAGAGACCGAGCTGTCGGCGTACCTCGGCGGCCACCCGGCCACCCTCGGCCTGGCCCGCCACAGCGGCCTGGGCCGCCTTCATCGCCGGGCCCATCTGGGCCTTGCCGGTGAAGCCGCCCGCGGCGAGCGCCCCCGACACCAGCTCGGTCAACTCGGCGTCCGAGAGCTGCTTGGGCAGGTAGCGGTCCAACACCTCGCCCTCGGCGCTCTCCTTCGCGGCCTGCTCGGCGCGCCCGGCGTCGGCGAAGGCGGTGGCCGCCTCCCGACGCTTCTTGGCTTCCTTGGTCAACACCGCGAGCACCTCGTCATCGGTGAGCTCGCGCTTGGCCTTGCCGGCGACCTCGGCGGTGCCGACGGCGGCCAGGGCCATCCGCAGCGTGGAGGTGGTCAGCTCGTCGCGCGCCTTGAGCGCGGAACGCATGTCGGCGGTGAGGCGGTCCTTCAGCGTGCTCATGGACGGTCAAACTACCCTGAACGCCATGCGAAAGCGCACACTATTCCGGCTCGCCGCCGGAACCGCCACGATCGGCGCGGCCACCCTCGCGTACGCGTCGCTCATCGAGCGCAACATGTTCACACTGCGGCGGTACGACGTGCCGGTGCTCCCGACCGACGCGGAGCCGCTACGTGTGCTGCACCTGTCGGACCTGCACATGATGCCCGACCAGGCGCGCAAGCAGCGCTGGGTGGCGTCGCTGGCCGCCCTCGACCCCGACCTGGTGGTGGTGACCGGCGACAACATGGCGCACCCGGGCGCGGTGCCCGGGGTGCTGCGGGCCCTGCAACCGCTGCTGGACTACCCGGGCGCGTTCGTGTTCGGCTCCAACGACTACACCGGGCCGGTGTTGAAGAACCCCTTCAGCTACTTCCTGCCCGACCGGGAGTACACCGAGGGCGTGGAGCTTCCCTACGAGGAGCTGCGTCAGGTCTTCACCGGCGCCGGCTGGGCGGACCTGAACAACGCGCGGACGAGCCTCAAGGCCGGCGGCCGGGAGCTGGACCTCGTCGGCGTCGACGACCCCCACATCGACCGGGACGACTACCCGTCCGTGTCGGGCCGGGTGGCGTCCTCCGCCGACCTGTCCATCGCCGTGACGCACTCCCCCGAGCCACGGGTGCTCGACCAGATGGCGGCGGACGGCTTCGGCCTGCTGTTGGCCGGGCACACCCACGGCGGGCAGGTCTGCGTACCGGGCTTCGGGGCCCTGGTGACCAACTGCGGCCTGCCGCGCTCGATGGCGCAGGGGCTGCACCGGTGGCCCGGCTCGGACTCCTGGCTGCACGTCTCCGCCGGTCTCGGCACCCACCCGACCGCCCCGGTCCGCTTCGCCTGCCCCCCGGAGGCCAGCATCCTCACCCTCATCCCCCGCTGACCCCTCTCGCGCCACCCGTCGCGGCGAGACCAGGCAGCTGTCGTTGATCGACTCGGGTTCCTGAAAGTTGGGGTGTCCTGGTCACGTCGACAGCCCGACTTCCTGGAACCCGAGTCGATCAACGAACCAGCCCGGCCGGCGATCGCGCTGACGGGTCCGGTCGGCGGGGGTACCGAGTTTGACCATCGGGGCGGGTGGGCTACTATTTGTCGGCACGCCTCGGGGTGTGGCGCAGCTTGGTAGCGCGCTTCGTTCGGGACGAAGAGGTCGTCGGTTCGAATCCGGCCACCCCGACCAGAGGTAAGAGGGCACATCCGATCACGGATGTGCCCTCTGGCGTTTGTTGACCATGCACGGCCCAGCGCTGTGGCGATGCTGCCCAGCTGCGGCCATCCGGGGCACGTTGAACGCGCCCGCTGCCGCCTTCAACCTTTTGACCCCCGGCGGGGTCGTGACAGGTAACCAATCGAGGCGGGGGCTTATGGCAGCTGACGACGAGCATTTCCGAGAGTTCGTCGACACGCGCTACATGGATCTCTTGCGCGTGGCGTACCACCTCACCGGGTCGGCACAGGATGCGGAGGATCTGGTGCAGGCGGCGCTGGTGAAGGTGATGCGTCGGTGGCGGCGGGTCGAAGATCCGATGGCCTACCTGCGGCGCGTCATGATCAATCAGCACATCAGTAGTTGGCGCCGCTACCGGGTGCACGAGTTGGTGACGGCGATTCTGCCGGAGCGGTCCACCCGGGACATGACGGATGCGGTGGCGGAGCGGCACGCCCTGTACGCGGCGATGCGGGCACTGACGCCGCGCACCCGGGCCGTGATCGTGCTGCGGTACGTGGTCGATCTGCCGGAGGCGGAGGTCGCCGCCACCCTGGGCTGCTCGGTCGGGTCAGTCAAGAGCCGTGCGTCGAGGGGCCTGGCTCGCCTGCGGCTGGCACTGGCAGCGGACGCGCCGCCGTCGACACCGGCATCAACGGCAGCTCAGCCGGCACCGGACGGCACAACGAGGATGACGGGGGCAACGCCATGACTGTCGACGAGGAGCTGGGCCGGGCCCTGGCCGAGCTGAGCAGCACGCTGACCCCGCAGCCGGATCCGTACGGTCGAGTCCTGGCGCGTTATCGACGGAGGCGGCAGCGACGCCTCGGCGGGCTGGCCCTGGCCCTCGTGGTCTCGGTGGGTGGCACAGCCTTCGCCGTGGCCGGCCCGGCCCGGACCACGCAGCCACCAGCGAACTCGAACGAGTCCATCGCACCCGTACTGGCCTGGTCGGACAAACTGCTTCAGTCGCCGCCACGCGGTGCGGTCGCCCGGGACACCGGCTATGTCCGCCAGCTTTCCGACCTTCTGTTGGACGCCCAGCGCCGAGGAGACTTTCCCAACCTGACGGTGCCGGTCAACGCGGTGAAGGTCCTCTTCATCGACGACGTCAACGACCAACGGATCGCGCTCGCCGCCTTCGTCCGTGCCCAGCCCGATCCGGTCACCGGCTGGCCCAGCGCCGCAGTGTGGCTCGTCGCCGAGAAGGGCGCCAGCGCCGAGAAGCTGGCCAGCACCGGCTCTGTTCGGGGTACGAGCGACGCTCTGGAACCCTACGAGAGCCTTGCCGTGGACGACCCGTCCGGTCCGGGAAAGGCGATACACGTGGCGATCGCACCCGCCGGCTGCGCCTTCCTCACCTCACCGGTGCTCAACGGCAACGCGTTCCAGTGGGCCTCGGAGCCGACCGGTTCCTACCTGATCCGCACGCCGCAGACCCAGCGACCCGAGTGGTGGCGGGTCAACTGCGGCGCGGTGACGCGCAAGATAACTCCCGGGCCGGGCTCACTGGCGGCCAAGCCGATCACCGACGCCCAGCTCGCGACCGCGATGTCCCGGGTACGGGGAGATGTCACGGCGCAGCGTGCCCGAGAGCTGGTGTACCAGTCGGCCCAGTCGGCGGGCTACCGCCTGACCGCCCTGCCGAGCGTGGTGTGGGGCGGGCACGTTGCCGGCATCCCGACCGGCGGATCACCAACCGCCGGCGAGCCGTCGGTGACGAACGGCCAGGTGACCGTCCTGGCTGCTCCCGCAGTCGACGGCAGCTGGGTCGGCGAGGTGACGATCGAGCCCGATCAACCACGGTCCGACAGCGTCATCAGCACCGGCACCTCGTTCACTGTGCCGACGGATCCGACCGATCCCGCAAGCGTGCTGGCCGTGCCGATCGACGGCGACGCGGCCAGTAGCGGGGACCAGCAGTTCCTGCTGGTGGTGACCCCGGCTGCGGCCACCACTGTGCGCGTCCTACGGGACGGGCAAGAGGTGGCGAGGGCCCCGGCCAGCGGCTCCGGGGCGGCGTTGACAGTGCCCCGACCCACCGCGGGTCTCGTGGTGACGGCGCTCGACGGCTCCGGCAGGACACTCGCCAGCGCGCAGGTGTCTGACGAGGGTGCGCAGGGGACACCGGAGACGGATGCCTGGAACCAGGAATGACCGCGAGGAAGTGGCCCGGTCCGAACGACCGGGCCACATCCGGGTACGCCGTCAGTCCGTCTTCCGCTTCACGTGAGGCAGGTCTGCGCCGGGTACGGGAGCCTGGTCACTCGACCACGATCCTGGTGCGTCGGCGTCGGGCAAGCCCCACGACAGTGGCGCCAACGACGAGCAGCAGCAGGCCACCAACAGTCAGAGCGGTCACCGGGGTGCCGGTCACCGGAAGCCCCCCACCGGATTCGCTGCCCCCACCGGCACCGCCGCCGGGGGAAGAGGTGCCGGTTGGCTGGACCGTGCCATCACCATCCGGGGACTGTCGCGTGGGCGTGGGCGTGGGTTGGGCGGCCGACGGGCTCGGAGTCGGTGTCGCTCCAGCCGTCACGGTGACGTCGAGCGACTGGTCCTCATACGGGTGGTCACCGGACCAGACCCACTGGGTGATGGGCACGGTCGGGGTGATCTTCCAGCTGCCATCCCTGTTGCGGCCCACATTGCGGTAGGACGTGTTCGCGGGCATGTAGTAAAGGCCGACCGGGTAGGTCCCCGCCTTGGCCGTCGGCGGTGCCGTGACCCGGAATGGGTTGCTGGCCCCCCACGTCTCGGACGTCTGCCCCGGGGTGATCACCTCGGGGAGGTAGCAGAGCAGCTCGACGTCTCCGGTGCACGTCGCGCCCGTCGGGCCCGTCAGCGTCAACGGCGATTTGCCATAGGTCTGGATGGTCACGAAGGCCCCCTCGGCGTCGTAGTTGCCGAGGACGCTGAGGGGCACCGGAAGCTCTGCGGATTGCCCCGGAGCCAAGGTGATGTCGGCAATCTGGGGTGCCGACATGAACGACTGGTACTCGACGTCGGCTCTGGCCGGGGCTGCGACAGCTAGCGGAACGCACATGGCCATCAGGGAGGCCAGACCGAACCGTGCCACCGCTGCACTTCGTTGCATGAACTGTTCCTTCGGGGTGCCTGAAGGGCGATGACCGTACAGGGAGGTGAGCAAGACCTACGAAAGCTAGCGAATGACCAGCAACCTCGTTGTCCCACAAGCCGGAATCTGGATCAGTTCAACCAAACGAACGATGTCCCTCCCGGCTTTTCCCTCGGTCCGGGCCACGTTCGTTGAGCTGTCCGCCGTCCCGTCCCCGCGTGACGATCCCGAATGTGCCGGCGCTGTACGAGCGGCTGCCCGTACAAGCCCTCGGGGGATCTGGAGATGCGTATGTTGTCGCAACTGCGGTTGCTGAATCGTGGCGTGCTGGCCTTACTGACGGCCCTGCTGGTGTTGGTTGCGTCCGGTACACCGGCGTTCGCGGCGGCCCTGCCGCCACCCGCTCCGGTCAGCGCGAAACTGGTGTCCGAGACCCAGGTCGAGGTGAGCTGGCCGGCGGTGGCGGGCGCCAGCAGCTACGAGGTACGGCGTGGGACCGTCTCGGGTGGCCCGTACACGACGGTGGGTACCGTCACCGGGACGTCGTACCTGGACGGAACCGTCGCCGCCGAGACCACGTACTACTACGTGGTGCGGTCCCGATCCGGCAAGCGGGCGTCGGGTGACTCGTCCGAGGTGTCGGTGCAGACCTCGCTGGCGAAGCCCGTTAACGTACGGGCGACCGCGGCGGAGACGAGCATGACCCTGCGGTGGAAGGCCGTGGCCGGCACCGCGCGGTACGAGATCGTCCGCCTGAGTAACGATGCCCCGGTGGAGACGGTGGTCGGCACCACGACGTCAACCGAGTACGTGGACACCGGCCTCACTGTCGCCACCCGCTACGTCTACTGGATCCGGGCGGTCGCCACTGGCGGCGCCACTGCCACGTCCGACGCCGTGCGGGTCTACACCGGACCTGCCACCACGACGACTGTCACTGTGTCGCCGGGCTCGGTGGAGCAGGGACAGCGGATCCTGCTCATCGCGAACGTGCGGTACGCCGACGGTCGGATCCCTGGCGGTGAGGTCGCGTTCATGTCCGCCGCCGGAGCTGTCGCGTTCGCCACTGTCAACGGCACCGACGGCACGGCGATCGCCATGGTCAACGGCGCCGGCTGGACTCCGACCTCGGTCTACGCCCAGTTCCAGGGCTACGACTGGCCGGCGGCCGGGGCGAGCGTGTCCGGCGACGCGGTGCCAGTGGTCACCCAGCCCTACGGCGCGGTGGCCTTCAACGGCCCCTCATGGCTGAAGCTCGGTTCCT
Organism: Micromonospora sp. C97; assembly: GCF_018070385.1. Classification (NCBI taxonomy): domain Bacteria; kingdom Bacillati; phylum Actinomycetota; class Actinomycetes; order Micromonosporales; family Micromonosporaceae; genus Micromonospora; species Micromonospora sp. C97. The sequence goes on from NZ_JAGPXU010000002.1 coordinate 608,169, forward strand.
GGGAGGAGGCGGTCTCCGCCGGCGACCTGACCGGCGATGGCCTCTCCGACGTGGTGATCACGACGACCGAGTACTTCGACGACGCCAACGACCATTCCGCTTTCCTGTTCGTGCAGGAGGCGGACAACCAGCTCGTGATGAAGCAGCAGGTGGCGATGTCCACCTCCAGCGGCGGCAGTATGTATCCGGTGATCGGCGACCTGGACGGTGACGGCGCAAACGAGCTGGTCGTCGCCACCGGCGACGGTGTCGACGTGTTCCGCCGTACCGGATCGGGGCTCTCGGCGGCGGAGCACCTGTCGTTCGCCGACGACCTCATCGACCTCAGGCTCCGCGACCTCGATGGTGACGGCCGGACGGACATCGTCGCGGTGAGCGACAACGGCGTCCTGGTCCGGTACGGCGATGACAACGGCAGCTTCGCGCCCGCGGCTCTCGTCTCCACGCACCGCGGCTTCGTCCTGGACGTGGTCGACATGACCGGGGACGGCCGGGCGGACCTGGTGGTGCAGCTCGGGCAGCTGATCCAGATCAGCGCCCAGGTGCAGCCCCGGTCGTTCGCGGCCCCCGTGGGATATCAGGCGCCCGCCGGGCATCTGCAGACGGTGGCTTCCATGGCGGTCGGCGACGTGACCGGCGACGGCAGGAAGGACGTCGTCGTCACCGTGTCCGGCAACGCGCCGAACGCCCAGGTGCAGGTGCTCACGCACGACAGCGCCGGTGTGCTCGGACGGTGGATCCGCTACCCGGTGTACGAGATGCCGGACGCCATCGCGATCGCGGACGTCAACAACGACGGTCGGGACGACGTCGCCATCACCCACGGCGGTTGGAGCGCGGCGAGTGTCCTGTTGCAGCGGCCGGACGGCTGGCTGGGCAACGAGTTCCGGGTCTCCCAGTTGCCGCCCGCCAGCTCCTTCACCCCGCGTGGCCTCGCGGTGGCCGACATCAACAACGACGGCCTGAAGGACCTGCTGATGGCCAACTACAACTACGGTCTGGTGGTCGTACCGCAGCGGCCCGCAGCCACGTCGGCGGCGTCACCGAAGGTCCAGGTGGGTCGGGCCTGAGCGACGGTGGCGACGGGCCCGCTTCCCGGGCCCGGGCGGGCTTTGCCTGCAACCACCAGTGAGCACGAGGAACGGCCCGGTCGCTTCGACACCGGGCCGTTTCCTCGTACGCAGCGAGTTCGGCGCCTTCTCAGCGGCGTTCGCGCCTGTCAGTCCTGTCGTTCGGTGCGTTCGATCTCGGCGAACGCGGCGGCCAGGTAGTCGCCCAACGGCACGCTGGTCGTCGCCAACAGGTCGGCCACCAGCAGCGGGGCGTGCCGGGCCAGCGCCGACGCGTCCGGCGGTGCCTCGTCGCCGTCGGGGTCGTACACCCCGAGCGCGCCGGCCAGCAGGACGAGCACCACGTGCGGGTCGACATCGGAACGCCACCGCGTCGACTGCTGCACGCAGCGGGTCAACACCTGGCGGATGTCGTCGCCGGTCAACCCGTCCGGATGGCTCTCCTCGAGCAGCAGTCGGACCACCGCGCCGAGCACCAGCCCGGACCGCTCGTCCGCGGCGAGACCGCCGACTGCCTCGTCGTACGCCTGACCGTCGCGTGCCTGGGCGGCGGCGACGGCCGTCGTGGCGGTGACCGCGATGGCGCGGGCGGTAGCGGGCAGGTGTCGCCAGGTGCCGGTCATCGGGTCAGCATCGCAGACCCGGCGGACAACGCCGGACCGCCGTCAGCCGAGTGGATCATCGTGGGATTGGTCACCCGGCGGCCTGCGGCCAGCGGGGCGACGTCCAAAAGTGTTCGCGCGGTGTCGCACCCGGCGAACAGAATGCCGGACATGCTGCGTCGTGCCCTACCCCGCCGTTTCGAAGCTCGCCGACTCCTGATCGGCACCCTGTTGTCGGCGATCGGGCGCGGTCTGACCCTGCCGTTCCTGTTCATCTACTTCACCGACGTACGCGGACTCACCGACACCCGGGCGGGTCTGGTGATCGGCTGGTACGGCGCGGTCACCCTGGCGCTGTCACCGCTGGGCGGGACGCTCATCGACCGATTCGGCGCCCGCCGGGTGGTGGTGCCCTGCCTGCTGATCGAGGCCATCGGCACCGGCTCGCTGGCGTTGGTGAACTCGACCGGCTCGGCAGTGCTGGTGATGACGGTGATCGCCGTCGGCAGCTCGGCGATCTGGTCCGGGCAGAACACGATCCTCGCCTCGTTGACCGGAGACGACGAACGGCAACGGGTCTTCGGGCTGAACTTCGCCCTGCTCAACCTCGGTATCGGCATTGGTGGCATGACGTCCGGCGCGATCGTCGACACCGCCCGGCCAGGCACGTTCCAGATCATTTACGTGCTCGACGCGGTGAGTTACCTGATGCCGGCGCTGATCCTGCTGACCCTGCCGGGCGTCGGTCACCGACTCGTCCGCCCCAGGACCGGCGGCGAGCCGTCCGCCGGTGGCTACCTGACAGTGCTCCGCGACCGCCCGTTCCGCCGACTGGTGATCTTCGGTCTCATCCTCACCACCTGCGGGTACGCCCAGATCGAGGTGGGCTTCGCCGCGTACGCCGTGCGGGTCGTCGAGGTGACGCCCCAGGTGGTCGCCTGGGCGCTCGCGGCCAACACGGTAATGATCGTGCTGGCCCAGCTCCTGGTGCTCCGCCGGATCGAGGGGCGTAGCCGTACCGGTGCACTCGCCGTGGTCGGGGCGGTGTTCGCCGGCGCCTGGTTGGTCCTCGGTGCCGGCGGCCTGGTCAGCGCCGAAAACGCCGTCTTTGCCGCGCTGTGCGTGGTGGCCTGCTCGGCGATCTTCGGCTTTGGCGAGACGATGCTGTCGCCGGTGATGCCCGCGCTGACGAACGCGCTGGCCACCGACGAGCTGCGCGGCCGGTACAACGCCATGAGTTCAATGATCTTCGGGATCAGCGGCGTGATCGGACCGGTGACCGCCGGCCCGCTCCTCGGCGCCGCCCACGGCAGCGTCTGGGTGGCGACAGTGGTCGGCGGTTGCCTGATCGCCTCGCTGGTCGCCCTCTCCCTGCGCCGACTGCTCACCGCCGAGCAGGACGGCGTAGCGACGACCGCCCCGACGTCCCGCACCGCCGCGCCCACCCCCGCCTGACGTGCTCGATCCTGGATGTAGTGGCCTCGATGCGTGCCAATGCCACTACACCATGTTCGAGCGCGATCTTGCAGCAGGCGGCGGGCGCGCGGCGGGCGGCGAGCGGCGGGCGGCGAGCGGCGGGCGGCGAGCGGCGGGCGGCGAGCGGCGGGCGGCGAGCGGCGGGCGCGGGCTGATGCGGGGCGGCGGGGTTTGGGACGGGTCGGGCCCCGGAGCTGCTGCTCCGGGGCCCGATCTCGCGGGGTCGGCCGTCAGGTGGCGGGGACCTCGGCGGTGGTGCGGATCCGGTCCAGCGTCGGTGCGGAGACCGGCGACTGGGCGGTCAGGTAGTCCACGAACGCGTCCAGGTCGATCTGCCCGGTGACCAGGTTCGTCCCGGCGGTGAGGGTGCTGAACCCGTCGCCGCCGCCGGCCAGGAAGTTGTTCACCGTCACCCGGTAGGTGGCGGCGGTGTCGACGGCGGTGCCGCCGATGGTGAGACTGCCCCGGACCACGCGGGTGCCGACGCACGGGTCGGCTGCGGTGGCGCTGGTGCCGTTCAGGTCCACCACGTAGCCCAGCGTGGCCGACGGGTACAGCGTGCGGCCGGTGACGAACTGCTGCTCCAGGACGCAGTAGAGCTGCGCGCCGGTCAGGTCCAGCGTCACCAGGTTGTTGGCGAACGGCTGCACCGTGAACGCCTCCCCGTAGGTGACCGGGCCGGCGTCGAGGGCGGCCCGTACGCCGCCAGGGTTCATGAGGGCGGCAACCGCACCCTGCTCGTCGTCGGTGGCGGCGAGCTGCGCGTCGGCGATCACGTTGCCGATCGGCGACTCGCCGCACGAGTTGGGCACCTGCGGGGAGCAGGTGCCGAGCAGGTTTTCCTGCGTCGTCGGGAGGCCGGTGGCGGTCACGCCGACCTGGCGGTCGGCGACCGGGCCGAGCACCGTCTTGTACCGGTTGATCAGCGCGGTCTGCTTCCGGTCCGGGTCGACGTCCCGGCTGACCACCACGTTGTTCGCGCTGGCGGAGACCACGTCACCGCTGTGCCGGTCGATCTTGAGATCGATGTCGGTGACCAGGCGACCGAACGAGCTGGCACTGGTGACCAGCTTGCCGTTGATGTCGCAGTTGTACGCCTGGTGGGTGTGCCCGCTGACCACCACGTCGATCGACGGGTCCATCTGGTTGGTGATGTCCACGATGGGGCCGGTCATGCCGACGCAGTCGTTGATCCCGCCGGTCGCCGCCTGGGTGCCACCCTCGTGCAGCAGCACGACGATCGCCTCCACGCCCTTGCGGCGCAGCTCGCGAGCGTACCGGTTGGCGGTGTCCGCCTCGTCGGCGAAGCTGAGACCGGCGACGCCCTGCTGGCTGACGATCTGCGGGGTGCCCTCCAGGGTCATGCCGATGAAGCCGACCTTGACGCCCTGCACCTTGTGAATCGCGTACGGGGCCATCAGCGGCTTGCCGGTGGCGGTCGTGAAGGCGTTCGCGGACAGGTACTGGAAGTCGGCTCCCCGGTACGGGGTGCCGTCGACGCAGCCGTCCACCGGGTGGCAGCCGCCATTCTGGATCCGCAGCAGCTCGGCGGCGCCCTCGTCGAACTCGTGGTTGCCGACGCTGGCGTAGTCCAGCCCGGCCATGCTCAGCGCCTCGATGGTCGGCTCGTCGTGGAACGCGGCCGAGAGCAGCGGGGACGCGCCGATCAGGTCACCGGCGGCGACCGTGATGGTGTTCTTCTTCTTGGCTGCGGCGCGCAGCTCGGCCAGGTGGGTGGCCAGGAACTCGACGCCACCCGCGGTCTGCCCGGCGATGGTGCCGCTGGACCCGCTCGGCGGTTCGAGGTTGCCGTGGAAGTCGTTGAGGGCCAGCAGGGTGACGTCGACCGGCTTCGGCCGCGCGTCGGCTTGCTCAGGGCTGGTGGCGACCGCGCCGAAAGCGGCCACCGCGAGCGCGGTCAGGCCGACAGCGGCCCGGCGCATCCCGGGTATGAACATGGATCTCCTCGTGAGAATCGGCGCGGACGGTGCCCGGCCTCTGGGTCGACCGGGCCGCCGACGGACGCCGTCGGAAGGGTCGCGGTTGGGCGGCGGTTGAGCATGGCCCCCGCCCCGACAGCCTCTCATCCGTACGCCGACCGGTCGAGCCGGGCAGCACATCGGAGCAGCGCGTACGCCGGGACCAGAATCGATCACCGTTTACCGCGGTCTGCCGGACAGTGTCGGAGCCAGGGTCTAGAAAGGACGGGACAGTCATCGCGGGCAGGAGGCATCGTGAGCGGAACGACACCGGTGGCGGAGCAGGTGCGATCGGCCGACGGCACGCCCATCGCGTTCGAGCGGTCCGGTGCCGGGCCGGCGCTCATCCTGGTCGGCGGCGCGTTCGCCGATCGCCAGGCGACCCGTGACCTGGCCGCCGCGTTGGCGACGGATTTCACCGCCTTCGGCTATGACCGTCGGGGTCGCGGCTACAGCGGCGACACCGCACCGTACGAGGTCGGTCGTGAGATCGACGACCTGGCCGCCGTGATCGCCGCGGCAGGTGGTTCCGCCGACCTCTACGGCATCTCCTCCGGTGCCGTCCTGGCCGCCCTCGCCACCGCACAGGGCCTGCCGGTGACCAGGCTGGTGCTGTTCGAGCCACCGTTTCAGGTTGGTTCGCACGTGGGCGTCAGCAAGGACATCACCCCGCAGCTCATCGAGCTGATCGCCGCCGGCGACCGGGACGGCGCGGTGACGACCTTCCTCAGCGCCTCGGTGGGGCTGCCGGCCGAGCAGATCACCGCGATGCGGTCGCAGCCGATGTGGGCGGGGCTGACGGCGCTCGCGCACACCCTGGTGTACGACGCGATCGTCACCGCCGGAGGGCGACTCCCCGCCGAACGGCTGGCGGCCATCACCGCGCCGACCCTCGCCCTGGACAGCACTGGCAGTCCAGAGTGGTTGCGGGACGCGAGTCGGGCGGCGGCCGAGGCAGTGCCGGGCGGCCGGTCGGTGAGCCTCGACGGCGGCTACCACGACGTGCCGCCGGCGACGTTGGCCCCGGTGCTGCGCGAGTTTCTGCTCGGCTGACTGCACCGACGCACCGCCCGACCAGCCCACCGCCAGCCAGCACACCCCTGACCAGCGCACCGCCGACCAGCACACCGCCGGCCACCGCACCGACGGGACATGACTGGCGGGCCACCTGGCGGGCGCGAGCCCGGCGGGTCAGCCGTCGATCAGTGCCTCGTCGACCAGTGCTGTCACGGCGTCCGGTGGCCAGGTGCCCGCGACGCCGGGCCGGGCCGACAGGTAGGTGGCGATCCGCTCGGCCGGCCAGCCGTGCGACTCGCGTAGCCCTTTGGCGATCATGCCGAGGTAGATCGGCGCGGGTGGCCGGCACCGCGCGGCAGACGCCCCCTCGGGGGCGGTGAAGGTGAGCAGCGGAACGCCGTCGCGGTGGCCCGGGCAGACGAGCGTTTCGTACCGGCCCGGGCCGAGGGTCGCCCGTCCGTTGGCGACGGCGGCGGCAATGGCCGCGCCGGTCGCCGGAATCAGGTCGGTCGGGTCGCCCGGCGGGCGGTACATCTCCTGCGCGGCGATGTCGGTGAACTGCTCCAGGGTGACCAGGTAGGCGCGGGCGGCGGCCTCGCCCGGTAGGTGCGGGTCGTAGAAGGCCATGCCGCCGGTCCAGGCACCCGACTCGCCGGCGAAGTAGATGCCGCCGGGCAACGACACGGCCGCCGACCGGCTCGGTGGGCGCCGGTCGCGGCAGCCGGGGTACGTCCGCTTTCCGCCGGGTGGGCAGCCACCACCGATGTACCAGCCCAACCGGGCGGCGTGCATGTTCGAGCCGTACGAGACGTACCAGACCAGCACGACGACGCCTCAGAAGCCGCAGGTCTGCCCGGCGGAGTGGCTCACCTGCACGGTGTGGGTCACGCAGCCGCCGGCCTGAACGGAGTGCAGCAGGAAGGCGGTGGGCTCGTGGACCCAACCGATCTGCTCGTCGGCGCTCATGGTGAGCGTGCTCTGCTTCCAGGTGCTGGGTGCCACGGTGAGGACCGTGCCCGCGTACGCCGTGGTGACCGGGCGGTGCAGGTGGCCGGCGGCGACCCGTACGACGTGCCGGTGCCGGCCGATCACCTCGGCGAGCGCGTCACCGTCGGCGAGCCGGATGGCGTCCGCCACCGGGATGCCGACAGCGACGGGTGGGTGGTGCAGGAAGATCAGTGCCGGCGCCTCGGGTCGCCCGGCCAGCACCCCGTCGAGCCAGCCGAGCTGTTCCTCGCCGAGTTGGCCACCGTCGCTGCCGGGGACGAGCGAGTCGAGCACCACGACGGTCGCCGCCTCGTGGTCGACGTGGTAGTAGGCCGAGAAGCCGCCGCCGAGCCACTGAGTGCCGCCGAACGCGTCGAGCAGGGACTCGCGGTCGTCATGGTTGCCGGCGGCCAGGTGCACCGGCAGCGGGAACCGGCCGATGACCTCGCGCAGCGCCGCGTACTCGTCGGGCTGGCCGTGGTCGACCAGGTCGCCGCTGATCACCACGCAGTCCGGGCGGGGTCGTATCGCCAGCACCCGGCCGAGCGCTCGGTGCAACCCGGCGGCCGGTTCGGCGGCGAGCAGGCCGGTGGTCAGGTGCGGGTCACTGAGCTGGGCGATGAGCATGGGCTCGCCTCCTCGGCGCCGGATGCCTCACGCTATCGCCGGACGCGGCATCCCGGGAACCGGGTTACCGGGATGCCGGAGCTGCGGCGGCGGGAGTCCACAGGCTGCGTCCACAGCCTGTGGATAGCACGTGTGTACGAAGACGGATTGGTCACCGCCGCCGTGAGTACGCTTGATCGAGCGGCTCGGCGTCAGCCGGGCCCCTCCCCTACCTGGAACGACGTGCGAGTGGATCATCAGCGAGTCATCCGTGACGTCACCGTCCGCCTGCCGATGGCGTCGAGCACGCCGGAGGCGTGTCGATGGACGGTCACCGCGCTGTCCCGCCACACCCCGGCGACCATCTCCGTGCTGCTCGCGGTCCACGACCGCCTGCGCTGCGTCGCGGCGACCGGGGCCTGGCAGGTCTTCGCCACCGTGCCGGCGCGCACCGGCATCGTCGGCCGGGTGTACGCGACGGGCGTTCCCGCCGTCGTCCCGGACGTCAGCGTCGACCCGGACTACCTACCGGTGCGCCCCGACGTGACGGCCGAGCTGTGCGTACCGGTGCTGGACCCGACGGGCCGGGCGATCGGCGTGCTCGACCTGCAGTGGAGTGAGCCGACCGACCTGGAGCCGTGGCGGGGGACCGCGCAGCGGCTGGCCGACGGGCTCGGCGCGCGGATCGCCGCCCTCGGCGGCCCACCGGCGGAGAGCCGCAGCGAGACGTTGCTCCGGCACGCCGCCGCGCTCTCCTCCGCCCCGACCGAGGGGGAGGTGATGGGGGCGGCGGCCCGCGCCGCCCGGGAGGTCTCCACGCTCTCCACAGCGCTGCTGCTGATCGGCGGTCAGCTCGGCCCGTCCCCGGCGACGCCGAGCGATCTGGAGACCCGGATCCGCGCCGAGTTGGCCGGGGCGGGTCCGGTTGCCCTGGACCGGATGGTCGACCGAGCTCACCGGTACGGCGCCGGGTACACGCTGGGCGAGGCCGGGCACCCGCCGACCGAGGACTACCGCCCTCTGACCCGAGCGGGGGTACGCACGCTGGTCGCCGTGCCGGTCGGGCCGGCGGATGCCGGTGGGGTGTTGCTGGTCGCCGACGAACGCGCGCTGCGCCCGGACCCGACCACCGTCAGCCTGATGGAGTTGCTCGCCGGGCAGGCCTGGACGAGCGTGGACCGGCTGCGCACGCTGGCCCGGTTGCGCGAGCAGGCCAGCTCCGACCCGCTGACCGGGTTGCGGCACACCGGCCCGTTCGGGCAGCGGATCGCGGCGGCCACCCCCGGCCGTACGGCCCTGCTGGCGATCGACGTGGACGGCTTCAAGACCGTGAACGACACGTACGGCCACCAGGCCGGCGACCGGGTGCTGGTCGGGTTGGCCCGGGCGTTGGAGGCGGCGTTGCGGCACGGCGACGAGTTGTACCGGATCGGCGGCGACGAGTTCGTTGCGGTGATCGAGGTGAGCCGCCCGGAGGAGGCGGTCCGGATCGCCGAACGGCTGACCGAGGCCGCCCGACGGATCGGCCGCACGATCAGCGTGGGTGTCGCAGTACCCCGCCCCGGCGAAGCCCCCGAACGCACCCTGAGAAGAGCCGACCAGGCCCTCTACGCGGTGAAACGCCAGGGCCGAGACGGCGTACACCTCTCAGCAGCCTGACCCCCCGCGGCCCGCAGCCGTCGATCTTGCGCTTTCGGTAGGCGTTTTGCCGCTCTTACCCCTTGTGTCGGCACCGAAAGTGCAAGATCGCCGCAGTCGGGGGAAGGGCAGGGTGGAGGTCAGGACGTGTGGAGTTCCTTGGCCAGGAGCTCGGCGATCTGGGCGGTGTTGAGGGCCGCGCCTTTGCGGAGGTTGTCGCCGGTGACGAAGAAGTCGAGGGCGCGCGGGTCGTCCAGAGCGCGGCGGATCCGCCCGACCCAGGACGGGTCGGTGCCGACGGCGTCGATCGGCATCGGGAACTCCCCGGCTGCGGGGTCGTCGACCAGGATCACCCCGGGAGCGTTGCGCAGCGCCTCGCGGGCGCCCTCGGCGTCCACCTCGCTGGCGAAGACCGCGTGCACGGCCACCGAGTGCGCGGTGACCACCGGCACCCGGACGCAGGTGGCGGAGACCTTGAGGTCGGGCAGGCCGAGGATCTTCCGCGACTCGTTGCGGATCTTCACCTCTTCCGACGACCAGCCGCTGTCCGCCGGGGAGCCGGCCCAGGGGACCACGTTGAGCGCCATGGGTGCCGGGAACGGACCCAGGTCGTCACCGACCGCCTGGCGTACGTCGCCGGTGCGCGAACCGAGCGTCCGGTCGCCGGCGACCTTGGTGAGCTGGTCGTGCAGGATGTCGACGCCGGACTGACCGGCGCCGGAGACCGCCTGGTAGGAGGCGAGCACCAGCTCTCGCAGGCCGTACTCGCGGTGCAGTGGCGCGACCGCGACGATCATCGCGAGGGTCGTGCAGTTGGCGTTGGCGATGATGCCCCGGGGCCGGTTGCGGACCTGCTCGGGGTTGATCTCGGGAACGACGAGCGGGACGTCACGGTCCATGCGGAACGCGCCGGAGTTGTCGACGGCGATCGCGCCCCGGGCGACGGCGATCGGCGCCCACTCGGCGGAGACCTCGTCGGGCACGTCGAACATGGCCACGTCGACACCGTCGAACGCCTCGGGGGTCAGCGCCTGGACGACGAGTTCCTCACCCCGACAGCGCACCCGACGCCCGACGGAGCGCTCGGAGGCGAGCAGGCGGATCTCACCCCAGACGTTGCGCCGCCCGGTGAGCAGCTCACACATCACGGTGCCGACGGCACCTGTCGCTCCGACCACGGCGAGGGTGGGCAGCGCCGTCATCGGCGCTACCTACCCGTCCCCGCGTAGACCACGGCTTCGGTGTCGCCGCCCAGCTCGAACGCGTCGTGGATGGCGCGGACGGCGGCGTCGAGGTCGGTGTCCCGGCAGACGACGGAGACCCGGATCTCGGAGGTGGAGATCATTTCGATGTTGACTCCGGCCGCGCCGAGCGCGGCGAAGAAGCCGGCTGCCACACCGGGGTGCGAGCGCATGCCGGCGCCGATCAGCGAGACCTTGCCGACGTGGTCGTCGTAGAGCAGGCCCTTGAACTTGACCGGCTCCTGGATCTTGCTGAGCGCCGCCATCGCGGTGGGCCCGTCGGCCTTGGGCAGGGTGAACGAGATGTCCGTCCGGCCGGTGCCCTCGGTGGAGACGTTCTGCACGATCATGTCGATGTTGATCTCGGCACCGGCGACGGTGTCGAAGATCCGCGCGGCGGCACCGGGCTCGTCGGGCACCCCGACGATCGTGATCTTGGCCTCGCTGCGGTCGTGTGCGACCCCGGTGATCAGTGCCTGCTCCACGGAAAGGTCCTCCATCGATCCGGTGACCATCGTGCCGGTGTTGGTCGAGTATGACGAACGGACGTGGATCGGCAACCCCGCCCGGCGGGCGTACTCCACGCTACGCAGGTGCAGCACCTTCGCGCCGCAGGCGGCCAGCTCCAGCATCTCCTCGTAGGTGATGTCCTTGATGTGCCGGGCGTTGGGCACGATCCGCGGGTCGGCGGTGAAGACGCCGTCCACGTCGGTGTAGATCTCGCAGACGTCGGCGTGCAGGGCGGCGGCGAGCGCCACCGCTGTGGTGTCCGAACCACCACGGCCCAGCGTGGTGACGTCCTTGGTGTCCTGCGAGACGCCCTGGAAGCCGGCCACGATGACCACCGACCCCTCGTCGAGCGCGCCCTTGAGCCGCCCGGGGGTGACGTCGATGATCCGGGCGCGGCCGTGCACCGAGGTGGTGATCACGCCGGCCTGCGAACCGGTGAACGAGCGGGCTTCGTACCCCAGGTTGTGGATGGCCATGGCCAGCAGGGCCATGGAGATCCGCTCCCCGGCGGTGAGCAGCATGTCCAGTTCGCGACCCGGCGGCAGCGGACTGACCTGGTTGGCCAGGTCGAGCAGCTCGTCGGTGGTGTCGCCCATCGCGGACACCACCACCACCACGTCGTCGCCGGCCTTGCGGGCGGCGACGATGCGCTCGGCCACCCGCTTGATCCGCTCGGCGTTGGCGACGGAGGACCCGCCGTACTTCTGCACCACGAGTGCCACGACGGTGCACTCCCTCCCAGCGACCCTGAGCGTGCCGACGCCGCCGGAACCGGGGCCGGCGGCGCGTGTCAGACCCCTTGAGGGTATCCGGCGGGTAACGAGGCCGGGTCAGGTGATCCCACCATCCGGCCCGCCGGACGCCGGCGGGGCCGGTCCCACCAGGTCGGGCGGTACGCGGGAACGGCCCGCCCGACACGCCGGGACGAGCGCGGTACGCGCGGCGCCCACCGATCGCCCGCACCCACCAGAATGGGCCGGTGCCCGTCCTCCTCCGCTCGGCCGGCCGCGTGCTCGGGCCGCTCGTCCTCGCCCTACCGACGCTCCTGGCCGCCTGCACCAGTGAGCAGCCACCGGCTCCACCACCCGCCGATGCCGCGCCGGTCCAGGTGGACGCCGCGTGGGACGAGTTGGCCGCGCTGGCTGCGGCTGCTCAGGACCGCCACCTGGTGGCGCAGTACGTGTACGGCCGGCCCGGTCAACCGGACCGGACCATCGTCTTCACCAGCGCGAACGACGGCAGTTGGCGGGTCGACGTGCCGGGGGGCGCGTTGGGCGGCACCGCCGATGTCTCGATGGCCAGCACGGCCGACGGGCTGTTCCAGTGCGCCCTGCCGTCGGCCGGTCACGCCGGGTCGGCGAGCTGCGTACGCCTGGGTGACCGCGACGACGCGGTGCCGCGCCGGTTGGACCCCCGGGTGCAGCACCCGCTCACCGACTGGCTGGATGTGCTCACCGACCGACGTGCCCCGCTGGCGGTCGCCCCGGCCACCGCGCCCGAGGGCGTCACCGGCACCTGTTACTCGGTGGAATCCACCTCGGCGTCGCTCAACGCCCCGCTGGACGTGGGCATCTACTGCTACGACCGGGACGGCACGCCGACCGGTGTCCGGACCGGGGCCGGGACGCTGCGGCTGGCCGCTCCCCCCGCCCCGGCACCGGCCACCGTGCAACTGGCGGGCCCGGTGGTGATCGACCGGGAGCCGCTCGACACCGCGGCGCCGCCGACCCCGGACCCGTCGGAGAGCCCGAGCGCGGGAACGCCCTGATCTTCGTCCCGTTACGGGTGCTCTTGCCCACATTTCGCCACCCCGTCCTGAGCGACGAATCACCCATACGGGACGATCCGTCTTATGGCCGATCTCACCCCGCTGCTCGCCTACCGCTGGAGTCCGCTGGCGTTCCACCCCACCGCGGAGCTGAGCGCGGCCGACGCGTCCTCCCTGCTGGAGGCCGCCCGCTGGGCACCCTCCCTGGGCAACCGCCAGCCCTGGCGGTTCACAGTGGGCTACCGCAACGACGACACCTGGAAGCGCATCCTGGTCAACCTGACCGAGCGCGACCAACGCTGGGCGCACCGGGCCGCCGCGCTGCTGCTCGCCGCGCACGTCGACCCGGACGCCGCGCCGGCCGACGGGATCGCGTACGACCTGGGCCAGGCGGTCGCCCACCTCACCGTGCAGGCCACCGCGCTGGGGTTGCACGTCCGGCAGGTGCTGAGCGTGGACCGCGGCGGGCTCGCCGCCGACCTGCACCTCCCCGCCGACGTGCGGCCGTACGCGGTGCTCGTCGTCGGGCAGCTCGGCGACCCGCTCAGCCTGCCGGCGGACCTCGTCGCCGAGGAGACCGGCCTGCGCCGCCGCCGACCGTTGGCCGACCTGCTGCTCGGCTGACCGGTCAGCCGGCTACCCGCCGCGGCTGGCGCGCAGCAGGACCGCCGCGGCCTCGGTGTTGCGATAGAGCACGTGCCGGCCCTGTCGGGACCGGTTGACCAGGCCGGCGGCATGCAGCGCGGCCAGGTGCTGCGAGACGTTCCCGGCGGACATCCCGGTGAGTCGGGCCAGATCGGTGGTGGTGGCCGCCGTGTCGAGCCGGTGCAGCAGCACGGCCCGGCCGGGGCCGATCACCCGCCCCAGCGGGTCGCCCGGCGGCGGCGCTGTCGCCTCCCAGAGCGTCCCGACCGCTCGGACCGGGTACGCGCCGGCCGGCAGCGAATCCTCCAGCAGGTTCCACAGCACCCGCCGCCCGCTGAACACCGTCGGGTTCAGCGCCAGCCCACGACCCCGCAGGTCGAAGTCCCGCTCGAACGGGTCGTCGCTGACCACCCGGTCGCCGAGCCAGCGCAGGCTCGGGTGCAGCTGCTCGAAGAACCGGCCGGCGCCGTTCTCCGCGAGCTGGGCGGCCCGGTACGTCACGTCGGCGTCGAGCAGGGCCTGCATCCGTGGCCAGTCCGGGGCGATCGCCTCGTCGTACCAGACCCGCACCGCGTCGACGAGCTGCGGCAGCAGCCCACCGGGGTCGGCGAGCAGCGCCTGCCCGAACGTACCCAGCGGCCGGCGCGGGGTGGTCGCCAGCAGGTCCTGGACCACCACGGCCGGCGGCGTGGCGGCGATCTGTTCGAGTTGCTCGGCCATCTCCACGTTCGGCCGGGCGGCCGGGGTGAGGAAGTCGGGCAGCCAGCAACGCGGTCGGGCCAGCTCCACCAGCGGTCGGACCCGGGAGGCCACCTCGGGCCGACGCAGGGTCACCCGGGCGCGGTCGATCCAGGGCAGGTGCACCGCGTAGTGAATTGGGCTGGCCAGCGCCCACATGCTCATGACCGTCTCGTTGACCGGCGACACGGCCAACCGCACTCCCGCCACGTCGGCCACGTTGAACCGCAACTCGGACACGCACCCTCCCCGGGAGCAGGATTCGGTTGAGCCTAAAAGACTCGACCACCGTCATGGGGGCACGGTTCACTCACCGGCCATGGGGGCCAGAGACACCATTCGCACCGTTGTCCACCACGTCGTACCGCCGGCCGGGCTGACCCGCGCGCTGGCCGTACAGGCCATGGTCGGAGCCGTCGGCAGCGGCCTGTTCCACGCCGGCAGCGCCGTCTTCTTCACCCGGGCACTCGGGCTCAGCGCCGCCCAGGTGGGGCTGGGCCTGTCCGTAGCGGCGGGGGTGTCGCTGCTCGGCACGGTGCCGCTGGGTGGGCTCACCGACCGGTACGGACCGCAGCGGGTCTGGATCGTCGGGCTGGCACTGGACGCGGCGCTCTTCGCGACCTACCCGTTCGTCGGCGGCTTCGCGGGTTTCCTCGCCGTGGTGGTGGCGCTGGCCGCCGTGGAGGCCGCGACCGGTGTGGCCCGGCAGGTCTACTCGATCAACGCGCTCCCCCCGGCCGAACGGGTCACGGCGATGGCGTACCAGCGCTCGTCGTTGAATGTCGGCTTCGGGCTCGGCGCGGTGATCAGCGGCGTGGTGCTGGCGGTCGACACGATGGCGGCCTACCGGGGGATGGTCTGGTTCATCGCGACGGTCTTCCTGGTGACGGCCCTCTTCGTGCGACGACTGCCCCGCCTGCCGCAGGTGGCCCGGCCGGTTGAGCCGATGAGTCGGCTCGCCGTGCTCCGGGACCGCCCGTTCATGGCGGCATCCCTGCTCTCCGGGCTGCTCACCGCGCACCAGACGCTCTACCTGACGGTCATGCCGCTCTGGATCCTCACCCACACCGACGCCCCGAAGACGGTGATCGCCGCCCTGGTGCTGCTCAACACGATCCTGATCGTGCTGCTCCAGGTACGCGCCAGCCGAGGCGCTGACACCGCGTCGGGCGCGGCCCGTGCCTCCCGTCGGGGCGCCCTGCTGATCGCCCTGTTCTGTCTGGTCCTGCCGATCTCCGGGCTGACCGGGGGCGGCCTCACCGTCGTGGTGCTGGTGGCCGCCGCGACGCTGCTGATCCTGGCCGAGCTGATCGAGTCGGCGGGCGCCTGGGGGCTCACCGCCACCCTGCCGCCGGCCGCCCAGCGCGGCGCGTACGTGGGGGCGTTCCGGCTCGGCTCCCAGGTGCAGTATCTGATCGCCCCGGCGGGGTTGACCGCGCTCGGCGTGAGCACCGGCGGCTGGGGTTGGTTACCGACGGCAGCGATCTTCGCGCTGGTCGGGCTGGCGATCGTGCCCGCCGTGGCCTGGGCCGAACGGACGCCGAGGCTGGGTTGCCAGGCACCGGAGCCGGCGATGACCTCGGTCCCATAGTCCGGACCGGCCTTTCCACCCCCCGTTACATCACGTAGGGTGACCTGGTCATGTGGCAGGCGCTGCTCCTCCTTAGCCGCCGCGACGAGGCCTGACCGGCCGGCACCTCGTCGCGGAGTCGCATCGCGCCGTCCAGCACATCTGAGTTTCCTCTCGGCACCGCCGCGCATCGTCGCCCGGCATCCGCCGACACCTTCCGATCTGCTGACGCCACATGTTCCAGGGAGCACTCTGAGATGGCTCAACCTGTCACCGACACCGAGTCCAATCCGTTCGCCCGGCAACGCCCCAGCCGGATGCCGTACCACCGCTACCAGCCCTACCAGGAGCAGTTCCGGGTCGACCTGCCGGACCGCACCTGGCCCACCCGCACCGTCGACGCCGCCCCCCGGTGGTGCGCGGTGGATCTCCGCGACGGCAACCAGGCCCTGATCGACCCGATGTCGCCGGAGCGCAAGCGCCGGATGTTCCAGCTGCTGGTCCAGATGGGCTACAAGGAGATCGAGGTCGGCTTCCCGTCGGCCAGCCAGACCGACTTCGACTTCGTCCGGCAGCTCATCGAGCAGGACATGATCCCCGAGGACGTCACCATCCAGGTGCTCACCCAGTGCCGGGAGCACCTGATCTACCGGACGTTCGAGTCGCTGCGCGGCGCCAAGCGGGCCATCGTGCACTTCTACAACTCGACCTCCACCCTGCAGCGGCGGGTGGTCTTCGGCCTGGACAAGGACGGCATCGCCGACATCGCCACCACCGGGGCGCGGCTCTGCCAGAAGTACGCGGAGATCCACACCCCGGACACCGAGATCTTCTACGAGTACTCGCCGGAGTCGTACACGGGCACCGAGCTGGAGTACGCGCTGGAGGTCTGCTCCCGGGTGATCGACGTGATCGACCCGACCCCCGACCGGCCGCTGATCATCAACTTGCCGGCCACCGTCGAGATGGCCACCCCCAACGTGTACGCCGACTCGATCGAGTGGATGCACCGGCACCTGCCGCGCCGGGACAGCGTGGTGCTGAGCCTGCACCCGCACAACGACCGGGGCACCGGCGTGGCCGCCGCTGAGCTGGGCCTGCTGGCCGGCGCGGACCGCATCGAGGGCTGCCTGTTCGGCAACGGTGAGCGCACCGGCAACGTCGACCTGGTGACCCTGGGGCTCAACATCTTCTCCCAGGGCATCGACCCGATGATCGACTTCTCGAACATCGACGAGATCCGGCGGGCGGTCGAGTACTGCAACCAGCTGCCGGTGCACGAGCGCCACCCGTACGCGGGCGACCTGGTCTACACCGCCTTCTCCGGCTCCCACCAGGACGCCATCAAGAAGGGCTTCGACGCCCTCGCCGCCGACGCGAAGGCGGCCGGCGTGCCGGTGGACGAGCACACCTGGGCGGTGCCGTACCTGCCGATCGACCCGAAGGACCTGGGCCGCACCTACGAGGCGGTGATCCGGGTCAACTCGCAGTCCGGCAAGGGCGGCGTCGCGTACATCATGAAGAGCGAGCACCAGCTGGACCTGCCGCGCCGGCTCCAGATCGAGTTCTCCGGGGTGGTGCAGCAGGTCACCGATCACGACGGCGGCGAGGTCGACCCGGCCGCCATGTGGGAGATCTTCGCGACGCACTACCTGCTCGACCACCAGCCCGACCCGGCGGTCCGGCTGGCCGGCTACACGATCGGCACGGCGGACGGCAAGGTCGAGATCGAGGCCCACGTCGGGGTGGGCGGCGAGCAGCGGTCCCTCGCCGCGGTCGGCAACGGTCCGATCGACGCGTACGTCAACGCGCTGCAGTCGGTCGACGTGGGCGTGCGGGTGCTCGACTACCACGAGCACGCGCTCTCCTCCGGCGGTGACGCGCAGGCGGCCGCGTACGTGGAGTGTGAGGTGGACGGGAAGACGGTCTGGGGTGTCGGCACCGACGCCAACATCGTCACCGCGTCGATCAAGGCGGTCACCAGCGCCGTCAACCGCGCACGTCGCTGATCCCAGGCGTCGCGTCCCCGAGGTGGTCCGCTACCTCGGGGGCGTGGCGGCGGGCAGCGAGTGGCAGGGCTGCGACGGCGGGGCTTCCCGGGGCGGTCGGTGGACCAGCACGAGGGCCAGCACCGCGCCGGCCAGCAGCAGCCCCGCGCACCAGGCCAACGCCGCGCGGTACGCGTCGGTCAGGTCGGCCTTCTGCTCGTAGCCGGCGCCGGAGAGACCGACCAGCAGCGGCAGCGCCGCCACCGCGAGCAGGCCGCCGGCACGGGACGCGGCGTTGTTGAAGCCGCTGGCGACCCCGGAGAAGCGGTCCTGCACGGCGGCCAGCACCGACGCGGTCAGCGGTGCCACCACCAGGGTCAGCCCGATGCCGAAGAGCAGCACGCCGGGCAGCACGTCGCGCCAGTACGACGCGCCCGGTCCGACTCCGCGCAGCAGCAGCAGACCGACGGCGGCGATCACCGGTCCGACGGCGAGGGGCAGGCGCGGGCCGATCCGCGCCGACAGCGCGCCGGCCCGCGCCGACCCGACCAACAGCAGCAGCGTCATCGGCAGCAACGCGATGCCGGTGCGGAAGGCCGACCACTCGACCACGTTCTGCAGGTAGACGGCGAAGAAGAAGGTGAAGCCGCCGAGCGCCGCGTAGACGACCACCGTGAAGAGGTTCAGCACCGAGAAGAGTCGGCTGCTGAACAGCCCGGTGGGCAGCATCGCGGCGTCGCCCCGCCGCCGCTCCAGCAGCACGAAGGCCACCGCGGCGAGCACACCGACCGCTGCCGCGATCAGCACCTCGGCGGAGTCGAACCCGCGAGCCGGCGCGTCGATCAGGGCGTAGGTGACGCCGGCGAGCGCGAGCGCTCCGAGGAGGGCTCCGGCGACGTCGAACCGACGTCGGGCCCGATCCCGTCCCTCGATCCGGGAGGCGCTCTCGTCCCGGCTCTCCGGCACCCAGCGCAGCGCGGCCAGCAGCACCAGCACGGCGATCGGCAGGTTGAGGAAGAAGATCCAGCGCCAGGAGAGCGCGTCGATGAGCCAGCCGCCGATGAACGGGCCCAGCGCGGTGGACACGCCGGACAGCCCGGCCCAGGCACCGATCGCGCGGCCCCGGTCGTCGGGGTGGAAGCTCGACTGGAGCACCGACAGCGACCCGGGCGTGAGCAGCGCGCCGCCGGCGCCCTGGAGGAACCGCGCTCCGATCAGCCAACCGGTGTCCTGGGCGAGCCCACAGAGCACGGAGGCGGCGGTGAACCAGACCACGCCGATGAGGAAGATGCGTCGCCGGCCGAAGCGGTCCCCCAGCGCACCACCGAGCAACACGAACGCCGCCAGCATCAGCAGATAGCCGTTGATGGTCCACTGGAGATCGGCGACGTTCGCGCCGAGATCCTGCCCGAGCCTCGGCAGCGCCACGTTGACGACAGTGCTGTCGAGGAAGACCATGCCAGAGGCGAGTACGGCGGCGAGCAGCGTGCCCCGGCCGGCGGTGGTGCCCATCCGGAGGGCTGCGGCCGGCACGGGTGCGGTCATCCCACCAATCTGCCTTGCATCATGTGGGAGACGCCACGAAACGCCGAAACCGTTCCCGGGTACTGTGCGCAATCGCCGGGAGCCCCCAAGCTGGAGAGGTGTCGTCTGTGCGTACCAGATCAGGACCGCGAGCGGCGGTGGCTGCGCTTGCCGCGGCGCTGGCGCTCGGCGTGGCCGGTTGCGTCCCGCCGGATGAGCCGGCCACCCCGCCGCCGAGTGACGGCGGCAACGCGGTGGAGCAGTTGAGCGAGCTCACCGTCGCCACCGCCGGCTCGATGAAGGGCTACAGCCGGGACCGCTTCCCGCACTGGCGGGACACCGGCAAGAACTGCGACGTCCGGGACAGCATCCTCCAGCGCGACGGCAAGGACGTGAAGCTCTCCGGCTGCAACGTGGTCGGTGGGCGCTGGGAGAGCGTGTACGACGGTCGCAGCTTCTCGGATCCCTCCGACGTGGACATCGATCACATGGTGCCGTTGGCCAACGCGTGGCGCTCGGGTGCCGACGAGTGGGACAACGCGAAGCGCGGCGACTTCGCCAACGACACCACCCGTCCGCAGCTGTTCGCGGTTTCCGCCTCGTCGAACCGGGCAAAGGGTGACCAGGACCCGTCCCAGTGGAAGCCGGCAAACCGATCGTACTGGTGCAAATACGCCCAGGACTGGGTGACGGTCAAGCACTACTGGCGACTGACGGTGACCAGCGCCGAGAAGGCCGCACTGACCGACATGTTGGAGGGCTGTTGAGTGGGGAGCGAATCGTGACCGCCGCCGGGGAGGGCGTCCCGTCCGCCGCCGGCATGACCGCCGACGGCACCGCCGAGACTCCCGCCGCCGTGCCAGGTGCCGGCATGGTCGCGGATTCCGGCGGCGCGGCCGGCCCGCAGAGCCGCACCACCGACATCGTGCCCGGCCCGGGCGGCGTGATGACCGACGAGGTCGGCGTCGTCACCGGGGACCTGACGCTGCGCACCGAGTACGCGGACGGCAAGGTCACGGTGCGGGTGCAGTACAAGGACGCGGACGAGTGGTACGCGGTGACCGGCACGTCGGTCACGCTGGCCGACCCGGCCGGGCTGGACGCGGTGCACGGCGTCGCGGTGGGGCTGCTGAACCGCCCCGAGGGCTGACGACCGCCGGCACCGCGTCCTGCGGCTCAGACGTACGAACCGGGCTCGGTGGGCGCGGAGACCACGCCCGGCGCGTCCCCCTCGCCCTCGGGCCGGACGATCTGCGCGCTGACCCCGTGCGGACGCAGTTCGCCACTGGCGATCTGCTCGGCGAAGTGACACGCCACCCGGCTGCCACCGATCTCCCGCAACACCGGTCGCTCGTCGGCGCAGCGGGTGGGCTGCGCCCACGGGCAGCGCGTGTGGAAGCGGCAGCCGGACGGCGGGTTGGCCGGCGACGGCAGGTCACCGGCGAGCAGGATCCGCTCCCGGCGGTCCTCCACGTCCGGGTCCGGCACCGGCACCGCGGACATCAGCGCCCGCGTGTACGGGTGCAGCGGCTCGTTGTAGAGCCGGTCGCTCGGCGCCTCCTCGACCAACGCCCCCAGGTACATGACGCCGACCGTGTCGGAGATGTGCCGGACCACCGCGAGGTCGTGCGCGATCACCAGGTAGGTCAGCCCCAGGCTGTCCTGGAGTTCGTCCAGCAGGTTGACCACCTGGGCCTGGATCGACACGTCGAGCGCCGAGACCGGCTCGTCGGCGACGATCAGCTCCGGCCCGAGGACCAGCGCGCGGGCGATGCCGATGCGCTGCCGCTGCCCGCCGGAGAACTCGTGCGGGTAACGGGACAGCGCCCAGCGCGGCAGCCCGACCGCGTCCAGGGTCTCGCCGATGATCCGCCGACGGTCGGTGCGGTCGGCGCCGATCCCGTGGGTCTGCAGGCCCTCGGTCAGGATCGACTCGACGTTCTGCCGGGGGTCGAGACTGGACATCGGGTCCTGGAAGATCATCTGCATCCGGCGACGCATGCCGCGCAGCTTGCCGGGCGGCAGCGTGGTCAACTCGACACCGTCGAAGCTGACCTCACCGGCGGTCGGCGGGGTGAGCTGGAGCAGCGCCCGGCCCAACGTGGACTTGCCGCAGCCGGACTCACCCACCAGGCCGTACGTCTTGCCCCGCGCGATGCTCAGGTCGACCCCGTCGACGGCCTTCACCTGGCCGACCACCCGGTCGAAGAGCACCCCCCGTTTGATCGGGAAGTGCACCTTCAGATCGCGCACCTCGACGAGGACGTCGTTCTCGGTTCGCTCGCTACGCTCGCTCACGCTGATTCCTCCTCGCGCGGGGCGGGCACCGTGCCGGGCACCGGCTCCGGGTTCACGCACCGGTAGCTACGTCCGTCGTACGCCTGCACCAGCTCCGGCGGCTCGCCCACGCACTCGTCGATCCGTCGGGAGCAGCGCGGGGCGAAGGCACAACCGTCCGGCCAGGGCAGCAGGTCGCGGACCGAACCGGGGATCGGGTTGAGCTTCTCGCCCCGCCCGGCGTCCAGGCGCGGCACCGAACCGAGCAGACCCACCGTGTACGGGTGACGCGGCTGGCGGAACAGCGGGCGTCGGCGGGCCGTCTCCACCACCCGGCCGCCGTAGAGCACGTTCACGGTGTCGCACATGCCGGCCACCACGCCCAGATCGTGCGTGATCATCAACAGCGCGGTGCCGGAGTCCCGGACCAGTTCCTTCAGCAGCTCCAGGATCTGGGCCTGGATGGTGACGTCGAGCGCGGTGGTCGGCTCGTCGGCGATCAGCAGCCGCGGCTGGCAGGCCACCGCCATCGCGATGAGCGCACGCTGGCGCATCCCACCGGAGAGCTGGTGCGGGTACTCCTTCAGCCGCCGCTTCGGGTCGGGGATGCCGACCCGGTCGAGCAGCGCCGCCGCCTCCTTCGCCGCGGTCTCACCCTTCATCCCCCGGTGCCGGGTGAGCACCTCGGTCACCTGCAACCCGATCGGGATCACCGGGTTCAGCGAGGAGAGCGGATCCTGGAAGATCATCGCGATGTCCCGGCCCCGGATGTCCCGCCGCGACCGGTCGTCGAGCTGGAGCAGGTCGGTGCCGTCGAAGACGGCCTTGCCGCCGACCCGCAGGCCCGGCTGCTTGGGCAACAGACCCATGATCGCGAGCGAGGTGACGCTCTTGCCGCAGCCGGACTCACCGACCAGGCCGACCACCTCACCGGCGTCGACCGAAAAGGACACCCCGTCGACAGCGTGCACGGCCCGCTGACCGCGGCGGGCGAACGTGACGGCGAGATCTTCAACTTCGAGCAGTGCCATCAGGGGCCTACTTCCGCAGCTTCGGGTCGAGGGCCTCACGCATCGCCTCACCCAGCAGGGTGAAGCCGAGCGCGGTGATGATGATCGCGACCGCCGGGTAGATCGCCAGCGACGGCCGGATGCCGAGGTACTGCTGCGCGTCGGCGAGCATGACCCCCCACTCCGGTACGGCGGTGTCCGGGTTACCCAGACCGAGGAACGACAACGCCGCAGCCTCGATGATCGCGGTGGCCAGGGTCAGGGTGGCCTGCACGATCACCGGGGCGAGCGAGTTCGGCACCACGTGGGTCAGCGCGATCTTCGACTTCTTGACGCCGAGCGAGGTGGCCGCCAGCACGTAGTCGCTGTTGGCCTGCGAGATCATCGAGCCGCGCAGCAGCCGGGCGAACACCGGCACCGAGACCACACCGACAGCGATCATCACAGTGGTCAGGCTGGCCCCGAGCAGGGCGGCGATGCTCACCGCCAGCAGCAGGCTCGGCATCGCCAGCAGCATGTCGATGAAGCGCATCAGGGTGGTGTCGACCCACCGCCCCCACCGGCCGCCGAGACCGGCCGCGGCACCGGAGATGCCACCGATCAGCGCGCCGATGGCCAGACCGATCAGGGTGGAGACCACACCGACCAGCAGGGTCTGACGGGCTCCCACGATCATGCGGCTGAACTCGTCACGGCCCTGGTGGTCGTAACCGAACCAGTGATCGCCGTCGGGCCCGGGGATGACACCCGGCTTGATCAGCCCTTCCCGGATACCGATCGTGTCCGTCGGCGCGTACGGCACGAGGAACGGGCCGAGCACCGCTACCAACACGAAGAGCGCCAGGATGACCGCGCCGACGATCGCGGCCGGGTTGCCGCGCAGCCGCCGGAACGCCTCCTGCCAGAGGCTGACACCCCGCTCGTCGTCGCGGGCGGCCAGTTCGGAGAGCCGGTCGATCTTTTCGCGCTTCTTGCCCGGGCTGAGGGTCATCGCACCCTCACCCTCGGGTCGATGAAGCTGTAGGAGAGATCAACCAGGAGGTTCACCAGCACGTACACCACCGCGATGATCAGAATGAAGCCCATCAGCACCGGATAGTCGCGCTGGCCGATGGCCTCGGCGACGAACGCTCCGATGCCACTGAAGGCGAAGACGGTCTCGGTCAGCACGGCGCCGGAGAGCAGGCCGCCCGCGAGCAGACCGATCGAGGTGGCCACCGGCAGCATGGCGTTGCGCAGGACGTGCCGGCGACGGACCGTCTGCTCGGTCAGGCCCTTCGCCTCGGCGGTGCGTACGAAGTCCTCGTTGAGCACCTCGAGCACGCTCGCCCGGGTGATCCGGACGATGATCGCCAGCGGGATGCTGGCCAGCGCGATGGCGGGCAGCACCAGATGCCAGAGGGCGTCGGCTGCGGCGTCCCACTCCCGGGTCATCAACCCGTCGAGGACGAAGAAGTTGGTCACCCGGGTCGCCCCGAGCGTCGGGTCCTGCCGGCCGCTGGACGGGAACCAGTGCAGGTTCTCCGAGAAGATCGCTTTGAGCACGTAGCCCAGGAAGAAGACCGGGATGCAGATGCCGATCAGCGAGCCGCCCACAGACGCGTGGTCCAGGAAGCGGCCGCGACGACGGGCGGCCAGGTAGCCCAGCGGGATGCCGACACCGATCGCAATGATCATCGCGGTGATGGTCAGCTCGACGGTGCCGGGAAAGCGCTCGATGAACTCCGTGGTGACCGCCCGCTTGGTGGAGGTCGAGGTGCCCAGATCGAGCTTGATCATCCGCCGTACGAAGCGGCCGTACTGCACCAGGATGGGCTCGTCGAGCCCCATGTTGCGGCGAATCGCGGCCCGCATCTCGGGGGTGCCGCGCTCGCCGAGGATGGCGGTCTCGGGGCCGCCGGGGAGACGGCGGAGCCAGATGAAGAGCAGGAGGGAGAGCCCGAACAGCGTGGGTATCAGCTGAAGCAGGCGCCTGACGATGAACCGGAACACGGCGGCCTCGAAGGGGTGCGGAGGGTTGCGGGCGGGCGCTGTGCGACAGCGCCCGCCCGCGTTCCTTGCTGCGTCAGATCAGGACTTACTTGAACTCGGCGGTGGCGAAACGCTCGTCGGTGAGCGGGCTCGCCTTGACGCCGGTCACGTCCTTGCCGAACACGATCGCCGGCGGCGAGTGCGAGATCGGCACACCGGGCAGGAACTCCATCACGGACTTGTTCAGGGCCTTGTACTTCTCGGTACGGGCCGCGATGTCCGCGGTGGTGTCCGCGTCCTTGAACTGGTCGAACAGGGCCTTGTTGTTGAAGCCCCACTCGTCCTTCGGCCGGTCGAAGAAGGTGCCGATGAAGTTGTAGGCGTCGCCGTAGTCACCGGTCCAGCCCAGGAAGTGGATGTCGTGCTTGCTACCCGAGGTGGTGGCGTTCAGGTAGTCCGGGCTCCACTTCAGCGGGATCGCCTCGACGGTGATGCCAACGGCCTTCAGGTCCGCCGAGAGCAACTCGAAGATGTCCTTCGGGTTCGGCATGTACGGCCGGGTGACCTCGGTCGGGTAGTGGAACTTCAGGGTCAGGTTCGACGCGCCCGCCTCGGCCAGCAGCGCCTTCGCCTTGGCCGGGTCGTAGGTGTACTTCGGAACGTCGCCGTTCCAGCCCTCGACGGTGTCCGGCATGAAGTTGTCGGCGACCTTGGCGCCCGGCGGCAGCTTGGAGGTGACCAGCTGCTCACGGTTCAGGGCGTACGCGATGGCCTGCCGGACCCGGAGGTCGGCGAGCTTCGGGTTGCCCTTCTGGTTGATCGCCAGGTAGAGCACGTTGAACGCCGGGCGGGTGAGCATGTTGAAGCCCTCGGACTTCAGCGGCTCGACGTCGGCCGGGCCAACCAGGTCGTAGCCCTGGATGTCACCGGAGCGCAGCGCCTGCTTGCGGGCGTTCTCGTCCGAGATCGTCTTGAAGATGAGGGTCTTCAGCTTGGCCTTGGGGCCCGAGTAGTCCTCGTTGCGCTCCAGGGTCAGCGTCTTGTTCGCGACGTCCCAGGCCTTGAACTTGAACGGGCCGGTGCCGGTCGGGTGCTCCGTCGCGTACGCCGGGTACTTGATGTCCTCGGCGCTGCCCGCGACGTTGCTGGCGTCGAACTCCTGCAGCGCCTTCGGGCTGTGGATGGAGAACGAGGGGAGCATCAGCGCGGCCGGGATCTTGCTGGAGACCCGGGTGAACGAGAGGTCCACAGTGGTCGCGTCCTTGGCGGTGCACGACTTGAAGAGGCTCGGCGGAAGGTCCGCGTTCTCGTTGTTGGCGAAGCCGCCCATGACGTCCTGCCAGTACGCCGTGACGTCCGGGCTCTGCATGAGGCCCTTGGCGTTGTACCAGCGGTTGAAGTTGACGCAGACGGCCTCGGCGTTGAAGTCGGTGCCGTCGTGGAACTTCACGCCCGAGCGGAGCTTGAAGGTCCAGGTGGTGCCGGCGGCGTCCGGGGTCCAGGACTCGGCCAGGCCGGGGGTGACCTTCGTGCCACCCTCCTCCGGCCGGACCAGGGTCTCGAAGACCTGACGCGCCACACGCAGCGACTCACCGTCGCTGGCGAAGCTCGGGTCGAGCACCTTCGGGTCTCCGGCGACGCCGAAGACGAGGGTGTCCTTCTTGCTTCCACCGGATTTGTCGTCGCGGTTGCTCTCGGCGCAGCCTGCTACCGCGAGGGCCGCGACCGCGACGGCCGCGATCGCGACCTTCGGCCTGGGTGCACGCATGTGTGCTTCACCTCGTCCTTGGGGGTACGGACAACGTGGTGACAGGGGTCACCGATGGCGGTGACCATAGCTCCCGATGCGACCAGCCGGAAACAGCCGGGTGGACTGTTGGTATCGGATCGTGCCTCAACCGCCGCTTGACATTCGATTCGTAGGTAAACGGCGGCCAAAACCGATCAATCAGCACCCGCGATGCCAAACTGTTACGTCGAACAGCCCCGATGAGGGCACAGGTGTCAGATCATTTCCGGGCAGGGACACAGCGGTGGCCGGCACCCACCCGGGTGCCGGCCACCGGTCGTACGCCAGGGGGTCAGACCGCGCGACGCCCCTCGAAGGCCCGACCGAGGGTGATCTCGTCGGCGTACTCCAGATCGCCGCCGACCGGCAGCCCGCTGGCCAGCCGGGTCACCGAGATGCCCATCGGCTTCACCATCAACGCCAGGTAGGTCGCTGTCGCCTCGCCCTCGGTGTTCGGGTCCGTGGCCAGGATCAGCTCCCGCACCCCGCCGCCACCGAGCCGGATCATCAGCTCCCGGATGCGCAGATTGTCCGGGCCGATCCCCTCCAGCGGATTGATCGCACCGCCCAGCACGTGGTAGCGACCGCGGAACTCACCAGTCCGCTCGATGGCCACCACGTCCTTGGGCTCCTCCACCACGCACAGCACCTCGTCGGTGCGGCGCGGGTCGCGGCAGATCCGGCACTGCTCGGACTCGGCCACGTTGTAGCAGGTAGTGCAGAACCGGACCAGCTCCTTGACCTTGCGCAGCGCGCCGGCCAGCCGGTTGACGTCGGCCGGATCCGCCGAGAGAACGTGGAACGCGATCCGCTGAGCGCTCTTCGGACCCACGCCCGGCAGCCGACCCAGTTCGTCGATCAGATCCTGGATGGCACCTTCGTACATCTGCCGGCTCAGAAACCGGGCAGGCCGAGGCCGCCCATGCCGCCGGCGACCGGGCCCATCTTGCGCTCGGTCAGCTCCCGGGCCGCCTCGGCGGCGTTGTGCACGGCCGCGATGACCAGATCCTCCAGCGTCTCCACGTCCTCCGGGTCGACGGCCTTCGGGTCGATCTTGATGGCCTTCAGCTCACCGGAGCCGGAGACGGTCGCGGTGACCAGCCCGCCACCGGCGGTGCCGGTCAGCTCGGCCTCGGCCAGCTCGGCCTGCGCGGCGGCGATCTGCTGCTGCATCTTCTGCGCCTGCTTCAGCATCTGCTGCATGTTCGGCTGTCCACCTGGGCGCACGGGATGGCTCCTTCTCGCACTCGTCTGCTCGACCGCCGCTCAGCCTATCCGCTGGGACCGACCTCGCCCCGCCCGGTGCGTCCGCCCACGCCGGGCGCTCCGGGTACGGCTACCCCTACCCCGAACCGGCCATCTGGTGGTAGTGCGCCCACAGCCGCCGCACTGGTCTGCTTCGGGGTATGAACCTCACCCGTACCGGCCGGGTCGGCGCGCTGTGCTGGCTGGCGGCCACGCCCGTCTTCCTCGTCGCCAGTCTGGTCACCGGGCTGCGCTGGCGCGAGCCGACCTACAGCTGGGCCACCCACAACATCAGCGACCTCGGCAACGTCCACTGCGGCAGCTGGGACACCACCCGCCCCCGCTACGTCTGCTCGCCGTGGCATCCGCTGATGAACACCGCGACAGTGGCCACCGCCGTACTGCTCGCCGTCGGGCTCCTGCTGACCTGGCGGATCCTCGGCCGCGGCCCGGTGGTGCGGTCGGCTCAGACCCTCCTGTTGCTGGCCGCCGGCGGATACGCCCTAGCGGCCGGCTACCCGGCCGACGTCAACGAGAACCTGCACGTTCTCGGCGCATTCCTGATCATGGGTCTGGGCAACGTCGGTCTGCTCCTCGCCGGCTTCGCCCCGAGCGGCACGACGCTCGGCCGGTACCGACGACTCACCCTCACCGCAGGGCTCATCGCGCTGGTCGGGACGGCATTGTTCGCCGCCCAGCAGGGCCTGGGAATCGGGGTAGGCGGCATGGAACGAATAGCCGTCCTACCCTTCCCCCTCTGGGCCTGCTGCCTGGGAGTCTCGCTGGCCGAACCCCCTCCCCTGCGCGATCTTGCACTTTCCGCGCCGACATCGGAGGGCATTCTGCCCATTTCGACTACTGAAACTGCAAGATCGGGGAGCTGAGGGCGAGGCGAGGGCTAGCGGGCGTCGACTTCGTTGATCTTCTCGGCGCCGAAGGTTTCCCGGAGCAGCCGTACCGCCTGCTCCTCGCTCGACTCCCGCGCGGTCTTCTCGTCGATGATCTCGTCCAACGGCTCGTCGCCCGGGTCGAACCCCTCATAGACCGGGGTCGCCGCCGGTGCCGCGCCGCCGGGCCGGCCGGCTCGCGTCGGACCATCGAAGTCCGGGTCGTAGGGCGGCTCGCCGGCCCATTCGGCGTCCGCGATGGGCCGGGCCGCCGCTCCGGTACGCGCACCGCGCCCCGCCGCCGCCGCGCGAGCCGCGGCGATGGCGCTGCTCACCGGGGCACCACCGGCTGTCGCCGGCTGCCGGGCCACCGGGGCCGGGTTACCCCGCCCGCCCGGCCTACCGCCACCGGCCGCCGCCCCGGGACCACCCGAACCGCCGGGTCCGGCACCGTTCGCACCGCCGCCGCCGTTGGTGCCGTTGGTGCCGGTGCCGTTGGTGCCGCTGCCGGTCACCGCGCCGCCGTTGGTGCCGCTGCCGTTCGCGCCCCCGCCGTACGCGCCGGTCGACGCCGATGCGGGCTGGGAGGCGTCCGGGCTCGATCCGCTGCCGGCCGACGCGCCGCCGGGTCGGGCGGCCTCCGGCCAGTCCTCGTCATCCGTCGCCTCGGCGACGGGCGCACCGCCGCCGGGTCGGGCCGCCTCCGGCCAGTCGCCCTCGTCGTCCGCCGCCGGGGTGGACGGCACCGCACCCTGTCGACCCGCACCGTGACCACCGCTACCCGCGCCGACACCGCCCCGCGAAGCCGGGCCGGCAGCGCCGGTCGGGTTCACCGCCGTGCGCGGCCCACTCGTCGGGCCGGCAGCGCCGGTCGGGGCGTTGGGTGTCGGGGTCCCCCCTGGCCCGGCGACGTTCGCACCTGGCGCGTTCGTGCCAGCCGTTGCGCCGACGCCTGGCCCGGAGTTCGAGCCAGGCGCAGCGTCGGGGCCTGACGCAGGGTCGAAGCCCGGCGCGTGGCTGGAGCCCGGCGCAGCGTTCGACCCTGACGCAGGGTCGAAGCCTGACGCGGAGTTCGAGCCCGGCGCAGGGTTGAAGCCAGAGGCAGGGTTCGAGCCCGGCGCGGAGGGCGAGCCAGGGGCGTTCGAGTTCGGAACGGCTGGCGGCGCGCTCGTCGGGCCGGCCGTCGGGGTCGCGGCGGGCGGGGCTGCGGAGCGGGCCGGGGCGGCGGGTTGCGAGCGCGGAGGGCCGGACAGCGACGCGCCGCCGCGCTCGCCGGCCACCTCACACCGGATCTGCCAGCGCCCGCCCAACTCCTCGTAGAGCGCGTCGGTGAGTACCGCCGCGTGGTCGGCCATCATCTTGGCCAGCACTGTGGACTTCACCGTCAGGACCAGCATGTCGCCGTCGAGTTCACGGACCACCGCGTCCCGCATCAGGGCGGCGATCCGCTTGTTGGTCCGGTTGACCTTGCCGACCACGTCGGGCCAGACGCGGCGCACCGCGACCGCGTCCAGCGCGGGGGCCGGTGCCCCCGGACGGGGCGGCGCGGGCGTGGCCGGGTCGGGAAGCACCGCCGACGGTGGCACCACGCGACGCGGGGCCGGCCCGGCGGGCGAGACGGGGACGGTCGGGTCAGCGGCGGCCGAGCCGGTCGACGCGCCCGGAGACGCCGGGATCGGCGAGTCGGCCGTCGACACGTACGAGGCCGGCGCACCGGAGGTCGGAGCACCCGGGCTGGGAGCGCTTGACATCGAAGCGCCGAAGGCGGGTGCCGCGGCGGCCGGCGCGGGAGCACCCGGGGCCGCAGCGCCCCGGGTCGGGGACGCGGCCGGGTCGACCTCCCACGGCGGGGCGGAGGTCGGGGCGTTCGCGGGGGTGGCGGCAGCCGGGACCGGTGCGGCGGGCTGTGGGCGTACCCCTGGGTGGTTGGCGGGCGCGGAGCCGGCGGCTGCCGACGGCGCGTCGGTGCCGCCCAGGGTGAGCCGGCGTTCCATCCGTTCCAGGCGCTGGAGGAGGCCGCCGGTGGAGTCGTCGACGCCGGGCAGCAGCATCCGCGCGCAGATCAGCTCCAGCAGCAGGCGGGGCGCTGTGGTGCCGCGCATCTCCACCAGGCCGTCGTGCACGATGTCGGCGCAACGGGAGAGCGTGGCCGGGCCGAGTTGCGAGGCCTGGGCGGCCATTCGCTCGATCTGGTCGGCCGGACCGTCGATCAGGCCCTTCGCGGCGGCGTCCGGCACCTGCTGGATCACGATCAGGTCGCGCAGCCGTTCCAGCAGGTCGGAGGCGAACCGGCGCGGGTCGTGCCCGGCCTCGGCGACCCGGTCGACGGTGGCGTACGCGGCGGCCCCGTCCCCGGCGGCCAGCGCGTCGCACATCTCGTCGATCAACGCGGCGTCGGTGACCCCGAGCAGCGCGGCGGCCCGGGCATAGGTGACCCCCTCCGGGCCGGCCCCGGCGATGAGCTGGTCGAGCACGGAGAGGCTGTCCCGGGCGCTGCCGCCGCCGGCGCGGACCACCAGCGGGAAGACCGCCGGCTCGACGGCGACGCCCTCGGCCTGGGTGAGCTGCTCCAGGTACGGGCGGAGCACCTTCGGCGGGATCAGCCGGAACGGGTAGTGGTGGGTCCGCGACCGGATCGTGCCGAGGACCTTCTCCGGCTCGGTGGTGGCGAAGATGAACTTGACGTACTCCGGAGGCTCCTCGACCAGCTTGAGCAGGGCGTTGAAGCCCTGGGTCGAGACCATGTGCGCCTCGTCGATGACGTAGATCTTGAAGCGGCTGCTGGCTGGCGCGAAGAAGGCGCGCTCGCGCAGCTCACGGGCGTCGTCGACACCACCGTGGCTGGCCGCGTCGATCTCGATCACGTCGATCGAGCCGGCACCGTCGGTGGCCAGCGAGCGGCAGGACTCACACTTGCCGCACGGCTCCGGGGTGGGGCCCTGCTCACAGTTGAGCGACCGGGCCAGGATCCGGGCGCTGGAGGTCTTGCCGCAGCCGCGTGGGCCGGAGAAGAGGTAGGCGTGGTTGAGCCGTCCGCTGCGCAGCGCCTGCGACAGCGGCTCGGTCACGTGCTCCTGACCGATAACCTCAGCGAAGGTACGCGGCCGGTACTTGCGGTAGAGCGCCAGCGTCACTCGTCCCGCCTCCTCTCGACCGAGCCATTCTGCGCCGGTCGGGCGCGGGTGACCACCCACCCCGCCGCGGCGCCCGGGCCTACGGACTTGATCGACTCGGCTTCCTGGCCGCCGCGCTTGATCGACTCGGCTTCCTGGAAACCGCGATGTCCGTCTGGCCGGGACACCGCGACATCATGAATGTCGAGTGGATCAACCAGCCCACAGACAAAAAGGCCTCCCGTGCACCCGGCAGAGCTCGCTTATCCTTGCTGCCTTCCGGCCCTGGGGAGGTTCACGAGATACCGCCGCACGGGAGGTGACGCCCAGCTTACCCGACCGCCCGTCGATCTTCAGGGGGTGGTGGGGTGGCCCGGCCGACACGGGCCTGTATCCTGGCTCGCGGAGGATTCGCCTAGAGGCCTAGGGCGCACGCTTGGAAAGCGTGTTGGGTTTACACCCTCACGAGTTCGAATCTCGTATCCTCCGCTCACCTGAGCAGCACGAACGACAGGGCCGGCCCCAACGGGACCGGCCCTGAGTCGTCTGCGCGGTGACGTCAGCCGGCCACCTGGACGTGCCGGGGCGTCGCCTTCAGCAGGGACACCTTGTGGTGCTGAGCGCGACGCCACCCCGGGTGATGGTCTGGACGCCGTCCGCGGCCTGCGCGGGGGCACTCACCGCCAGGCCGGCCAGCACGATGGGGAGAACCAGGAGAGGTGCGCTTCGTTGCACAGAGACCCCGTTTCGACAGGCGCCAGGAAACCATAGGCAGCCGACCGGGCCATCGAAATGAGGCGAACGGACAGTGCGATGACGAACCACCCCGGCTGATTCGGGGGTGAGCGCGGACGGCGGGTACGGTCCCGGGGCCGGTGGAGCCCGCCGCCGTCGTACACATGTTCTATCCACACCCTGTGGACGACGGGGGACTGATGAGTTACCAGCTCAGCGCGGTGGTCGCGGACGCCGAACTGCTCCGCGAGCAGACCGCCGAGCTGGACCACGCCGTCCTTGGCGAACTGCGTCAGGACTTCGCGTTGCTGCCGGTCACCCCACAGTTGGTGATCGAACTGACCGGGTCGTTACCGGATTTCGCGACTGACGACCGGAGCGCCGAGCGTCCGTTCGGCCTGGTGCTGTCCACGGCCCTGGTCGAGGTGCTGAGCCGCTGGTCGCGGTCGGGGCCGGTGGCATACCTGGAGGCGGAGTTCGGTGCCGGCGCCGGCTACCAGTCGGCGGCGGTGTGGTTGGGCGGGGAGCTGTCCTGGGGCCCGTGCTTCGACGACGAGTTGGAAGCGCCGCGCCCGCTCTGGCCGATCAACGGGGCCCTGACCCGGCTCGGCGTCGAGCCCGGCACCTGGATCGACCCGTTCGCCGAACTGGGGTTGCACCTGGAGCGAAACACCGACGGCTGGTTGGCACACGGGCGGCGCCGGCTCAGCGCCGACTACTGGGACGAGCTGGTCGAGCAGTGGGAAAATCAGTAATCCGGCCACTGGCAGCAACCTGAATGCTCCCGTTCCGTTGGGGACTGGGGGATTCCATGAAATTGCGACAATTTGCGTTTATCGCCACGCTGATGACTGCTGCCTCAATCGCCGGCAGCGGCGTACCACCAACCGGGCCGATCCCGGACGGTCGGCCCGTCGGCAGCGTGGAGATCATCGACCTGAACGGCCTACGGAACATCGAATTCGGTGCCACCGAGGACGAGCTGACCAGACGCGGCATCCTGCGTACCAGCCTGGACGCCTGCGGGCCGGTGCTCGCCGGCCACGACACCGTCAGCCCGGTCTTCATGGACGACAAACTCGTGCTGCTCTGGGTCGGCGACCCGATGCGGACACCGGAGGGCATCACCGTCGGCTCGCCCGTCGACCAGGTCTGGGACAGCTACCCCCAGGTCAGCCGACTTCGCGCTCCACAGGGGACACATCGCCTCGACGGGCTGCTCGCCCGCAGCGGCGACCGCGCGTACCTGTTCCTCCACGACGGGCGCACGGTCCGGAAAACCATCGCCGGGTACGCCGACTGGGCCCGCCGCCTCTTCCACGACGGCGTCGGCCCCTGCTGACCCACCACCACCGCGCTACCGGCCGACGAAGAAACGCCCGACTCGATCCTCGCGGGTCGAACCGGGCGTTTCCGCACTACAGAGCGGTGGCGGAGGGATTTGAACCCTCGGAGGGCGTTAACCCTCACACGCTTTCGAGGCGTGCTCCTTAGGCCGCTCGGACACGCCACCGCCGACGAGGGTACAGGACCGCTGGTTCCGACGCCGAACCGGTATCGCCCGGGCCGGCCTGGCAGGATCTTTGCCATGAGTACGCACATCGGCGCGAAGCCGGGCGAGATCGCCGAGCGGGTCCTGATGCCGGGTGACCCCCTGCGGGCCAAGTGGATCGCGGAGACCTACCTCGAGGGCGCCACCTGCTACTCGACGGTCCGGGGCATGCTGGGCTTCACCGGCCGCTGGAACGGCGTCGAGGTTTCCGTCCAGGGCTCCGGCATGGGCATGCCGTCGGCCTCCATCTACGCCCACGAGCTGATCAACGAGTACGGCGTGAAGACGCTGATCCGGGTCGGCTCCTGCGGTGCCCTCAGCACCGACCTGCAACTGCGGGACGTGGTGGCGGCGATCGGGTCGTCCACCGACTCGAACATGAACCGGATGCGCTTCGACGGGCTGATCGACTACGCCCCGGTGGCCGACTTCGGGCTGCTGCGGACGTCGGTCGAGGTGGCGGAGCGGCGCGGCATCAGCATGCACGTCGGGCCGATCCTGGCGGCGGACGCCTTCTACACCGACCGGCCGGACCTCTACGACACCCTCGCCGACTACGGCGTGCTGGCCGTGGAGATGGAGTCGGCGGCGCTCTACACGATCGCCGCGCGGTTCAAGGCCCGCGCGCTGACCGTGTTGACCGTCAGCGACCACATCAAGACCGGCGAGAAGACCACCTCCGAGGAGCGGGAGCAGACCTTCAGCCAGATGGTCGAGATCGCCCTCGACACGATCATCGCCTGACCCGTTCCGGCGGCAATACCGCGAAGAGCGTGATGACTGTGTGGCATCAAGATGCCTCAGAGTCATCACGCTCTTTCGCATCAGGCCGCCGGGCCACAGCCGCAGAAAGTCAGACGGCGGCCAGCGCCTCGGTCGGTGAGAGGCGAGCGGCGCGCACGGCCGGGTAGAGGCCGGCGAAGCCGCCGATGATCAGCGTGGCACCCACCCCGCCGAGCATCGCCCAGGCCGGCACCACTGTCGGCCAGTGCTGCGACAGCGCGTATCCCGAGGTGACCAGGATGCCCAGCACCACCCCACCGATCCCGCCGAGCGCGGAGAGCAGCAGCGACTCGGCGAGGAACTGGGTCCGAACCTGACCACGGGTGGCCCCGAGTGACCGGCGTAGGCCGATCTCGGCTCGGCGTTCCAGCACCGAGATCACCATGGTGTTCGCCACACCGACCCCACCGACCAGCAGGGCGACCGCGCCCAGACCCAGCAACAGACCGGTGAACGCGTCGTCGGTCGCCTCGGCGGCGGCCAACGCGTCCGAGGGCCGGGACACCTCCACCTCGTTCGGCGCCTCCGGGTTGGCGGTCGCGCCGAGCACCGACCGGACCGCCTCGACCTGCGACTCCTCGGCCCGCGTGTAGACGATGGTGGGGTGGCCGTCGAAGCCCAGGTATTCGGTCGCCGCCGACCAGCCGATCAACGCCGAGGTGTCCAGCTCCGGGGCGAGAGGTGCGGCGGCGAGGGTTCCGACCACGGTGAACGGGCGTCCACCCAGCCACACCTGCACCTGCGGGTCGGCCGCGGTGATCCCGAGCCGCTGCGCCGCGGTGGCGCCGAGCACGACCGCCGGGTAGCGGGCGGTCGCCTCGTTGAGCCAGGTGCCGGTGGCCACCTCGGCCCCGACGGTGCCGAGCAGATCCAGCCCTGCCGCCCGGGTGGCGATGCCGCCGGTCTCCGCCGCCGGGATCCGGTCCGAGCGGTACACCTTGGCGTCGGAGACCTGCCCGGTCGCGGACACCTCGGTCACCGGGCCGATCCGCCCGATCATCGCGATTGACTCCTCGGGCAGTTGCGCGTCCGCACCAAACAGGGTGCTGCCCGGCTCGACGGTGAGCAGGTTGGTGCCGAGCGCGTCGAGCGCCCGGTCCAGTTCGGCCCGGGACGACGAGGAGATGCCGACCACCGCGATCATCGCGGCGATGCCGATCGCGATGCCCAACGCGGAGAGGAACGCCCGCAGCGGACGGGTCCGCAGCCCCACCCCGCCGACGCGCAGCACGTCCGCCGGTCCCAGGCGGGCCGGGGTCAGCGTCGCCATCAGCCGACCCCGTCCGACGTGCGGGCCGAGTCGTGTCGGACCGCGCCGTCGCGCATCCGCACCTGCCGGGGCAGGCTTGCCGCGATCTCCCGGTCGTGGGTGATCACCACGACGGTGGTCCCGGCCCGATGCAGGTCGTGCAGCAGCTCCAACACCTCGGCACCGGAGTGGGAGTCCAGGTTGCCGGTCGGCTCGTCGGCGAGCAGCACCGCCGGCTCGCCGACCACCGCACGGGCCACGGCGACCCGCTGCCGTTCCCCGCCGGAGAGTTCGTGCGGCCGGTGCCCCAACCGGTGGCCCAGGCCAACCCGGACCAGCGCGGCCTCCGCACGGTCGCGCCGCCGCCGCAGCGGTACGCCGGAGTAGAGCAACCCGTCGGCGACGTTGTCCACCACCGGAACGCCCGGGGCGAGGTGGAACTGCTGGAACACGAAGCCGATCCGGGTGGCCCGCAACGCGGACAGCTCCCGGTCGGTCAGCTTCGCCGCGTCGTACCCGTCGATGAGCACGCTGCCCGACGACGGCCGGTCCAGGGTGCCGATCAGGTGCAGCATCGTCGACTTTCCCGACCCGGACGGGCCGACGATCGCTACCAACTCGCCGTGGCCGATCCGCAGCGACACGTCGTCCAGGGCGACGACGCCGCCGGCATACCGCTTGCTGACCCGGTCGAGCACGATCACCTCGCCGCTCACGTCGGCACCACCACCGTCGCGCCCTCGGTGAGGCCCGTGCCGGTGACCTCCACCCGCCCGCCGGCGAACAACCCGGTGGTCACCGCGAGGATCCGGCTCGTGCCACCCTCGGCGACCTGGACGCCGTAGCCGCCCTCGGCCAGAGCCAACAGCGCCGCCACCGGCACGGTGAGCACGTCGCGGCGCTCCGAGACGGTGAACGTGACGTCCGCGCTGGCCCGGTCGAACCCGGTGAGGGCCTTCGGATCGGTCACCGCGACGGTCACCTCGATCTTCGTCTCGGCGTCGCCGGACTGTCCGTTGGCACCAGCCGTACCGGCCTGGACGACCGTCTCGACAGTGCTGATCGTGCCCGCCACCGTCTGGCCGTCGGGCAGCCGCACGGAGACCTTCGCGTCGCGCCTGGCCAGCCGCTGGTCGTCCACGTCCAACTCGACTGTGACAACCCGGCTGGTGCCGGTGTAGGTCAGCACCGCCTGGCCGGGCTGTGTCAGGTCGCCGACGTCGGCCTGGTGGCCGTCCACCCGGACCTCCCGGCCGGCGTACACGATTCGCCCTGGCTCGACCCGACCGGTCTCGGTCAGACCCAGGTCCTCCTGCCACTGCCGGACCGCGTCCGCGGTGGCGCCGGTGTACTCGTCGTCGACGGTGAAACCGGTGTAGCCCAGTGCGTCGAGGTTCCGCTCGAACTGCGCGACGTCGGCCCCCTCCACCCCGGGGGCGAGGGTCCGGTACGCGGGCAGCCCGCCGTAGAGGAGCACCACCGCCTCGTTGTCGACCCGGTAGAGCGCCTTGCCCCGCCGTACCGTCGACCCGGTCGCCGCCAGCGCGGTGACGGTGCCGCTGAGCTTCGCCGTGGCGGTACGCGTGGTGCCGTACCCCAGCTCACCGTCGGCGGTCTCCGAGTCGGCGAGGGTCTGCCGGGTGACGGTGGCGGTGGCGGGTGGTGCGCTGCCGGCCTGGGCGCGTCCGCCGTCGGCACCGCCGCCGAAGCCCACCGCGGCGACCACGCCCACCGCCGCGACCAGCAGGACGATGCCTCCGGTGACGGCGGCGCGCAGCCGCGAGCGTCGGATCGTCACCGGTCACCCCCGAACTGCGGTGCGTGCTGCCGGCACTTCTCCAGCGCGGCCTTCATGGCCGGGTCGCCGATGTTGATCGCGTTGTCCCCCGCCCCGATCCGGACCCGTCCGTCGGCGTCCGGGTCCGGGAAGTCGGGCACCCCGTTCTCCCGCATGCACTTGGCGAGCGTGCGCATCCGCTCGGCCTGCTCGGGGTTGAGCTGCGGTCCCTGCCCGCCGTTGGGCAGCTTGTCCTGGCACTTCTCCATGGCCGCCTGGACCTTCTGCTGATCCACGTCAGCGCCGAACCGGAAGCCGGGACGGCCGCCCGCCTCCGGGTCGGGCAGGTCCACCCCGTTCTCCCGCATGCACCTGGCGAAGGCGAGCTGCCGGTCCGAGTCACTGACCGGCGTGCCGGTCGCCGTCGCGTCGGCCTTCGTCCCGCCGGCGGTAGCGACCCCGCCGCCGTCGTCACCTCCCGCGCCGCACCCGGACAGCGCCAGGGCGAGCAGGACGGGGATCGCAAGCAGATGTCGTCGCATGATGTCCACCTCCGCTCAGGTCCGGCGCGGTTCGCCGAACGTGGCACCCAGTGCACGGCAGCGCGCGTATCCCCGGCGTTACCGTCGGCGGTTATGCCGCCGTTACGGAGCCCCGAGCACCATTGAGGGGTGAGAGTGCTGGTGGTCGAGGACGAGAACGTGCTGGCGGACGCCATCGCCGAGTGGCTGCGCCGGGAGTCGTTCGCTGTCGACGTGGCGTACGACGGGGACGCCGCGTTGGAACGGCTCGGCGTCAACGAGTACGCGGTGGTGGTCCTGGACCGGGACCTGCCGGTGGTGCACGGCGACGACGTGTGCCGGGCGATCGTGGATGCGGGCGGGGAGACCCGGGTGCTGATGCTGACCGCGTCGGCGGCGGTCCGGGAGCGGGTGGCCGGGCTGGCGCTCGGCGCCGACGACTACCTGACCAAGCCCTTCGCCCTGGTTGAGCTATCGGCCCGGGTGCACGCGTTGACCCGCCGGTCTCGCCCGGCGGCGCCGCCGACGCTACGGCGCGCCGGCATCCAGCTCGACCCGGCCCGACACGAGGTACGCCGGGACGACCGGTACGTGGCGCTGTCCCGCAAGGAGTTCGCGGTGCTGGCCGAGCTGCTGCGTGCCGACGGCGCGGTGGTCTCCGCCGAGGACCTGCTGGAACGCGCCTGGGACGAGCACATCGACCCGTTCACGAACGTGGTCCGGGTGACAGTCATGAAGCTGCGCCGCAAACTCGGCGACCCGCCGGTGATCGAGACGGTGCCCGGGGCGGGGTACCAGATCCGATGAAACGCCTGACGATCCGCGCCCGGCTCACCCTCATCTACGGCGGGCTCTTCCTGCTGGCCGGCGTGGTCCTGCTCGCCGTCACGTACGTGCTGGTGGATCAGCGGATGCCGCAGCCGTTCGGGGTGAGCCTGCGCGACCTGCCGAGGACCACCCCCACGACGCCCAGCGGGCAGAACCTCGACAACCTGCGCGCCCTGGTGCAGGAGGTGCAGGACGAAGCGAAACGCAACGCGTTGGAGTCGCTGCTCACCCAGGGCGGCATCGCGTTGATAGTGGTGTCGACGGTGGCGATCGCGTTCGGCTGGTTGCTCGCCGGCCGGGCGTTGCAGCCACTGCACCAGATCACCGGCACGGCCCGCCGGATCGCCGGCGCGGACACCGCCGG
Source organism: Micromonospora sp. C97 (assembly GCF_018070385.1). Classification (NCBI taxonomy): domain Bacteria; kingdom Bacillati; phylum Actinomycetota; class Actinomycetes; order Micromonosporales; family Micromonosporaceae; genus Micromonospora; species Micromonospora sp. C97. The sequence continues at coordinate 647,629 of NZ_JAGPXU010000002.1, forward strand.
CCGTGGTCTGCACGAGCGCATCGCACTGACCGGCCCTCCCGACGAGGTACGCGAACTCGCCGACACGTTCGACGAGATGCTGGAACGACTGGACCGCTCCTTCGACGGGCAGCGCCGGTTCGTGGCGAACGCCTCGCACGAGCTGCGTACCCCGCTGGCGCTCAACCGCGCCCTGGTGGAGCTGGCGGTCACCCGCCCGGACGCCTCGGCCGAGACCCGGCGACTGGGTGAGTCGCTGCTGGCGGTCAACGAACGCCACGAGCGGCTGATCGACGGCCTGCTGACCCTGGCCGACTCGGAGAACGAGCTGACCGAGCGTGCGCCGGTCAACCTGGCCGAGGTCTGCGCGCACACCACCGATCAGGCCGGCGGGCAGGCACCCGGCGTGCGGGTACGGCGGGTGCTGGCCCCGGCGCCGACGAGCGGCGACCCGGTGCTGTTGGAGCGGCTCACGTTCAACCTGGTGGAGAACGCGTTGCGGCACAACCTGCCCGCCGACGGCTGGGTGGAGGTGCGTACCGGGCTGGTCGGGGGTCGGCCCACCCTCACGGTGACCAACACCGGCCCGGTCGTTCCCGGCTACGACGTGGAGACGATGTTCCAGCCGTTCCGGCGGCTGTCGCGGGAGCGGGTCGTCGGCGCGCGGGGCTTCGGGCTGGGGTTGTCCATCGTCCGCGCGGTGGCCCGCGCCCACGGTGGCATCGCCGAGGCGCAGCCCCGTCCGGGCGGCGGGCTGGTCGTCACCGTCACCCTGCCGCCGGCCTGACCGGCGACCCGACCTCAGCGGAAGAACGCGCGCAGGACGGTGGCGGTTTCGGTCTCCAGCACGCCGCCGTAGACCTCGGGGCGGTGGTTGAGCCGGCGGTCGCGCAGCACGTCCCAGAGCGATCCGGCCGCGCCGGTCTTGGGTTCCCAGGCGCCGAAGACGACGGTGGAGACCCGGGCGAGCACCAGCGCCCCGGCGCACATGGTGCACGGTTCGAGGGTGACCACCAGGGTGCAGCCGTCGAGCCGCCACCGGCCGGTGCGTTCGGCGCCTCGGCGCAGGGCCAGCACCTCGGCGTGCGCGGTGGGGTCCCCGGTCAACTCCCGTTCGTTGCGTCCGGTGGCCAGCTCGGTGCCGTCCGGGCCGTAGAGCACCGCCCCCACCGGCACGTCGTCGACGTCGGTGCTGACCGCGTCGTCGACCGGCGGACCGGCGACGGCGACCTCCAGGGCGCGGCGCATCCACAGTTCGTGCCGCTGCCGCCGGCCGATCTCACCAGTGTCGGCAAGGCCCTCGTGGGCACCGGGCCCGGCGCGGCCCACCGCACCGGGGGTGGGTTGGCCCGGCCGGATCGACTCCAGCGACGGATCGGTGGCGTCGGCCGGCTCAGACCTCACGCAGCTCCTCGACCTCGTCGGCGCAGCCGAGCACCTGGCAGATCTCGGCGGTGACGTCCGCCGGCATCATCCCCTCGTGGGTGCAGAGGGTCAGCAGCTTCTGCGCGGAGATGCCGAGGTTGGCCAGCAGGTCGGCGTCACCGACCGGGTCGGCCTCCGGGTCGACGACGGGCTGCTCGCTCTCGTCGTCGCCGGTGCTCGCCGGGCGGGGCTCGTCGTCACCGTCGAGCCCGGTGACCGAGGTCTTCAGGTCACCGACCAGCAGCGCCCCCAGCTGCGACTCCTCGGCGTACGCGGAGTCCGAACCGAACACCCGCAGGTCCTCGCCCTCGTCCAGGCGCAGGATCACCAGGTACGCGTCGTCGGCCTCGACGAAGAGCAGCGACACGTCGGCCTCCTGGTCGACGTCACGCAGCCGGTCGGCGACCTCGTCGATGTCGGTCGCGCCACGCAGGCTGACCTCGGCGGCGGTCCAGCCACTGTCGTCGCGCACCACGGCCGCAGCGAAGTACGACACGGTCCCCCCAATAGCCCTCGACACAGCGTCGACTCGTTACGCGTGCACGTTAGCCGGTCGGGTCGGCAGGCGACCCGTCAACGCCCCGAAGGGCGGGTCATTCCTGACAAAGTCGAATCAGCCGACGACTCGACGGCGGGTGGCGATGAGTTGCCGCAGACGCTCGGTGCGCTGCCGCTGTGGTCGGCTGCGCTGGCGGACCGCCCGGGCACCCGCCAGCTCGGCCAGCAACTGCAGGCGGCGGCGGCTGCGATCGGGATCCTGTCGCGGAGTGGTCCAGACCATAGTGCCGAGCGTGCCGAGTCTGGGCGGCCACGTCAAGACGGCGTTCGCTACGCAGCCATCCGGGCACGCGGCGCAGTCACCGGGCGGCGTTCCGGGGCCGGTCCGTGCTGGTCACCACAGCGGCCAGTCACCACTGGTGGCCCAGCGGACCGCCACCACGGCGGCGGCGATGCTCCAGCCACCGGCCGTGACGATGGCGACCCCGGTGGCCACCCCCCGGTCGCCGTAGCGGACCAGCACCAGGGCGGTGACCCAGGCCAGCAGGCCGGCGAACACCGTCCACCAGGCGTAGCTGGCCACGTCGGTGCCGAGCAGGCCGAACAGCAGCAACCAACCGGCTGCCGCGCCACCACCGGCGGCGACGCCACCGCCGGTGACCGGGTGCGGCTCGCGGTAGGTGGGTCGGGTCGGAGGACCGGAGGGGAAGAGACCCGACGGGGTACGCGGCATCGGGCGGGCGGCACCGAAGTCCGGGCCAGGTTCGGGTCGGGCAAAGGTCACCGTCGCTGCCCTCCCTCACGCGTGCCGCTCGTGCCCACGGTACCGGCTCTGCCAGGATGACCGGATGGCCTCGCCGACGATCAGCCGCCGCGCTCGTCCGGCGTACCCCATCCTGCTGCTGCTCGCCCCGGTGCTGGCCGCCGGTTGCGCGACCACCCGGCCGGGGGTGCCCGACGGCGCCGCGCCGACGCCACCGGCGGTCTGGGCGACAGCCGACCAGCCGGCGTCGCAGCCGCCGTCGCCGGCGGCAACCGACCCGAGCCCGCCGGCGCCGTCGTCGGCCACGCCCTCGGCGACGGCACCCCGCGTCGGGCTGAAGCATGTCTTTCCGGTACGCGCCGACAACGTCGACTACCACCCGACGCACGGGGCGTACCCGGCGACGGACCTTTTCGCCGCCTGCGGCGAGCCGTTCGTGGCGGTGACCGACGGGACGGTGCTGGAGGTGAGCCGAGTCGACCGGTACCGCAAGCGCGGGCCACAGGGCCCGGACAACGGCGGCCTGTCGGTCTCCCTGCTCGGCGACGACGGGGTGCGGTACTACGGCTCGCACCTGAGCGCCGTGACCAGCGGTGTCGACGCCGGGGTGCGGGTCCGCGCCGGGCAGCAGCTCGGCAAGGTGGGCCGCACGGGCAACGCGAACAACGTCTGTCACGTGCACTTCGGCATCTCGCCGGGGTGCACGGGTAAGGACGGCTGGTGGATCCGGCGTGGGGTGATCTGGCCGGCGCGTTACCTGGACTCCTGGCGGCGCGGCGGCAACCGGGAGCCGGCCGCCGAGGTCACCGCGTGGCAACGCCGGCACGGCTGCCCGAAGGCGCCCTGACATGGCTCGCGCGAGAGATCCCATCGCCGACCTGCGCCGGATCGCGTTCCTTCTGGAACGGGCCAACGAGGCCACCTACCGGGTACGCGCGTTCCGGTCGGCGGCGAAGGCGTTGGCCGGCCTGCCCGCGGCCGAGCTGACCGAACGGGCCGGCAACGGCACGCTCACCGAGCTGGCCGGGGTCGGTGACGTGACGGCCCGCTGTGTGGCGGAGTCCCTCGCCGGTGAGGAGCCGGTCTACCTGCGCCGGCTGGTGGCGACCGAGGGCAGCGACCTGGACGCCGAGGCCACGGCGCTGCGCGCCGCCCTGCGCGGCGACTGCCACACCCATTCGGACTGGTCCGACGGCGGTTCGCCCATTGAGGAGATGGCGTTGGCCGCGGTGGAGTTGGGCCACGAGTATCTGGTGCTGACCGACCACTCGCCCCGGCTGACGGTGGCCCGGGGGCTGACCGCGGCCCGGCTGCGCCAGCAGCTCGACCATGTGGCGCAGGTCAACGCGGCGCTGCCCGAGGGTTTCCGGATCCTCACCGGGATCGAGGTGGACATCCTCGCTGACGGCTCCCTGGACCAGGACGACGACCTGCTGGCGCGCCTCGATGTGGTGGTCGGGTCGGTGCACAGCGGGCTGAAGGACGAGCGGTCGAAGATGACCCGGCGCATGGTGAAGGCGGTTGCCAACCCGCACCTGGACATCCTCGGCCACGTCACCGGCCGGATGGTGTCGTCCCGGCCCGCCGGGGTGACCGGTCCGGGCGATCGGGGGCACCGGGCGCGTACCCGGGCGGAGAGCGACTTCGACGCGGACGCCGTCTTCGCCGCCTGCGCCGAGCACGACACCGCCGTCGAGATCAACTCTCGGCCGGAGCGGCAGGACCCACCGAAGCGTCTGATCCGCCGCGCGTTGGAGGCCGGCTGCCGGTTCGCCATCAATACGGATGCGCACGCGCCCGGCCAGCTCGACTGGCAGCGGTTCGGCTGCGAACGCGCGGCACTGTGCGGTGTCCCCGCCGACCGGGTGGTCAACACGTGGTCGGCGGAGCAACTGGTGGCCTGGACGCACGACCGGCGCTGATCCACTCGCGTTTCTGGACATCGGGGTGTCCGGGTCCGCCGGACACCCCGATTTCTGAAAAGCCGTGTCGATCAGGTGGTCGCTCAGCGGCGGGCGGGTTCGGCGGCCGGGGTGGTGGGTGCGCCGACGCCGACCACCGGGCTGGTCCGGCGGCGACTGAACATCCCCTGCGAGACCGCGACCCCGAGCAGCACGATCAGCGCGCCGACCGGTTGGTGCCAGTTGAGTCGTTCGTCGAGCGCCACGGCACCGATCAGCACCGCGAAGATCGGGATCAGGTACGTGACGGTGGACGCGGTGCTCGCGCCGGCCACCCGGATGTTGCGCATGTTGATCACGAACGCGAGGCCGGTGCCGAGCGCGCCGAGGGTCAGCACGCTCGCCACCACCCCCGCCGAAAGCTCGGTGGGCAGCGGCGGCAGGCCGGCGACGAAGGGGGTGACGATTGCCAACTGCGCGGCGGCGAGCAGCAGTTGCGCGGTGGAGAGCGACAGACCCGAGTGCGTGCTGCCGGCGACGAACCGCTTCTGGTACGGGATGGCCACGCCGTAGCAGGCCGCCGCGCCGAAGCACATGAGCTGCCCGACGAAGTGGGCCCCGCCGATGCCCTCCCAGACCCCGAGCACCACCAGCACCCCGACGAAACCGAGCCCGAGCCCGACCGCCCGGCGCACCGTGAGCCGCTCGGTGCGGAAGACCAGCACCGCCAGCGGCAGCACGATCAACGGGGTGGTGGCGTTCCAGATGCCGGCCAGCATCGACTCGACCCGCTGCTCCCCGTAACCGAAGAGGGTGAACGGCACTGACACGCCGAAGGCGGCGACGACGGTCAGGTGCGCCCAGACCCGGGGCTCGCGGGGCAGTCGGTCGCGGAGCACGGCGAGGACCACCAGCAGAGTCAGCGCCCCGGCGAGGACCCGGTAGAGGGTGAGTTGAACAGGGTGCAGCTCGGCCACCCCGACCTTGATGAACAGGAAACTGGAGCCCCAGATCGCGGCGAGGGCGACGAAGCCGGGCAGCCAGGCGCGGACCGGCGCTTTGTCAGGAGTGGTATCGGTGGTCACCCCTGACACTCTGCCGTAACCGTACGACAAAGTCGCGCGCCTTTCGGCCGTCACGCCGTGCCCGAACCCGCAGCTCGAACACAACAAACGTCGGCGACAAAGCGGTGGGGCGGTCACGTAGTGTCGCAGCGTGGGACGAATTGATGAACTCGCCAACCGCTACGTGGCCGAGTGGGCGCCGTTGAGCCCCACCGGCGCGACCTTCGTCGGCATCGCCGGCCATGACGATCAGCTCGACGACCTGTCGCCCGACGGCTACCGGGCCCGCGCGGACCTCACCCGCCGGACGCTCGCCGAGCTGGAGGTGACCGAGCCGGAGACCGAATCGGAACGGACCGCCAAGGAGGCCATGCAGGAACGACTCGGCCTGGACCTCGCCCGGTACGACGCCGGCGAGGTGACCAGCGAGGTCAGTGTGATCACCAGCGGGCTGCACGAGATCCGCATGGTGTTCGACCTGATGCCCACCGCGACCAGCGACGACCAGGCCAACATCGCCGCCCGGCTCAACGGTTTCGGCGCCGCGCTGGAGGGCTACAAGACCACCCTGCGCGAGGCGCTCGCCGTCGGTGCGGTCAGCTCGAAGGTGCAGTTGGTCGAGGTGGCCAAGCAGTGCGACATCTGGGTCGACCCGACCGGTGACAACTTCTTCCACGGGCTGGTCGAGCGGCTGGGAGCGGAGGGCACGCTCGGCTCGGAGCTGCGTCGGGGCGCGGCATCGGCGACGGCGGCGACCGCCGAGTTCGGCCAGTTCCTGCGTACCGAGCTGGCCCCGCACGGGCGGGACAAGCAGGCCGCCGGCCGGGAGCGCTACGAACTCGCCTCTCAGTACTTCCTCGGCGCCAAGGTCGACCTGGACGAGACGTACGCCTGGGGTTTCGCGGAGCTGGCCCGGCTGGAGGAGGAGATGCGCGTCGTGGCGGGGCGCATCGCCGGCTCCGGTGCCACAGTCGACGAGGCAGTGGCCCGGTTGGACGCCGACCCGGCCCGGACCATCCAGGGCAAGGAGGCGTTCCGGGACTGGATGCAGGCGCTGGCCGACAAGGCGATCACCGAGCTGCACGGCACCCACTTCGACATCCCGGAGCAGGTCCGCCACATCGAGTGCTGCCTCGCCCCGACCAGCGACGGCGCCATCTACTACACCGGCCCCAGTGAGGACTTCTCCCGCCCGGGTCGGATGTGGTGGGCGGTGCCGCAGGGCATCACCGACTTCTCCACCTGGCGGGAGGTAACCACGGTCTACCACGAGGGCGTGCCCGGTCACCACCTCCAGGTGGCGCAGACCGCCGTCCGGGCCGACCTGCTCAACCGCTGGCAGCGGCTGCTCTGCTGGGTCTCCGGGCACGGCGAGGGCTGGGCGCTCTACTCGGAGCGGCTGATGGACGAACTGGGTTACCTGGACGACCCGGGCGACAAGCTCGGCATGCTCGACGGCCAGGCGATGCGCGCGGCACGGGTGATCGTGGACATCGGCATGCACCTGGAGCTGGAGATCCCGAAGGACAACCCCTTCGGCTTCCACCCGGGCGAGCGCTGGACGCCCGAGCTGGGCTGGGAGTTCATGCGGGCGCACTGCCGGGTCCCGGACGAGAACCTGCGCTTCGAGCTGAACCGCTACCTCGGTTGGCCGGGGCAGGCGCCGTCGTACAAGGTGGGTGAGCGGATCTGGTTGCAGGCCCGCGAGGACGCCAAGGCCCGCAAGGGTGCCGACTTCGACCTGCGGGAGTTCCACCGGCAGGCGTTGGACCTGGGTGCGCTGGGTCTCGACCCGCTGCGTCGGGCGCTGGCCCGGCTCTGAGTCTCTGACGGCCCGGGTGCTGGCGGTTCGTCGTACCGCCAGCACCCGGAGCCATCGGGACGGTTGTCGTTCAGCCGAGTGCCAGCGCCAACGAGGGCCGGGCGGTCAGCGTGTCACTGGTGACGAACGCCAGATCGATGACCGGGTCGGTGAACGTGATCGAGATCGGCAGGGTGACCGGGATCCCGTCCGGCAACGGCAGGTCCGGGGTCAGAGTGAGCTTGATGCCGAGCAGCTTGCCGACGAACCGGGTGGAGTAGAAGGCCACGTCACCGCGGACGGTCAGCCGGTCGGTCTTGTACCGCTGGGTGCGCCCGTCGGGGCCGTCGGCGACCAGCAGGAAGTCGTCGGTCACCGCCTCCCGCATGCTGAACTTCAGCACCTTGAGGCTGCCCTTCTCGGTCCGCAGCTCGGTGGTCCCGTCGAACCGCAGCCCGGTCATGGTGACCTTGGAGCCGGTGAGCTTGGACGGCGTCTCGCCCACCATCGGCAGATTCGGGTCGGCCGCGATGCGGGGCAGCGGCTTGCCCGGCTCCGCTTTGTCCGGCTTGTCGGGCGTCGTGGCCCCGGGCTTACCTGACCCGCCCGGGTTCGGTGACGGGCAGGCCGTGGACCCGGGACGGGCCGTCGGCGTGACTGTCGGCTTCGCCGACGGGTTGGCGGTCGGGGTGGCCGACGGCGTCGCGGTCTTCTCGTCGCGTCCACCGTTGAACAGGTCCCCGATTCCATCCAGGATGTCGGTGATGATGTTGCCGTCCCGCTCCGGGCTGACGCTCGGTGTCGGGGTCGGCGTCCTGGTGGGAGTGGAGGGGCTGCGCGACGGCGTGACGGACCGGGACGGGGTCGGGCAGGCGGTCGCGGCGGGTCGGGTCGGTGCGGCCTGCACCGCTCCCGGCTGGGTGGCCAGGCCGGCCGCGGCGAGGCCCAGCACCAGCAGCGCGACTCCGAACACCCGCGGATCAGCAGGACGTCCCGGCCACTCGGGGGGTGCGCCCGCGTCGGTCGCGTCGCTCGCCGGGCGGTCCACCGGTTCGCCGGCCGCGTCGGTCTGCCCGACTCCGATCCGCTCCGTGTCGAGCCGCTCGACTCCGCGCTGCTCCGCGCCAGGCTGATCCGCGTCTGCCTGATCCGTGCCGCGCTGATCCGCGTCTGCCTGATCCGCATCGATTTGTTCGGCGAGGGGCAGTTCGGTGTCGGACAGGTCGGCAGCGGCTGGCGCGGGTCGGGTCGGGGTCCAGGCGAAGGCGAGCGCGCTGCCGACGATGCCGAGCAGAAGACCGACGAAGAAGCCGCCGAGGTTGAGCCCGATCAGCGAATAGACCGTGGTGACCGCCGCGACGACCGAGTAGAACAGCCGCTGCGCCGGGCTCAACCAGAGCAGCAGGGCGCAGGTCACCAGGATGACCGGGATCAGGAGCGAGAGCAGACCGGTGGCTCCGCTGTGGAAGCTCAGGCCGTTGATCGTCATCCGGGTGGAGGCGAACATCTCCACCCCGGCCAGGGCGACGAAGAGGCCTCCCCAGAACGGTCGGCTCCGCTGCCAGCGGCGGAAGGTCTGCCACGCCTGGGCCGTGCCGCCGGGCCGGGCGTGGGACGCGTTGGCGGTTGTCACGTACTCCTCCTGGCGGAGCGGGGACGGGGAAGGGGACGGCACCCCCGGTGGTCGGCCACCGCGGGCCCGACTCACCTCAGAAGCACTCCTTGCCCTTGGCCTCGTCGCCCACGTTGACCTTCAACCGGAGTCCGACCAGGTTGAAGGTGGCCGCCGTGGTGTACCGGGACACCTGCTGCAGGTTCGTGATGCTGACGTGGTCGGAGTTCTGGCCGAATGAGCCCTTCTGCGCTGTCGCGTTCAGGTCGCTCGCGTCCCGGCCAATCTTGATGTTGGTGAACGTCGCGTTGCCGTCGAGCGAGTCCATGGCGATCAGCAGGTCCTTGGCCCGGGCGGGCTCCTTGCCCTCACCGGCGTTGATGGTGAGCACCACGGGCAGGCCGGGCAGGTCGGAGCGGATGGACTGGCAGAGGTTGTAGAGCTCCGCGCTGCTGATTTCGGCGACGGCGATCGGGTGGGTCTTGCCGTCCTCACCCTTCTCGCGGACGACGCCGCCGTACTGCTTGAAGCCGTCGCCCTCGAGGCGCGCCGCGCCGATCTTGAACGTCTGTCCGGACACGGTGACGTCGGACGCGATGGCGCCGGTCGACATGCCGAACAGGATGGCGCCGACGGCGGCGGTGGCGGGGACCGCCATGGCGGCGAACCGCCGCCAACGGGTACGGCCCTGATCCTCAAAGCGATCCTGCACGGGTTCCTCCTCAGGTGGCCGGTCCCGGACTGGCGGCCTCGCACCGGGCACGTCATGTGTTACCGGCGGGTAACGATCGAGCCTGATCGTGCACCCGTTGCGGCGCGACTCACAACCCCCTGACCATCCGGCGGTAACAGGAGGGCGATCCAACAGACGGTCGACGTCACGAATCGTGGAACTACCTGTGTGGACAGAAGCCTCGACAGGCGACAAAGGCGGCACAACCCCGCCCCCCGACAGCAGAGAGTCGCAGGGCATCGAGGAATTACAATTAGGTAACGGATGTAAAGTACGCAGGCTGCGGAGAGCCGTTCGGCTCGTCCTCTCGCCCGAACATCCAGGCGATCCCGGAGACAGCAGGACCCCACCGAGCGGCCCGAGGTCCTAGGGTTTCGGCGTGCATCTGAACGACGTGCGACGCGACTGGACCAAGCTCGGAGCTGAAGATCCGCTCTGGGCCGTACTCGTCGAGCCCGGCAAACGCGGCGGACGGTGGGACGTCGGGGAGTTCCTGGCCACCGGCCGCACCGACGTCGAGGAGACGACCGGCCAACTTCGCCAACTCGGCCTGCCCACCCGCTGGGAGCGGGTGCTCGACTTCGGCTGCGGCGTCGGGCGACTGTCGCAGGCACTCGCCCCACACGCGGACGAGGTCGTCGGTGTGGACATCGCTCCGACGATGCTGGAGACCGCCCGGCGACTGAACCAGAGCGCCGAGAACATCCGGTTCGTCCTCAACGACGCACCGGACCTGAGCCAGTTCCCCGACGGTCACTTCGACCTGGTCTACAGCGCCCTGGTGCTGCAACACCTACCGCGCCCCGCCATCGATTGCTATCTGGCCGAGTTCCTGCGCGTGTTGCGGCCAGGCGGCACCGCCGTCGTGGGATTCCCCACCGAACCGGCGCACACGGCCAGGGGCATCGTCTGGCACCTGGCGCCGGCCCGCCTGATCAGCTGGGCACAGCGTCACCTGCTCAATTACCCGGCGCCGATGAAGATGACGGTCGTACCGCACGCCGACATGGTGCGGCTCATGGCCGCACACGACGGGGAGATCGTCGGGCAGTGGCGCGATCGGCTGTACAGCGAAGACTGGGTCTGCACGCGGTACGCCGTGCGCCGCGCAGGGCATCCGAGGCAGATGCCGCCTCACGACTGAGGGGTGGACCGCACCTGCGGTCCACCCCTCAAACGTGCATCGCGTCGTACCCGTCTAGCGCTGCTCGACCTCGCCGTGCGCCGGGCGCTGGGTTGGCACCGTCGGGTCCTCGGACTTCCAGTTCGTCGACGCCGGCGGGATCTCGTCGGTCAGTGGACCGCCTGCGGGCTCGGTCCGGGGCTGCTCGGCGGTCTCCGCGTCGCGTACCGGCTCCTGGTCCACCCGGGTACGGGTCGGGTCGGTGCCGGGTGCCACAGCCGCGTCGGCGCGGTGCCGGGCGGCACCGTCGTCGTTCCGCATCACCAGCCACACGCCGACGACGAGGGCGATCAGACCGAGGACACCGGCGGCGATCGGGCCCCAGAAACTGATCAGGCCGATCTTGAAGCGGTTGTCCTTGACCGTCTCGACACTGCGGCTGACCGTGTCGTCGTTGTAGTTGAAGTCCGCGTCCAGCAGCACCGTGGCGGTGCCGGTGTCCGGGCGCAACTCCTTCTTCTGCTGCTCCCGGACGTTCACGTAGGAGCCCGTCACCGGGTCGACCCAGAGCGTACGGGTGTTGCTGTAGACGATCTGACCGCTGGTGGCGGTGGGGGCGAACCTGCCGAGCAGCGGCTTGAGGCTCGCCTCCGGGGTGTTAAGCGCCTCGTTCTCGATGCGCTGCTCGAAGCGGTACGCCTCGATGCCCTTGATCTTTTCGGTGCCGACGAACTTCGCCGGGACGGCCCGCTTCAGGTCACGGTCGAAAACCTGGTAGTCCCGCTTGTCGGTGCCGAACGGGAACTTGTAGATCTGGCCGGAGTAGGTCACGTTCCCGACCGGAGTCTGCTCCGCGCCGCTCTCGTTGAGCCACTGCTCCTTCCACGGGGCGGCCGCGCCGGAGATCCGGTCGAGAGCCAGCTCGGTGCTGTACTGGCTGACCACATCAGGGGTGTCGGCACGCCTGACGGTCTGGTAGACGTCCCAGATCACCGCGTCGCCCTTGAGGTCCTCGGGTAGCCGGTCCCTCGTGTCGTCCGGCTGAGGAATGACCTCGACGCTGGAGACGAGGTCACCTTGCAGGACCTCGATGCTCACCGACTCGCCGACGCGAGTGATCTTCAGGAACTTGGCGTTCTTTGCCTCCGCGACGGACGTCGTTGGTTCAAGGTCATACGGGAGCTTGGTCACGGAAGGGGCCACGTAGAACGGCAGCCCAGCCGCGAAGACCAGCAACAAAACACCGAGCCCGAAGAGCGCGGCGCCCACGCGAAGCTTCACTCATCCTCCTGTAGCCTGCCGCCCTACGACCTGTTGTCCGGGGCACCCGATCCTTAACATGGCGGGAGGTTACTCCCCGGTCACCTTCAAAGCGACCCCCTGGATGTCCAGATGTCCACAGCCGCCGCGCCAACAATTCCGCAGACTTCGGTTACCGACCGACTCCCCGCACTCGACGCGCTGCGAGCAATTGGCGCCGTGGCGGTCGTCGGTCACCACATCGGGTTCCAGACCGCTGCCACCATGAACACCCCGTGGGGCGGTTGGCTGGCTCGGCTCGACGTCGGCGTTGCCATCTTCTTCGTGCTCTCCGGATTCCTGCTGTTCCGACCGTGGGCCCTGAACGCCGCGACGGGACAGGCCCGACCGCGCGCCGGGCGGTACCTCTGGCGGCGGGCGCTACGAATCCTGCCCGCCTACTGGCTGGCGGTGCTGGTCTGCCTGATCGTCCTGCCGCAGAATCGGCCGGCGTCCGCCGGTGACTGGATTCGCCATCTCACCTTCACCCAGATCTACGAGCCGGGCCAGTTGCGCTCCGGGCTCAGCCAGACCTGGAGTCTCGCCACCGAGGTCGCGTTCTACCTGATCCTGCCGCTGATCGCCGTGCTCGCTGTTGGTCGGTCGTGGCGTCCCGTCCGAACCGTCGTGATCGTCTGCGGGGGTTTGTTGGTGACCGCCGGATGGCTTGCGCTGCTGGGGATCGGCTGGCTCAGCAATGGCCTGCACACCATGTGGCTCCCCTCGTACGCGGCCTGGTTCGGCGCGGGGATGGCCCTGGCGGCGGCGCACGTCGCCCTGCGCACCGGGACCGCGCCCGCCGCCTTCCGCGTACTGGACGACCTCGCTTCGGCGCCGATTGCCTGCTGGGCAGCGGCGGTCGCCCTGATGGCGATCGCGACGACGCCCATCGCCGGACCCCGCGACCTCACCGGTCCGACAGCCGCCGAGTTCGCGGTCAAGCTGGCCCTGTACCTCGCGATCGCGACGCTGATCCTGATCCCGGTGGCCTTCGGCGGGCGGACGCGGGCCAAGGAAATCTTCGCCGCCGAGTCGGCCCGATGGCTCGGCACCGTCTCGTACGGGCTGTTCCTGTGGCACCCGCTGGTCATCGAACTCATCTACCTGATCGACGACCGACCGCTCTTCACCGGCGGACTGTTCAACACCTTCGCACTCACCATGGTCTTCGGCCTGATGTACGCCACCGTCAGCTACTACGGCGTCGAGCGGCCCCTGCAGGTGCTCGGATCGCAACGTCGGAAGCGACCGGCCAGGCGCGGGCAGGCGTCCGGCACACCCACCGTCGACGTGGCCGCACCGGCCGTCGCGGCGCCGACGGTCACGCCGGCACCCACTGTCGGCACGTAACGCCAGTCGATCAGCGCTGCCCCATCAGGGCATTGCCGGCCGGCACCCCGGCCCCCTAGTGTGACGCGCGTCCCTAAATTACTTGAGAGTAGGGTTCGCGTGGAGCGTCGCTTCGGCATGCCCGGACACGTGCTGTTCCTCAACTGGCGAGACACCCGCAACCCCGAGGGTGGCGGGTCCGAGGTGTACGTGGAACGGATCGCCGCCGAGTTGGTGGCGCGCGGTTTCCGCGCGACCCTCTTCTGCGCCGCCCACAGCGAGGCACCCGGCGACGAGGTCAACGAGGCAGGCGTTCGGCTGGTGCGGCGCGGCGGCAGACACACCGTCTACCTCTGGGCGGCGCTCAGCTACCTGGCCGGCGCGCTGGGCGTGGGCCCGCTGTCGAGCCGTCGGGGCGGCCGGCCCGACATCCTGGTCGACGTCTGCAACGGGTTGCCGTTCCTCTCCCCGCTGTGGGCACGGCGCCCGGTGGTCAAGCTGATCCACCACGTGCATCGCGAGCAGTGGCCGGTGGTCCTTCCGAAATGGGCCGCCCGGTTCGGCTGGTGGGTCGAGTCGTCGCTGGCTGTGCGCGTCTACCGGCGGTGCCGGTACGTCACCGTCTCCGAGGCCACCCGCAGCGAGCTGGCCGTGCTGGGCGTACCGCCGGAGCAGGTCGCCGTGGTGCACAACGGCACCCCGGCGCTGCCCCGCACCGACGCCGAGCGGGCGCCGTTCCCGCTGCTCGTGACGCTGAATCGGCTGGTGCCACACAAGCGGGTCGAGGTGGCGTTGCGGGCGGTCGCGGCCCTCGCCGACGAGTTGCCCCAGCTGCGGCTGGTCGTCGCCGGCCAGGGCTGGTGGGAGTCGCACCTGCGTGAACTCGCCGCGGAGCTGGACATCACCGAGCGGGTGGACTTCCGGGGCTTCGTGACGGAGGAGGAAAAAGCCGCTCTGCTCGCCTCGGCCTGGGTCGCCCTGACCCCGTCACTCAAGGAGGGCTGGGGCCTGACGATTGTCGAGGCGGGTTCCGCCGGCACGCCAACGGTTGCGTTCCGGGAAGCGGGTGGGGTCGCCGAAGCTGTCGTCGACGGGCGTACCGGCCTGCTGGCCGACGACATCGACGACTACCTGGCGAAGGTGCGCACGCTCCTACGCGAGGACGACATGCGGCGAGAGATGGGGGCGCAGGCCCGGGAGCACGCGGCGAGCTTCACCTGGCAGGTCGCGGGTGGGCGCTTCGCGGACCTGCTGAGCGGGGTGGAGTCGCCCCGCCCAGTGCAGCAGCGGGGCGAGCCGTCCTACCTGTCGCCGTAGACCTCGGGGGCGTACGGGTCCTTCTTTCCGGCACGCTTGGCCGCTTCCGAAACACTCTTGGCCTCGTTGGCCGCCTCTTTGTCGGTGGCGGTCGCGGCGGCCGAGAGCCCGCCGAGGGCCAGGATCCCCAGCAACGCCGCCACCATGCCGGAGACGACCAGGGTCAGAGCTCTACGCATGCCAATCCTCCAATGGCGAGACGTGCGAGCGGACGTTACCACGCGGTAGGACGCCGGTGTAGTGCCGAAATGGCGGCCGCCATGACCACCAGAAGGGCAGCGCCGAGCGCCATCACGACGGCCCACGCACCACGTCCAGGGGCGTCCGATTCCGGAGGAACAGCCGGGTTTCGGTAGAGAGTGAGAAACGGTCCCTCGTGGACGACTTCGAGATCACGAAGGGTCGCCGGGTCGACCTCGCTGGGCCCTTGGTGCTGCACGACCACCCAGCGCACACCGGTGGCCGAGACGGGCCGCCCCTCGGCCAGCACCCGGCGCACCTCGCGGAGCCGTGGGTTCTCCCCGGCCACCGCGACGTCGCCGACCCGGAGCGTGTCGTCGGTCAGCACCGTCCCCGGCAGATAGCGCGGCGCCGGATCCAGGACGATACGTCCCGGGTTCCATGGGTAGGCCCGGTAGGCGGACAGCGGCAGCGCGAGGATCTCCCCCGGCTCGCCGGCCACCCGCTCGGCCACCGCCTGCCAGTCCGCCGGATAGCTCACCGGACGAAGCCGACCGGCACCGCCGAAGGCAAGGTCCGGCATGACGGCCACCGGCAGGAGCAGCAGGCCGACCAGAACCACCCCCGCCACCTCCCGGTCGATCCTGGCCACCAGCCGCTCGGCTCCCAACGCGGCACACACCACCAGCAGCAGGGCGTACGGGGCCAGGAATTTCTGGCCGTCTCGAAGCAGCCCCGCACCCGGCAGATGCACCACCGCCCAGCGCAACACGGCGGCCCCACCGGGGAGCACCCCGAGGGCAGCGAGAAGACAGGCGATCCCGGCGAGCAGCGCCAGCCGCACCGCCACACCCGGGGGCACCCGGCGCCGCAGCAGGCCGGCACCGACACCGGCCAGGACCAGCAGGAGCAGGGTCGCCAGCGGTACCAGCGGCGCAGCGCGACTGGCGGGGGTCGCCTGTGCGCTCCAGACGCCACCCGTACCCGCGAGCGCCACCAGCGGACCGGCCCAGTTCTCCGAACGCGCCGCGAACGCCGCCACCCCCGCCGGATCGGATGACCCGCCAGCGCCGGTGACCAGGGCCGCGGTCACCCAGGGGGCGTTGAGTAACGCGACGCCGCCCACCACGAGCGCCGACCGGCGAAGGCGCGTCCGGTCCGGCACCAGCAGGGCCACAGTGCCCAACGCGATCAACCCACCGGTCGGGGTGATCGCGGCGGGAGCCGCGGCGAGCACCACCCGGGCGAGCGCGCCGTCACGACCCGCCCGCAGGTCCAGCGCCGCCCGGATCAACCAGGGCAGCGCGGCGTACGCGAGCAGCAGCCCCCACTGTCCGATCAGCAACCGCTCGGCCAGGTAGGGCGTCCACGCGTACGCCACCGCGGCGAGCAACCGGACCGCGAGCCGTTCCGTCGGCACCAGACGGCCGGCACCGACCGCGGCCAGGAGAACCGCTCCACCGAGCGCCACCCGCTGCACCGCCCAGCCCGGCACGAGCTGGGTGACCAGGGACATCAGTGCGTCCATCGGCACCGCCCGGGGCAGAGTCTGCGCAGGGGCGACGAGATCCCAACTCAGCGGCTGCCGGGGTACGAACACCATGTCGTACAGCAGCGCGTATCCCGGTGCCGCGAGCGGGGCCAGCACCAGCACCGTGACAGCCGCCGCAACGGCGTACAGCGGCAACGTGTCCCGCGCCCGCCGCACCGGTGGGGCCCCGACGCCGGTGGTCTGCTCAACCATTCACAGTGCCGGCACCGCGCGGCCGACGGTGATCAGTTGGGTGCACACCCGGACCCCCGAGGTGCTCACGGTGACCTCGACGGCGTCCCCAGCCCCCTCCAGCAGGAAGAACACGTCGTTCAGCCCGCGCTTCAGGGTGATTACCCGGACCGCGTCCCCGAGACGGAAGAGTGCCGTCGAGTCGCCCGAACTGACATAGCCGAAATGGACCGCGTACGGCCACTCCTCCAGGTACCCGTCCAACGGGATCCGGGCGGGTACGCCACCCTCCGCCAGGTGCCCGCAGTTGGGCACCGTCCCGGGCACGACCTTCCGCCCCTGAACCACTACCGGACGGATCCGGCCGAAGTCGTCGAACATGAACGGCTTCTCGGCCTCCTCCACGAAGGTGGGCCGCCGCTCGGCCGGGCGGAAGAAGTGCGACTGGAGATTGTCTGGCCAGAAGTAGCCGGCGATGACGCGGTCCGGGACGGTGGTCTCCAGGAAGACGGTGCCCGGCGCGGCGGCGGCAAGCTCGATCTGCGTCGTCGCGAGGTAGTCCCGTCCGTACTTGGTGCTCCAGTTGTCCCCGAAACGGGCCGTGCTCCACAGCGTGCCCACCCCGATGGTGGCCAGGACGACGATTATCGAGACCAGACCGACCGCGAAGGCACCCGGCTCCCGCAGAACGGTCGGCAGCGGCCACGCGGACACGTCGTCCTCATCGGCGTCCTTCGTCCCCAACAGGGCCGCGCCGACACAGATCGCGGCGACCAGCACCACGTCGGCGACGTACCGGGGAATGATGCCCACGAACGAGCCGAGCGGCCCACCGAGGCGGGTCACGGCGAAGAGCGCGGCGACCAGCCCGAGGTAGCACGCGAGCAGCAACCAGGCCCGCCGGGCCGACGGGCGCCGCCGCGCGGTGACCACGATGAGAGCCCCCAGCACCGCCCACGACAGCCACTTGGCGATGTCGTACGGGTTCACGGCCGGCGGACCGTCACCGGCGTACGCCCAACGCCAGGGTCCGCCGAGCAGACCCGGAACGACGGTTTCGCCGACCAGGTCACCGAGGAATTTGAGGACCTGACCGACGGATGTGGGTTCGTCCAACTCGCGGGCGGGACGGGTCAGATAGAACGCCAGGTACGCCCCCGAGAGCGCACCGAGCACCAGCCACGCCGGCCAGTGCCGGCGGACCGTCGTCACCAGGCTGCGCCAGGGGCCGCCCGACGTGAAGAGGAAGACGGTCAGCAGGAACAGCAGCGGCACGATCAGCAGGGACTTGGTGTCGAAGAGCAGGCCGAACACCACCCACAGGACAACCACCACGAGGTGTCGCAGCCGACCGGTCCGCACGTACCAGACCTGGGCCGTCGCCGCCATGACCAGGGCCAACTGCATCGGCATCACGAGCAGCCCGACCAACCACAGCGAGGAGACCTCAAGCGTCAGCGGGCTGAACACGAACAGGCACAGCGGGATGAGCAGCCCCCAGCCTGGTCGGAGCAGATCGCGCAGCAACCGGTAGACGGCGAACCCGATCGCCGCCTGGCCGACCGCCAGCAGCAGCACCCAGGGCCAGGTGACAAAGCCCGCCACCCGCACCATCGCCCACGCCACCAGCAGGCCGCCGGGCATGAGGTGGTTGTTGAAGGTACGCAGGAGGAAGTCCGCGTCCAACCGGGTGTCGAGGACCTGGGCGGCGATGACGAACTCGTCCTGCGAGAACCAGCCACGGGTGGCAAGGCCGGCGCGCCAGGCGACGGACACGACGATGAGGGCGATCGCCACCGCGCGGACGCGGTCGGCACGGACCCATCGGCCGATCGGCCCCGGCCGGTCACCGTCGGACGTGACGCCTTCCGGATGCGTCTCGGCCTCAGCTTCTGGCATTGACATGGTCGGCAGCCTGCCACACGCTTACACGCCGTGGGGACGGCCGTTCTCCCGATAACGCCACCGCAGCGCCCCTGGTCGCCCGTCCGTGCCCGGTCCGGATAACGTCGCGCGACAGTAGTCGGCTGCAGGTGCGCGTCCGGCCGGTGAAGACAGGAGCCGAAATGCGTGCAGAGGTGACCGGTGGCGCCGCTCCGGTGTCCAGTCGAAGCCGGCACACGGCCCGACGGTTCCGGCACCTGGTCATCTGCATCGCGCTGACCGCCCTCGCCTTTCAGCAGGCCCCGGGCCAGGTCGTCCCCGACACCAAGATCGACCTGAGTGTCAACCCGGCCGGCTGGCTGCTCCGCTCGCTGCACCTCTGGGACCCCAACGGCACGTTCGGTCAGCTACAGAACCAGGCGTACGGATATCTCTGGCCGATGGGCCCGTTCTTCCTGCTCGGATCGGAACTCGGCATCGCGCCGTGGGTGGTCCAGCGGCTGTGGTGGGCGCTGATCTTCTGTGTCGCCTACCTGGGAGTGGTACGGCTGGCGGGCAGGCTGGGTATCGGCACGCCCGCCGGACGCATGATCGCCGGTGTCGCCTTCGCGCTGTCACCCCGCATCCTCACCCAACTCGGCTACGCCTCGGTCGAGTCCTGGCCCAGCGCCATCGCCCCCTGGGTGCTCATCCCGCTGGTGGGCCTCGCCGGCGGCACCCCGCTGCGGCGCGCCGTCGCCGGGTCGGCCGTAGCCGTCGCCTGCGCCGGCGGAGTCAACGCCACAGCCGTGGCCGCGGTGGTGCCACTCGCCCTGCTCTGGCTCGCCACCCTCCAGCCCGTACGCCGCCGCGTCACCGCCATCGCCGCGTGGTGTGGCGCGGTGGCGCTGGCCACGGCGTGGTGGTTGGTTCCGCTGCTCGTTCTGGGCCGGTACAGCCCACCCTTCCTGGACTACATCGAGACCGCCCGGAACACGACCAGCGTCACCGACGCGGTGACGACCCTCCGCGGCGCCTCCTACTGGCTCGCCTACCTCGCCACCCCGTTCGGGCCGATCCTTCCGGCCGGCGCACGACTCGCCAACGAGGCGCTACTGGTCGCCGCCACCCTGGTGGTCGCGGCCCTCGGTGTCCTCGGGCTGTCCCGACGCGGGATGCCGCACCGCCGGTTCCTCATCACCGGTCTGGTGCTGGGCGCCGCGCTCGTCGGTCTCGGGCACGTCGGTGACCTGCCGAACATCCTCGCCGGCCCGCAGCGGGAGTTCCTCGACGGCGTCGGTGCCCCCCTGCGTAACGTGCACAAGTTCGACGTTCTGCTCCGCCTGCCCCTGGCCCTGGGTATGGCGCACCTGATCGGCCTGGCCATCCGCGCGGCACGCACCGCGCCCGAGCAGCACCGCCCACGAACTGTCGCACGCGCCTGGCTCACAGCCGGTGTGGCCATGGTCGCCGTCACGGCGGTTGCCACGCCCGCGCTCGCCGGCGGTCTCGCCACGCCAGGCGGCGTCAAGGCGGTGCCCGGCTACTGGCACGAGGCCACCGACTGGCTCGACGCGAACACCGGGCGCGGGCGGGTACTCGTCGTACCCGGGGCGCGCTTCCCCTCGTACGACTGGGGCAACACCACCGATGAGATCGCCCAGCCGCTGCTGAACAGCCGGTGGGCGGTACGCAACTCCATCCCCTTCACCCCACCGACCACGATCCGGCTGCTGGACGCGATCGAGTCGACACTCGCCACCGGCGCCGGGTCGGCGGGCCTGGCCGACCTGCTCGCCCGGTCCGGGATCAGCCACGTCCTGTTCCGCGCCGACCTGGACCACGGCCGCTCGGACACGGCCCGCCCGGCTGTGGTCCGCCAGGCACTGGACCGCTCACCCGGATTGACCCGCGTCACCTCCTTCGGCCCCCTGCGCGGCGGGCCCTCGTCCCCGGACGAGTTCCGCGACCAGGGGCTCGACGTGCCCGTGCGAGCGTTGGAGGTCTACCGGGTCGACCGGCCGGTCGAGCCGGTTGTCGCGTACGACCGTGACGCCGTGACCACAGTTGTGGGCGGCCCCGAGTCGCTCCTCGACCTCGCCGCGGCAGGGCAGCTCGGCACGGCGCCGACGGTCCTGGCCGGCGATGCGACGGCGGCCGGCATCGCCGGGCCGGTCGCGATGACCGACGGGCTGCGCAGGCGCGACGTGTCGTTCGGCCGCTCGCGCGACAACGCCTCACAGACTCTCACCGCCGACGACACCTTCGAGGTGACAGCGCCCGCCCACGACTACCTGCCCGAGTGGGGGGCGCAGCAGTCCACCGTCGCCCGTTTCGAGGGCATCAGCGCGATCCGCGCGTCGACCGCCCGCTCGCAGGTTGACTCCCCCGGCGGTGCCCGCCCCGAGCACCAGCCGTACGCGGCGATGGATGGCAATCCGGAAACGTCCTGGCAGTCCGCGCCGTACTCGCCCAGCGACCGTCAGTGGGTCGAGGTGGGCCTCGCCAACCCGACCCGGGTCACCCGGGTCGAGGTCTGGTTCGACCTGAAGGCCGACGCCCTGCCCACGACGGTGACCGTCGCCGCCGGGTACGAGAGCCGCACCGTCGAACAGTTCAGCGATCACATGGTCTTCGAGCTGCCCGGCGTCCACGCCACCCGCACGGTCAAGATCTCGATCGACGACGCGTACGACCTCCGCTCGTTCGGCAACGGGTCGGTCGGCCTCGCCGAGATCACGATTCCCGGCGTCCAGACGAGCCGGACCCTTGTCCTTCCCGCCGCACCGGCCACCGACCGGCCGGCGACCGTCGTCGTGTCGGCGCCGCCCACCACCCCGGCCTGCTTCACCGTCGACGGCCACCCCCACTGTTCCACCGACGCCGTCCGCGGTTCCGAGGACGCCTCCAGCATCGACCGGACCCTCACCCTGCCCGCCGCCGGGGCTTACGAGGCCAAGCTGTGGGCGCGGCCGACGGCCGGCCCGGACCTGGACAACACTCTCGACAAGCTGGTGGCCGACGCACAGCCACTGCGCCTCGCGGCGCAGGTCAGCGCCTCCTCGACGGCCGTTCCCGACCCGACAGGTCGGGCCGGCGCGGCACTCGACGGGGACCCGACCACCAGTTGGTCACCGGCGGTCAGCGACGAGGCACCGATCCTGCGCCTCAAGTGGCTCAAGCCGCAGACCATCACCGGACTCCGGTTCTCCGTGGACGACGAGGCGGCCGCCACCCGCCTCGGCAGTGTGCGGGTGGTCGGTGACGACGGTTTCCGAAGCAGCCTGCTCGGCGACGACGGGCTCCTTCGCCTGGACCCGCCGATGCGGACCGACGAGATCACCATCCAGTTCCTCGACAAGCCGGCCGCCACCAGCACGGACCCGTACAAGCTGCGGTTGCCGGAGAAGCTGCCCGTCGCGGTCGGCGAGGTGACAGTGCTGCCCGGAGCGTCAACGGTCAAACCGCGCCCCGACGCACCAGTGACGCTGGCCTGCGGGTCGGGTCCGACGCTGCGGATCGGCGCGTCCCGGGTGACCACCACGCTCCGCGGGACACTCCGCGACCTGCTGGAACTGCGCGAGATGGCGGTGACACCGTGCGGGCGGGACACGCCCCGACAGCTCGACCTGGGCCGCGGGGAGCACCGCATCGTGACCACACCGAGCAAGCTCGCCTCGCCCACTCGGGTCGCCCTGGTGCCGCGTACGCCCACGCCGACCCCTGCGGCGGTCGCCAGCGCCATCGAGGTCGGCTCCTGGACGGCCACCGAGCGGCGGGTACGGGTGGCCGACCACCCCGTCGACCGCGTACTCGCCGTTCGGGAGAACACCAACACCGGCTGGGAGGCGACCATCGGCGGGCGGACGCTGAAGCCGCTGGTGGTGGACGGATGGCAGCAGGGCTGGATTCTTCCCGCTGGCACCTCCGGGGAGGTGGTACTCCGCTTCGCCCCGGACACGACGTACCGGGCGGGCCTTCTGCTCGGCGGCGTCCTGCTGGCGGCGGTGGTCCTCCTCGCGGTGCTGCCCGCCCGCCAGCCCACCGGGCGAACCTCGACGAGCGCCCTACCGCGTGGCAGACGCCGGGTCACCCGCTCACTGCCACTGCTGGCGGTCGGGGCCGGCGCGTTGGTGCTGTGGAGCGGCCTCATCGGCGGCCTGCTGGTCGCCGCCGGATTCATGCTGGCGGTGCCCGGGCCACGCCGCCTGCCCTGGTCGGCTGACCCACGTCGGGCCAGGACGATCAGCCGGGCCGTGGAGACCTGGCTGCCGGGAGCGCTCCTGGTGCTCGCCGGGTGGCTCTACCTGAATTCGACGCAACGCGACACCGACGCCCTGCTGCAACTCACGACCGTCGTCGCCCTGGGTGCTCTCTGGCTCTCCACCGCCGCCCGCCGACGACCCGTACGCCGGACCACGCCGACCGCCGTGACCTCGGCCGTTGCGGCGACTGCGCTGGTCGCGGAGGAGTCGAAACCGGACGCGGCGAAGCCCGACCAGACCGAGCCCGACCAGACCGAGCCCGACGCGGCCGAGCCCGACCCGGCGACCGGCCCGGACCAGGCGACCGGCCCGGCCGACGGGCAGCGTCCGACCTTCTCGGAGATCACGTGAGCCTTCGGCGACCCGTCCGTCCGAAGGCGACAGAGCGGACGGCGGAGACGGAGGAGCCGGGCCGACGGAACAACGGTCTCGGTGCGGCCGGGATCAGCGTCACGGTGGCCGGCGTACTCGTCAACGGCCTGGCGTACGTGGTGCCGGTGCTGGCCGCCCGGCGGCTCGACCCGGCCGACCTCAGCGCGCTCGCCGCCGCCCTCGGTCTGGTGGCCATCGCCGGTGTGCCCGGGCTCGGTCTGCAACTGGCCGTCGCCGTGCACCACGCCCGACACGGGTCCTCCGACACTCGACGGCTCACCGCGATCACCGCTGCCGTCTGCGCGGGGGCCCTCATCGCGGCGACGCCACTGCTGGTCACCGCCCTGGACCTCCCGGTCGAGATGCCCGCACTGCTGGCGGTCAGCACAGCGGCGATCGTGCTCTCCTCCCGGTCCCTCGGCGAGTTGCAGGGTGGCCAGCGCTTCGTACGACTCGCCATCGGGATGGCAGTGCTCGCCGCCGGCCGCTACGGCGGCGTGATCGCCGGACTGCTGCTCGGCGCGGGACCGACCGGCGCGCTGGCGGCCGGCGCGCTGACCGCCGCGCTCGCCCCGCCGGTGCTGGCCCGACTCGCCCGCGAGCCCGGACGACAGTCCGACGTCCCACGGCTGGCCGTCGCTCAGATTGTCGCCGGCTGCGGTGCGACGCTGGCGATGCTCGTCGTCTCCTACGCCGATCTGCTGCTGGCCCGGCAACTGCTGCCCCCGTCGGATGCCGGGGCGTACTCGGTCGGCACCGTGCTGAGCAAGGGCGCGCTCTGGGCGCCGCAGGTCGCCGCCGTCCTCGCCCTACCGCGGCTGGCTCGCGGTGACCGGCGCAGCCGAACGGTTGCGCTCGCGGTGACCGGCGGATGCGGCCTGGTCCTGGTGCTCGCCTCGGCGCTCGCCGGAGGGCTCGCCTTCCGCCTCGCCGGTGGGCCCGACTACGACCACCTCGGCCGGTACGCGCCCCTCTTCGCGGCGGTCGGCGCCCTCTACGCGGTGACGTTCGTGCTGCTCAACGACCGGCTCGCGGCCGGCACGCGGTGGGCGGCGACGCCGTTGTGGGTGGGCATTGCCGGCCTGGTGGCCGTCACCGCGACGCTGCGGCCGCACACCGTCCCCGGTCTCCTTCTCGCCGCCCTGGGCACGGCTGTCGTCGTCACCGCCATCATGGCGGTGGCGGCCCGTCGGCCAGCCCGGGCACCGGTGGGCGAGCCCGACTAACCCTCCGCGAGCCAGTCCGCCAGGAGGCGGTGGTCGATCGCGTCCACCCGACCGAGCTGACGACCCGAGGCCACCCGGTCCCGCAGCTCCGCCCGCGTGAACCAGCGCGCCTCCAGCAGTTCCTCGCCGTCGACGCGTACCTCGTCGGACGTGGCGGTGGCCCGGAAGCCCACCATCAGGCCGGCGGGGAACGGCCACGCCTGCGACCCCTGGTAGGTCACGTCGGTGACGGTCACGCCCGCCTCCTCGGCCATCTCCCGACGGACCGCGTCCTCCAGGCTCTCGCCGACCTCGACGAAACCGGCGAGCGTCGAGTACGCGTCCTCGGCCGCGCCCGCGTGCCGGGCCAGCAGACACCGCCCGGGCGGACCGGGTGCCTCGACCAACACGATGATCGCCGGCTCGATCCGGGGAAACAGCAGACGCCCGCACTCCGCGCCGGTGCAGGTCCGCAGGTGCCCGCCGCCGCCGGTGACGGCCGCCGCGCCGCACGTCCCGCAGAATCGCTGCTGCCGGTGCCAGTGCAACAAACCCCTGGCGTACGCCTGGACGGCCGCGTGACCGGGTTCGAGTCGCCCGACCAGGGCCCGCACGTCGACGGACCGCACCGCACCGGCCAGTTCGACGGCGGACCGCTCGGGCAGGTCGGAGAGGTCTGCGGCGAACACGGCGGTCTCCGCGTCCAGCCCCAGGAAGACGGTCTCGGCGGCGGCGGATCGGACCAGCGCCGCGCGCTCCGCGCTGAGCCGAACCGGCCCGTCGCCGTCGACGAGACAGCGGTCCCGCCATATGGCCAGCAGCACCGTGGTCGGCTCGGCGAACAGCTCGCTCAACCGCGTCGGATCGGTGCGCAACGGGCCTGCCCGGTCCAGCCAGCCGCCCCCGTACGCCAACACCCGCTCCGCAGTGCCCACCCGGTCACCGTGCCACGTCGGTGATCCGCCCCCGGCACCGCCCCCGGCTCGGTGCGACACGCCGTACGACACGCGGTGGCAGCGCCTGGTGGGCGCAGCCACGAGGACGGCTGGGCATTCGTTACCGTAGGTGGCTCCGGGAGGGAAGGACCTCCCGCGGCACCCTGGCGATCGAGGTTGCAGTGACGCTGTACGGCGAAAGCAGTCCACCTGTCGACGACCGGCCCACCGTGCAGGTCACCGCCGTCACCTGGCCGGACGATGGACCTGAGCCGGTCACGACAGCCGCTCCCGGCGAACCCGACAACGGCCCGCGCCGGTCACGCCGGGTGCGGATGCTGCTCGCCGCCGGCATCACCGGTGGTGTCCTCGCCGCCGTGGCGGGCGCCGGCGCCTGGGCGTACGCCGGTGACGTTCCCCGTGGCACCAGCGTGCTCGGCACCGAACTGGGCGGCCGGAGCCGCGCGGACGCCGACCGGGAGTTGCGGGCGGAGCTGGACCGGCGGGCGGCGACGCTGGCCACACCGCTGAAGGTGACCGTCGACGGGCGTACCGCCGAGATCAAACCGGCCGACGTGGGGCTGGCCGTCGACGTGCCGGCGACCGTCGCGGCGGCGGCTGAGGCCGACGCGCACCCGGTCAGCCGGCTGGTCGGCTCCCGCACCGTCGAGCCGGTGGTGACGGTCGACGTGGGCCGGTTGGACGACGCGCTCCGCAAGGTGCTCGGCGACCAGGCCCAGGGGATGACGATGCCGGCGATCACCTATCAGGGCACCACCCCGAAGGTGGTGCAGCCCAAGCCCGGGCTGGCCTTGAACCCGGAACGCTCCGCCGAGGTGGTCCGCGCCGGCTGGCTGGCCGGCGAGCCGGTCACCGTGCCCCTGGTGGAGACCCACCCGGCCACCACCCCGGAGGAGTTGGATCGGCTGGTCAACGAGCTGGCGAAGCCTGCGGTGGCCGCACCGGTCACCCTGCGCACCAGCAAGGGCTCGGTGACGGTCCCGCCCGCCGCCATCGCGAAGAGCCTGCGGTTCAACGCCGACAAGACCGGCAAGCTGACCCCCACGGTGGACGTCAAGCGCCTGCGCACCGCGCTCGGCGAGAAGTTGGCCGCCATCGAGGTGCCGCCGAAGGACGCCACGATGACGATTGCCGGCGGCCGGCCCACCGTGAAGGACGGACAGTCCGGGCAGCAGCTGGACACGGCGGCGCTCAGTCGGGACCTGCTCGCCGTGCTGCCAAAGGCAGACGGTCGCGAGGTGACCGGAGAGCTGAAGCCGACGCCGCCGCAGCTGACCGCGGAGAAGCTCGCCGGCCTGGGCATCAAGGAGCGGGTCTCCACCTTCACCACCCGGTTCACCGGCGGCATGGCCTCGTCGCGCAGCCAGAACATCGCCACGATCGCGAAGAAGGTGGACGGCACCGTCGTGCTGCCCGGGAAGACGTTCTCGCTCAACGGTCACACCGGGGAACGCGGCTACGCGCAGGGCTACCGGGACGCACCGGTCATCCTCGACGGCAAGTTGGTGCCGGGGGTCGGTGGTGGCACCTCGCAGTTCACCACCACGCTGTTCAACGCGACCTACTACGCCGGCTTGGAGGACGTCGAGCACAAGCCGCACTCGTACTGGTTCGACAGGTACCCGGCGGTCATCGAGTCGACCATCTTCTGGCCCAACCTGGACTTCAAGTTCCGCAACAACACCGAGTACGGCGTCCTCATCGACACGTCGTACACGTCCAGCTCGGTCACCGTGTCGATCTGGAGCACGAAGATCTACGACAGTGTGAAGACGGAGTACGGCCCGCGCCGCAACATCACGACGCCGAAGCAGATCCACCTGACCCCCGGGCCCTCGTGCATCGAGACCAACGGCATCAACGGCTTCACCCAGGACGCCTTCCGGGTCATCAAGAAGGGCGGCGTGGTGGTCAAGCGGGAGAAGTTCACCTGGCGCTACGACGCGGAACCCCGTTACGTCTGCGGCCCGAAGACGTCCTGAGGTCCACTTCCAGGTCGGCCTTTTTCCTGAAGTCACAGGTGTGGGTCAGCTCGGCGGCGTTGCCGCCGGGCCCCATCGCGCCTCCCACCCTGTGGCGGCATCGGCACCGTGCGGCTCTCCTGCACCCGGATCTCGGCCCGGAAGCGGTGCGCCGCCGGGTGCCACATCTCCTCGAACGGGCCCATGACCTCGCCCCCAATGCCACGACGACGGACCCGGGATGCGAGCCACCACAGGGTGCTCAGGACCGCGGCCACGCAGCCCGCGAACACCACGAATATCAGGACCTCGTCCACAGACCGAGCCTATCCGTGGGCACCCGGCCCAGGGGCGGACGCAAGATCGCGCAATATCCTGGTTGTCGTGGTGCCCGCACACCACCAAAGCCACTACATCCTGGATCGAGCGCGACCGTGACGCTCAAGGACGGTCCACCCGTTCCCGTTGGCGGCTGAGACGCAGAAAAGGCCACCCCGTGAGGGGTGGCCTTTTCTGAAAGATTGTCCGGCGGCGTCCTACTCTCCCACACCCTCACGAGTGCAGTACCATCGGCGCTGGAGGGCTTAGCTTCCGGGTTCGGAATGTAACCGGGCGTTTCCCCTCCGCCATGACCGCCGTAACTC